>CAYPGJ010000003.1:0-175978 GCA_964410465.1 uncultured Phycisphaeraceae bacterium | reverse complement strand
CCCTCCCGCAAACCCAGGCCGCGCATGCGGTTCGGACGCTCTCCCGCTAGGTTGGCGACCCCATGGGCGAGATCCTCCTCACCGGCGGCCGTCTCCTCGACCCCGCCTCCAAAACCGACAGCTCCCTCGATGTCCGCATCGTCGGACAAGCCATCGTCGAGATCGGCCGCAACCTCAGGCCGAGCAAGGGCATACAGCCCATCGACTGCCGCGGCCACATCCTCTGCCCAGGCCTCATCGACCCCCACGTCCACCTCCGAGAGCCCGGCGGCGAGCACAAGGAAACCATCGCCACAGGCCTCGCCGCAGCCTCAGAAGGCGGTTTTTCCGCCGTCTGCTGCATGCCCAACACCACGCCCGCGCTCGACTCCGCCGAGCTCGTCCGCTTCATAACCCGACGCGGCATCGACGCTTACGAACACCGCGCCGACCATGCCAACCGCTGGGCACGCGTCTTCACCGTTGCCTGTGCGACCGTCGCCCGCAAGGGCGAAACCCCCGCCGACCTCGCCTCCATGGCCAAGGCCGGCGCCGTCGGCTTCTCCGACGACGGCGACTGCGTCGAGAGCCAGACCGTCATGGCACAAGTGCTGCGTGAGTGCGCACGACTCGACCGCGTGTTCATGCAGCACTGCCAGGACATGAGCATGACGAAGGGCTCGGTGATGCACCAAGGTCAAGTCTCGGTGCGGCTTGGACTTCCGGGCTGGCCGCGAGAGGCCGAAGAGATCGTCATCGAGCGCGACATCGCCACCAACCGCGACATCCGTGCGCACTACCACGTCCAGCACATCAGCAGCGCGGGCTCCGTCGAACTCGTCCGCAAAGCCCGACGCGCCGGCCTGCCCGTCTCTGCCGAGGCATCCCCCCACCACCTGCTCCTAACCCACGACGCCTGCGATGGTTACAACACCGCAGCCAAGATGAACCCCCCCTTGCGTGAAGCCTCCGACATCGAGGCGCTCCGCGAGGGCGTCCGCGACGGAACCATCACCGTCCTGGCCACCGACCACGCGCCGCACAGCGCGGAGGAGAAGCGTAAACCCTTTGACCAGGCCCCCTTCGGCATCGTCGGCCTCGAGACCGCCCTCGCCCTCTACGTCGAGGCCTTGGTCACCAGCGGCGTCATCGGCTGGCCCAAACTCATCGAGATGATGACCCTCGCCCCCGCAAAGCTGTGCGGCCTCGACGCCAAAGGCCTCGGCATGCTCAAAGTCCTTGGCCCGGCAGACGTTACGGTCATCGACCCCGATGCTGAATGGACCATCAACGACGCCGCCTTCGCCGGCAAGAGCCGCAATTCGCCGTTCATTGGCCGCAACGTGCGTGGCCGTGCAGTCATGACGATCGTTGGCGGCGAGGTGATGCTCGATCGGCGGCGCGCCTGAGGCTTACTCGCCGGTGAGGTGACGGACCTGCTGGAGTGTGGCGTCGAGCTGTTTCTTGAGCAGTCGGACGCGGAGCAGGGACTTGACCCGGGTGATGAGTTCGAGCCGGTGGATGGGCTTGGTGAGGAAGTCGTCGGCGCCGGACTCGACGGCCCGCTCGACGTCGGAGACCTCGTTGAGGGCGGTGACCATGACGACGGGGATGTCGCGGGTGGCCGGGTCTCCCTTGATCTTGGCGCAGACCTGGAAGCCGGACATGCGGGGCATCATGACGTCGAGGAGGATGAGGTCGGGCTGATCGCGGTCGACCAGCTCGATAGCCTCGAGGCCGTTTCGGGCGGTGAGGACTCGGCAGCCGATCGACTCGGCGTAGGCGTGGAGGAGTTCGAGATTGGCCTCGTTGTCGTCGACGACCAGGATGGCCGCGGAGGCCAGGTCGATGGAGGCGGGATCGAGGGCGGGATTGGCGTCAGGTCGTGTGTTCATGGTGAGTTGTCGGGCCCGACGGGGGCCGCGTGGTGGCGGCGACATGGTAGGAGACGCGCGCGGTGCGTGCGTCCGTCAGGGGTTGGAGGATGTTTGGGGCTGGTCCTGGCGCTCGGATCGGGCCGGCGCGTCGGGATTGAGCCATACGCCGTCGCGCCAGTGGGTTGCGGCGGGATCGATGTTGTAGAGGTCGGCGAGTGAGGAGGGGTCAAGGTCGTGGAGGGAGGCGGCAGCGTCCATGAGGAACTGGGTGGACCAGGAAGCGTGGTGGGCGTTGAGGAGCGCGGCCTCGACACGGAGTTGGTTGAGGAGGTCGCGGTCGGAGAGACGCGGGCCCGGGTTGCCGCGGCAGGTGTAGCAGAGGCGAACGTTGTTGATGGCCTCGGCGGAGGATGCATCGGCGCGGACGATGCGCGCGTTGTGACATTCTCTGCAATTGGGACGTTCGTGGACTTCGCGGACGATGGCGGAGAGGCCGGGGATGAGCGCGGCGTAGTCGGCGAGCGCGGCGCCGGCCTCGGGACGGTCGAAGAGCGTGGCGGCGCGGGCGTAGTCGCCGGAGCGGTATCGGCCGAGCGCGGTTGCTGCAGCGAGTGCGGTCTCGGCGTTGGTGATGGATGAGGGGGCGAGGGGGTCTGGCTTTGGGTCGATGGGTCCGTAGGGGGACGAGGAAGGGGCTGCGGCTTCGGCGAGCGCTTCCATTGCTCGTGACTGTGCGGGCTCGTCGGCGATCTGCGCAAGGAGGCGGAGGGCGCTGGGCGAGAGGGAGTTGTCTCGATCGAAGAGGAGTGCACGGACGAGCAGTTGGCGCGCGAGGTCGGTGTCGGGCCTCTCCGCGTCGCGGACGTCTTCCGCGAGGAGGAAATAGTGGATGGGTCTCTCCGGCGAGAGGGAGGAGAGTCGCTCGGCGAGGGTGGGGGGTTGAGAAGTAAGTGTGGGCGCATCGGCGGAAGCGAGCGCGGAGAGCGCTGTGGCGAAGAGGATTGCGGCGCGTTGGAGTGTGGGTGGCTTCATTGTGTGAGCGAGGTCGCCGGCACGTGTGTTGCGGCGGGGTCGACGCCTGGGGATGTGGTGTTGAGGAGGACGAGTCGGAGCATCGCGACGTTCGCCTCGCGGAGTTGGTGATAGACGGAGGGCGCCGTGTCGATGGAGTTCCGGGAAGCTGCGAGGACGTCGGCGACGTCCGCGGCGAGAGCGGGCTGTTGGAGGGCAAGGACGGCGGCGGCGGCTTCGGTGAGCGCGCGGGCGCGAGCGACGGCGTGCTGGGCGGGGCCGAGGGCGATGGTGCGGCGTGCGCGGAGACGGGCTTCGATCTCGTCGAGACGTGAGGCGAGGGTGGGGATGACGGCGGCCGAGGCGCGGAGATCGGCCCATCGCGCGCGGAACGGGGCGTCGGGGTCTGTGTCGGTGAGGGCACGTGCGGCCTGTGGCGACCTCGGGGAGAGGGCTTCGGCGGAGGCGAGGGTGAGGGCGCGGGCGAGGCGGTCGATCCGGGCGAGATCGGCGTCGGCGGGCGCGAAGGCGAGGAGTCGCGCGAGGAGGGCGCGGCGGGACTCGACGGGCCACTGCGGATCTCGCGGGCTCGGGAGGCGAACGGGGTTCGCGGCTCGCTGGTAGAGGCGCGCGGTGGCGTCGTTGCGCGGCGCGGAGGGGAGTGACTCGAGGAGCGCATTGAGGACAAAGGGCTCGTCGGCGCGGCGTTCGACGGCGCGCTGTGCGAGGATGCGGACATCGGTGGGTGAGCCGACGAGGGCAAACTCGACAAGCACTTCGGCGTCGACGGGTCCGAGGGTTGGCGAGGAGACGACGTCGGCGACTGCGGCTCGTCGCTCCGCCGCGTTTCGTCGTGAGGCGAGGAAGCGGAGGGCCCATCGGCCGTCGTCCGGCGGCGCCGCCGTGAGCGAAGCGAACGAGGACGCGGGCGCGTTGGATGCGGCGTCGATGGTCGAGCGGAGGTTCTCGAGAATGGGTTTGGCGTGATCGACGTCGGACTCGCGGAGTCGCTGGGAGGCGGCGTAGAGGCGCGCGAGGAGGACGGCATCGGCGAGCGCTTCGACGGCAGAGGAGGGGGCTTGCGCGTCGAGGAGCGAGCGGGCTTGCGCACGGAAGGAGTGCGCGAGGCTCTCGAGCATCGCGGGGGACTGGAGCTTCCAGGTTGTGGCGAGACGTTCGCGGACGGCGCGGCGCTGCTCGGGGGTGGCGTCGGGGCGGAGGACCGCGTCGGGCGGGATGTCGGCGCCTGGGCGTGTGGAGAGCCAGCGGAGCACGGAGGCGAGTTCGCGCGAGGTGACGCGCTCCGGGGCGTCGAGCCACCGGACGAGCGCGTTGCGCGCGGGCGCGCGCTCGGACCAGTCGGCGCGGGAGAGGATGTCGGTGATGATGGCGCGCGTGGTCTGATCGGGGGGCAGGGTGGAGGCGGAGATGAGCGCGGTCTCTGTGCCCTGGAGGAGAAGTGTGTCCCGACGCGCGGGGTCGGCGACGGAGGCGTTGACGGCGGCGATCCAGGCTCGCCATGCGGCCTGGGAGCCGGCGTCGCCCGGGGCATCGGGCTCGGAGACGACGAGAAGGGCGGGGACGCGGGAGAGCGCGGCGGCCGCGGCGGTGGAGAACGCATCGGGCGCTGCGTTTGTGGCGGCGAGGGCGTCGGCGAGCGTGGCGCGACGCGCGAGGACGGTCTGGCGCGCTGCGGGAGGGAGCTCTGGTATGGCCACGAGGTGCGCGATGGCGCCCCAGGCCCAGACGGCCGGGAGGATCTCGTTGTCGCCGAGTCGGGTTTTCTCGGTGAGCCGGAGCGCGGGCGCCAGTACGCGTGCGAGGGCTTGCGCGAGCTCGGGGTCGTCGCCGGCGCGGATGAGCGTTCGGACGACGGCGTCGAGCGCGGCTCCGTTCTGTTCGGGGTTGAGGGAGGTCCACGCGTCGGCGTGCGCGCGGAGGGCCTGTTCGAACCGGCGCACGGCCTCGTCGTGATCGAGCCCGAGTTTCTCACCGGCGGTTTCGATGAGTGAAGCGGTGGTTGTGTCGGTGACGGGGGGCGCAGGCTGGGGCTGGGTGGTTTGCGGCGGCTGGGTGGCGGCGCGTGGCGTGGGAGCGCGGGGAGGGGTGGTGGACTGTACGGGCGGGGAGATGCGCGAGGCGACGTAGATCGCGGTGAGCGCGAGCGCGACGGCGAGCACCGCGAGAACGGGCACGAGCGCGCCCGGGCGACGGTGCGCGTCGTTGGGGAACGAGGTCGGTCCGGGGGTTTGCGGATCGTTCTTCGGCGCGTTGCTGAAGGGATCGTGGGTCATGGCTTGCCCGTCCCTTCGTCGATGGCCTTGGCGATGGGCGCGAGTCGTTCATCCCATGGGGGCGGGCCGAGGTTTGGGAAGAGGACGCGGTGTTTGCGGAGGAGGTCGCGTGCGCGCGCCGGGTCGTGTGTGGAGAGGAGGCGGAGGAGGTTTGCGGTGGCGTCGAACCATTTTTCCGAGCCGAGGTCGGCGGCGGCGATGATGGCGGCCCATGCGTCGGCGGCTTGTGCGGGTTGTGCGGCGGCCTCGGCGAGGAGTGCGCGGCGGACGAGGATGGGATGGGCTGTCGGTTCGAGGACGAGCGCGGATGTGGTGGCTTCGATGGCCTTGTCTCGAGCGGGCTCGTCGCGCTCGTGCTCCCACAGCCAGTGTCCTGCCTCGCTGATGGCAAGGAGGACCGGGAGTGCGGCGGGATCGCTCGCGTGCTCGGGCGGGAGGAGGCGGGGGGCGAGGTGGAGGACGTCGTAGGCGTCCGGGGCGTTCGGCGCGGAGCGGAAGGAGGTGAGCGCGCGTCGGAGGAGGAGTTGATCGGCGGCGCGGGTGAAGGGGACGAACGCGGAGTCGCTGCTGAGGCGGAGCGTGTCGGCGGCGCGGCGAGCGGCGGGGAAGTTGTCGGTGGCGAGGGCGATCTGGAGCGCGCGGAAGAGGAGTTCGGGGCGGACGGGAGCGAGATTGAGGGTGGGGGCGAGTTCTTCGAGCGCGTCGAGGATGCGGCCTGCGCGGCGGGCGTCGGGGGGATCGGTGAGGAGGAGGTCGAGCATCTGTCGCGCGAGGAGGAGCGCGCGTGCGCCGGCCTCGGCGTTGCCGCCGCGCGCGTCGCGCGCGTCATCGGCGAAGGCGCCTTCGGCGAGTGCGGCGAAGCGCGCGACGAGGAGGGGGCGGTCGGCGATGGGCGCGGCGCGCGCCTGGTTGTAGAGGATGCGCGCGGCTTCTCGGCGCGCGGCGGGCCAGGAAGGGGAGTCACGCGAGACGGCGAGGAGGGCTTGGGCTGCCTGCTCGGGGTCGAGGGCGCCGGAGGCGGAGCGTTCGAGGATGAGGAGCGTGGTGCGGGAATCGTCGGGGAAGCGGCGGATGAAGTCGGCGGCGGCGGCCTCGCGTCGCGCGGCGGCGTCGCGTTGGGGTGCGGGCTTCGCGGGCGCGGGCTGCTTGAGCGCGAGGTCGAGCGCGCGGAGGGACATCCAGTGGGCGTCGGCGGCGCGTGCGGGGGTGTCGGCGAGGGCGACGGCGCGTTCGAAGCGGTCGGCGGCCTCGCTGGCTTCGGAGGCGTTCGAGGCGGTGTAGAAGATGGAGGAGGCGAGCATGATGGCGGCGTCGGCGCGCGCGGCCGGGAGTGCGTCGGTGGACTTGTCGTCGAGCGCGCCTTTGAGCAGTTCGCCTGCGCGTTTGTAGAGGGAGATGATCTCGGGGTCGGGGGTTGGTTGTTCGCGGTCTTTGGCGCGGGAGGCGTGGAGGTCTCGAGCGGCGTGGTATGCCTGAAGGCCTCGGATGTAGAGGGGGATGAAGCCGTCGGGGCCGAGGGGCTCTGTGCCGTAGCGGGAGGTGAGGTCGATGACCTGGGCGAGTTCGTTGCGTGCGACGAGGTCGGCGATGGCGATGGATCGGAGCGATTGGACGACGGCGGGGGAGCGTGGCGGGCGCGGGGGCTCGAAGGCGAGGACGGCGAGGAGTCGCGCGAGGGGTGGGGCGAGGCGTGTCGGCGGGACGTCGCGTTTGGCGCCGGTGGAGGATTCGACGCCTCGTGCGACCTGGACGAGGTGGAGGAGGTCTGTCCACTCGCCGGCGCGTGCGGCGGCCGCGATGCGACGGAGCAGGACCTGTTCGCGCACGGGCTGGGGGACATCGGGGACGCGATCGAGGAGATCGAACCATCGGACGGCGAGGGGGTAGTCATCGCGGAGTGAGGCGGCGACGCCGACGCCCATGGCGGCGCGGGCGACGTGCTCGAGACGGAGAGTGGACTCGGGGACGCGATCGATGGGCGGCGGTTCGTTCTGCGGGGCGTTGAGGAGCCAGCCGAAGCGTTTGGCTGCGTCGGCGGCGAGGACACCGGCGCGCTGCGGCGAGAGTTCGGCGAGGTAGACGCCGGCCCATCCCGCGAGGTAGTTGGCGAGTGAGCGTTGTCGGCGCGCGGCGTTGAGAGCGTCGGTGAGGACGGAGGAGTCGGCGTTGCGGGCGTGCTCTTCCTGTCGTTCGAGAGCTTCGACGCGTCTGTGCGCCGACGTGGCGAGTCTGGTGAGGTCGGCGAGGAGGGTGGCGAGCGCGCGGGAGGCGTCTTCGGAGACAGAGGGGTCGGTGAGTCGGAGTCGCCATCGCTCCGCGGAGTCCTCGGCGCGGGAGTACGAGGCGCGGGCGAGTGCGAGGCGGAGGTCGATGGATTCTTCGTCGGGGAGGGCGTCGAGGAGCGTGCGTGCGCGGCGTTCGTACGCGTCGCGCTCGGGTGGGGTGTGGGCGCGTTCGATGGCATCGGCGTAGAGGGCGGCGAGTCGCTCGGCGAGTTCGGCTTTTTCGGAAGCGGGCGCCGAGGAGAGGAGGGACTCGAGATGGTCCATGAGCGGGCGGCGGAGGTCGCGGGACTCGAGGTAGCGTGTGAGCTCGGCGTCGGAGGAGAGTTGAGCGCGCGCGGTGGAGGCGAGCACGAGGGAGACGAGGAGGAGGGCGGCGGGGCGGGTCATGGGGTGGCCTCGCGCGCGGGGAGGGAGATGCGCGTGAGCCAGGCGAGGGCGGGGTGGCGCGGCATGGTGAGGGCGAGTTCGTCGCGGAGGATGCGCGCGGCGTCGGGGTCTGCGAGGAGGGAGAGGAGTTGGGAGGACTCGGCGAGGGCGACGCCGGTGAGGTAGGGCTGCGCACTGCCGAAGCGGGCGGGGAGGTGGAGGTAGTGGATGACGGCTTCGCGGCGATCGGGTTCGGAGGTGGAGGAGGCTAGGGAACGCGCGAGGGCGACACGGGCCCACGCTTCGCGGAAGGAGCCGAGTTCGGTTTGGATGATGGCGCGGAGTTTGGTTTGTGCGGCGGCGCGGTCGGGGGCGGTGGTGATCTGGGCGGCGACGATGGCGTGGACGATGGCGACGGGGGAGGATTGGAGGATCGCGGGATCGATCGGCGGGAGGGGCGCGCGGCCGTCGTTTCGGGCGGCGCGGGCGGCGGCGGTGTAGAGGGAGGCAAGAGCGCCGGCTTGCGCGTCGTCGCGGGGGTCGATGGGGTGTTCGGTGAGGAGGAGTGCGCTCTCGTCGTTGAGGAAGATTGGGGGGAGTGAGGGAGCGAGGAAGTCGGCGGGGTCGATGACGCGCGCGAGGGGGCTTTGTGGGTCGAGGGAGGTTGGGGCGTCGCGGAGGGCGACGACGTCGATCCAGGGGGCGACGGCGGAGGCGAGGGCGCCTCGATCGAGTCGGCAGCGGAGGGCGCCTCGCGCGACGACTGCGCCGGTCGGGCCGGGGAGACGTTCGAGGAGAAGGGCGTCGAAGAGTGGCTCGGCGAGCACGAGGTCGGAGCGTTCGAGGCGGGAGCGTGCTCGCCAGGCGCGGTCGGCGAGATCGGCGAATGGGGCGGCGTCGGAAGCGTGTTCTCCTTCGACGCGGGCGACGCGGTCCCAGGGGAGCGTTGCGGGCTCGACGCCGGCGATCTGGACGCCCGCCGCGGAGAGGGTGATGACGGGCGCGTCGAGGCGCTGGCCGCCACGGAGGAGGATCTGTGCGTGCGCGCACGGGGCGAATGGGAGGAGCGCGAGGAGCGCGAGATGGGCCCGGATGAGACGTGTGGTCGTCATGGGCCGGGCACGTAGGTGTAGGTGCCGTCGGAAGCGAGTGCGATGCCACGGAGGAGTGATTCGGCTTCCTGGCTGACGAAGGCGATGCAGTGGATGGGGGTGATCGCGCCGGAGGCGCGGTTGTAGGTGTCGATCTGCGCGGCGATTTCGGCGGCGAAGAGGCCGTCGGTCATGAAGTAGATGGCGTCGGGCTTGGGGCGGAGGGTGAAGATGAGTTGGAAGGCGTTCTCGGGGTTTGTGCCGCCGGAGGCGGTGATGGCGGAGATGCGTTGGAAGGCGGCGCGTTTGCCCTTGGAGGAGGCGTCGGACCACTTGTTGGCGCCGTCGAGCGATCGGGCTTCGGAGGAGAAGAGCATGACGGAGAAGGAGGCGTGCTCGAGGAGCGAGTCGATGGACTTCTCGAGTTCAGACTTGAGGGTGTCGAGTTTGGGCCCGGCCATGGAGCCGGAGACGTCGACGACGTAGGCGATGCGTGAGCCTCGCGCTTCGACGCCGAAGAATTTGGCGCCGCCGCCGCCGGCGCCGCCGAGTCCTTCGCCGAAGCCGTCGTCGCCTGGTGAGCCGGAGAGGCCTGCGCCGCCGGAGCCTGCGCCGGCGAGGTCCTGGGCAGATTGGGAGGAAGCCGGGGCGGCGGAGCCGGCAGCGGAGAGGTCGATCGTGGGCGCGTCGAAGGCGGGGAGATCGGGCGTGGGCGCGGCGATGGGGGCGAGTGAGGGCGATTCGATGTCGCGGAGTTCGGACTCGGAGAGGAGGGCGAGGGGGACGTCGACGGCGACGGTTGCGCCTCGGCCTGCGCCGGGTCCCCCGCCGACGGCTACGACGACGATGCCGGCAGCGAGGAGGCCAGCGGCGACGTGGAGGAGGACGGATGCGAGGACGCCGACGAGGGAGGCGTGGAGGAGGAGGTTGGCGAGCCGGTCGAGGAGGGAGCGTGGGGACGGCGCGGTGGCCGCGCGAATGGAGGCGTGGTCGTGTGCGTCGCGTGGTGTGTTTGTCGTATCAGGCACGAGTCGGTGTGTCACTCTAGACGGTCTTGGGCGAGCGGCGTGCCGGCCCATAGGACATACATCGGCGTTGAGCGGTCGGTTCCCTGACGTGTCGCGGCTTGACCGGAAAGGCTGGTGCGGATGGAATGCGAGCCGATGCGCCCAACACCTGCCGGATCGCCCGTTCCGAGCGCCGCCCCTTCTCCTGTCGAGGGTCGGCGCCGCACCCCGTTCCGTCGCGTGCTGCTGAAGCTGAGCGGGGAGGCGTTCTGCAAGACCGGGGGGTCTGGTGTGGATGCGGAGGAGCTCTCGGTGATCGCGCGTGAGGTCCGTGCGGCGTGCGAGAGCGGCGCGGAGATCGCGGTGGTGGTCGGCGGCGGGAACATCGTGCGTGGCGCGTCGCTCGCTGAGGAGGGGCACATCCCGCGCGCGACGGCGGACCACATGGGAATGCTCGGGACGGTGATCAACGGTCTGGCGTTGAAGGAGATGCTGAGCACGCTGGGTCAGCCCGCGCGGTGCATGACGGCGATCGAGATCAACGCTGTGGCGGAGCCGTTCATCCGAGGGCGGGCGATCCGGCACTTGGAGAAGCGGAACGTGGTGGTGCTGGCGGCGGGGACGGGGAATCCGTTCTTCACGACGGACACGTGCGCGGCGTTGCGGGCGACGGAGCTGGAGTGCGAGATCGTCCTGAAGGCGACGAAGGTGGACGGGGTGTACAGCGCGGATCCGCGGAAAGACCCTAGCGCGACGCGGTATGAGCGGCTGACGTTCGCGGAGGCATTGCAGCGCCGGCTCAAGATCATGGACATGACGGCGCTGGCGATGTGCCAGGAGCAGAACCTGCCGGTGCTGGTGTTTGACTTCAAGAAGCCCGGGAACATCGCGCGCGTGATCGCGGGCGAGAGCGTGGGAACGCTGATTCACAACGGGTGAGGTCTCGGCGTCTGCGGCCAGGCGCGGGCTTAGTCGCGGCGGAGATCGACGAAGTGGAGCTCGAGGAATCGGGCGATGTAGTCGGCGATGCTCGAGGTCTCGGGGATCTCAGGGTTTGCGGTGGCGCCCATGGGCTCGAATCGCATGCCTTTGAAGCGTGCGACGGCTTCGGGGACGGTGAGGCCGAACTGGAGGGCGAGGCTGAAGGCGCGTGCGTAGGCCTGACAGAGCCCTGAAATGGTGGAGCCTTCTTTGGATATCTTGAGGAAGATCTCACCGGGTCGGCCGTCGGCGTGGAGGCCGATGGTGAGATAGCCCTCGTGGCCTGCGATGGCGAACTTATGGGTGATGGATTCGCGGGTCGGGGGGAGCGATTGGCGTGTGGCGAGCATGGGTGAGGAGCGGTCCTGATCGCCGGGAGATGTTGCGTCTGGCTTCGGCACGGGGCCCATCGTACGGCGGGTGCGCCCTGCCCGGCTTGAACGTATCGGCGCGGGTTTGGTGTGCGCCGCAAAAAAGCGGTGTCAGTCGGGGAAGAGCAGGCGTCGGGCGTCTTCGTAGCGTGCGAGGGTGCCCCGGATGATCTCGTCCGGGAGTTCGGGGGCGGGTGGGGTCTTGTCCCAGAGCCCTTGGTTGACGAGGCGGAGGAGGTGCTCCCGGAGGAACTGCTTATCGAAGGAGGGCTGCTCGCGGCCCGGAGCCCAGCCGTCGGCGGGCCAGTAGCGCGAGGAGTCGGGGGTGAGGGCCTCGTCGATGAGGATGGGCTCGGGGGACTCGTTGCCGTCGGCGTCGATGGGGAAGCCAAACTCGAACTTGGTGTCGGCCAGGATCAGTCCGCGTTCGAGGGCGTAGTCGTGGGCTTGGGAATAGATGGCGATGGAGGCGTCGCGGAGGCGGCGCATGAGCGGCTCCCCGACGAGGTCGCAGGCCTGGACGTAGGAGATGTTCTCGTCGTGCCGGCCGCGTTCCTCCTTGGTCGCTGGTGTGAAGATCGGGCCGTCGCAGGTGTCGGTGAGCCGATCGCCGCGCCGTAGGCCCTTGGGGAGGGACACGCCGCAGACCGCGCCGGAGGCCTGGTAGTCGGCCCAGCCGGAGCCTGCGAGGTAGCCGCGGACGACGCACTCGATGGGGATGACGCGGCAGCGTTTGGCGATGGTGCAGCGTCCGGCGATCTGGGCGCGTTGATTCGGTGAGAGGTCGGGGACGTCGTTTGCGTCGGTGGAGAGGAGGTGTGTGGACGCGAGCGCGCGGCGCTCGATGAATCGGAACCATCGGGTGGCAATGTCGGTGAGAACGGCGCCCTTGCCCGGGATGGGGGTGGGCATGACGACGTCGAAGGCGGAGATGCGATCGGAAGCGATGATGAGGACGCGGGGTGGCTCGCCCGTTGCGTGGGCGGGGAGGTCGTAGAGATCGCGGACTTTGCCTTCTCGGCGGTTGGGGAGCGGGAGGTCGGTCCGGAGGAGGGCCTGCATCGGGATCATGCTACAGCGGGAGATGGAATCGGCGTGGGGGTGTTCCGATTCATGGACGGGTCGGGCGGGATCCGGGATGGGGGGCGCGGGCTTCGCTTAGGATGTGGCGGGATCGGTCGTGGTCCTTGTGAGGAGACGCGGCAGGCGATGTTTTCGTTCGTGGTGTTCGACACTCCGGCGCGCGTGAAGGAGCTTGCGGAGCGCGCGTTTTTGATCGGTCCGGACGACGTTCCGATCGGGGGTGCGGTGCAAGCGCGGGGCGGCTCGCTGGTCTGCGAGAAGACCACGCACGAGGCGTCGGGGCTGACGACGCTGTTTGATGTGGGGGAGTGCGGCGTGTGCTCGCTGCAGACGTGCCTGCTGCCTGATCGGGAGGAGCCGTATCTGCTGTCGCTCGAGCTGGCGCGGCACCGGATCATGCTGTTCCTCAACAAGCTGGAGGAGTGGGTCAACGGGGACATTCCCGCAGAGGAGCCCGCGTTCACGCTGTTCGAGCGGGCGCGATCGTCGTTCACCAAGGCGTTGTCGGCGTCGCGTGGCGAGGACGGCGCGTACACGAAGGAGCAGGACGAGCTGGCGCGGGAGGCGTTGTGCGTGGCGATCCAGGCGAGCGAGCGGCTGGCGTTGCTGGTGGCGGACGCGATGCTGCGGATCCGGCTCGACGCGGCGCATGGTCCTTCGCCGTCGTCTGCGGCCTCGTACGGGGTGGGGACGGTGGTGCGTCGGGATCAGGGCGGGGCCGCGCTGCAGCGGGTCGTTCGTGACTCGTTCGATTTCGTGTGCATGCCGATGCGTTGGCACGCGCTCGAGCCTGAGGAGGGGGAGTATTCGTTCGGGAAGACGGACAAGTGGGTGGAATGGGCGGTTCGTGAGGCGAAGATCCCGGTGCATGCGGGTCCGCTGATCGATTTTCGTGCGGGGCGCGCGCCGGAGTGGCTGCACATCTGGGAGAACGACTACGACACGCTGCGGGAAGTGTGCTTCGAGCATCTGAAGCGCGTGGTGACTCGGTACCGGAAGGCCGTGACGAAGTGGGTGGTGTGCTCGGGGTTGCATCTGAACGAGGCGTTCCCGCTGACGCTCGAGCAGTTGATGGACCTGACGCGGCTGTGCGTGATGGTGGTGAAGAAGCTTCAGCCGTCGAGCGAGGTGGTCGTGGAGATCGATCAGCCGTTCGGGGAGCATTACGCGACGAATGATCGCTCGGCGCCGCCGCTGCTGTATGCCGAGATCGCGCACCAGCAGGGCGTGGATATCGACGCGTTCGGGCTGCGGATCCAGATGGGGGACGGCTCGGCGGGACGGTCGGTGCGGGACATGATGCGGCTCTCGGCGATGCTGGACGCGTACTCGATGTTTGACCGGCCGTTGGTGGTGACGGCGTTGGGGACGCCGAGTTCGCCGACGCCCGGCGGGGAGCGCGCGGGTCGATGGCGTCGCGCGTGGTCTGGGGACGCGCAGGCGGAGTGGCTTGCGGAGGCGTTGACGGTGTGCCTGTCCAAGCCGTTCGTTCGTTCGGTGTGCTGGCAGGAGCTGTATGACCCGCCCGGGGAGGGGGCGTCGCTCGAGCAGCCGTTCGGAGGGTTGATCGGGGCGGATGGGAAGCCGAAGCCGGCGCTGGCGAAGATCGCGCGGATGCGTCAGGGAATGCGCGAGCGGAAGACGCCGCTGGGGCTCGCCGGGAGTCTGCCGGAGGCGGCACGGAGCGCGTGATGTCGCGGGTTCGGACGCCGCTGTCGAGGCTCTCGATACGGGTGGGCGCGTCGGCCTTGGCGTTGTCGTCGCTCGCGCTGGGGCTGAGCACGGCGGATCACGTCGACGGGTCGAAGGCGGTGTGGGAAGGGATCGGGTGCGGGGCGGTCGTCATCGACGTGAATCGTGCCGACGGCGGGATGTTGATGCTGCTGCCGGGGATCGGCCCGGGTCTGTCGGATCGGATCCTCGCGGATCGGGCGGAACGCGGGCCGTTTCGCTCGGTGCAGGACCTGGAGCGTGTGCGCGGGATCGGCGCGCGGACGGTGAGCCGCTTGGCGCCGCATGCGGTGGCGAGGTGACTGTTGATCAGAACTTGGGTGGGGTGAAGTCGAGGCCGTGGGCTTCGGCGACGGGCTGCGAGTAGAGCTTGCCGTCCTCGGTTCCGACGGCTTTGGCGAAGCCAGGGTCGGCTTTGGCGAGCGTGCGGACGCCTGCGGCGGGTCCGCCGTTCTTCGAGGCGTTGGCGATGCGGATGACCCATGGGAGAGTGGCGTTGGTGAGGCCGAGGGTGCTCGTGCGCGGCACGGCGCCTGGCATGTTTGCGACGCAGTAGTGGATGACGCCGTCGACGGTGTAGATGGGGTCGGAGTGGGTCGTGGGCTTGCTGGTTTCGAAGCATCCGCCCTGGTCGATGGCGACGTCGACGAGGACAGAGCCGGGCTTCATGTTCTTAAGGTCGTCACGACGGACGAGGTAGGGCGCCTTCGCGGCGGGGATGAGGACGGCGCCGATGACGAGATCGGCGTCGCGGAGGTGGTGCCGGATGGCGTGTGGCTCGGAGAAGACGGTGGTGCAGTTGGCGGGCATGACATCGTCGAGGTAGCGGAGTCTGTCGAGGTTGACGTCGAGAATGAAGACGTTGGCGCCGAGCCCGGCGGCCATTTTGGCTGCGCAGGTTCCGACGACGCCGGCGCCGAGGACGACGCACTTTGCGGGCGAGACGCCGGGGATTCCGCCGAGGAGGATGCCTCTTCCGCCCTCGGGCTTCTCGAGGAACTTGGCGCCTTCCTGGACGGACATTTTTCCGGCGACTTCGGACATGGGGGTGAGGAGAGGGAGGGTGGGTCGCCCGGTGGGTCCGGGCTGCTCAAGGGTCTCGTAGACGAGGGAGATGATTCCCTTATCGAGGCAGCCGACGGTCATGGGCTTGTCTGCGGCGAAGTGGTAATAGGTAAAGACGAGCTGGCCGCGGCGCATGTGCGCGATTTCTTTGGCCTGCGGCTCTTTGACCTTGACGATGAGGTCGGCCTTGCCCCAGACCTCGGCGGCGGAATCGACGAGCGTGGCGCCTGCGGCGAGATAGAGGTCGTCGGGGAACCCGGCATTCTCGCCCGCGCCTCGCTCGACGAGCACGGCGTGGCCGTCGCGTTTGAGGAGTTCGGCGCCGACGGGGAGCATTCCGACGCGAGACTCGTCCGACTTCACTTCCTTGGGGACACCGACGATCATCGTTCACCTCAGTATGGGGCGGGCTGCGTGTGCCGCTGCGCGGGGCCGATTCGGGGGCGATCCGCGGGGGGCGACAGTGTACGGTGCGGCGCCGCGGTGCGGGGGGGTGGGGCGGTTGCGGAACAGGGGTGTGCGGGGATGCGAAAAGGGGCGATGTGGCCCGGTATAGTGCCGCTCCGCGGTGATTTGGCGGAGTTCGAGCGTGCGCCGGCGGGGCGGTTGTGTGACCTCAGGGAGCAACGAGATGCGCTATGCAGAGGCGATCAGGGCGGGAGTGATGGGGCTGGCGTTGCTGGGGTTGGCCCCGGGGGCGTCGGGGGCGGACGACGCGGAGTTCGTGCAGCGGGTGAACTCGATCTATGAGGGTCGGGACCGGGTTGTGGCGAACGAGCTGCGGGCGGACCTGCTGACTCTGAGCGCGGTGGCGGGGATGGATGAGGCGCCGGAGGCGGCCCGGACGCCCATGCACGCCGCGTTGCTGACGCCGAAGTCGGCGGGGTGGGGCGAGGCGGAAAAGTGGGCGTTGGGGGTCGCGCAGCAGAGCGCG
The DNA here is from genome assembly GCA_964410465.1 of uncultured Phycisphaeraceae bacterium. Taxonomy (GTDB): domain Bacteria; phylum Planctomycetota; class Phycisphaerae; order Phycisphaerales; family UBA1924; genus CAYPGJ01. Next base: position 159,903 of record CAYPGJ010000003.1, on the reverse strand, counting down.
ATCGAGGCGTTGCGAAAGGTTGGCGAGCCCGGGAAGCGGTACGCGTACCTCCAGCCGTACGGCGCGGGGGCGGTGGACGGGTCGTTGCGGGCGAAGGGGTTGTACACGGAGCTTGGCGAGCCGCCGATTCTCGCGGCGGCGCGGTTCCTGCATCTGGACGGGCTCGATCGGCTTGCGTGCCTGGCGCAGGTCGAGGCGACGCGTCTGGCGGAGCTTGGGAAGCCGAACGAGGGCTTGACGCTGATGCTTGCGTGGACGCATTTCTCGCGGCTGTTGGCCGATCGGGAGTTTGCGACTGAGGTTCGGTGGGGTCTTCGGAACATGGTGATCGGGATCGAGCGCGCGTTGGACCTCGTGCGCGTGTATCAGGACAAGCTGACGGATGTTGAGATCGGGTCGGCGATCGAGTCGCTCGAGCAGCGGAACCTTGGGCTGGACCGGCTGCGTCTGCCGAGGGGCGCGCGTCTCGCCGGGGAGCAGATTCTGTCGAGGGCGTTTGAGGATCGCGGGGGTCCGAGCGCGAGCCGGTTCGGCGCCACGATGGCGCTGGTGACGTCGTCGGAGCGGCCGTTGCTGCAGTTCGGCGAGGCGTCTCGGTGGCAGGACTCGGCGTCGGGTCACGCGGGGACGTTCGACACTACGGACGCGCTGGCGGGGGTGTTCAAGGACTTTGAGCTTCGGTGGGGCCTGCGCGCCGACGATCGGATTCTGTCGACACCTTCCGATTATTCGCGGCTGGACAAGAGCAAGTACGCGGTGGTAGCGGGCGTGGCTGAGCCGTTCCCGGGGCTGTTCACGGCGCGTCAGCGTGTGATGGCGGAGGCGGGCGGCGCGCGGATGGCGCTGGCCGTGTGCGCGTTCCGCAACCGGTACGGGACGTTCCCTGTGGCGTTGTCGGCCGCGCGTCCGGCGTACATCAAGACGGTGGAGAAGGACGCGTTCTCGACGCGGGGTGAGGAGTATCACTATTTCGTGCCGATTCGGGACCAGCCGCGCGGGGCGAGGGACCTGCCGCGTCCGCACAGCGTGCGGGTGGGCGGTGTGGACATCTCGCAGCTGAAGCCTGTGATTCCGGAGGAGATCACGGAGGATGCGCTTCGTGGGGCGATGGACGTGGCGAGCCCTCCGGAAGAGACGGAGCGGAGGATTGCATCGGCGATCCGCTCGGCGTCGTTCGATCGTTCGAAGATCGGGACGCTGATGAAGGAGTACTTGGCGGCGGCGCTGGGCGCGACGATCGCGGGTGTGATCTCCGAGCCGGCGTTTTGGACGAAGGCGCTCTCGGGGTTCCAGAACCGCGAACCGACCTCGCAGGGGGTGTACACCGCGATCATCACGACGCTCCAGACGGAGTTGAAGGAGAAGAGCCTTCTGCGGCAGGCGTATGAGGAGTTGCTGACGCAGCGTCCCAGGCAGACGCCTTCGGGTCTTGAAGAGTCGGCGAGCATCCCCTTGGGCGGGGCGACGACGTTCACGGTATTGCTCGACGATTCGACGTTCATCGTGTACTCGAGCGGTCCGAATCGAGTACGGGAATGGGCACGCGAGGTCGGGCATGGCGGCGCGGACCTGTTGATCTGGCCGCCGGTGATCTCGCTGCTCCGTGACCAGGTTTCCGCGGGGAACGTCGGATCGGACGGACTCACCGGGCCTTGGGTCCTGCATGACCTGATGCCGTTCCGCGAGGTCGTGGTCAGCGGGTCGACGAATGCTGCGGAGCAACCCCCCGCGGAGGAAGCGGCGCCTGCACCCGGGCCGCGGCTGAAGTAGTTCGCGGTCGAGAGCGATTCTTGGAGCCACACTGCACATTCACGGACATCAGACGCGCATGAACCACATCGCAGCCAACGGGAACGTCGAGAAGGTCGTGATCATCGGTTCGGGCCCTGCGGGGTGGACGGCGGCGATCTACGCTGCGCGGGCGAATCTGAACCCGGTGTGTTACGTGGGTGTGCCGAAGCAGAACCCGTCGATCGTGCTTCCGGGTGGGCAGCTGATGCTGACGACGGAGGTGGAGAATTACCCGGGGTTTCCGGATGGAGTGACGGGCCCGGAGATGATGGCGCACTTTCAGAAGCAAGCGGAGCGGTTCGGAACGCGCGTCGTCGGCGAGGACATCGAGTCGTGCGATTTCTCGGCGGCGCCGTTCACGCTGAAGACGAGCGAGGGGGGCACGGTGCGTGCGCACGCGGTGATCCTCGCGACGGGCGCCACTGCGAACTGGATCGGGCTTGAGAACGAGATGCGGCTGGCGATGTCGGGCGGTGGGGTGAGCGCGTGCGCGGTGTGCGACGGGGCGCTGCCGCTGTTCAGGGGCAAGCGATTGGCCGTGGTCGGGGGTGGCGACACGGCCATGGAGGAGGCGACGTACCTGACGAAGTTCGCTTCGGAGGTGTATGTGATTCACCGGCGCGAGGAGTTCCGCGCGAGCAAGATCATGCAGGAGCGGTATCTCTCGCAGAAGAACGCGAAGGTGCTTTGGAACAAGGTGGTGATCGACGTGTTGGGGGGCGAGAAGGTGACGGGGGTGCGGCTCAAGGACACGAAGAGCGGCGAAGAATCGACGCTCGACGTGAGCGGGTTGTTCGTCGCGATCGGGCACACTCCGGCGACCGAGTTCTTGCGGGAGTCGGGCCTGGAGTTCGACGAGAAGGGCTACATCGCGCTGCGGACGCGGGGCTCGGCAACGAACATCGAGGGGGTGTTTGCGGCGGGCGACGTGGCGGACCCCACGTACCGGCAGGCGGTGACGGCGGCGGGGATGGGGTGCCAGGCCGCGATCGACGCGGAGCGTTGGCTCGGCGCGAAGGGCGTGCACTGAGGGCGCGTCACTGTGGGGTGACGGTGACGTTGCCGGGGCTTGAGGGGTTGAGGGCGTTGGCTTGGCCGAGGGCACGCTCGGTGAGTCGTTTGGTGACTTCCCAGGCCATGGACTCGGCGGTGGCAATTTCTTCGACGGTGACGTGGTCGGCGCCGAGACTGGTGGCGAGCATGCCTTTGGAGAGGTAGTTGGTGCGGACCGCGATGAAGGCGGCGGGGTTCATGGAGCGAACGAGCTGGCAGGCGCGGAGGACGGCCTCTTCGTCGGGGATGGTGAGGATGACGGCGTCGGCGTGCGCGGCGCCTGCGGACTCGAGGACTGCTTCGTTGGTGACGTCGCCGTAGACGATGGAGCGGCCGAGCCCGGACTGGAGCTTCACGGTGTTGGGGTTGAACTCGACGATGGTGTAGTTGATGCCGAGGGTGTCGAGCTTTTCGGCGACGGCCCTTCCGACGACGCCGTAGCCGGCGAGGATGACGTGGCGGAGACGGAGGGCGGACTCCGGGGCGGTGGCTTCTTCCTGCGGTGTCTGATCCATGAGGTTGGCGACCTGCCCTGAGGAGATCCATGGGGCCGGTCGGAGTCGGAGTGCCCAGGGACGGAGTCGCGAGGAGAGTTTGAAGAGCGCTGGGGTGATGATGAGAGAGATCGCGACCACGGCGGTGACGGCGCTGAGCTGAGACTCGGAGATGACGTTCTTGAGTTTCGCGGACGCGAGGACGACGAGGCTGAACTCTCCGGCCTGCGCGAGGGAGAGGCCGACGGCCACGGAGGTGGTTGGCGCGGCGCCGACGCTCCAGCAGGTGAGTCCGATGAGGCCGGCCTTGAGCGTGAGCATGACGACGAGTCCGAGCGCGATGATCCACCAATCATGGAGGAGTGTGCCGGGATTGAGCTGCATTCCGACGGCGGTGAAGAAGACGGCGATGAAGAGGTCTCGGACAGGGCCGATCTGACCGGAGAGTTGGTGGCGGAATGGGGTTGCGGAGAGGAGGAGTCCTGCGAGGAAGGCGCCGAGCTCTGCGCTGAATCCGACTGCTTGTGTGGCGATGGCGGCGCCGAGTGCGGCGGCGGTTGAGAGCACCATCATGATTTCTGCGGACTTGCCCTTGGCGGCCTCGCGGAGGAGCGGCGGGAGGATGAGGCGTCCTCCGACGATGATGCCTGCGACGACGCCGATCTTGAGGCCGGCGTCGGCGACGAAGTCGCTCCAGGATCTGGACTCGGCCATTTCCGCGGCGCTCGAGCCGTTGGCCCACTGCGCGAGCCCGGAGATGGCGACGAGCATGACGATGGCGACAATGTCCTGGACGATGAGGATGAAGAACGCCATGCGGCCGGCGGGTCTGCGTATCTCGCGGCGTTCCATGAGGATCCGGAGCACCACGGCGGTGGAGGACATGCTGAGCGCCATGGAGACGGCGAGCGCGGTGGGGGCTGGGAGTCCGAAACCGATGGCGATGGGCCACCCGACCATCGTGATCGCGACGCATGAGCCGATGCCGGCGGCGACCATGACACCGACGCCCGAGCGGAGCATGCCGAGATCGAGGTGGAGCCCGATCCCAAACATGAGGAGGATCATGGCGGTGTGGGAGATGGCGTTGACGCTCTCGGTGGAAGCGACGAGCGCGAGGGCGTGGGGGCCGATGATGGCGCCGGCGATGAGATACGCGGGCACGACCTCAAGGCGGAGGCGTCGCATGGAAACGGCGACGAGGCCCGCGGTGGCGAGAATGATGAGGGCGCCGAGGAGGACGTCTCCTTCGCCGCCGGTTGCGCCAAGGATTGGGACGATGGCCTCCAGCATGCGTGCATGCTACCCGGGAGCGGGGGCGCGGTAGTCGCGGTCATTGCCCGCGCGTCGGGTGGTTCGTACACTCGGCCCGTAACGGGGAACAGGAGGCCTCGGGGCATGCGCGACGACGCTTCGATCGCAGGGATGACCATCGCCGTGACAGGCGCGACGGGGTTCGTGGGCCGGCACGTGGTGCGGGAGCTGGTGTCGCGCGGGGCGCGGGTTCGGGCGTTGGCGCGCCGGCCCGAGAAGGCTCGTGTGACGCTTCCGATGAAGGACGCGTCGGTGACGACGGTTCTTGGCGATGTGTTCGATCGAGAGGCGATGCGTCGGTTGTGCGAGGGGGCGGACGCCGTGACGCACCTCATCGGCATCCGGAAGGAAGCTCGCGGGGGGGTGACCTTCGAGCGGATGCACGTGGAGGCGACCCGTCGGGCGCTGGACGCGTGCCGCGGTTCTGGCGCCACTCGGTTTCTGCACATGTCGGCGTTGGGGGTACGTCCGAACGCGGCGAGCGGGTATCAGACGTCGAAGTTTGCAGCGGAGTCGCTCGTGCGCGACTCGGGGCTGGACTGGACGATCCTTCGTCCGTCGATGATGGTCGGGGAAGGCGGTGAGTTCCTGCAGTTGGCGCAGGGGTGGGCGCGCGGGACGGAGCCGCCGTTCCTGTTCCTTCCGTACTTTGAGCGGGTGGTGATGAACCCTTCCAACCCGGTGATGCCGAGGTTCGAGGTTCCGCTTATCCAGCCTGTGGACGTGCGGGACGTGGCGTGGGCCGTGGGGGAATGCCTCTCGCGTGGGCAGAGCGTGGGCGAGGTGTATGCGTTGGGGGGTCCGGAGTCGATGCCGTGGCCGAGGATGCTCGAGCAGATTCGTGACATGACGGCGGGGGGTCGGCGGGCGGCGATGCCGCTGGGCATACCGTCGCATGCGGGTGTGGTGATGGCGTACGGGGCGAAGGCGCTGGGGCTTGGCGGACTGTTGCCGTTCGGTCCGTCGGAGCCGCTGATGGGCTCGGAGGACAGTGTGTGCTCCAACGAGAAGGCCCGAGAGCACTTTGGATTTGAGCCGTGCTCTCTTGGGCGTGCGCTCGAATCGCGGCCGGTTTGATCCTTTTTGACGCGAGGCATGATGTCGAAGACCACGCTCCTGACCACGCTCATTCTCGTCGGGGTGGTTCTGGGCGCGCTTGTCGGACACTTCCTGCTGTGGGACCCGAATGCGACGGCGGGGCCGGACGGGTGGAAGACGTTCGGGGACTTCGTGCTGATGCGGCCGCTGAAGCTGATCGCGGCGCCGCTGATCTTTACGAGCGTGCTGCTGGGTGTTGCGTCGTTGGGGGACCCGAAGAAGCTCGGGCTGCTGGGCGGGGCGACGCTGGTGTACTACGTGTCGACGATGGTGCTGGCGGTGGGGCTGGGTGTGACGCTGGCTGCGGTGATTGAGCCGGGGTCGGGCGTCCCGCAGGCGGTGAAGGACGCGGCGCAGGTCGCGGGCGAGGCGCACCTGCAGGGTCGGGCGCCGGTGCAGAGCGGAGGCTCGGAGCTTGGGAGCGCGTGGCGCGAGATTCTCGAGCTGCTGGTGCCGGACAATTTTCTGAGGTCGGCGTCGGATGCGCGGTACCTGTCGATCATCACGGTGGCTCTGGCGCTTGGGGTCGGGCTGCTGGCGGTGCGGGAGAAAGCGAAACCCTTCCTGAGCGCGGTGGAAGCGTTGCACGAGGCGCTGATGGCGCTGGTGCGGTGGATCCTGTGGGTGATGCCGGTCGGGGTGCTGGCGTTGGTGGCGTGGTCGGTGGGGACGATGGGGCTGGGGAACCTGGCCGGGGCGCTGGCGAAGTACGTGGTGGTGGTGCTCGTGGGGCTGGGGATTCACGCGTTCGTGACGCTGCCGCTGGTGCTGCGCGTGTTTGGGAAAACGAAGCCGTTCCGATACATGTGGGACATGCGGCCTGCGCTGTTCACGGCGTTCGGGACGGCGTCCAGCATGGCCACGCTGCCGGTGACGATCGAGACGGCCACGGACAGTGCGGGGTGCTCGCGTCGCGCGGCGGGGCTGGTGCTGCCGCTGGGCGCAACGATCAACATGGACGGGACGGCGCTGTATCAGGGCGTGGCGGTCATCTTCATGTTCCAGGCGTTCGGCTATGACCTGCACTTTGCGCAGTACCTGGTGATCGTGCTGACGGCCACGCTGGCGGCGGTGGGCGCCGCGGGCATCCCGGCCGGCGGCTTGGTGACGACGATCATCATCGTGTCTGCGGTGAACTCGACGCTGGCGGCGAACAACCCGGACATCCCGGCGCTCCCGCTGGCCGCGGGGCTGGGCTTGATCCTATCCGTGGATCGGGTGCTGGATATGTGCCGCACGGCCGTGAATGTGTGGGGGGATGCGGCGGGGGCGCGGATTATGACGCGGCTGGCGCCGGACACGGATCGGGAGCTCGAGAAGGCGATGGGGTGAGGTCGCCACCGGGGAGGGGGTGGCGGCTCGGTACCATCCCCGCTCGGCGTTGTGCGCGATCGAGGTCGAGTGTTCGAGCTGATCGCGTCCCGGCGCCGTGTTCGGAATCCTGCCGTGCGCAAGGACACCGTTCTCTCGGCGCTCATCCTGTTGGGTCTTGTTGCGGGGGCGATTGTCGGGCAGATGTTCCTGCACGATCCGCACGCGTCGAGGGAGGCGTTGCGTAGCCTTACGGAGCCGTTCCAGACGGCTGGGGACCTGATCTTCATCCGCCCGCTGAAGCTGTTGATCATCCCGCTTGTGTTCGTGAGCGTGGTGATCGGGGTGACGTCCCTGGGTAACCCCGCGAAGCTTGGCGTCGTGGGGGGGGCGACGGTGCTGTACTTCGTCTCCACAACGCTGATCGCGGTGGTGCTTGGGCTGGTGATCGCGGGGCTCGTCAATCCGGGAAGCGGGGTCGACCCCGCGGCGTTCGAGACGGCTGCGCAGGCGGGATATGAGCAGGACGTCGCGGGCCGGATTCAGTCGGGGCCGAAGGGTCTGGGAGGGGCGTTCCTGACGCTGCTGCATGACATGGTTCCGCCGAACATCCTGAAGGCGGCGGTCGACGGGAACATTCTTGCGGTGGTGCTCGCCGGGATCGTGCTGGGTGTGGCGCTGAGCGTGGTCGGGGAGACGGGCAAGACGGCCGTGGCGGCGTTGGACGGTCTCTTGTCGGCGATGATGAAGATCGTGGGCTGGATCATGTGGCTGGCGCCGATCGGGGTGTTTCTGATCATCGCGTCGCGTGTCGGGTACTCGGGGCTGAGCAATCTTGTGGGCCCGCTGGGCTTGTACATCGTCTGCGTGGTGGGCGGGCTGCTGATTCACGGGCTCGTGGTCCTGCCGATCGTGCTGGCCGTGTTCGGGCGGACGAACCCGTACAAGTTCATCTGGCGGATTCGGAAGGTGCTGTTAACGGCGTTCAGCACGGCGTCGTCGTCCGCGACGCTGCCGGTGACGATCGAGACGTGCCAGACTCGCGGCGGGTGCTCGCGTCGAGCCGCGACGTTTGTGCCTGCGTTGGGCGCGACGATCAACATGAACGGGACGGCGTTGTACGAGGCGGTGGCCGTGCTGTTCCTGTTCCAGGTGTTCCAGATCGATCTGACCCTGGCGCAGAAGGCGGTGATTCTGGTGACGGCGACGCTCGCCGCGGTCGGGGCGCCGGGGATTCCCGGTGCGGGGATCGTGACGATGGCGATCGTGATCAACGCGGTGAACACGTCGCTGGCGGGGCTCGCGCCGGATGCGAAGGCGCTGCCGCTCTGGACGATCGGGATCATCCTCGGGGTGGATCGTTTCCTCGACATGTGCCGGACGACGCTGAACGTGTACGGCGACGCGATCGGCGCTCGGCTGATGACGCGGCTCGCGCCGGATGAACCGCCGGTGGCGCTCGCGTCCCCGTAAGAAGGCGGCGCTCAGCGTGGTGGAACGGGGACGTTTGTCACGTGCAGGTCTTTGAGCTGCTGCGGCGTGACGGGTCCGGGGGCGCCGGTCATGAGGTCGGAGCCGATCTGCGTCTTGGGGAACGCGATGACGTCGCGGATGTTGTCCGTGCCACACAGGTGCATGATGAGCCGGTCGAGCCCGAACGCGATGCCGCCGTGGGGCGGGGCGCCGAATCGGAGGGCTTCGAGGAGGAACGAGAATTTTTCCTGCGCCTGTTCGTCGGTGAGTCCGAGGAGCCTAAAGACCTTGCTCTGCACGGCGCGATCGTGGATACGGATGGATCCGCCCGCGATCTCAGAGCCGTTGAGAACGATGTCGTAGCCTGCGCTCACGATGCCGGAAATGGTTTGTTCATCGTTGACGTCGGCGTCGACGAAGGCCGCGCGCTGGTCTTCACGCGGAGCGGTGAAGGGGTGGTGCATGGCCACCCACCGACCAGTGTCGCTGTCGCGCATGAACATGGGGAAATCGACGACCCAGAGGAAGTTCCACTTCTCACCCCAGGCGGGGACGACGCCCAGATCGCGCGCGAGCTTCTGGCGGAGTTCGCCGAGCGCCTTGACCGCGACCGCGTAGGTGTCGGCGCCGAAGAGGATGGTGTCTCCGGCCTGGAGGCCCATACGCGCGATGAGTTCCTCGCGGATGGGCTCGAGGAACTTGGCCACGCCGGTGTCGAAGCCGAGCTTGTCGCCCTGTGCCACGACCTTGGTAACGGGCGTTCCGCCGGCGCCGAAGGTCTTGACGAACTCGGTGTAGCCGTCGGTGATCTTTCGGGTGAGCTTGTCGCCGCCGCCGGGCGCGCGGATGGCGCGCACGACACCCGAGGGCTTGGCGAGGGCGGACTTAAAGACGCCGAATTCGGTCTTTGCGGCAAGATCGGAGACGTCGACGATCTCGAGGCCGTAGCGGGTGTCGGGGCGGTCGATGCCGAAGCGATCCATGGCCTCCTGATAGGTCATGCGCTGGATCGGGGGGACGTCGATGTCGAGGACTCGTTTCCAGAGCCTGCGTACGAACCCCTCCATCATCTCCATGAGGTCCTCGCGCTTGACGAAGGACATCTCGAGATCGATCTGGCTGAACTCGGCCTGTCGGTCGGCGCGAGGATCCTCATCGCGGAAACAGCGGCAGATCTGGAGGTAGCGATCGCAACCGGCGACCATGAGGATCTGCTTGAAGAGCTGAGGGCTCTGGGGGAGGGCGTACCACTGGCCGGGCTGGAGGCGCGAGGGAGCGAGAAACTCGCGCGCGCCTTCGGGCGTGCTTTTGTAGAGGACGGGCGTCTCGATCTCGAGAAAGCCGTTCTCGTCAAAGTAGTCGCGCGTGAGCTTGGTCACGCGGTGGCGCATCCGGAGGATGTCCTGCATGCGGGGGCGGCGGAGGTCGAGGTAGCGGTGACGGAGACGAAGCTCCTCGTTGGCCAGCCCTTCCTTTGCGGTGGGATGGAAGGGCGGCGTATCCGCTTTGTTGAGGAGTTCGAGCGCATCGACGACCACCTCGACCTGTCCGGTGGCAAGGCGTGGGTTGGGGCCGCCGACACGGGTGCGCACGGCGCCGCTGGCGCAGATCACGTCCTCTCCACGCAGCCGCTCCGCGATCTCGAGGAGGCCCGGCTTGCAGTCCTCTCGGTCGAGGACGAGCTGGGTAAGCCCGTCGCGGTCGCGCAGGTCAACGAAGATGAGCCCCTCGCCGTGATCTCGTATGGAGTCAACCCAGCCGGCGATGGTGGCGCGGACGCCGATGTGCTCGGGGCGCAGGGCGCCGCAGGAGTGGGTGCGGGAGAACGAGTGCGTGCTGGGCATGTGGTGTGTTCGCGTGGGTGGATCGTGCGGAAAGGGGGGGAGTATACCGGGCCCCGGGACTCGATCGTCCTCGGGCGTTGACAACGCGGCCGACAGTCGGTGCAGTGCGGCAGTTGCCCGAGCCCACCCCCCCACCGCTGGTGCTGTTTACCGCGTTCGAACCCTCCGGGGACGAGCTTGCGGGACCGGTGATTCGCGCACTGCTCGCTCGGGCGCCCGGCTTACGGATTGTCGGGTGGGGCGGACCGAAGATGCGGAGCGCGGGGGCTGAGATCGTGGAAGAGACCACCCATGACGCCTCGATGGGCGTGCCTGGTCTGGCGAAGATCGCGGAGCACCTGGCGCTGAACAAGCGGATCGGCGCGTGGCTGCGTGCCCACCGACCGGCCCTGCACGTGGCCGTGGACTCGCCCGCGGCCAACTTCCCGATCTGCAAGCTGTCGAAGGCGGCGGGCTCGCGCGTCGTGCATCTCGCAGCGCCACAGGTGTGGGCGTGGGCGCGACACCGGGTCCACAAGCTGCGACGGCGGACGGACCTCGTGCTGTGCCTGTTGCCGTTTGAGGAGGAATGGTTCCGGTCGCACGACGTCCCGGCCACGTTCATCGGCCATCCGTTGTTCGACGTGGCGAATGTCTCGACAGGCGGCGTGGGCGAGTACCCGCAGGGAGGCCCGCGTGTGCTGCTGCTGCCGGGGTCGCGCGCGAAAGAGTGGCGGCTGAACTTCCCGCCGATGCTGCGGGCATTCCGGGAGGGAGTCCGCCGTTGGCCCGACATGGTCGGCGTCGTTGTCGCCGCATCGGAGCGGGGCGAGTGCGCGTTGCGCGCGATCGCGGAGGAGCACGGGGGCTGGCCGTCGGGCCTGACACTCGCGCTGCGCGACGTCGCAGGTGCGGCGCGGTGGTGTGACGCGGCCATGGCGGTGTCGGGCACCGTCTCACTGCACCTGGCGCGCGAGGCGACGCCGATGGTGCTGTGCTTCCGGCTGCGTCGCTGGCAGCACGCGTTGGTGGGGAGATGGGTCGTCCGCTCGGACTTCGCCACGCTTCCGAACCTCATCGCGGGCAAACGGATCGTGCCGGAGTTCGTGCCGTACGCCGGGGGCGGGCGTGCGGCGCGCGAAGCGCTGTTCATGCTGCTGGAGAGCGAAGCAGCGCGCGACGCCCAGCGCGTCGCGCTGCGAGCGGCATGTGAGCCGTTCCGGGATCGGCACGCGGCGCCCGACGCGGCCGAGGCGATTCTCTCGATGCTCAGCGCACCAGTGCGCGCACGGGCATGAGGACGACCTCGCACCACGCGTTGCCGATGCGTTCGGAAAGGGAGAAGCCCGCGCGCTCGGGCGAGCCGATGGGAAGCCCCTCGTCGAGGCATTTGTGCGCCCATGCCAGGGCGTCGTGCTCGGCGGTGGCGGCGTCGCGCGTGAACATGACGAGCATCGCGATCCGTGCGCCGGCGCCCGGCTCCGCCGCGAGCTTCCGTACGTCGGTCGTTGCGCGCGAGAGCACTTCGCTCGAGTAGGCGGGGTTGGGGCCCGCAACTCCGTTGACGATGGCGAACTGGCGCGCGAGCTTGATCTCGAGCCACAGTGCGTCGTCCGGCGCGACGCCGTGAGCGGCGAACAGCGTTCCTTCCATTCGCGGGTCGAGCAGCGGCTGGCCCGGGCGTTCGGTGAGCACGACATCGCAGCGTTCGCCCTCGCTGCGCCTTGGCCGCCCGGAGACGGCCGGGTATCGAGCTTCACGGATAACGCCCCAGCCGTGGGCGCGGAACCCGTCCGCGAGCGCATCCTGGATCTGAATCTCGCTCATCGCATCGAGGCCGTAGGGGGAGTGCTCCGCGTCGAGAGCGAGGGCCCGTGCGCGCAGACCGGCGGCGCCGGTGTCGCAGGCTTCTCTCACCGCCCACACGTACGCGGCCTCCGCCGCCCGGCTCGGATCACTTCACGTCCTTGCCTTCGACGACGTCGGTGAAGCGCGGCGCAGAGTGGGAGTCGAGTTCACCGCGACGCAGACGTCGGGTGTAGTTGTGGTACGCGGCCATTGCGCTGGCGCCGAAGATGAGCATGATCGGGATGTTGGCCCAGAGCATGACGCCGGTGCCGAGTGCGGTGAGATTGTCGAGTTCGGCGTCGGTGCGGATGAGCCCGGCGCAGGAGAGCATGATGAGTCCGCAGTAGACCAGCCGGTACGGCATGACGAGCTTTGTGCCGAAGAGATAGACGACGCCCTGCTCGCCGTAGTACGACCAAGAGATCATCGTGGAGAGCGCGAAGAGCCATGCCGCGATGGTGACGATCCACTTCCCGAGCCCGGGGGTGACACGATCGAATGCGTGGCCGGTGAGCGCGGCGCCGACGAGGTCGTTGTAGAGGCCGATGCGACCGTCGGCTTCGGCCAGCACCTCGGGCGTCTTGACGCTGGTGTAGGGCGTCCACTCGACCATGAGGCCGGAGGTGTTTGTCGGGTTGGGATCGGCCTTGATGGTCCCCGTGAGCCGGCGGATCTCGCGCCCCGTGTTGGGGTCGAGATCGGCTTTGATGAGGACGAAGACGGTGTCGCGCTCACGCCAGGGGCCGTTGATCCGCGCGGCGTCCGGAGACTTCGCGGGGACGGCGCCGGTGACAGCGACCCACCGGTCGGACGCGCCCTCGACCTGGCGGATGGTCGGCACGGCCGAAGCGTCGAACATCGCTTCGGGGCCGCGGTTCCACGCGCCGCTGAGGAGCACGACGAGGGTGGTGAGTGTGCAGACGACGATGGTGTCGACGAAGGGTTCGAGGCCGGCGACGATGCCCTCGCGTACGGGCTCGTCGGTCTTGGCTGCGGAGTGCGCGATGGGGCTGGAGCCCTGTCCGGCTTCGTTGGAGAAGAGGGCCCGCTTCATGCCCCAGAGGAAGGCGTACCCTGCGGTTCCGCCGAGGAAGGCCTGGCTGGCCTCGGCGGGTGCGAACGCGGACTTGACGATGAGCCCGAGCATGGCGGGGACGCGGTCGATGTCGATGATGATGACGTAGAGGGCGGCGATGAGATAGATGCCGCACATGAAGGGGACGAGGCGGCCGGCGACGGCGCCGATGCGTTTGATGCCGCCGATAATGACGAGCGCGACGAGGACGGTGAGGATGACGCCGATGACCTGCTGTGGGACGCGGAAGTAGGTCTCACAGATGACGCCGACGTTCCACGCCTGGAACATGTTTCCACCGGTGATCGTGGAGATGATGAGGGTGATACAGAAGATCACACCGAGGATCTTTCCAATCCCGCCGAGCCCCCACTTCTTGAAGCCCTTGTCGGCGACCCACATGGGCCCGCCGTGGGGGTTGTCGGGGTCGTCGGTGTTGCGGTGGAGCATGGCCAGTGTGACTTCGGTGGTCTTGAGGGCCATGCCCACGAACCCGACGACCCACATCCAGAAGACGGCGCCAGGGCCGCCGAGGGCGATGGCTACGGCGACACCGGCGATGTTGCCCAGTCCGACGGTGGCCGAGAGGGCGGTGGAGAGGGCCTGGAAATGGTTGATGGCGCCGGGGTCATTCTTGTCGTCGTACTTGCCACGGATGACGGAGACGCCGTGGGTGAGGGCCCGGTATTGGGCAAAGCCGCTCCAGAGCGTGAAGAGGACGCCGACGGCGAGGACGACAAAGAGCACGTAGTTATGCCAGATGACGTTGTTGATCTCCGTCAGTCCGGCGTTCATCTGCGCCACAAGGTCGTTCATCCAGTCGGCTCCCTTCGTTGGGGGAGCCTCACGCTCCCGGCGGCATCATCGCCCGATACGCCCGGCGTCGCAACGCCTCCCCCGCCCGTCAACCGTACACTCTCCTCCGCCCCATGAGCGAACCCGAACTCGATCCGCCATTGCTGGACCCCACGCTCGAACGCACCACCGTCGGCACGTTCGCGTGCCCGCTCGGGGTGTACCCGGTGCGTTCGGAGGAATTCCATCCCATCGAGGGCTACCTGGTTGAGTTTGAGCCTGCCGAGGCGTCCACCGACGAAGAATGGGACGAATGGCCTGACCGGTACGTGTACGACGTCGTCATCACGCACAACCGGCTGGCCCCGTTGCTGCGATCGCTGTTCACGCTCTTTCCGTCTCGGGTCTATCCCATTCTCGATGCGCTCTCCGAGGACGCGTATCGCGAGATCGACCCGTACCTTGCGTACGAGCCCGTCGGGCTGGACCGGTTCCTGCAAGGCTATCGGCGGTGGCGCCCGTGGCTGCTCGAGGATGGATGTGTGGGCTTCGGGGCCATGTCGCGCGAACCGTTCCTGTTCGTATATGTCGACGACCACAAAGTGCTCACGCTCCGCGCCGAGGGCGCGATGCGGCAGCGTGTGGAGCGCGTGCTCGCGGCGTATGACCTGGCGCCTGTCACCGAGCCGGCGGGGCCGGACACCGCGGAGCACGAGCACCGTGACACCCTCCCTGACCCAACCAAGAACGCCGAGGCCACCTCGCGGGAAGACATCGTGGACGACCTGCGCGACGCGTGGCATCTGACGCTGAATATCGACCCGGAGACCAACGTCGACGACGAGGGCGCCGAGCTGGGGCTCACAGGGTGGCGTTGCCTTGTGGCGGACCCATCGAACGGCAAAGCGACGGAAGTGCTGCTCGTGGCCGGCTCGCTGTCGCAGGCCGAGCAGCTCGCGCTGGACGCGGTGCTCGTGAACGGGACGATGCCCGACCCTCCGCCGGAGGTGTACGAATCGCTCCGCCTGCTTCCGCACGAGTTGGCATCTGAACTCCAAGAGCCTGATGCTCAGGCGCTCCTACAGACGGCTGGGGTCCGCGCCAGCCGCCCGCTTGCTTGAATCGAGACCCGTCCCCGCGGCGATCGTGGCGCTATTCGCCCGCTCGCTTGCGTTCCTCGGCGCCGCGGTCGTAGACCATCGTCACCTCGTTGCCCGTCTTGTTATGGCGGATCTCGGTCATATAGGCCCGCATGAGCATGAGGCCTCGCCCGGTCGGGCATTCGAGGTTTTCGTCGAGCGTTGGGTCGGGGACACCGCCCGGCTCGAATCCTGCGCCGCGGTCGCGAACGGTGATGACGGCGCGATCCGGCGTCACTTCCCATGAGACATCGATGGGCGTCTGCTCGGGGAGGCCCCGGTGGCCGTGCCGGAACGCGTTCACGACGGCCTCTTCCAGGGCCAGACGGACGGCGAAGCGCGAGGCCTCTGGGTAGCCCGCGCGCTCGACGGCCTCGAGGACTCTGCGCTCCAATGACTCGATCGCACTCCGGTCGTTCCGGAGTTCGACCCGTTCATGCCCGCTGGGTGTGGGAGCCTTGGACGTCATCGGCGATCCACGCGCCTCCGAGAGCCTCGGGCTCAGCCCTTGGCCGCGGCCATCGCGTCGTCCACGTTCTCGTGGATGTCGAACAGCCGGTTCAGCTTGGTGATGACAAACACCTCGTGGATCTGCGGGTCGATCCGAGCGAGCGCGAGGCGTCCGCCCTTGGCTTTCACGCGGTTGTTGATCGTGATGAGGGCGCCGAGGGCGGCGCTGGACAGGTGATCGACGTTCTCGAAGCTGATCACGACCCTGGGGCGGGACGAACCCTCCACGAGGGCGAGGATCTCTTCGCCGATCTGCTGGATGTTGGCTTCATCCAGGATGTTGCGATCGATGAACCGGACCTGGCTCACGCCCTCGGCGGTCGTGATCCGGAGTCTCGAATCCTGTTGCGGCATGCCCGTGGACCTCCTTCGAGTCGGCGAACGCTAGCGAGGCACACTATCCACGGTCAACCGAGGCTGCTCAACGCCCGGCAGAGCCCAGCCGATCGAGCAGGCCTGGGAAGTTCTTCTCTTCCTCCTCGTTCTGCATGATGATCGTGGGCTTGAGCAGGATCAGCAGCGTCCGCTCCTCCTTGGTCTCGATTCGGTTGGTGAAGAAGCGATTGATGATCGGGAGCTTGCTGAGCACCGGGACGCCCGACTCCACTTCCGCCTCGGAAACGATCCGCTGTCCGCCGAGCAGGATGGTCCCCTGATCGGGAACGGTGACGCCGGTGTTCACGGCGGAGATGCTGATGACGGGGCGCTGGATGACGCCGGTGGCGGTGGCGCCGCCGCCGCCCTGACCGGTCCCGCCCGCCGCCGCGCTGAACGTCAACTCCGGGTCGAACCGGTCGAGCGACGCGACCCGGGTCTGGATCATCATCGTGACGTAGCGGCGGTCGGTGGAGGCCACGCCGCGGACGAGGAGCGTTACACCCGTGTTGAGTGAGCTGACGGTGGGCTGGAACGCCGCGGACGACGAGCCGACAACGGGGGTGAGCTGCGAGACGAATGTCTGCTGGGTCGCGACGAACATGTTCGCGAACCGGCCGTTGATGAACGTCAGACGGGGAGCAGTGAGCGTGACGTTGCGGCGGTCGGCCTGGGTCGCCTTGATGAGCAAGTCGACCTGGACGTCATCGAGGAACGTGCCCGCGATGCCGAGGGCGGGGTTCTGGTTGAGGATGGTCTGTGCGAACCCGCCCAACGAACGGCCGAGCGTGTCGGTGATGCCCAGGCTGTTCTGCTGCGTGGGGATGATGCTGAGGGGGTCAGGAGCCGTGACGGCCGCAGGGACCTGGCCGAATTGATATGTCACGACGCCGGTCTGCTGGTTCACACCGCCCGGTGGCACAAAATACTGGTTGTTGGCCGTAGCGCGCGTCCCGCCAGCGCCGGCGCGGAGGAGGTCGGTCGGGAGGAGGGTGGTCCCGGGGGCCGGGGGCGACTGCCCATGCACGGCGCCGCCGTAGCGGGATTCCTGCAGCACCGCGTCGCGGTATTGATTGTTCTGGGCGTTGAAGTAGACGTCCAGGTCGAAGCCGATCTGTTCGAAGAAGTCCTGCGCGACGGTCAGGAACCGGGACTCGACGCTGATCTGGATCGCGCGGGCTTCGCGCAGCTGGGAGAGCAGACCGACGATGGCGCGGTGATTCGCTGCTGTGTTCGTGATGATCAGATTGCCGTTCAGCTCCTGGATGATGCCGGTCGTGCCGCCGTTGTCGCGCCAACCCTCGAAATCAACGTTCTCCTGCATGATCCGGATGATCTGATCGAGTGTGTCACGCTCGCGCTGCAGGATCTCGCCGACGTTCTGGTCTTGCGGGTCGTTGAACAGCCCGCCGCCGCCGCCGCCGCCGCCTCGCTGCGAGCCTTGCTGCAGCACCGTGTCGAGGTCGAGCTCGGGGACGTTGGGGAAATCGGGCACGCGGAAGACAAGGTCTTGGATGTCGTAGATCCGGATGAACGTCTTCTTGCGGAGCGCCTCTTGCGACGCCACCACGAGCACGCCGTCCTCAACCGCCCATCCGGCGCGGCTGAACTGATCCCGGCTGACCTTCTCCAGCACGCGGTCCAGCACCACCTTCAGCGGCGCGGAACGCAGATTCAGCGTGACTTCGGTGTCTCGTTCGACGCCGATGGCCGAGAGCGCTTCCCAGTTGACGTCAACGCTCAGATTGCCGACCTGCTCCAGGAACGAGAGCACGTCCTCAAGCCTGTGGGCAGAGAAGGACGCGGGGATGGAGCGTGAATCGAGCTCCGAGAGCACGCGGCGATCCTCGGGCGTGTCGATGAAGGCCGCGGTCTCGCCCCGCCGGAAGCTCAGCTCGGGCCAGTCCGTGGGATAGGACATGAGCTGCTTGGGGATGACGAGGCTCTTCTGCATCTCCACCACTTCGGTGGCGTAGCTGAGAGACTTGTCGCGCTGCGCTTTGTCCCACTCCCTGTAGATCACCACATCGCGGAGCACGTCCTTGAGGAGGAGTCCGGCCGGGTTCTCCGGGTCGAGGAACAGCACCTGCTCGACGACCTGCAGGGCCTCCTGATACTTCTGCTCCTGCTGGAGCGCGCGGATGCGGTCGAGGTTCTCGACAATCTTGCGGTCCTTCTCGGCCCGCTGACGCGACTCCGCGTCCGTCTTCTGTCGTTGCACGTCGGATGCGCGACGCTCGATCTCTGCGACGCGCGACGACTCCTCCGCCGAGCGGATCGACGTGATCAACCCTTCCTGCCGGCGGAGGCGATCGTTCACCTCGGCCTCGGAGAACACCTCGCGACGGTCTGCGATCGCGAGACGCGCACGGCCCGCGAGCGAGCGGGCACGCTCAAAGTCGCCCTGACGCAGCGCGACCTGGGCCTGCGCGACGAAGTTGTCGAACTCCGCCACCGCCTGCTCACGCACGACGGCGCGAGTCTCCATCACGTTCACCAGGAGGTTGCCCGTACGATCCGCGAGCAAGGCGCGAACGTCCGCAAGTCGCTGATCCGCCCGCGTCGCGTCCTCCGCGCTCAGGTGGGAGCGATACGTGGAGGTCGCAAGTGTGTACTTCTGCTCGGCTTCCGCGTATCGGCCCGCGCGGAATGCCTCGTCCGCCTCCGCCACCAACCGCTCGGCCGTGAACTTGGCCGCTTCCTGGAACAGGTCGCCTTCGGGGGCAGCCTCTCCCTCGTCCTCCGGCGCCGCTTCGGGCTCGCCGACAGGCTGCGCGGGCTGCGCCTCGCTCTCGGGCTGCGCCTGCGCAGACATCGCACTTGCCGTCTCCGTGGGACGCGGGTCATTCACCCGCTCCACACGGCCAGCCTGGAGCATGCCGAGCGGGGTGTAATCGGCATCGAACAGCTTCCCGTTCCGGCGCTCAAGCTCGATGACCCGATCCCGGTACCGATCGAGCGTCCGGAGCTGATCCTCGTTCAAACGGAAGCCGGCGCGATAGACCGAGTCCAACCCAGCCTTCGCTTCGATATAGCGGCCCGCTTCGAAGTCCTCAACGGCCTGGTCGAGGGCGCCGACCGCCACGGGCTCGAGCTCCGTCCGGAGCGAGGCCGCTCGGTCCATCAGCTCGCTCGCACGCAGCTTCTGGTCGTGGGTGGCTCTTTCGTCGCGCTTGGCCGCGGTGGCGTGACGCTCGACGCTCCGGAGATCCCCTTCCTCCAGCGCCATCTCGGCCCGATCGAGCGAGATCTCGGCGACCGACATCGAGCGCATCTTGCGGTCCGCCGCCGCGAGCAGCTCCATGGCGCGCTCCCGCGTCTCGCCCTTGAGGGCTGAACGGTCCAGCTCGGCGAGCACGTCCTTCGCCGACGCCGCCCGCCCCTCCTTGAGGAGGACGGACGCCCGCTCGACGCGCGAGACGGAGTCGGCGCCCGCGGTCGCCATCGCACTCCCGCAGGCCGCCACCATCATCGCAACAAGGACACCACCGCTGAGACGACGACCCCTGGGCGTTCGCATCTGGTCTGCTCCGCGTCGGGCCGCTCTCGGCCCGCTTGAAATGCTCGATCACCTACTCAACTGCCGGAACGGCTCGCGCCGCCAACACTCCGCACGCACTGGCGAGCGACCATCCCTTCCGCATCGTTCGCAGCGCCGGTTCCCCCCGACCGGCGAACCGCAAGACCCTACGTCGAGACGCCGCACGCGCAGGCGCGGAGACTACCCGTGCCCCAACGCCCACGCAAACCGCGTCATCTTCAGGGTTTGTCCCCCGTTCGCTCAGACTCGCGCCGCCCCGCCGCTCACGGTCCGGACAACCGGCTCTCCCCAGCCCATGGCAGCCTCATCGACAGGGCCCCCAACCTCCATCATGCGCACGAAGGCGTCGAAGAGGTACGAGGCGTCGTGCGGGCCCGGGCTTGCCTCGGGGTGATGCTGCACGGCGAACACCGGGCGTGCCGGCAATCGAAACCCGGCGAGCGAGCCGTCGTTCAGGTTCACGTGTGTCGCCTGCCCCCCCACCTTCTCAAGCGACTCAAGCTCCACAGCGAACCCGTGATTCTGGCTCGTGATCTCCACCCGACCGGTCAACAGGTTCCGCACCGGCTGATTCGTGCCCCGGTGCCCAAACTTCAGCTTGTAGGTCCTAGCGCCGAGCGCGAGCGACAAGAGCTGATGCCCCAAGCAAATTCCAAACGTCGGGATCGGCTTGTCTGCCTGACCGACCACCGCCCCGAGCATCTCGACGACGCTTCGAACGGCTGAGGGGTCCCCTGGGCCGTTCGAGACGAACAGCCCGTCGATTTCCCCACGTGCGTGCGCGCCGAGCAGGTCCTTCGCCGCGGTCTCGTGGGGCCAAACCACCACCTCGCACCCGCGATGCGCCAGGTTCCGGAGAATGTTCCGCTTTGCCCCGCAGTCGAGCGCGGCCACGCGGAGACGCTTCCCGCCCCGCGGAACACCCGGGCCCCATTCTCCGAGCGTTTCCGACCACCCCTGCTTCGATGTGCAACCGACATGCGGAACGAGATTCTGCCCGTCCATGCGTGGCGCCGCGCGGGCAAGTCTCACCAGGTCCGCGTCAGAGACCGAATCGTCATTGGAAAGAATCCCGGGCGTGACACCGGCGACGCGCAGCCGCCTCGTGAGGGCTCGCGTATCCACGCCTGTAATGCCCAGCACGCCCTGGTGTGCGAGCCATGAGGAGAGATCCTCGCTGGCGCGGTAGTTGGAATGGCGGTTGGCCAGCTCACGGACGACGAACCCGCTCACCTGTGCCTTGGCGCTCTCGAGGTCTTCGGGGTTAATCCCGTAGTTCCCGATGAGAGGAGCGGTCATGACCAGAGCCTGGCCGCAGTACGAGGGGTCGGTGAGAGATTCCTGGTACCCGGTCAGAGCCGTGTTGAACACGATCTCGGCGGAAATTGTCCGAACGCGGTCGCTGTCCCCGAACGCCCGACCGACAAAAACGGACCCGTCCGGTAAGGCCAGTCGGGCAACGCGGGTCGTGTGAGGCTCGCGCATCGGCGCAAGTGTATCGGCCCGGAAGGTGTTCGGTGAGCGTATCCTGCCGCTCGGCCGATACAAACTGCACTTCGTCGGTCTGCGGTGCGCGAACCGCCGCACGTCCGATGCGTCCTCTTCCCGTCGGAGACCCGCGCCGATGATCAAACCGCGTTCCGCCGCCCTACTCGCCACCGTCATCCTCGCCGTGCTGGCGCCACGCGCCACCGTCGCGCAGAACCAGCCCATCGGCGGCCCGCCCCAGCTGCTCGAGATCCATCACGCCGCGCGGAAGGGTGACATCGAGGCCCTTCGGCGCGAGCTCGCCAATGGCGTGTCTCCGAACGCGCCGAATCCGGGCGGCTTTGAATGGCAGGCAAACGCCACCCCCCTCATCTGGGCCGCTCGTCTCGGCACGGCGGAGGCGATCAAAGTCCTGCTCGAATCCGGCGCCAGGCCGAATCTGACCGCCGCGGACGGCGCCACGCCGCTCATGCTGGCGACCGCCGGCGAGCAAGCCGCGGAGAAGATCCGACTCCTGCTCGACGCGGGCGCTGATCCGAACCTGATCCGCGGCGACGGCACCACGGCATTGATCTGGGCGGCGTCGTTCTGCAAGGATCCCGAGGCGATCTCGATGCTGGTGAAGGCCGGGGCGAAGCTCGACGCCCGCACGCCCCGGGACGGCCATACCCCCCTCATGGTCGCGGCTCGTGTCGGCAACGCGATCGGGGCTCGCACACTCGTCAAGGAAGGCGCCCCCGTGGAGGCCAAGTCCGATCAGGGCTACACCGCGCTCATGTGGGCGGCGGAGGGATCGGAAGGGAACGCGGACACGGTCGCAGCGCTGATCGAACTCGGCGCGGAGATCAACGCGCGATCGTCGGACGGCTCAACGCCCCTCATGATCGGTGCGCTCAAGGGAGACTCCAAGCGCGTCAAGGCGCTCCTGGATCGCGGCGCGGACGTGACCGCAAGGACCGCGCGCGGCGACACGGCGCTCATGGCCGCAGCCACCGCGGGGAAGACGATGAACGCCAAGCTGCTGCTCGACGCGGGGGCAGATCCCAACGCGTCGAATCGTGACGGCGTGACTCCGCTCGCGCTCGCCGTGCTCTCGGGCGAGCCCTCCGTGGTCCGCCTGCTCATCGGTCACGGCGCCAACGTCAACGTCTCGAATAAGGACGGCTGGAGCCCGATTCTCCTCGCGCAGGGCATCGGTATCGTCGAACCGCTCGTGAACGCCGGCGCCGATGTCAATCGCGCCGCGTCGCTGCAATCGGACCGCGCCGGCTGGACGCCCGCGATGTTCGCCATCGCCGATCGCGACGCGTATTCCCTCCGCAGACTCCTCCGCGCGGGCGCGGACCTCTCTCCAACGAACGCCGCGGGCCAGACCGCCATCGACCTGGCCAACGCACTCCCCGACGACGCTTCGAAGAACGCCATTCTGAACACGCTGGGGCTCCCCGTGCCCGAAACGCCCGCTTCGCCGGCGCTCCCGGGGCCCGAGCCCCAGAAGCCAGGCACATGATCGCGGCACGGCGCGCCGCGGCTACCCTGCTGCGTGCGCGCCACGCTCTTCACCGACGACGCTCCCCGATTCGCCCGATTCGCGCGCGTGGCCATCGAGCGCAGCCACGATCACCCGGACGGGTTGACCTATGGGCTGCCGGACGCACTCGCCGACCTCCGCACGGGCGAACGCGTGGAGGTTCCGCTCGGGCCAGGCAACAAGGCCGTCGGCGCGTGCGTCATCGATATCTCCGACGATCCGGCGGGCGCGCCGGTCGATCGCATCAAACCGCTTCTGCGCCGCACCGGCGTCGGCGTGCCGCCATCGCTCGTCGCCCTCGGCGTCTGGATGGCCCGCTACTACTGCTGCCCGCTCGGCATGGTCTTCGCCGCGCTCGTGCCCGCGGCCGTGAAGCAATCCATCGGCGAGATCGAGCGCGATGCGCTGGAGCCGACGGGCTCGGCTCCTGACCACACGCTCCCGCCGTCTGCACGCCGCGCGTGGGACGCCATCCAGAAGCTCGATCCTGCGCCAGGGTGGCCGGTCGAGGCGCGCACGCTCGCCGACCTCCTTGGGGAGCGCACGATCGGGCCCGTCAACCGCCTCTTGCGCGCCGGTCTCCTGCGCGAGGTCCGCACGCGGCGCGTCCGGGCTCTGTGGCAGGACGTCACACCGACCGAAGACCGGCGCGTCGAGCTGACTCCCGAGCAGACGCACGCCGCCAGATGCGTCACCGATGCCCTCGGCGGCTTTCGCTCCTTCGTGCTCCGAGGCGTCACCGGCTCCGGCAAGACAGAGGTGTATCTGCGCGCGCTCGAGGCCGCGCTCGACCGCGACGAGCGAGCCATCGTGCTTGTCCCCGAGATCTCGCTCACGCCGCAGACCATGGGCCGATTCCTCGCGCGACTCGCGGCCCGCCCCGACACACGGGTCGCGATCCTTCACTCCGGGCTCACCGCCGCGCAGCGCAACGAGCAGTGGTCGCTCGTCGCCTCCGGTCGTGCGCAGGTGGTCATCGGTGCGCGTTCGGCGGTGTTCGCACCGTTCCCGGAGGGCGTGCGCGTTGGGCTCATCATCGTTGATGAGGAGCACGACGACGGCTACAAGCAAGATCAGACGCCCCGCTACAACGGACGCGACGTCGCCATCAAGAGGGCGCAGATCGAGAACTGCCCGATCCTGCTCGGCTCGGCCACGCCCTCCCTCGAATCCTGGCGCAACGCCGTGGAGGGCCGACACACGCTCCTCGAACTCCCCTCGCGCGTCGGCGGCGCGGTGCTCCCTCGCGTCGAGATCGTCGATCTCGCCGACGAGCGTCGCGCCCGCCCCTGGACCGACCGCGAGGTGCATCTGCTCGGCCCGCGACTCGAGCACGCCCTCGAGAAGACACTCGCGTCCGGCGGACAGGCAGCGCTGTTGCTCAACCGACGAGGCTTCGGGAACTACATCTGCTGCCCGGATCACCGGTGCGGCTGGGTGCTTGCCTGCGACGATTGCGACGCCACGATGGTCTATCACCGCGACCGCCTGCTCCCCGCGGGCGGCGTGGTCCGCTGCCACCACTGCCTCGCCGAGCGTCTCCTCCCCCACCACTGCCCGGTGTGCAACCGACGCGTGTCCGTGTTCGGCATGGGAACGCAGCGTGTCGAGGCTGAGCTGTCGCGCCGCTTTCCCGAGCTCATCCCCGGCGAAACACTCCTCCGCGCCGACTCCGATACGACGCGGTCCTTCAAGGACTGGATGGACCTGCTCGACCGGTTCCGGCGCGGCGAGGCACGCGTGCTCCTCGGCACGCAGATGATCGCCAAGGGCCACGACTTTCCCAACCTCCGTCTCGTCGGCGTCGTCAACGCCGACACCGCGATCAATCTCCCCGATTTTCGCGCCGCCGAGCGAACGTTCCAACTCGTTTCGCAGGTCGCTGGACGCGCCGGCCGCCCGGGCGCGAAGGACCCCGGTCTGGTCATCGTTCAGACGTTCACCCCGTCAGCGGCGCCGATCCAGCACGCCGCGACGCACGACTATCGCGCGTTCGCCGACGAGGAACTCGCGCACCGCAAGCGAGCAGGGCTCCCCCCGTGCACGCGCATGGCGCGCATCGTCGTGCGGCACAAGACATTCGCCAAGGCCGAGCAGATCGCCTCGCGCATCCGTGACGCCCTCGAGAGCGCGCCCAACGCGGGTCCCTGTTCGCTCCGCGGTCCCATGCCCTGCCCCATCTCCCGCGTCGCGGGCCAGTACCGTCTCGCGATCGAAATCACCGCGCAGAGCGCGAGCGCCATTCAGTCGCGCATGACCCACGCGCGGAATCTCGCCCTTCTCAAGAGTGACGCGACCACGGCCGTGGATGTCGACCCCATCGCGCTGCTCTGATCACCACAGCGCGGCGCCGAGGCGGACCGCGATCACCGCAGCGTCGCGAGCCGCTCAACTTCCAGCTCACATACGCTCAGCAGGCCCGATCTCGGAAGCCTGCGCAGGGTCGTGCGCCAATCCCCTTTCACATCTCGGTACGCCTCGCGCAACACCGGCTCTGCCTCAGCCGTTCTGCCCGCGTTGAGGAGCGAGACCGCGGTCCAGAACGCCATCTCCGCGTTGCCACCGGCCATCTCTCTGGCGGCGCCGTACTCCCGCAGCGCGCCCGCCACGTCCCCCTTCTCGATGGCCTCATCACCCGCGTTCATCCGCTCGTACGCGCGGTGCAAGCGCAGCAGCCGATCCAGCTCGTCCACAGGCGCCGCGTGATCCTCGACGCGCAGCTCCACCACCCGATCCGCCCACGCCCTGCCGGTCGATTCGCCCTTCACGACAAGGATCGCGGCCGACTGCTTCCCGCGTACATCGCCGCCCGCCATCTCCGCCGCGTGCAACGCCATCACGAGACGCTCCGGCAGCGGCGTGCCCTCCGGAGCATTCTCGAACGCGCGCCCCATGGCCTCGGGCACGCCCTTGTCGCGCATGAGATTGGCCTGCGCCGAGTACGCCGCGCCGTCCGACGCCACACCCGGCTTGTGGCCCGCCTCCGCGATGCACCGCGCGCCCGTGTGCACGGCCACTCGCCCGTGCGCATCCACGAACGCCACCTGCCGCACGTCACGCCCCTCGTCCGCTTCGGTCAGCTCGCGCAGCGCCGCGCTCGCCTCTCTCCCCTCGCGCATGAGCGCAAGGCCCATCGGCCCGTAATCGATCCGCACCAAGCTCTGCGTCGCCACCGCGCCCACGCCCGCCTCGGCCCACGGCACCACCGGCCCCACACTGAACCAGTGGGACTGCACCGCCACTCCCATCTCGCCCGTCTTCGCGTCGCGCGCCACGATCGAATACGTCGCCACTGGACGGGCGAAATCCGCTCCCTGCGGACCCATGGCGCCCGTTCGATCGCCCGCACAGCCCGCCAGCACCGCACCCAAACCCGCCGCGCTCGCAACACACAGCCCCGCGCCCCGGTGCGCCCGACCCTTCGTTGTGTTCATGCCCTCAGGATATCGACGGCAGGCGCCGCCCCGCTCACACCCCGTATGCGCTCATCGGCGGGCACGTGCAGACGAGATTCCGGTCGCCGTAGGCGTTGTCGATGCGCCCGACGGCCGGCCAGAACTTCCGCTCGCGCACCCACTCCGCGGGGAACGCCGCACGCTCACGCGAGTACGGACGATCCCACGTGTCGCGTGTGAGCGCCGCGGCCGTGTGCGGCGCGCCCTTGAGCAGATTCGACTTCTTATCCGCCTTGCCCTGCTCGATCTCGCGGATCTCCTCACGGATGTGGACGAGCGCATCGCAGAGACGATCCAGCTCCCCCTTGCTCTCGCTCTCCGTCGGCTCGATCATCAGCGTGCCCGTCACCGGCCACGACATCGTCGGCGCGTGGAACCCATAATCCATCAGACGCTTGGCGATGTCCTCCACCCGGACGTCCGCGCTCTTCTCGAATGCTCGGCAGTCCAGGATGAACTCGTGCGCCACACGCCCGCTTCGCCCCGTGTACACGATCGGGTAGTGCGCCGACAGGCGCTTTGCCATGTAGTTGGCGTTGAGGATGGCCGTCTGGGTTGCTCGCTTCAGTCCGTCCGGACCCATCATCGCGATGTACATCCACGAGATCGTCAGGATCGCCGGGCTGCCGTACGGCGCCGCGGAGATCGGCCCGATCGCGTTCACCCCCGCGCTCTCGGGCTTGATCACCGGGTGCCCCGGCAGGAACGGGCGCAGCGCCTCGGTGACGCAGATCGGCCCCATGCCCGGGCCGCCGCCCCCGTGGGGGATGCAGAAGGTCTTGTGGAGATTGAGGTGGCACACGTCGGCGCCGATGTCCCCCGGCCGGCACACGCCAACCTGCGCGTTCATGTTCGCGCCGTCCATGTACACCAGCCCGCCGTGGTCGTGCATCGCCTTGCAGATCGCACGAGCATCCTCCTCGAACACGCCGTGCGTCGAGGGGTAGGTGAACATCAGCGCGGCCAGCCTGTCGGAGTGCTCCGCGGCCCGCGCCTTCAGATCCTCCAGATCGACGTTCCCCTTCTCATCGCACGCCACCGGCACCACACGCATGCCCGCGATGACCGCCGATGCCGGGTTCGTCCCGTGCGCCGACTCCGGGATCAGACACACATCGCGCCTGCTCTCGCCGCGCCGCTGGTGATACGCACGGATCACCATGAGCCCCGCGTACTCCCCCTGACTTCCCGCGTTGGGCTGCAGCGAGACCGCGCTAAACCCCGTGATTTCCGCCAACCACCGCTCCAAATCCCGGAACAGCTCGGCGTAGCCCCTCCACTGCGCCTCCGGCGCAAACGGGTGCATGTTCGCGATCTCGTCCCACGTCACCGGCAACATCTCGCTCGTCGCGTTCAGCTTCATCGTGCACGAGCCGAGCGGGATCATCGAGTGCGCCAGCGACAGATCTCGCCCCTGAAGGCGGAAGATGTACCGGAGCAGCTCCGTCTCGGAGTGGTGCGTGTTGAACACCGGGTGCGTGAGGTAACCGCTCTCGCGCGCGAACGGCGCCGCGTACCCCAGCGCCGACTCCGGCGCGAGCTTCTCCACGTCCATCACCGTCGGACGACCGCCGTTGAAGCACGCCAGCAGGGCCGCGATGTCCTCCGCGTCGGTCGTCTCGTCGACGCTCACGCCCACCGTCCCGTCCCCGTAATCCCGCAGGTTGATCCCCTGCGAGAGCGCGTTCGCGATCACGGACGCCGCGCCGCCGGCCGAGCCCCCCAGCCGGACTCGCAGCGTGTCGAAGTACGGCGCATCACCCAGCTTGTGCCCCTGCGACTTGAGCCCCTCCGCCAGCGCGACCGCGCACGCGTGCACGCGCTTTGCGATCCGGCGCAGCCCCTCCGGCCCGTGGTACACGGCGTACATGCCCGCCATGATCGCCAGAAGCGCCTGCGCTGTGCAGATATTGCTCGTCGCTCGCTCGCGACGGATGTGCTGCTCGCGCGTCTGGATCGCCATCCGCAGCGCCACATCCCCGTGCGAGTCGCGCGAAACGCCGATGATCCTTCCCGGCATCCGACGTGCGAACTCGCTCTTGGTCGAGATGAACCCCGCGTGCGGGCCGCCGAACCCCATCGGCACCCCCAGCCGCTGCGCGCTCCCCACCGCGATGTCCGCCCCGAACTCCCCAGGCGGCGTCAGCATCGTCAGCGCGAGCAGGTCCGTCGCCACCACTGCGAGCGCTCCCGACTCGTGCGCGCGCTCCGCGAGCCCGCGGTAATCCACGACCCTCCCGTCCGTCGTCGGGTACTGCACCAGCACACCGCACACGTCCGCGCCAAAGTCCGCGTTTGCCGCGCTCCCCACCTTCACCGTGACGCCCAACGACTCCGCGCGCGTCTGCACCACGGCGATCGTCTGCGGGTGGCAATCGTCCGCCACGAAGAACGTCTTCCGCGTCCCGTCCGCGCCCCCCGCCTGCGCAAAGCACATCGCCATCGCTTCCGCCGCGGCCGTCCCCTCGTCCAGCAGCGACGCACCGGCGAGCGGCAGCCCCGTCAGGTCCGACACCATCGTCTGGAAGTTTAGCAGCGCCTCGAGCCGCCCCTGCGAGATCTCGGCCTGATACGGCGTGTACTGCGTGTACCACCCCGGGTTCTCCAGGATGTTCCGCTGAATCACCGGCGGCGTCACCGTCCCGTAGTACCCCATCCCCAGGAAGCTCTTGAACACCTTGTTCTTCTTCGCCGTCCCCCGCAGCGCCTCCAGCGCCTCGAACTCCGCCATCGCCGGCGGCAGATCCAGGTCCGTCCCCAGCCGGATGGATGCCGGAACAGTCTGCTCGATCAGCTCGTCGAGCGAGCTCGCCCCGATCGTCTCGAGCATCTCCCGGATCTCGCGCTCATCCGGCCCGATGTGCCGCTGCGCGAACACGTCCGTCCGACCGAACACCGACGTCTCCTGACGCGTTCTTGCTACCGCAATCCGATCCTGCATCACCGCGGGCCCCATGTGCAAACTCTCCACCGCCAGACACGTCCACGCGCCGGCACGAACACCGTGCTCCGACGCGCCGTGCAGCCGGAGACGCCCTTCCATCGGCACGAGACCTCGCTCGCGCGACGAGGACCTGAATCCAAGAACCCCAGTCTAGGAGGCGCCGTCCTCACCCCGCAACGGCCCGCAACCTCGATCGCGCCCTCGACCTATGCTCCGGTTCGGTCCTTCGAAGACCAGACCGACACCCGCTGGAGCATCCCATGCACATCAGACTTGTGGCCGCGCCCCTCCTCACCGCCTCGCTCCTCCTCGCCGCCTGCTCCCAATCCTCCTCCTCCACCTCCTCCCGCGGCGGGATGCTCCACACCGACGCCACCTCCGCCCACGTCTCCAAATCGGCCCCCGGCGCCGACCTCTTCGACGCCACCAATCCCGACACCCGCCTCTTCGCCTCCCACCTCGCCACCCTCAGCAACTACTTCTTCGAGGGTCGCGCTCCCGGCGTCAAGGGCAACGAGCTCGCCCAGGACTACATCCAGTTCTACTTCGAGCGCGCCGGCCTCCACCCCGCCTTCGGCGAATCCGCCTCCAACGCCTCCTTCCGCCAACCCTTCACCGTCTCCGGCGACGTCAAGGTCACCGCGCAGGAAGCCGTCTGGAAGACCGACGCCGCAACCACTTCCCTCACCCCCGACGATGACTTCTCCGTCCTCGGCGTCTCCGGCAACAAGACCGTTTCCGGCCCCCTCGTCTTCGTCGGATACTCCATCCCCGACGGCCCCGACGGGTATTCCTCGTACACCCCTCACGATGATCTCGCCGGAAAGATCGCCGTCCTCTTCCGCTTCGAACCCATGACCGCCGAAGGCAAGTCCCGCTGGCAGGACGTGTCCGGCTGGACCCACAACGCCGCGCTCCTCCCCAAGATCCGTGCCGCCGAAGAGCGCGGCGCCGCGGGTGTCATCCTCATCTCCCCCCCGGGCGCCGATGACCCTCGCGCCGGAAAGCTCCAGACCACCTCCGAAACCCGATTCGGCCGGCCGATCTCCATCCCCGCGATCATGCTCTCCGACGACGCGGCCTCGAAACTGCTCGCCGCCGCCGACACCGACCACCGCTCCATACGACAGCTCCGCGAACTCGCCGACGCCGACGGCCCCCACGCCCCCATCGACCTCCCCAACGCCACCATCACCATCAACGCCGGCATCGAAACCCTCCAGATCCCCACCGCCAACGTCGCCGGCGTCATCCGCGGGAAGGGCTCCCTCGCCGACCAGTACGTCGTCATCGGCGCCCACTACGACCACCTCGGCTACGGTCACTTCGGCTCGCGCGGCGGGCCCGAAGCCGACGGCCTCATTCACCCCGGCGCCGACGACAACGCCTCCGGCACAGCCGGTATCCTCTTCCTCGCCGACCGCCTCTCTCGCCACTACGCCAAGCTCCCCGCCGACGCCAACGCGCGCTCCATCATGCTCATCGGCTTCTCCGCCGAGGAGTCCGGCCTCAACGGCTCACGCAAGTTCGTCGAAGCACCCCCCATCGCCACCTCCCAGATCTACGCCATGATCAACATGGACATGATCGGCCGACTCCGTGACAAGCTCGAAGTCGGCGGCGTCGGCACCGCTGCCGACCTCGAGGCCATCCTCCAGCCCCACGTCACGCGCGCCGGCATCACCGTCCAGACCTCCAAGTCCGGCCAGGGCCCCTCCGACCACGCCTCCTTCTACAGCGCCAATATCCCAGTGCTCTTCTTCTTCACGGGTCTGCACGAGCAGTACCACATGCCCACAGACACCTTCGACACCATCAACTACACGGGCGGCGCCCGCATCGCCAACCTCGTCGGCGACGTCGCACTCACCCTCGCCTCCCGCGCCGAAGCCCTCCCCTTCACGTCCACCGGCACGCGTCAAATGGGCACGCTCCGCGGGTCGCGCGTCCGACTGGGCATCGCCCCCGGCGCCTACGGCGATGACAAGACCGGCGTTCTCGTCGGAGAGGTCTACCCCGAAACCTCCGCCGCGAAGGCCGGCATCCAGAAGGGCGACCGGATCATCCGCTGGGCCGGCGAAGAACTCGTCGACGTCCAGGACATGACCAACCGGCTCGCCAACCACAAGCCCGGCGACGTGGTGGACATGGTCGTCGTCCGCGAGGGCAAGGAAATCCCCGTCCGCGTCACCATGCTCGCCCGCCAGTCGCGCAACCAGTGACGCCCCCCGGCGCCATCGCCCCCCCACCGCTACCTTGCACACGCCATGACCCGCATCGCCTTCTCCACCGTCGCCTGCCCAGACATCACCCTTGAGCGCGTCGCATGCGACGCCGCAGCCTTCGGCTTCCAGGGGGTCGAACTCCGAACCCTCGGCCCGGGCGGCGCCGAGTTCGCCAACGACCCCGCGCTGACCAGCCCTGAGAAACTCCACCGACTCTTCCATGACGCCGGAGTCGCGCCCCTCGGCCTCGCCTCCGGCGCCTCCTTCTGCGCACCCGTCCTCCCCCCCGTCCTCGGCTACGTCATCGGCGAGTACCACAAGCCCGTCGCATACGCCAAGTCCGTCATCGACCTCGCCGCCCGCCTCGCTCTCCCCTACGTCCGCGTCTTCGCCTTCGAGCCGCCCGAGCAGTCCGCACGAGGCCGCCGTCAGGCACGCCGACGCATCATCGATCGTCTCCGTCTCGCCGCCGACGCAGCACACAACACAGGCGTCCGTCTACTGCTCGAGAACGGCGGCGCATTCCCCACCGCGCGCGACATCGCCTCGCTGATCGATGACGTCGCATCCAACGACCTCGCCGCCTGCTACTCCATCCTCCCCGCATCCCAGGCCGGCGAAGACCCCGTGGAAGCCGTCTCCATCCTGGGCTACAACCTCCAGACCGCGCGCATCAAGGACATCAAGGACAACACCCCCTGCCCGCTGGGCGAAGGCTCGCTCCCCTGCCGCGCCTTCGTCGAGGCCGTGCGCTCCGCCCCGGACTGCCGCTGGCTCATCGTCGAGTGGGACCGCGCCTGGCTCCCCCACCTCGCGCCGCACACCGAAGTCCTACCCCACGCGGCCAAACGCTGCACCGAGTGGCTCACCGGCAACCAAGCCAACCTGCGCATCGCCGCAGCCGCACGCTGAACCGCGCCCCTCGAGCGCAACCCCGTAGCATCCCCGCGTGAACGCCCACGCGCCCACGCCCAGCGAGCCCATCCTCGAGCGCTGCCGCTCCCTCGGCTTCGCTCTCGCAGGTGTCTGCCCCGCCGAGCCGTCCGCACACGAAGCGCACATCCGCAGATGGCTCGCCGACGGCAAGCATGGCGAGATGTCCTACCTCGAACGCAATCTCGATGTGCGTCTCGACCCGCGTGAACTGTTCCCGGGCGCTCGAACACTGATCGTCCTGGCCGACCAATACGCCACGCGGAACGACGCGCCACGCCCGAACGCGTCCCCGGCGCACCCGAGCAACCCCCACGGCAGAATCGCCCGCTACGCGCAAGGCGATGACTACCACTCCGTCATCAAGAAACGCCTCCACACCCTCTGCGATGCGCTCCGAGCCGAGTTCCCCGAGCACCAGTTCCGCGCCTGCGTCGACACGGCTCCGATCCTCGAACGCGAGCACGCCGCACGCGCAGGGCTCGGCTGGATCGGCAAGCACACGCTCCTCATCCACCCCCGTCTGGGCTCCTACCTCTTCCTCGCCGCCATCGTCACCACCCTCGACCTCGCGCC
The DNA here is from genome assembly GCA_964410465.1 of uncultured Phycisphaeraceae bacterium. Taxonomy (GTDB): domain Bacteria; phylum Planctomycetota; class Phycisphaerae; order Phycisphaerales; family UBA1924; genus CAYPGJ01. The sequence continues at coordinate 127,111 of CAYPGJ010000003.1, read as the reverse complement.
CCCGCGCGATCAAACCACCATCACCGACCACTGCGGCTCGTGCACCCGCTGCATCGACGCCTGCCCGACGAGCGCCATCACCCCCCACGCCGTCGACGCCGCCCGCTGCATTTCCTACCTCACCATCGAGCACCGCTCCCCCATCGATCCCTCGCTGCAGCCCGCCATCGGCGACTGGCTCTTCGGCTGCGACGTCTGCCAGGAAGTCTGCCCCCACAACTCACCGCGTGCCGACAACGCCGACGTTGGTTCCTGCAACCCTGCCTACGCGCCCCGCACCGCGTCCCTCCCCGTCCTCGACGTCGCTCAGTGGAACGACGACGACCGCGCCGCCGCGACCCGCCGCTCCGCGCTCAAGCGCGCCAAGCTCGAGATGTTCCACCGCAACGCGAGCATCGTCGCCGACAATCTCAACGCGCGATCCACCCAGCCCTGATCACAGCCCCCGCGCCCGCGCGAACAGCTCGTCCACGGCCGGCCAATTGATCAAGTTCATCCACGCCTTCACGTAGTCCCCGCGCTTGTTCTGATACTTCAAGTAGTACGCGTGCTCCCACACGTCCACGCCCACCAGCGGTGTCACGCCACCCACCCACCCGTCCTGCTGCTTCTCCATCTGCAGCACCACCAAACGCTCCGACATCCCCTCCCATCCGATCCAAGCCCAACCGCTCCCCTCCACCGCGTTCGCCGCGCCCTCCAGCTGCTTCAACATCGCGTCGAACGAGCCGAAGCTCCGCTCCGCCGCGTCCATCATCGCCAGGCTCGGCGTCCTCGGCGCCTCCATCGACGGCGGGACCATCGTCAGCCAGAATAACGTGTGATTCACATGCCCACCCCCGTGGAACGCCAGCTCGCGCTGCCAGTGTTTGATCAGCCCCGCGTCCCCCTCCCCCTTCCGGATCTTCTCCAGCTCCTTCATCGCCCGGTTCAGCCCGTTCACATACCCCTGATGATGCTTGCTGTGATGGATCTCCATCGTCTTCGCGTCGATGTGCGGCTCCATCGCGTCATACGCGTACTTCAGCCTCGGCAGCGTGTACTCCCCCGTCTGCGCATCCCACCCAAGCTGCTCCGCGCTCGGCCAAGCCTTCCGCGCCGCGCCCGTCTGCGCTAACCCTGTCCCCGCGAGCGCCGCGCCCAACGCCCCCATGGCTCCCATCGCCATCACCTCGCGCCGTCCCATTCCATCCGTAGTCGCTTGGCTCATCGCAGACTCCTTATTCTCGCTTGCGCCGCGCCACTGTATCCGGCAAACACCCGGAGGAGTAGCCATCAGCTACGGGAGAACCCCCACCAACGAAAGCGGTGCGCGCACGCTCCGAACAATCCGGGATGACCACACCGCGGACAGACGCCGCGCGCCTCCGGCGCGCCATCAGCATCGTGCTCGTTGTCTTCGTAGCGATGGCCGGCGCCGTGTGGTGGTTCAGCTGGTGGGCGCCGCCGACGTACGCGCCCGCCACCCTCGCCCTGCCTGCCGTCGCGCCGCTCGACAGCGCGGGACACGATGAACGAGTCACGCTGCTCGACGACGGGCCCTACGTGCTGCACATCGAGTCGCAGGCATCCCCACCTCAGCGCGCCGCGCTTCTCTTCTTCGGCTCACGCCACAGCAAAGACCCGACTCATCCTCAACTGGCGACGCTCCGACAAGCATGGAAAGAGTTTCGCCCCACGGTCGCCCTCGTCGAAGGACGGATGAGCTTCTTTGTCGGCACGACGACGCAGGGCGTACGAGTCTTCGGCGAGGGCGCCGCGCTCTACTCCCTCGCCGAACACGACGACGTCCCCCTCTACACGCTCGAGCCCCCACTGAACGTCGAGCTCGCCGCCCTCAGCGAGTGCGGCGATCCCACCCAGGTCGCCATGTTCCGAACACTCAGCGGCTACATCAGCGCCCGCCGAGGCGGACCGGTCACCGACTTCAAGATCAAACGTCTCCTGCGCCGACGCGCCGCCCCGCTCACCGACGCCCTCCCGACGATTGAAGCCTTCGATGCCTACTTCGCCTCGCAATTCCCCGACATCACCGATTGGCGTCAACTCCCCGAAGAAGCCATGTGGCCCGGAAAGTCCGACACCATCCTCCACCGCATGGCCACCCGCGCCAACAAGGTCCGCGACGAGCACTTCGTCCGCGTCATGCTCGAACTCACGCGCCGTGGCGAGCGTGTCTTCGTCGTAGCGGGCCGAAGCCACACCGTCATTCTCGAACCCATGCTCTGGGAATCGATGCAGCCCGCGAACTACGGCAAACTCTCCTCGACGCGCCCCTGGGAAGCAGCGGACTGATCGCGCACCCGAACAACGCCCGTGATGATTCAGTCCTGTCGCCCCTCGATCGCGCCGAGCAGGCACGCCCCCGCAAGCACCATCAGGTCGTCCAGCTCCGCGTCCTCCTCGTGCACCCCAACGCCGAGCCGGTACAGAAACGGATTAAAGTGCGTGCGGTACGTCACGAGCCGCCGACCGTCCGCCGTGCGCAGATCGTACTTCTCCGGGATGAACAGCGAGAACGCCTCGTGCAGGCGGCGCAGGAACGCCAGCCACCCCGAGTCCTCCGTGATCTCCGCGATCTGCTTCCCTTGCCCGTCGAACACCACCCACGTGTCGCGCAGCAGGCTCTTCATGCCGCGCCGCCGGAACTCCCCGATCTTCTCCCCCGTCGGCAGCGTCACGTGATACGCCGCGCTGAAGTCGATCACCTGCGCCGTCCCGATCCGCAGCAGCTCCTCCTCGCACGCCTCCGACGTGAAGATCCGCACGTCCTCGCGCAGTCGGAACGCCCTCTGCTTGCAGTACCCGACCATCCCCCCCTCCGCGTCGACGATGTGGAACCCCGCCCCGAACAGCTTGAAGAACTTCCGCCGCAGCGTGTACCGCTCCGCCCCATGCTCGCTCATCCGCCGGACCCTCCTTCTCGGCCCGGCAATCTACCGACTCCCTACCGCCGCAACCGATCCACCTCCCGACGCAGGCTCATCACTTCGCGCGACAGCGATTCCACCTCCCGCCGAAGGTCCGTCGACATCCGCTCCACGTCCCGACGGGTCTCCTCCACCGAACGCCGCAGCTCGTCCACGGCCGGCTCCGCCCTCCCGCTGAACGTGAACTTCCCCTCCAGCCGCTCCAGCCGCTCATTGACCCTGCCCACCTGCTCCATCACCCGGCGCAGCTCCCCCTCGTCATTCCCCCGCCCCCCCACGTCCCCCCCGCGCGGATCACCATCGCGACCGCCCTCCCGCTCCACCCCGGCCCAGAACCGCGCCTCCTTGAGCGCCGCACCCACCCGCTGATCACCGCTCGCCACGTACACCGGCGCCAACATCTCCACCACCTCCCTCTGCCGCCCCATCTCCCCCAGCCGCCGCGCACGCTTCAACGCCGCCTCCACACCAGGCGCCCGCACCGTCTCCATCGCCTCCAGCAACTCCGCATCGTCCGCCATCACGTCCATCACGCTGTCGATCACCAGCAGCGCGTGCATCGGGTCCCCGCTCTGCACCGCAAGCAGCGCCTGCCGACGCATGTCCGCGCGAATCTCCTCCGCCCGCAACATCGCCTCATCCAGACTCACCGGCGGCTCCGGATGCTCCTGACGCTGCCGCGCCTCGCCCAGATTCCGCACCTGGTCCCCCGCCTCCTGCCCCCACACCGGCCCACCCAGCGCCGCCGCGCCCAACACGCCCGCCATCATCCATGCGCGCATGTGCATCCTCCTCATTCCGCCCCCCACGCACGCACAATGCTACGCGCGCAGAAAACCACGCACGGCCCCGCGCACCCCACACCAATACATCATCACGTCCAACACACGCCGGAATCGAGTTCCAGGGCTCAGCTCACCCCGACCGTCAGCCCCACAGGCTGCGGCCGCACCTCGTGCGTCGGCTGGATCGCGATCTTCAGCGGCGCCCGCTTCCCGTTGATCGTCGGCGGAATGTTGTCCTCATCCACGATCCGCTGGATCGCCATCACGCCCTCGATCAGCATCTCCGGCCTCGGCGGGCACCCCGGCACGTACACGTCCACCGGGATGAACTGGTCCACCCCCTGCACCACGGCGTACGTATCAAACACCCCCCCCGTCGACGCGCACGCCCCCATCGAGATCACCCACTTCGGCTCGGTCATCTGCTGATAGATCCGCTGCAGCACCGGCATCGTCTTGATCGCCACCCGCCCCGCCACGATCAGCAGATCGCTCTGCCTCGGGCTGAACCGCATCACCTCGGCCCCGAACCGGGCAAGGTCATACCGGCTCGACGCCGTGGCCATCAGCTCGATCCCGCAGCACGCCGTGGCGAACGGCATAGGCCACAGCGACGACCGCCGCGCCCAGTTGATGACCCGCTGCAGCTTCGTCGTCATGAACCCGTCAACCGGCAGTGCGCTCTCGATGCCCATAGTTCTCCTCAGGCTTGTCCTAGAGCATCCTACTCTGTTCGGGCGCTCGCCGACGACCGCAACAACTCAAGGAATTCCTCTCGATCCCTCTCGACAAACTCGAGCAGCCGACGAGCCATCGGAGATACCGGGTTACCTTGCTCCCACGCCTGAAGCGCGCTTACGGAAACTCCGATGAGCTTGGCAAATACAGCTTGACTTGCGCGAAGACTCTCGCGAAGCGCGCGTACTTCTTCCGGTGAGAATTGCCGAGGCTCGAGGTCCAACTCAACCGTGCGCATCGTGAATCGCTCATGCAGCTTCTTTCCGCTTGCAAGAGTGTCGCGCAATCCCGTCAGCCCACGGATGATCTCCGAAGCCGTGTCGGGATCCTGGTTAGGACAAGTGTTCTCAGGATTCGTCAAATCGTGGCTCATTACCGCATCCTCCACCTTCTCATGCGGTGCCGTCCAAATACCGCTGTGTTTCCTCGATCAACTGCTTAATCGCTTTCTTGCTGCTCTCAGATAACTCTTCCTCCTCGTTCTTTCGTGTGGCATAGATCAATGCGACAAGTCCGTACTCGGGGAAAAACACGAAAAAAACTCTCGCCGCACCGCTCTTCCCCGTGTTCCAAGACGCGGGAGCAAACCTGACCTTTCGTAGACCTCCAGTTCCTTTAACCACCGGCGGCCCGGTGGGATTTGTCATGATTGCAATCTCTAACGCCTGCAAGTCCTCATCCCCTAATCCCATTCGCGACCAAGCAGGCGGAAATGGATCCAATTGCACAAAGTTGAGCCAGTCCTTCGGCTCGCAGAGTTCCTTTGGGTACGACAACTTCCGACGCTCGACCGCGGGGCCTCCTGCCATCTGACTACTTCTCCTTATTCATCGCTCCATACTCCCTTTCAGTTCCACAAAATATACCAAATAAAGGTACAAAAATCAACCTAACTCTCGGACATCGTCCGTCCCGAAGCGCCCAAACGTTACCCAAACCTCTTCCGCAACATCGCCAGCAACGTCCCCGGCTCCAGGTACGCCTCCGGCGGCCGGTAGTACACCTCAGCCTCGCCCTTCACCTTCGTCGCCCCCGGCGCCGCTTTTCCGCCTCCGGAGGGCGCCGTCACCACGCGCAGCGTCCCCCGCGCCCCCTTCATCACCCCCTCCAACGCCCCAGCATCCTCACACCGGAAGATCACGTCCTTCTCGTGCACCACGATCGACGACACGCCGATCCCGTGCGCCCCGATCCGCACCTCCGCAAGATCGAGCAGCCTCCGCGCGGCCGCCGGCGCCTCCCCGTACGCCTCGTGCAGGTCCTTCTCCACCTTCTTCAGTTCCTCCCGCGTCTGCGCACGCCCGATCCGCCGGTACGCCTCCATCCGCCGCGAATCGCTCGGGATGTACGCCTTCGGGATCGACCCCGTCACCCCGATCTCCACCGTCGTCTCGCTCGCGTCCTCCACCCGCTCATTCCGCAACTCCCGCACCGCGCGCTCCAGCAGCTTGCAATACATGTCATATCCCACGGCCGCGATGTGCCCGCTCTGCTCCGCCCCCAACAGATTCCCCGCCCCCCGAATCTCCAGATCCCGCATCGCGATCTTGAACCCCGCACCCAGCATGCTGAACTCCTCGATCGCGCGCAGCCGCTTCCGCGCCGTCTCCGACACCACCCGATCCCCCGGCAGAAACAAGTAGCAATACGCCCGGTGCTTGTACCGCCCCACCCTCCCGCGCAACTGATGCAGGTCCGCCAGCCCGTACCGATCCGCGTCCGTGATCACCATCGTGTTCGCCGTCGGAATGTCGATCCCGCTCTCGATGATCGTCGTGCTCACCAGCACGTCCGCCTCACGACGCACGAACTTCAGCATCACCTCTTCCAGCTCCCTCGGCTCCATCTGCCCGTGCCCCACGATCACCCGCGCCCCCGGCGCCAATCTCCGAACCTCATCCGCCACCTTCTCGATACTGTGCACCCGGTTGTGCACCACGAACACCTGACCCTCCCGCGACAGCTCCCGCGCGATCGCGCTCGCCATCCGCTTCTCGTTGTACGGGATCACCTCCGTCACGATCGCCCGCCGATCCACCGGCGCCGTCGTCAGCGATGAAATGTCCCTGATCCCCAGCATCGCCATGTGCAGCGTCCGCGGGATCGGCGTCGCGCTCAGCGTCAAGACATCCACCGTCATGCGGAGCGATAACAACGCCTGCTTGTGCTCCACCCCGAACCGCTGCTCCTCATCGATCACCACCAGCCCAAGGTCCGCAAACTTCACATCCTTACTAAGAAGCCGGTGCGTCCCGATGAGGATGTCCACCTGCCCCTTCCGAGTCGCGGCCAGAACCTCGTTCTGCTCCTTCGGACTCTTGAACCTCGACACCGACTCCACCCGGAACGGAAACCCAGCCAACCTCGACCGGAACGTCCGCTCGTGCTGCACCACCAGCACCGTCGTCGGCGCCAGCACCGCCACCTGCTTCCCGAATTCCGCGCACTTGAACGCCGCGCGAATCGCCAGCTCCGTCTTCCCGAACCCCACATCCCCGCACAACAACCGGTCCATCGGCCGCGTCGACGTCATGTCCTTCTTGATCTCAGCGAGCGACGCCAGCTGATCCTCCGTCTCCTCGAAAGGAAACGCCGCCTCAAACTCCTTCTGCCACGCCGTGTCCCCCGGATACCGCACGCCCGGCATCGCGGCCCTCGCCGCCTGCACCCGCAACATCTCCCCCGCCAGATCCTTCACCGCCTCCCCCGTCTGCTCCTTCTGTTGCTTCCACCGCTTCCCCCCCAGCGTCGACAGCTTCGGCTTGCCCTTGAACCCGCCGACATACCGCTGCACCTGCTCGATCTGCGTCGCCGGAACGTGCAGCCTCGTCCGCCCCGCGAACTCCAGTGTCAGATACTCCTCAACGCCCCCCTCGCTCCGCCGAGCCTCTTCCTCCGCGTCCGTCTCGCCAGCCTTCTTCACGGCCCGAGGCCGCATCGTCTTCAACCCCGCGAACCGCGCGATCCCGTGCTCCGCATGGACCACGTAATCCCCCTCCTGCAGATCGAAGAACGCGTCCGTCGCACGCCCCCCGCGCAAGCGACGCACGCGCCGACGTGTCTCGTACCGATGCACGATCTCGTGGTACGGAACAAGCGCGATCTCTCGTCCGGGGGCTCCCCACACAAACCCCCGATGCAGATACCCCACGCGCCGCTCCACGCGCTCCGCATCCTCACCCCCGAACTCCGCCATCAACTCCTCGAACCGCTGCGCTTCCCCCTCCTGCTCGCAGAACACCACCACGTGCCCCGCGCGCGCCAACGCGCACACCTCCCCCACCGCCTCGGCCGCACCCTTCGCAAACTCCATCAACCCACGCACCGGCGCCTCGAACACCCGCTGCACCGCCGCCCCCTGCGAGAACTGATTGATCTCCACAAACCCGACGAACCGGTCCTGCAGCCCCTTCAGCACCGCGGGCGGGCCGTAAATATTCCTCGAATCCACCACGCGCTCGAAGTACCCCCGCCCCTGCTCCACCACCTCCATCACCTCGTGCGCCGTCACCAACGCATCCGCCGCCACGCACTCCCAGAACCCGTCCCCCTCCCCCACCACGTCCTCCACCTGCGCGCCAACCACCTCCACAGCGTCGAGCTTCCGACCCGAGCCCATCGACTCCAGATCAAACTCCGCGATCGCCTCCACCTCGTCCCCAAAGAAGTCCAGCCGCACCGGCAACGAACCGGTCCCACCCGCCGTCGACGCCCCGCACGCGAACACGTCCAGAATCCCCCCGCGCACGGCGTACTGACCCGCCTCCTCCACCGCCTCCACGCGCTCGTACCCAGCCCCGTCCAACCACCTCACCATCTCCTCCATCTCCCGACGCTCACCACGCTTCACGAGCAGCACCCGACGCGCGATCTCCGTCTCCGCCGGAACCCCCTGCATCAACGCCTGGATCGGCGCCACCACCACCGTCCCCGACGCAAGCTCCCCCCTCCGCGCGGCCCGCACCACCCGCGCCCGCTCCGCGAACAACTCCACGCTCGCATGTGTCTCCCCCGGCAACGACTCCATCGCCGGGAACTTCATCGCGCTCCCCTCCCCGAACAGCGAGTTCAGCTCGTCCGCGGTGTCATCCGCCTCATCGAGATGTGCAACCACGTGCAGAACGATCCGGCCCGTCGCGCGCGCCAGCGCATACGCAGTGATCGACGCTGACGATCCCCACGACCCCACCACCGCAACCCGCTTCACCCCCTCCCCCACCGCGCGCGCCGCCTCCCCGATCACCCCGTCCTCAAGCACTGCGCGCAGCGCCCCCGCCGCTACGCCCCCCTGCTCATCCTGCCCCGCGTTCCGCTTGTCCACGCGCATAAACGTCCCCGCCAACCCGTGCTTCGATGCACGCGCGGCGGGCTCTCCTTTCGTCTCGCACGCCAGTGTACGCCACGCCAAAACGCCGCGAATCCGCCACGCGTTTCCCGCGTACAAGAGCCCGGAGAAAGGAGAACCAACATGAACCGCTTTTCATCCGCCCTCACCCTCACCGCAGGCCTCACGCTCGCCACCCTCCCCCTCGCAGGCTGCCTCGCCGTTGCCGCGGCCGCGGGAACAGGCGTCGGCGTCGCCTATGCCAACGGCGCGCTCCAAGCCACGCTCGACGCGGACCTCGAACGCGCCGTCAAGGCCACCGAACGCGCGCTCGACGACCTCAAGATCACCGTCCTCTCCGGCGGCGAATCGGGGATCGACGCCCATTTCAAAGCCCGAACCGCCGACGACACCTCCGTCACCATCAAGCTCCAGACCGAAACCGAGAAGACCTCCTCCATCTCCATCCGCGTCGGCACCTTCGGCGACAAGAACCTGAGCCTGCAGATCCTCGACAAGATCAAGAGCAAGCTCTGACGCACAGCGCGCGGTGTGGCATGGCCAAGCACACGCTCGGTCCTGAACACCCTCACGCCATGCGCGAAACATGCGGCAACGGCTCCGCACCGCCACCTCTCCCAGCATCCCTTCGGGCTGCTGGGAGAGGGCAGGGTGAGGGCTCCATGCCTTCTCCCTCTCTTCCCCTCTGTCTCAGCCGAATGGACGTGAGATGCGCAGACGCGGCGTGCTGCTGTGTGGCATGACCGAACGCTCGCCCGTCCATGACAAACATCGCCCTTCGCTTCCTCACACCACCCCGTACTCCCCCCACCGCCTCGTCACCAGCGCCCGGGTCGCCTCGTCCATCTCGAGAATCTCGGGGAACGCCCGCACCGGATACCCGTGCGTCGCAGCACTCGCGCCCGCGGGATTCTTCGACGTCGCGTCGAACGCCACGCACGCCCCATCCTTCGACACCCACCGATCCCTGCCCGGGTCGCTGTTCGCGCACCACCGGAACATGCACGCATCCCAATCCTCCACGTCCACCTCCCCCGACACCACCACCGTCCACCGCGCCAGCGCCCCCGCCGCGTCGAGCGCGCCGATCACCTCCCGCCCCTTCCCCTCCTCAGCACGCACGAACAGCCACTCGCCCCCCAGCGGCGCCGGCGCCGAGGCGCCCAGCACGCCCGCAACCTCGCGCGCCCGCGTCACAACATCAACGGCTCGATCTGACACACGCTCGGCAGCGCCGGTTACAGAAGGACGAATTCCGGGGCCGGGCGGCAATGCTCTCTCGTCCGCCGTCTTCTCCGTTGCGTCGAGCCCCATCTTCGTGCCCATCCCCAGCATCGGCGCCGCGTGATCCAGGATGTCCAGCGGACCCGTCACGCGCTCCACGTCACGAACCGGGTCGCACCGCTCTCCCACCGCGCGCAGCACCGCCGCGTGATCGTGCACGTCCACATCCCCATCCACCACCACCACGTGCTTCGTCCACGCCATCTGCCCCGCCCCCCACACCGAATGCATCACGCGCCGCCCCTGCAGCGGGTACTCCTTCCTGATCTTCACGAACGCGCAGTTGTGGAACGCGCCGAACATCGGCAGGTCGTAATCCTCGATGTCCGGGATGAGCGTCCGCAGCAGCGGCAGGAACATCCGCTCCGTGGCCTTGCCCAGGAAATAATCCTCCTGCGGCGGCAAGCCCACGATCGTGGCGGGAAACACGGCGCTCCTCCGCATCGTGATCGCCGTGACCTCCACGATCGGGTACCGGTCCGGCAACGAGTAGAACCCCGTGTGATCGCCGAACGGCCCCTCGGCGACCGCGCCCGGCCCCAGCGGCTCGCCCGTGCGCGGATCGAAGCTCACCCCGTGCGCCTCGTGACTCACCCACCCCTCGATCACAATCTCGGCGTTCGCCGGCACGCGCAGCGGGACCGTCTTGCACGGGCACAGCGGAATCCCCCGACCGTTCAGCAAGCCCGCCAGCAGAATCTCGCTCAGCCCCGGCGGCATCGGCGCCGTCGCGGCGTGCGGCAGTACGCTCTCCCCCCCGAACACGATCGCCACCGGCATCCGCTCGCCCCGCTTCTTCCACGACCGCCAGTGCCGCGCCCCGTCGTGATGCACGTGCCAGTGCATCGCCAGCCGATTCCGGCCCATCGCCTGCACGCGGTACATCCCGATGTTCCGCGACCTCGGCCGCTCCGCCCCCGCGTCGTCCGCATGGATCGTGTGAATCCCCGCGAAGGTGATGTAGCGCCCGCGCCACGACTCGTCCTCCGCGAGATCGAGCCCCTCGATGCCCCGATTGATGTCCCGAGGCCAGCCCACCGCGCCCAGGTCGCCGTCCAGCGGCCAGCACCTCAGCAACGGGAGGCGCGTGATATCCACGTCCCTCCCCGTCCACACCACCTCCTGACATACGCCCGTTTTCACCGACTTCGGCGGCATTTTCAGGAGCGGCGCGAACTGGCGGGCCTTGGCGATCGCCTCGCGCAGCCCCGACGGCGGGACGGGCTCGACGAGGGCGCCGAGCCGCTCTGCCCAGTAGTCGAAACCCCGTCCTGCCGGGCAACCGAGGGCCATTTCCATGCGGCGATAGGAGCCAAAGACGTTGATCGCGACGGGAAGGTCGCTGCCCGCGACGTTCTCGAAGAGGAGCGCGCGCCCGCCGAGGTGGTGAAAACGCGGGTCGGCGCGCTGCGCATAAGGGCTTGGCAGGGCGGGACATGGGGACTTGCTGACGCGGTCGGTGATTTCGGCGATTTCGAGGACGGGGGAGACGGGGGCGGAGACGCGGCGGAGTTCGCCGGCGGCGTCGAGGGAGGTGAGGAAATCCTGTAGGGTTGGGTACACGATGGCTCCTTGGCCCCATTCTGACTGATCGGGAGGCGGTTTGCCCTGGCTTGTTCCACGTGGAACCGGGGTCGTGTAATCGACGCTACGTCAAAACCAATAAGTTGGCCGAGAGGCCCTAGTGACGGAGGTTGTGCGCACAAGTCATGACATACGCGATTGATGTTCGTGGGGTGGAGAAGGTGTATCGGGGGCGTGTTCATGCGCTCCGGGGTGTGGATATGCGCGTGGGTCGGGGGGAGGTGTACGGGCTGCTCGGGCCGAACGGCGCCGGGAAGAGCACGCTGGTGAAGATCCTGATGACGCTGGTTCGTCCGACGAGGTGCGAGGGGACGCTGCTGGGCGATCCGGTGGGACGGCAGTCGACGCTGGCGAAGGTTGGGTACTTGCCGGAGAACCCGAAGTTCCCGGCGCACCTGACGGGGCGGCAGGCGCTGGAGTGGGCGGGGGCGATGACGGGCGTGTCGCGCGCTGAGCGGAAGCGTCGCGCGGGTGAGCTGCTGGAGCTGGTGCGGATGCGGAAGTGGGAAGGGGTGAAGATCGCGCGGTACAGCAAGGGGATGCGTCAGCGGATCGGGCTGGCGCAGGCGATGATCAACAACCCGGCGATCGTGATGCTGGATGAGCCGACGGACGGGGTTGATCCGGTGGGCCGGAAGGAGATCCGGGACGTGCTGGTGGAGATGAAGAGCCGCGGGGCGACGGTGCTGCTGAACAGTCACCTGTTGAGCGAGGCGGAGATGGTGTGCGATCGCGTGTCGATCCTGGTGCAGGGGAAGATGTCGATGGAGGGGACGCTGGACGAGCTGACGGCGGGGCAGCGTCGGTACGAGATCGAGTGCGGCCGAGAGGGCGTTGAAGCGGCGTCGCTGCGCTGCTCGGCGCCGCTGCGTGTTGAGGGGCGGATGGTGCGGGTGGAGACGGACGAGGCGGAAGCCGTGCAGCCGGTGATCGATTCGTTGCGTGCTGGGGGCGTGGTGATTCGGAGCGTGCGGGCGATCCGTCCGTCGCTGGAGGACTTGTTCATCGCGGCGGTGAGTGATCCGACGACGGGGGCCACCGCGGACCCGGGGGCGGCGAACGGCCGGGGCGCTGCGAAGGGGGTGTCGGCGTGATTCTTCGGCAGACGTGGGCGATTTTTCTGGAGGCGTACCGGGAGCTGAGCGCTCGGAAGCTGTTCTGGATCGTGCTGGCGATCTCGGGGTTGGTGGTGGTGGCGCTGGGTGTCGTGGGGATCAACGAGAAGGGGATCACGCTTGCCGGGCACGTGGTGCTGCCCGGGGTGCTCACGACGGCGCAGATTCCGAGGGATTCGTTTTACAAGTTCCTGTTCGCGTCGATCGGCGTGCCGATCTGGCTGACGTGGGCGGCGACGATCCTGGCGCTGGTCTCGACGGCGGGCGTGATCCCGGACATGTTGCAGGCGGGGGCGATCGACGTGGCGTTGAGCAAGCCGATCTCGAGGGCGCGGCTGTATCTCACGAAGTATCTGTCGGCGCTGCTGTTTGCCGCGCTGCAGGTGGTCGTGTTCTCTGTCGCGTCGTTTCTTGTGATCGGTCTGCGGGGCGAGTCGTGGGAATGGAAGGTGTTTCTGGCGATCCCGCTGGTGGTGTGCTTTTTTTCGTACATCTACAGCGTTTGCGCGTTGGTCGGGCTGCTGACGCGGTCGACGATGACGGCGTTGCTGGCCGCGATCGGGTTCTGGGGGCTGGTGTTCGCGGTGCACACGACGGAGACGATCTATCTCACGGTTCGGACGTCGGCGGAGCTGCGCGTGACGGCGTTGGAGGCGGACGTTCGTGCGCGGGAGGAGCGGTTGTCGACGTGGGATGAGGCGGGGGCGCGTGAGGCGAGGGAGATGGAGGGGCGTGCCGCGGCGCCGGACGCGGGCGGAGATGTGGCGGGCGTGGACGAGCCTCGAGGGCCGACGCTCGTGGAGACGGACGCGAACGGGGTGCGGGTGACGGTGAACGCGGGCGGGAGACGGGGTCGGGGCGTGCTGGGGACCATTGCGGACGCGTACCGGCCCACGAGGACGAAGGAGGTTGAGCAGGCCGAGCTGGAGCGTGCGCGGAAGTCGTTGGAGGAATCTCGGGAGGCGCTGACATCTCGGACGAAGGGGCATCGGATTGCGCTCGCGGTGAAGACGGTGCTGCCGAAGACGTCGGAGACGATGGGGATCCTGCAGCGCGAGCTGGTGTCGATGTCGGAGCTGGCGGCGATGGCGAACCCTGGGGACGAGGACGTGGGTCGTTATGTGCCGGCGGAGGGGGATGAGGATTACGCGGCGTCGTTCCGGGATCAACGGGCCGCGCAGGAGACGGTGGAGCGTCTTCGTCGCGACCGGAGCGCGTGGTGGATCATCGGTACGTCGTTGTTGTTTGAGGCGTTGATCGTGGGGCTGTCGGCGCGGGTGTTCTCGAGGAGGGATTTCTGAGGGGGGCGGCTCTGCTGACCCTTGCCCGCCCGTCCTCGGGCATGCTTTGTGAAAGCGAGGGGATCCGCGTGGTCATAATTGACTGACGGCGGCCACGTTGCGTGACTCGGCCGGATCGCGCCCCATGTGCGCCGCCAGGACTCGGCTTCGCCTCTCTTCTCTGCAGCAGCCGGATGCATTTGCGACGAATGCGCGTTTCGGTTGTGGCGAGGGTGATCGGCGATGCAAATCGCGAGTATTCGAGATCGGCTTCGCGAGGACGGCTACGCGGCGCCCTTCACCGCCACGAGCGCGAGCGCCGCGGAGCGTCTCGCTCGGTTCCACGTGCTTCCGGCTGCCTCGGCCGGCGGCACGGTCATCAAGAATCCGCAATTCCACGACGCCTGGCCGCTTGACCTCCTCCGGCAGCTGCTGCATGACGTGGTCGTGCCCGTGCTCGGAGACTCGATTTGGATTGAGAATTGCTTTGTGGTCTGCAAAGCGCCCGGAAGCACTTTCGAGGTTCCCACGCATCAGGATGGTGTGAACGCGGATTTGGAGCTTGATGGCGACAACAGCCTGTCTCTTTGGATTGCGCTCACTCTCGCGACTCCCGAGAACGGCTGCCTTCTCGTGACGCCGGGTTCGCACTTGGACGGATATCGTGCGATCGAGCGGTCGGGGGAGAGGGCACACTTGAGCTCCGAAGGCTCACCCATCCGCGTCCGTGATGGCGCGACAACGCTTCCCGAGCGCCACGTTCCGCTGCGATCGGGAGAGGCGTGCGTGCTTCATTCCGCGGTCCTCCATCGATCGGGTCCGAATCGTACGGCTGAGGCGCGTGTCGGCGTGAACTATCGGCTCGTGAACGCGCGGGGCATCCTGCGTCGATCGGCGGCGCTTCATCCGATGCTTGGCGTGTGAAGTTGATCTCACATTGCAAGGAGACATTTATGACCAGCGGCATCGCGACAAGGAAGGTGATCAAAGAGCGCGTCCTCATCGGAGAGGATGACGACCCCGCTCGGCGCGGCACGAAGCGACTCGTCGCCCGCTCGGAATGCCGGTTCGCCTGCGCCGACGACGCGACGATCGACCGCTGCGTCGAGCAGCTGCGGCGATCTGACGAGCACCTGCGTTCGCGCCCCGAGGAGATGGTTTTGTGGGATTGGCAGACGACCTATGTCGAGCGGCCGGAACCCGGCGCCTCCGCTCGTGGGGGCGGCGAGGTTGTGCTGGGCGTTGCTTGGTATGACCTCGAGTTCTTTCTTGAGAAGAAGGACACGTATACCGATTCGTCGCATCTCGCGAAGTACGTCGACATCGGCCTGAACCCTGGCTCCGTGCGTGTGACGCATTGGCGTCTCGAGGGCGCCGGCGCCGTGTAGCGCTCTCGCAATGAGCACCGACCTCAGCCGCGGGCTGCCCCTTTCCCATCATCCCCTGCTGGCGGATGGGAGAGGGGCGATGATCGACGTCGAGACGCGTGACGGGGCGAACGGGATTGGAGGCGGGCGATCGTGACGTTTCGCGCGGGAGTGGATGATCGACCGCCCACCTGTCGGTGCGCGACATCCTCGCCCACGCTGCGTCGCTCGCGCGGCTGGCGGGAGGAGGGGTTGCAACGGCGTGAAGTGCGATGAGACGAGATCGATAGACACCCTCCACAGGCTCGGCGCCTCGGGGCGCCGAGCCACCTCCTCCACACTCGCCCCCCGGAGGGGCTCGCGGGGGAGGGGTTGTCACGGCGCGATCGAGAATGTGTGGGGTTGTCGTCGCGGCCCCTCGCTTCGCGATAGGCCACGGCACACGCGAACGGCGGTTAGTCGGTGACCGGCGGCCAGAACTGGAGGCGGGGTTGGACTGTGGCGTGGAGGATGGCGCCTTGAGCTGAGGTGGCGAGTCGGGTGGCGGGGTCGGCGTGTTTGGTGCGGAGTTGTGCGAGGGCGATGGGGGCGTTGCCGAGCATGGGTGAGAGTGTGGAGGAGGTGATGGCGCCGAGGACTTCGCCGAGGGCGTCGTGTTCGGCGAAGAGTTGGGCGGGGGCGACGGGGAGTCGGGGGTCGTGGGGCTCGTCGGGTGAGGGGCTGGGGTCGATGCGGAGCGCGACGAGTGTTTGCTTGGGTTTGCCGAGTGCTTCGAGGCGTGCGACGACTTCCTGGCCGAGGTAGCAGCCTTTCTTGAAGGAGACGCGGTCGTGGAGGACGCCGGTTTCGTGTGGGAGTGAGTCGGGGCCGAAGTCGATGTTGTAGAGGGGGACGCCGGACTCGATGCGTGCGATGTTGAGCGCGTGCCAGCCGCAGGGACGGAGGCGGACTTGTTTGGCGAGGTCCGGGGAGGGCGCGGGGGAGCCGTCGTCGGAGGTGCGCACGGCCGCGGCGTCGAGGAGTGCGGACCAGAGGGCGGGCGCGTCGTCGGGGGAGTCGAGGATGAGTTCGTATGCGGGGACGTTGGCGAGGTCCTGGCGGTCGATGAGGAAGCGGACGTTGTTGATTGCGGCGCGCGCGGCGCGGTTGTTGTGGGGGGAGCTGTTTGCGAGGGCGTTGAGGAGGTCGGGGGCGGTTGGGCCGAGGAGGAGGAGGACGTGGCGTTGGTCGGTGAGGTTGGTGATGTTGACGTCTTCGGTGATGACGTAGGCGGAGAGGGATTCGTGGGCGCGGTGCGCGGCGTGGGCGTCGAGGGTGAGGAGGGTGCGGTCTTCGAGGTTGATGACGCGGAGGTCGGCGTCGATGCGGCCCTTGCGGTTGAGCCAGAAGGCGCGCGTGCAGGAGAGGGGAGCGAGTGGGCGGAGGTCCTGCGTGAGCATGCGTTGGAGGAAGTCGAGTCGGTCGGCGCCTGTGACTTCGAGGATGGCGCGGTGTGGGGCGTCGAAGAGGACGCAGGCCTTGCGGATGGCGGCGTACTCGAGCTCGATGTCGGTGAAGGCTTCGGCGAGTTGGACGTGATCGCCGGTGGCGTCGTCGAGGGCGGGGCCGTAGTGGGAAAGGGAGGCGCCGTATTGTTCGAGCAACTTGCGGAGGGGTGTGCGTCGGGCCATGATTCGCGGCTCGTGAGGTGGGGGCTTGAGTGTTGGGGTGGAGATGATACGCGTGGGCGGCGAGCGTTCACGCAGAAAAGGAGCGAGGCATGGCGAGCGGTCTGAACGTGGAGTTGCTGAAGCGGTTGTGCCAGACGCCGGGCGTGCCTGGGCGGGAGGATCGCGTTCGCGAGCTGATCGTGAAGGAAGTGAAGGGTCTGTTCGACGAGGTTCGGACGGACGCGATGGGGAACTTGTTGTGCAAGAGGGGGCCGAGGAAGGGGAAGGGCGCGGGCGCGCGCGGGGGGAAGGGACCGGGTTCGAAGGGCGAGGCGACGCGGGTGATGCTGCCTTGCCACATGGATCAGATCGGGTTTCTGGTGCGGCACGTGGATGACAAGGGGTTCGTGCGTGTGAACGCGGTGGGCGGGTTCGACACGCGGACGCTGTTCGCGCGTCCGGTGACGGTGTGCACGAAGAAGGGGGACATCGCGGGCGTGATGAACCCCGGTGGGCGGCCGATTCACATCGCGACGGAGGAGGACAAGAAGAAGATCCCGGACATCAAGGAGTTGGTGGTGGACATCGGGATGGACGGGAAGAAGGCGAAGGGGATGGTGGCGATCGGGGACATGGTGGTGCTGGATGCGCCGTTCCTCGAGATGGGGGACAAGATCGTGAGCAAGTGCCTGGACAACCGGGTGGCGTGCTGGCTGGGGATCGAGTCGGTGCGGGCGCTGGAGAAGAGCGGGGCGGCGCACGCGTGCGAGGTTCACGTGGCGTTCACGGTGCAGGAGGAGGTCGGGTTGCGGGGGGCGAAGACGGCGGCGGCGGCGATTGCGCCGCATATTGCGATCGGGCTGGACGTGTCGCTGTCGTGCGACACGCCGGGGGTGCCTGAGGATGAGATGGTGACGAGGCAGGGGGACGGGGTGGGTCTGCACGTGATGGATTCGAGTTTCATCGCGGACGCGAGCCTGATTGATGAGTTGGAGGAGGTGGCGAAGAAGAAGAAGATCGCGCATCAGCGGACGATTTTGATGCGCGGCGGGCAGGACGGGGCGGCGGGTCAGCAGACGGGGATCGGGGCAAGGGCCGCGGGTGTTGTGGTGGGGACGCGGTACATCCACTCGATCACGGAGATGATTGATCGGCGGGATCTTGCGGCGGCGCGTGACTTGTTGGCGGCGTGGATTCCGACGGTGGAGTGAGCGCCGGACGTGAGCGCGACTGCGGTTGAGTAGTGCAAAGCTCGGAGCTACGACGCGGCGTTGGCGATGGCCACGCCGCGGTCGCGCGCGGCGAGGACGGCGCGGACGATGGAGTCGAGGACCTTGGCGTCCTGGAGGACGCGGACGGCGGCTTCGGTGGTGCCGCCCTTGGAGGTGACGGCGAGGCGGAGGTCGAGGGGGGACGTTTCGGGTGCGCGAAGGAGGAGTTCGGCGGCGCCGGAGAGTGTGTGTCGGACGATGGCGGCGGAGCAATGTGGGGAGAAGCCCATCTGCTGGGCGGCGTTGTCGAGGGCTTCGGCGAGGAAGAAGAGGTATGCGGGGCCGGAGCCGGCGAGCGCGGTGAAGGCGTCCATGAGTGATTCGTCGAGGGCGACGACTTCGCCGACGGCGGAGAAGAAGCGTGTGGCGAAGCTCTCGTCGTCGGGCCGTGCGCCGGCGCCGAGGGAGATTGCGGCGAGTCCTCGTCGGACCTGCGCGGCGAGGTTTGGCATGACGCGGATGACTCGGGCGTTGTTGTCGAGGGCTTCGCGGATGCGTGCGGAGGGTGCGCCGGCGAGGATGGAGATGAGGACGCGGTCGCGGACGAGTGGTCGGATCTCTCGCGCGACGTCGTTGAGGGATTGCGGTTTGACGGCGAGGAGGATCTGGCCTTGGGGGGCGAGGTGGTGGAGCGCGTCGGTGGCGTTGTTGTAGAGGCGCACGCCGAGTGGGCGGAGCACCGCGAGTTGCTTGTCATCGGTGTCTGCGACGGCGACGTCGCTGGGGGTGACGACCCCTGCGAGGACGGCGCCCGCGAGGAGGGCGCGGGCCATTTTTCCGCCGCCGATGACGACGAGGGAAACGGGTTGTGCGTCGGGCATTGCGGGGGCCCTCCCTCACACGTGTGGATGGCACTGTACCGCAGGGGCGGGGGGCTGTGATGGCTGGAATGGGGGATGTGGGGCTTGGGAGCGTGGTGGGGGGTAAGATGGCCGCTTAGGTTGCGGGTCGGGCGTGCGTGCTCCGGCCGGGGCGGGGCGTGCGTGTGATGGAGACTGGGATGTCGTTGCCTCACGTTCTGGAATGCGAGAAGCCGCTGCACGAGCTTGAGCGGAAGGTGCAGGCGTTGGAGGCGCTCGCGTCGACGGAGGAGGATCGGATCGCGCTGGAATCTGCGCGGGGCGAGTATGCGGCGCGTCTGCGGGAGATCTACGAGAACCTGACGCCGTGGGACATCGTGCGCGTCGCTCGTCATCCGAAGCGTCCGCAGACGCGTGATTACATCGAGCTGCTGTGCAAGGATTTTTGCGAGCTGCACGGGGACCGTCGGTACGGAGACGATCCGGCGATCGTGACGGGGTTGGGGATGATCGGGTCGGTTCGTTGCATGATCATCGGTCACCAGAAGGGGCGGTCGACGCAGGAGAAGGTGTCGTGTCACTTCGGTTGCGCGCATCCGGAGGGGTATCGCAAGGCGCTGCTGAAGATGCGGCTGGCAGAGAAGTTCGGGCTGCCGATCGTGACGCTGGTGGACACGCCGGGCGCGTACCCGGGGGTTGGGGCGGAGCAGCGCGGCCAGGCGGAGGCGATCGCGGTGAACATGCGGGAGATGAGCCGCATCAAGACGCCGATCGTGAGCGTGGTGATCGGCGAGGGCGGTTCGGGGGGGGCGCTGGGGATCGCGGTGTCGGATCGGGTGGCGATGCTGGAGTACTCGTATTACGGGGTGATTTCGCCGGAGGGATGCGCGGCGATTTTGTGGAAGGAAGCGAACCCGCAGACGAACTCTGCGGCGGCATCGGCGCTGAAGCTGACGGCGAAGGACAATCTGTCGCTCGGGATCGTGGACGACGTGATTTCGGAGCCGGTCGGGGGAGCGCACCGGGACCCGCGCGGGGCGGCGGAATCGATCAAGACGTGGGTGGTGGAGCGGGTTCGAGAGCTGAAGCGGTACAAGCTGGCGAATCTTCCGGCGAAGCGGTACGAGCGGTTCCGCAAGCTTGGGGCGTTGGTGGAGACGAGCGAGAGTTCTGGCGCGATCGTGGAGCGCGCGGCGGGCGCGGAGGGGGCGGCGAAGGCGGAGAAGGCTCCTCCCTCGTCAGAGGAAGGAGGGGGCGAGGGCGTTCGGGCGCGGGTTCGTGCGGGCTCGGGGAGCGGCGGTAAGCGTTGGTTCGAGGGGTAGTTCGGGCGTGGGGGAGTCCGGGTGCTGCTTTGACGGTTTTGGGGGGTATCGGTAGACTCCGCGACCTTTCGTGCGGGGGGATTTGTTCGGGTTCTGTGGGCGTTGAGAGCAACACCGACCGGGGTTCGCAACGGAGCGTCGAGCGTGGCCAAGGCGTCTGGAAGCACGCGAAAGGGCGGAGGGGGCAAGTCGAAGCCGGCGCGCGCGGCGGGCGGGAAGAAGGTGGCCAAGAAGGCGCCTGCGAAGAAGCCCAGCGCGAAGAAAGCGCCCGCGAAGCCCGCCAAGAGCGCGAAGCCGTCCAAGACGACGAAAGCGAAGAGCGCGGCGAAGCCTGCGAAGGCTGCAAAGACGGAATCCGTGAAGTCGACGAAGCCCGTCAAACCGGTGAAGGGCGAGAAGTCTGTGAAGCCGGTGAAGGCGGAGAAGCCCACGTTGCCGAAGTCTGAGAAGCCTGCCGGCGCCAAGAGCGCGTCGGGGAAGCCTGCGCGGAAGCCGTCTTCGCGGAAGGAAGCGAAGGTGAAACCTGCGCCTCCCCCACCGCCGTCGCTGGCGTCGATGCAGGCCGCGGCTTCGAAGCTGGCGGCGCTTGCGGGTCTGCGTCCTGTGGAATCTGGTGCGGCGGCGTCGTCGGAGGGGGGCGGGGGCAAGCCGAAGCGTGTGAGCCGTTCGCCGCTATCGGGGGAGGAGATCGACGCGTACCGCCGTCTGCTGATCCACAAGCGTGCGGAGATCGCGGGCGATGTTTCCGCGATGGAAGAGGAGGCGTTGTCCGGGGGCGGGTCGGGTTCGCTGTCGCACACGCCGCAGCACATGGCGGAGCAGGGGACGGACACGTTCGATCAGAGCCTTTCGCTTGATCTGGCCGCGTCGCAGCGGAAGCTGATCAAGGAGATCGACGAGGCGCTGGAGCGGATCGACAACGGGACGTACGGGGTGTGCGTGGACATGGGCGTGCCGATCGGGAAGACGCGTCTGGACGCGAAGCCGTGGGCGAAGCACTGCATCGAGGCCGCGAGGTTGCTCGAGCGGCGCGGGCTGTGACCTCGCGGGACGATTCCCCCCCGCTTTCGGAAGCGCGGCGTGAAGCATCGGCTGCGTCGGAATCGACAACGAATGTGGTCGAGCCGGGCTTGGAGTCGGGGCGCCCGACGTGGCGGTGCGGGCGCGCGTGGGCCGTGCTGCTGACGTTCCTGCTGGCGGGGCTGATCGGGGACCTGTGGAGCAAGCACGCGGCGTTTGCGGGGATCGCGTCGCAGCCTGTGGTGATCCGTCGTGCGGACGTGCTGTCGTTGCCTTCGAGCCAGATCAATCGGCTCGTTCCGACGCATGAGCCGGTGGTGGTGGCGACGAGGCTGCTGGAGCTGAAGCTGGTGCTGAACCCGGGGGCGGTGTTCGGGATCGGGGCCGGGAAGCGCGCTGTGTTCGTGCTGTTCACGATCGGTGCGGTTGGATTCGGATTGTGGGTGTTTGCGCGATGGACGAGGGCGCGGGACTGGTGGAGCCACGCGGCGCTGGGGCTGATCCTCGCCGGGGGTCTTGGGAACTTGTACGACCGGGTGACCTTGGGGTGTGTGCGTGATTTTTTGCACCCGCTGGCCGGGGTCACGCTGCCGTTCGGGCTGGCGTGGCCTGGGGGCGATCGGCAGGTGTGGCCGTATGTGAGCAACGTTGCTGATGCGTTGTTGCTGGTGGGGATCGGCGTGCTGATGGTGCGGCTTTGGAGGGGAGAGGCGAAGTCCGGGGCAAAGAGCGATCGGGCGCAGAAGCCTGCGTGAGCGAGCGGGAGCGCGGTTCGCGAGGTTCGGTCGCGTGTGCCGCGTCTGGAGGGGGGGCGCGTGAGCGGCCCGGATCGCCTACGATGTTGTCGCACACATTCTGATGCGTCGGGCTTCGGACAACTGATGTCCGTGCCCGACGAGCCTGACCCAGATCGCTCCCGAAGATCTCCGTTGGCTGAACCCTCGGGCCGGAGATTTTCGCATGAAGATCTACGTTGGAAACTTGTCGTTTGAGACCAATGACTCTGACCTGAGCGCGGCGTTCGCGGCGCATGGCTCGGTTCGGAGCGCGAGCGTGGTGATGGACCGTGACACGGGCCGTTCACGCGGTTTCGGTTTCGTGGAGATGGGGGACGACGAGGCGAAGGCCGCGATCGACGCCCTGAACGGGGCGGAGATGGGCGGTCGTCAGCTTGCGGTGAGCGAGGCGAAGCCTCGTGAGAACCGTGGGTTCGGCGGCGGCGGTGGTGGAGGTGGTGGCGGTCGTGGTCGCCGGTAAACTCGGGGCTGTGCCGGTGAACTCCGGTTGCGGTATTTTCCGATGAACTACACGACGCCCATGGCTTTGCGGCGATGGGCGTTCTTCTGCGACGCGGGTCGGCGGTGACTGAGGTCGGCCGCGTTCACGGGCAAGGAACGCTGCGCGATGACGAAGACCTCGGCTTGGGACGGAAGCGCCCCGATCGGCACGGATGAGACGGGGGCGGACCCGCACACGTTTGTAGAGATGGAGGCGAAGGGGCTTCCGGCGCCGGAGCACGCGGGGGAGGCGTTCCATGACGAGCGGGCGCCGTTGCGGGTGCGGATCGCGAACTTCTGCGCGGTGGTGATCCCGCTGGCGGGGCTGGGCACGGCGATCGGGCTGCTTTGGGGGGTGGCGTTCGACTGGCTGCACCTTGCGATCTTGGGCGGGATGTACCTGGCCACGGCCGTGGGGATCACGGTTGGTTTTCACCGGCTGTTCACGCACCGGAGCTTCACGGCGCCCAAGCCGGTGGCCGCGGTGCTGGCCGCGCTGGGGTCGATGGCGGTTGAGGGCCCGGTGATGGAGTGGGTGGCGACGCATCGCAAGCATCACCAGCACAGCGATCAGGACGGTGACCCGCATTCGCCGCACACGCACGGGCAGAGCGTGATGGGGACGCTGCGCGGGATGTGGCACGCGCACGTGGGGTGGCTGCTGGGGCCGAAGGCGCACGGGGCGGTGCGGGCGGCGCACAAGAAGGGGCTGAAGACGACGCTGTCGAAGTATGTGAAGGACCTGGAGAAGGACCCGGTGTGCGTGTTGATGAGCCGCACGTTCCCGCTGTGGGTGGCCGCGGGGCTGCTGCTGCCTGCTGTGCTGGGCGGGCTCTTGACGATGACGTGGACGGGGGCGTTGCTGGGGTTCATCTGGGGCGGGCTGGTGCGGGTGTTCCTGGTGCACCACGTGACGTGGAGCATCAATTCGGTGTGCCACACGTGGGGGACGAGGCCGTTCAATTGCCACGACGAGAGCCGCAACAACGCGATCTTCGGGGTGCTCGCGCTGGGTGAGGGGTGGCACAACAACCACCACGCGTTCCCGGCGTCGGCGCGGCATGGACTGCGGTGGTGGGAGTTCGACGCGAGCTACTGGATCATCAAGGGGATGTCGCTGGTGGGGTTGGCGAAGGATGTGCGCGTGCCGGCGAAGGATCGGGTGGAGGCGAAGCGGGTCGAGAAGCAGCGGGCAATGTAGAAGTCAGCGCCGCGCGCTGAGGCGCGTTATCTCGACGCGTAGGCGCCCGGGTCTGAGGTCTGAGCGCGTTCGCGGAGCGTGTCGAGCATCTCGCGGACTTCCTGGGCCATTCGGGAGTTGGGGAAGTCGGCGATGATGCGTTCGCCGACGTCGAGGGCGACGGCCCAGGCGCGGTCCTGGAGTGCGAGCTTGAAGCGGACGCCGAGGTTGTCGCGGGCCTTGCCGATGACGCCTCGGGCGACTTCGCGGTATGGCTCGGCCTCGGCCTCGGAGAGGTATTGGTCGAGTTCGCGGAGGAGGGTCATGGCCTCGTCGACCTGATCGCGTTGCGCGCAGAGGAGGAAGCGGCGTTCGAGGTCCTGCTTGTAGCGGGCGCGGGAGGCCTCGACGCGTTCGTGGAGCTTCTGGACGCGGTGGGATTCGGGGAAGAGGCGGGTGATGCGCGCGGCCTCGTTGAAGGCTTCGGCCCAGCGGCGGGTGCGGAGGAGTGTGTCGAGGGACTCGAGGGCTTCGACGGCCTGAGCGTCGATGGTCTGGGCGCGGACGCGTTCGATGCGTGCGCGGTATTCCTCGGCGTCCGCGCGGTAGCCGAAGCGGTCGGCGAGTTCCTGGGCGAGGATGAGGGCGGCGTCATGGTCGCCGTCCTGGATGTCCTGCTCGATGGCGGCGCGGAGGAGGTCGCGTTCCTCCTTTCGGTGGAGGATTCGTTTGGCGGTCTCGGAGAGGCCGCCCTCGTGGGTGAGTCGTTCGACGGCGCGCGAGACGCGGTCGAGGGATTCCTTGGAGGAGGGCTGGTCGGCGCCGGCTGCGGCGCGGAGGCCCATGGGGAGTGTGGCGAGTGTGAACACGGCGCCGAGGAGCGCGATGTCGCGTGTGCTTTCGCGCGGCGCGGTGAGGGAGACGATGACGCATGCGGCGAGGAGGACGAGGTAGAGGGCGATGACCATTGGCTGGGAGGGGATCCAGTCCTTGGGTCGTCGTTGCTTGGCGTTGTCGGGCATGGGTTGGCTCCTTCCTTCCCGAATCGGAGGCGGCCTGGGTCACGGGTGTGCGTCCGACGGGGGACGTCCCTTGTGTATCGGCCGAGGAGGGGTGTGACCCCGTCTAGTTGTACGCGTGAGGGGTGGGAGCGGATCAGAATGGGGGTGGAGAAGGGTCGGCAGGCGGGGTTGAGGGCGTTAGCTGCCTGGGGTGGGGTCGCCGCAGTTGCGGGACATGGGGACGAGGCAGAGGAAGCGGAGGCCTTGGGGGCCGGCGGTGAATTGGTGCTCGTGGTCTGCGGGGACGTAGATGACGTCGCCCTTTCGGATGGGTCGTGGGGCGCCTTCGAGGAGGACGGAGCCGGAGCCGTCGACGATGAAGACCTCGTGCTCGTAGTCGTGGGCGTGGCGGGGGGAGTGGCCGTGGGGCTCGACTCGGAAGTGACGCAGCGCGAAGTTGGGGGCGTTGTCGTCGCGTCCGACCATGACGGACATGGTGATGCCTTTGACGCCTTGCATGTCGACGGGCTTTGTCGGCGTGTCGTCGATGTTGCGGATGAGCATGCGTGGCGGCTCCGTCTGTGGCGTTGGGGGGAGCGGATGGGACGCTGAAAGTTTAGCATGGGGGGATGACGGATCTGCATGCATCTGGAGCCGGAGCGCCGCTGATCGAGGCGTACGCGCTGGGGCCGTTCGCGACGAACTGTTTTCTGGTGCACACGGGGCACGGGGGTGAGGGGTGGGTGGTGGACGCGAGCTACGCGCCGGGGGCGTTGATCGATCGCGCGAAGGAGTTGGAGCTGGAGGTGACGAAGATCGTGCTGACGCACGCGCACGGGGATCACATCGCGGGTCTGCACGAGGTTCGGGCGGCGTTCCCGGGGGCGCGGGTGGCGGTGCACGAAAAGGAGGCGGCGTGGCTGGGGAACCCGACGCTGAACCTGAGCGCGGGGTTCGGGGAGCCGGTGGAGCAATCACCCGCGGAAGAGACGCTCAAGGGTGGAGAGACGCTGAGGCTTGGTGATTCGGAGTGGAAGGTGATGCACACGCCGGGGCATTCGCCCGGGATGGTGGCGTTGTATTGCGAGGGGATCCGTACGGCGATCGTCGGGGACACGCTGTTTGCGGGATCGGTGGGGCGGTTTGATTTCCCGACGAGTAACGAGGGGGATTTGATGCGGTCGCTTGGGGAGCTGCTGAAGTTGCCTGATGACACGCGGGTGTTGCCGGGGCATGGTCCGGCGACGACGATCGGTCGGGAAAAGAAGTTCAACCCGTACCTGGCGTCGATGCGGGGATGATCGAGCGGTTCGCGGCCATGCCGAGCGCGCTGCGGGAGGCCGCGCGGTGGGTGCGTCTGGGCGAGGGCGAGGTGGAGGGTGGCGTGCCTTGCATGGTGGCGCACCCGGACTGGGCGACGCGCGTGCCGGTGATGGTTTGGATGCATGGGAGGACGGTGCGGAAGGAGATCGATCCGGGGAGGTATTTGCGGTGGCTGCGCGCGGGGATCGGTGTGTGCGCGGTGGACCTGCCGGGGCATGGGGAGCGGTATGACGAGGGGCTGCAGAGCCCGACGCGCACGCTTGAGGTGGTGGAGCGGATGATCCGGGAGGTGGACGTCGTGGTTCGCGCGTTGGGAGCGGGTGAGCACGGGACGGTGTTCGACGGGGCGCGGGTGGGTGTCGGGGGGATGTCGGCGGGCGGGATGGTGACGTTACGGAGGCTGTGCGAGCCGCACGGATTCGTGTGCGCGGCGGTGGAGAGCACGGCCGGAGACTTCTCGCTGATGCCGGGGTATGACGAGCGGCATGGGGCTGAGGCGGTGGCGCGTCTGGACCCGATGCGGCATGTGGGTGGGTGGAGGCCAATCCCGCTGCTTGCGCTGCATTCGGAGAAGGACGAGTGGGTTCCGGTGGGGGCGATCCGCGGGTTTGTGGAGCGTCTGCGGGAGGAGTACAGGGCGCACGGAGCGGACCAGGGGCTGGTGGAGCTGGTGACGTGGCCGGAGACGGGGGCGCCGAACGAGCACGCCGGGTTTGGTCGGGTGTCGAACGATGCCAAGAACGTGCAGACGGGGTTCCTGTCGAGGTGGCTGGGGGTTGGGGGGGCGTGAGATTGACGGAAAGTGGGGTTTGGGGCAGCCGAGGGGCCCCTGTTCCGGTAGATTCGGTTGAGAACCGGGGTCGCGGACAGACTTCGCGCGGCGCGACGCGCGGCGAACAGGAGCGAACAGCGATGGCGCGACGAATGGTCTGGGCGGCGGCGGCGATGACGGTGTTGGCGGGCGTGGCGTTCGGAGGGCCGACGACGGGCGAGCAGGTGGAAGCGGCGAACGCGGCGCTGAAGGAGAAGATTGCCGCGTTGCGTACGGAGAAGAATCTGACGCGCGAGACGGCGAAGGCCGCGGCGGAGGCGGTGCTGGAGGGGATTGACATCGGCGGTCTGACGATGGATCAGATCGACGAGCTGAATGCGTTGTCGTACGGCAGCCGCGCTGAAGAGGCGATGGCGCGTCTGAAGGAGCTGTCTGCGTCGAAGGATGCGGCGGGGGCTCGTGCGGCGGTGAAGTACGTAGTGTTCATGAGCGAGGAGACGAGCGCGTCGGAGCAGGCGGCGGCGTTGAAGGCCGCGGCGACGCACCCGGGTCTGCGCGACGCGTTCAAGGCGGGCAAGGGGTACGAGTTGTTCATGCAGGCGGCGTACGCGAACAAGGACGCGTTGACGGAGGCGGCCGGGGAGCTGGCCGCGGTCGGGAACCTGCTGGATGAAACGATGCCCGTCGACGCGGTGATGCAGGGGCAGTACTTGTTCACGGGTCTGATGGGCGCGGGAGAGGCGAGCGCGAAGGCGGCGCAGGGCCTGCGGACGAAGCTTGTGTCGATGGCGAACGCCGCGAGCAAGACGGCCGAGGGGAAGACGGCTGATCGGCTGACGCGGATGACGGAGTTTCTGAACGGCGCGTTCGCGACGGGGACGCTCGTGGGGAACGTGTCGCCGGAGCTGACGATCGAGTGGTCGAGCGATCCGGCGATCAAGACGCTTGCGGATCTGAAGGGGAAGGTTGTGGTGCTGGACTTCTGGGCGACGTGGTGCGGGCCGTGCATCGCTTCGTTCCCGAACGTGCGCGACCTGGTGTCGCACTACGAGGGGTATCCGGTGGCGGTGGTGGGAGTGACGAGCATCCAGGGCAAGCACTATCCCAAGGGCGGGACGCCGGTGGACTGTGCGGGCGACCCGGCCAAGGAGCACTCGCTCATGCCGGAATTGATGAAGGACCACGAGATGACGTGGCCTGTGGTGTTCACGAAGCAGAACGTGTTCAACCCGGACTACGGGATCAACGGGATCCCGCACGTGGCGATCCTGGACCCGAAGGGCGTCGTGCGGTATCGGGGCATGCACCCGGCCGCTGACGCGGCGGACAAGCACGCCAAGATCGACGGGCTGCTGAAGGAGTTCAATCTGCCGGCCCCGCCCGCGCATTGATCCGAACCGACATCCGTGACGATCTAGGCAGCGCCCGCGTCGGCTCTCGACGCGGGCGTTGTGCTGCGCCGGGCGGGGGGGAGTAGATTCCGTGCGTGGCGATGCGGGCGAGGCTGTCGGGATTGAACCCGTTCCGGGGCGTGGATCGACCGGCGCAGGTGGTCGCGTGGGGGATGTACGACCTGGCGAACCAGTCGTTCACGCTGCTGATCGTGACGTTGTTCTACGGGGTGTACTTCAAGACGCGCGTCGTGGGCGACGACGGGCGCGGGGAAGCGTTGTGGGGTCAGGCGTTCGCGATCGCGAGTGCGATCGCGGTGGTGTCGAGCCCGTTCGTTGGCGCGGCGGCGGACGCCTCGGGCCGTCGGAAGCTGTGGCTGGTGGGCACGGGCGCGGGTTGTGTCGTGTTGACGTCGTGTCTGGCGTTGGTGGGGCCCGGTGACGTCGGGCTGGGGGTGTGGCTGTTCGTGGGGGCGTGCGCGCTGTTCATGCTGGGGGAGAACTTCCTCGGGGCGTTCCTGCCGCAGATCAGCACGCCGCAGACCGCGGGCAGGGTGTCCGCGATCGGGTGGACGTTCGGGTATGCGGGGGCGGCGCTGTGCTTGCCTGTCGCGCTGCTGCTGCCCGGGGTGGCGCGCGGGACGGACGAGGGGTACCGGATCGTGTTTCTGTTCGCGGCCGCGTGGTTTGCCGTCGCGGGGCTGCCGACGGCGATATTCCTGCGCGACCGTCGCGACGGGGACGCGCGTGCGCGAGGCGGCGTCGGCGCGACGCTTTCACGCCTGGTGCGCACCGCGCGCGAGATCGGTCGGTTCCGCGAGCTTGCGCTCTTTCTGTGCGCGTTCTTTGTGTACTCGTGCGGGGTGCAGGTGATCGTGGTGTTCGCGGGGATCATCGCGCAGAAGCATCTTGGGAGCGGGTCGCGGATCGTGTGGTTTGTGTGGTCGTTGGCCTTGGTGTCCGGGGCGGCGTCGTTCGTGACGGCGCACGTGCATGATCGGGTGGGTCGGCGGGCGGCGTTGGTGATCGCGTTGCTGGTGTGGATCGTGACCGCGCTGGGCGCGAGCGCGCTGCCGGAACGGGAGGGAGCCGTGTGGGCATTGGGGCTGCTCGGGGTCGGGGTTGGGATCGGTCTTGGGGTCGTCGGCCCGGCGAGCCGCGCGTTGGTGTCTGACCTGACGCCGTCGTCACGGAGCGCGGAGTTCTTCGGGTTTTGGGGCCTTGCGTACAAGTCGGCGGGCGTGTGCGGGCCGCTGGTGTACGGGCTGGTGTCGAAGGGGGCGGGGCAGGGGCGGGCGATGCTGCTGGTGGCGGGCGCGTTCGCGTTGGGCCTGGCAGGGCTTGCGTTGGTGGATGTGACGGCGGGGCGGCGGGCGGCGGATGGGGGGTGAGACGGCCGGGGCGGGGGTCGGCGGGTGCGCGTAGAGTGCGTGCATGAGCATCGCAGCGCGCGCGGTTCCCGACGCGTCGGGACGGTTTGGGGAGTTCGGCGGGTCGTTTGTTCCGGAGACGCTTGTGGGCGCGTTGCACCGGCTGGAAGCGGAGTATGCGCGAGCGCGGACGGACGAGTCGTTCGCGCGCGAGCTGGACGCGCTCTACAAGGCGCTGGTTGGTCGTCCGACGCCGATCATGGAGGCGAAGAGGCTGACGGCGTTCGCGGCGCACCGGAGCGCGAACCGGAAGGCGGCGCGGATCGTGCTGAAGCGCGAGGACCTGGCGCACACGGGGGCGCACAAGATCAACAACACGCTCGGCCAGGGTCTGCTCGCGCGTCGGATGGGGAAGAGGCGGGTGATCGCGGAGACGGGGGCTGGGCAGCACGGGGTGGCGACGGCGACGGCCGCGGCGCATCTGGGGTTGACTTGCGAGGTGTATATGGGGAGCGAGGACGTTCGCCGGCAGCGGCTGAACGTGGTGCGGATGCGTCTGCTGGGCGCGCGGGTGGTGGAGGTGGAGGAGGGGTCGCGGACGCTGAAGGACGCGACGAACGAGGCGATGCGGGACTGGATGGCGAGCAGTGATACGACGCATTACATCCTTGGGAGCGTGGTTGGGCCGCACCCGTTCCCGAGAATCGTGCGCGACCTGCAATCGGTGATCGGGCGCGAGGCGCGGGCGCAGTGTCTTGAGGTGTTGGGGCGCCTGCCGGACGCGGTGGTGGCGTGCGTGGGCGGTGGGTCGAACGCGGCGGGCATCTTCTACCCGTTCGTGGAGGATGAGAAGGTCGCGTTGGTGGGCGTGGAGGCGGGCGGGCGCGGGAGCGCGTTGGGGCAGCACGCGGCGCCGCTGTCGTACGGCTCGCCGGGCGTGCTGCACGGGTCGCTGAGCTACGTGCTGCAGAGCGCGGAGGGGCAGACGTGCGACGTGCATTCGTGCTCGGCGGGTCTGGATTACCCGGGCGTGGGACCGGAGCACTCGTACTGGAAGGACAGCGGGCGCGCGCGGTACACGAGCGCGAGCGATGACGAGGCGCTGGACGCGTTCGTGACGCTGGCGCGGACGGAGGGGCTGATCCCCGCGCTGGAGTCGTCGCACGCGATCGCGGAAGCGGTGCGTCTTGCGGGCACGATGGCGCCGGAGCAGATCGTGCTGGTGAACCTGTCGGGGCGTGGCGACAAGGACGTGGATGAAGCGGCGCGGCTGCTCGCGCTGCGTCAGGGCGGCGGTTGAGGGCGGGGGCCGTCAGTTCGCGGGCGCGTCGGCGCGCCGGCGGCGGAACGTCGGGAAGAACGAGGTGAGACGGCGCGCCATCGCTCGGAGGACGCGTTCGCACGCGCGGAAGCGGAGGAGCATTCGCAGGCGGCGGAGCGAGGCGTCTTCCAGGCCGAGGTGGGCGGCGCGCTCAACCCAGGCGCGAGCGTGCGTGAAGCGACCGGTCTCGTAGGCCGAGAGCGCGAGGTTGTGGATGGCGGCGATGCGACGGGGGTCGCGTTTGAGCGCGCGGCGTTCGGCGGCCTCGCCCTCTGGGCGGAGTCCGGACTCGAGGCAGGCGACCGCGAGGAGGTGGTGCGCGCGCGGGTCGTCGGGCGTGTGCGTGGTGAGCGCGCGGAAGACGGCCACGGCCTCTGCGGGGAGGCGCGCGTCGAGGAGGAGCTCGCCGAGATCGACGAGGTCGTCGGGCTGCCAGTCGGGGGGGAGCTCGGCGTCGGAGCGTTTGAAGGCCTTCAGCTCCGCGCGGAGGTGCTTGCGTGCGTCGCCGATCTCGTGCTGACGGAGCGCGAGTTCCGCGAGCCGGCGGCGGACGGCTGGAAAATCGGGGTCGAGCCGGAGGACGACGCCGAACGCGGCCGCCGCGTCCTTGTCGGAGTTCTGCCGGAGCGCGAGCTCGCCGAGGGAGGCGTGGGCTTCGGGGTTGTCGCTCTCGAGCTCGAGGACGCGTCGGTATTTCTCTCCGGCCTCGGCGAATCGGCCCATGTCGACGAGGAGGTCGCCGAGGTCCAGGAGCGTGTCGACGCAGCCGGGGCGTTCGCGGAGTTCGCGGAGATAGAGCTGGCGGGCGCGCTCCTGGCGGCCGGTGGCGGCGAACGCCTCGGCGAGCTTGGCGTGCGCGCGGGGCAGAGAGGGATCGAGCTGGAGCGCTTCGCGGAGGCACCAGATGGCGCGTTCGTGCTGCTCGCGATCGAGCAGGGACCCGGCCATGTTGGCGAGCGCGGCGGCGCGGTCCATGTCGTTGAGGGTCGCGTGCTCGTCCCAGTCCTGGTCCGATTCGGGAGTGGCGGAGCGTGCGGCGCGGGAGGAGCCGTTGGCGCCGAGGGGCCATTCTTCATCGAGGTGCTGGACGAGAAAGAACATGGCTTCTGCGCGGTCGTGATCGCCGATGCGCGCGTAGGCCTCGATTCGGTGGATGTAGGAGTCTGGGCGAGAGGGCTCGAGCCGCTCGGCTTGCTCGAACCATTCGACGGCCTTGGCGGGCTGATCGAGCCGGAGCGCGGTGAGGCCGAGCGCGACGGCGGTCTGCGCGTCTTCGGGCTCGAGTTCGTGGGCGCGGAGGAATGCCGCGGTGGCGTCCTCGAATCGTCCCGCGGCCTCGAGGGTGAGTCCGAGGTTGAAGTGCCACTCGGCGCGGTAGGGGTTGAGGGAAAGAGCTTCGCGGAGTTCGGACTCGGCATCGGCCCAGCGTCCGGCCTCGTAATACTCGTGGGCCTTCTCCACGTGTCGTTCGGCGTCGGACCAGTCGTTCATCATCCGGGAGTGGTCGCCGAGGGCGGACGGGAGGCCGAGCCGCGGAGGAAAGACGATGAGCGCGGGCCGGAACCGAACCAGCCGGAGCGCATACCTAACTATACTCGGCGAACGGGAGGGGCAATTGCGCGACGGCTTGCGGAAATCGTGTCGCCGGGGAGGGGGCGTATGGCTCCGAATGGCGGTCTGCGCGATCTCTGCGTGGCTTTTTGGCGGCTTGGCGTGGGGTCAGAGCGGCGGGACGGGGGCTGGCGCTGCAAGCGTGGCCCCAGGGACCGACACGCCGCAGACGATGGAGCAGGCGTTGGGGGAGCTGCTCGGAGCCGAGTCGAGCGCGAGCCAGCGGAAGTCGGGGGCGATGTGGCTGGCGAGCCAGAAGTCGGAGGCCGGCTGGGAGGCATTGCTGCGGGCGCTGGGCGGAGAGGCGCCTGAGGGCGCTGCGTTGGCGGCGATCGGGGCTCTCTCGGATGCGGGCCCGCCTGTGGTGGCCGTGGGTCCGCTGGTCCGGGCGTGTGAGGATGGGCGGGCAGAAGTGGCGCATGCGGCGGCGGTGGCGTTGGGGAACGTGTCGGGGGCGCCGAGAGAGGCGATCGGGGCGGTGGTTCGGGTGATGGGCCGTTCGGCGACGGCGGCGCAGCGGGCGGCGTTGTGGGGCGCGCTGGTGCGTCTGACGGGTCGGGAGGATGTTCCCGCGGACGCGGGCGCGTGGGACGCGTGGTGGCGCGAGCACGGGTTCTTGCCGGAAGGAGAGTGGCGCGTGCGGCTGGCGAGCGCGCAGGCGGCGCGTGCGCATCGGTTGGCGCGGGAGCGGGATGCGCTCGCGTTGCGGCTGGCGGACGTGTACGGGCGCGTGTACGCGCTGACGCGCGCGGAGGATCGCTCCTCGATGCTCGTGGGGCTGATCAAGGATGAGTCGGCGCAGGTGCGGCTGATCGGGTTCGATCTGGCGTCGCGCGCCCTGCTGAATGCGCAGCCTCTCGACGCGAGCGTCGCGGACGCGGCGGTCTCGTCGCTGTCGGGAGGGACGTCGGAGCTGCGCGCGGCCGCGGCGAGGTTGTTGGCGAATCTGGCCCCGAAGGAGGTCGGGCCGGCGATCGCGGCGTTGCGCGCGGAGACGGACGAGCGGGTCGCGGCGCCGCTGCTGCGTCTGCTCGCCAACCGGCCGGACGCGGGGGAGATCGAGCTCTGCCTGCGGTGGCTGGCGACGTCCGGTCCCGCTCGGCCCGCGGCCGCGGAAGCGCTCGCCGCGATCCATCGAACAGCTCCGCTGGACGGCGCGACGGCGACGCGCGCGATGGAGCTTCTTTCGAAGATCGATCCGGCGCGGATCTCGGCGTCGTCGGCGCGTCTGCTCGGGACGCTGAGCGGTCCGACGGATGTCGCATCGGTGCGTGCGGTGTGGCAGGCGGGAGAGCCTGGTTCGCGCATGGCCATGGCCGAGGGATTGGCATCGTCGGACGCCGGGCTCGGCGTGCTGCTGGAAGTGGTGGAGCGGCCGGATGCACCGGTGTTTGACCTGGCGTGTCGTGTGCTGGCGACACGGGCTGCGAGCGTGGAGACGTTCGCGCGGATGCGTGCGGCCGGCGCGCACCTGGGCGAGGCTGGGCTGGACGGGCTGGCGCGCGTGCTCCTTGCGCTCCCGGAGGGTCCGTTCGAGCGCGCGTTAGCGAGCGTGCTGGACGGGGCTGCGCGTCGTGAGTTGCTGGCCCGCGCGGGCGCGCACAGCGCGGCCGGCGCGGGCGAGCTTGCCGCACGCATCGCGCTCGCACGGGCGTTGGACGCGCTCGGATCGAAGGACGGCGCTTCAGCGCTGCAGCATCTTGACGGCGTCGGGGCGGGCCCGACGCGACAGGACGCGGCGCTCCGTCGAGCGCGGGTGATGGCGCTGCTCGTGCTGGGTCGACTGGACGAGGCCGAGGGAGCGGGGGGAACGGCCAGCGCCTGGCTGGACGGTCTGGAGTTGTGCGGCGGGCTGGCGCATGAGGGGGAGATTCGCGATCGGATCGCGCGTCTCTTCGAGACGACGCTGACGGCGTCGGAGCGTGAGCGTCTGTACGGGGGTCGGGCGCCCGACCCCGCTGCGGGCGCGACCGACGGCGTCGGGAGCGCGGGCGCAAGCCCGCGGAATCCCTGAATCGCGCGAGCGATTCGGCGAAACCCTGAGAGTCTTCGTGACGACGTTGGGGGTAGCTCCGGCGCGTGCGCATCGAAGTGCAACCGACACCCTTTCGGCACGGAAGAAGACGGTGAGAATCGCGCGCCGGCGCTTGAACGGCGCGCGAACGCAGCGCATAGTTTCGCGGTCGATCGTCGGCGTGCGCGAGAGCGCGAGCGTCGGCGAGACGGCGGGCGAACGGCCCGGCCGGATTCGACTCGTGGGCACAACTCGGGTTCCGGGAATGCAAGGACGCCGGTTCGTCGTGTGACGAGACGGCCGTGGCTGTGGCATTCCCGCAATGAGGATCGCTCGTGCCCCACACGCGCACAGCCTGTGCAGCCCGCCTCGCCGGCATGAGGCCGCGCGTGCGCGGTGTGTGGGTCGCGTCGTCGGAGATCGCGCGAGTGCGGTGGTCGCACTCGCATCGAGCAGCACGCTCTCGCGTGATTTGAGGAGACAGGACTCATGAGAATCGGATGGATCGCAGCGGCCGCTGGGGCCGCGATGTGCATGAGCGCGGGCGCCGCGGACGGCGTCTGGCAGAAACTGACGGACTACCGTGAGCTGGACGACCAAGGCCGTCCGGTGGTGTCCTCGCATCTGGAGATGCACCGCGCACGGGAGGGGGTGGCGGCGCAGGCCGGGCGGATCGACGTGTCCGGCGCGTTCGGTCGCCTGACGCGCGGGGACGCGAATTCGCTCGCGGACGGCCCTGGACCCGCGCTCACCTTCATGACGGACACGTTCGAGGGCCTGCAGCCGATCCCGGCGAACCTCTTGAACCAGATCTCCCCCTCCACGGTGTGGACCGGCGCGAGCGCGGGAGTCGGGAGCATCCTGCAGCAGTCGCAGCTGGCCCCGATCGCCGGCGCGACGACCGAGGCCGCGGGGTCGAATTCCACGATGAAGCTGCGCGGGTTCGCGAACACGAGCACGCCTCCCGCGGGGACGATCGCACGCTTGTGGTCGTACAACTGGGTGAAGCAATACACGCCACAGAACACGATCGACATCCGGATGGTGCTGCGGGCCGATCCGGCGGCCGTGGCGCGTCAGTCGCACGAGACGTTCGTGAACTCGATCACGACGACGTTTACGAGCGAGGCGTCGTACACGACCGGCGGCTTCCTGGTCGATCGGGTGCTGTGGGGAGGCACGAACCCAACACCGGGCGCGGGGCTTCCGGCCGGGGCGCTCACGACGTTCTACAACCTGGGGCTCGACCCCAACTCGTTCACGACGGGCATCTTCGAGGAGTTCGTGTACCCCGCGGGGCATCCCAACGCCGGGCAGCCGATCCAGGTGCCGGTGAACTCGTGGTTCAAGCTGATCCACGAGGTGAACACCTCGGGTGAATCGATCCTGAAGATCGACTTCATGAACGGGAGCGGCGAGGTCGAGGGCAACCGGACGATCGGCCTCTCGGTGTCGCGGTACGACCGATGGAACGCGCGGTTCAACTCGGAGCAGCAGAACGACGCGTGCTACTTCGACAACTTCGCGGCCCAGGGCGTCGAGCTGGTGCTGCCCGTGCCCCCGTCGCTGCAGTGCACGAACGGGCAGTACCTCGACAATCTCGAGTGGCTGACGATCGGCGACCTGTTCGGTCAGAGCATCCGCTGGGTGGACGCCATCTCCTCGAAGGCCATCGTGCTGAACGAGACCGGCAGCAAGCGGTACCGCCAGCTGAACATCTTCCCCGATGACCGGTACCGTCAGGAGACGTTCACGTCGGTTCCCGAGACGTTCGCGACCCCTGGCAACCCCTTCCGCATCTGCGCGGACGTGAAGATCGGCGGCGGGAACGTGACGGTGCGCGGCCTCAGCCCGCAGTCTCTGGTGGACAACGACAACGTGTCCCGTCTGTTCATCGGGCGTGAGGCGCCCCCGGCGCCATTCACGAGCCGCGCGTTCGTGCAGACCAATAACGCCTACAACCCCATCGACCCGGAGGGGACGACCACCCCCTTCGACAACGTGGCGGTGATCGGCACGGACATCGCGGACACCGGCTTCAACTACCCGTTCGACAACACGTACCGGCAGGTGTGCTTCCAGGTCGCCGACACGCGCGCGATGACCGTGAGCGTCGGTGGCACGACGATCTACACCGGAACCGCGTTCGTGAACTCGATCGACCGGTACGCGCTCGACTCCGAGAACAACGCGTTCGGAGCGGGGAACTCGTTCCTGTTCGACAATCTCCTGCTCCAGTGCCAGGCGCTTCCGAACGTCACGCTGCCGACCTTCTCGCTGGTGTACGGCGACGATCTGGAATGGGGCATCGTCGGCGTCACCATCGGTCAGCACGACGACGACGGCAACGTGACGACGCCGTTCCGCTGGGGCTCGGCCGCGAACATGCCGGTCCAGCAGGGCGCCGGGTCGAACACCACGAAGGTGCTCCGGATGGAGAACGTGTTCCGTGACGAGGACCCGCTCGTGCCGAGCGACCCGAACTTCGCCTCGTTCACGCAGGCCACGACGCGCCTGCCGAACGTGGTGGCCTCGTCGACGCGCGGCTGGGCGACCGGCGGCTCGTACATGCTGACCGACGGCTCCACGACACGCTTGTGGAGCCCTGGTCAGGCGACGCCGAACGTCTCGGTGTTCAGCCTGGGCAACCGGCTCGCGTTCTCGTCGGTCACCCAGACGCTGTGGTACACCACGCCGAATCCGGCGTTCGTGTGCCCGGTGGTCACGGGCGGTCCGTCCGCGATCGTGTGGGTGGATTCCGGCACGTCACTGTCGTCGCTCGGCGTGAGCTTCGGCTCGTTCTTCTCGCTGACGACGCACAAGAATCCTGCCGGGAATCACACCTATCGGATCAACGGGCGCCTGCTCCGAGATTCGGGCGGCAACGTCGTCAAGCCGAACTCCCTGAGCACGTGCGACGGAACCCAGTTCGTGCTGAGCAAGAACCTGGACATCATCTTCCTCTCTGGCGGTGATGACAACACGGCCGCAGCGGGCTCCATCCTGTACGCGGACAACGTGCGGGCGTGGGCTCTGCCCTGCCTCGGCGACACCAACGACGACGGCGTTGTGAATTTCAACGACTTGAACAACGTCCTCTCGTTCTTCGGTCAGTCGGGCCAGAACATCGGCGGCAACGTGGCGCCCGATGCGAACGGAGACGGCGTCCCGGACGACAACGCCACCAACTTCAGCGACCTCAACGCCGTGCTCTCGGGCTTCGGCGTGCCCTGCGTCTGATATCCCCCCTCGGCTCGGTCGAGGGTCGGATCACATCGCGCGGCCGCGAGCGGACAACGTTCGCGGCCGCTTTTGGTTTCTGGTGGCCCGGGTCGGCACACTGTGGCCAGGGACGAGCGCGCCGACTGGCGCCTCGTCCTGGGGAGGCCGGCCCCCCAGCTCGAACCCCCACATGCGAACGCCACAAATCATGGGGAGAACACTTGTATATGGCTCAAAGGCGAGGGATGATCGGTCCACCGGGGCGCGCCGTGCGTCCCGGATAGGTGGTCGGGCATCGTGATCCTCGGCTTCGTATGAACCCCGAAGCGACTGGGCGGGCGATGACTGACGATTGCATGGCTTCTCGCAGGAGCGGTCCACATGCGGAACAGATGGCTCACAGCGACAGTCGGTCTTGCGCTCGGCTTCACGAGCG
Source organism: uncultured Phycisphaeraceae bacterium (assembly GCA_964410465.1). GTDB lineage: Bacteria > Planctomycetota > Phycisphaerae > Phycisphaerales > UBA1924 > CAYPGJ01. The sequence goes on along the minus strand of CAYPGJ010000003.1, from coordinate 88,703 downwards.
TGGCGCCGGCAACTCCCCTTCCCCAGCCCGAGCCGGACAATGACATCCGGGAGCGCGATGCGCTCGGGCGCGTGGTCACGCCTGATTACCCGATCATCACTCGTGTCCACGAGGGAATGTTCCAGGGCGTCCAGCGGATCGACCTCGCCTCGGCGTTCGGCCAGATCACGCGCGGCTCCGCGTCCATCGGGACCGACGGCCCGGGCCTCACGTTCCTCGACGACACGTTCGAGGGAACGCCCACCAACGTGAACCTGAGCTCGCCGGCGAGCGTGCAGTCGTCGTCCGCGACGTACACCGGCGCATCGACGGGCGCAGGCGCCCTCTACAACCTCGCGCGCCTGTTCCCCAACGCGGGCGCGGTGACCGATCCGGTCGCGGGCAACAGCAGCGTGAAGCTTCGCGGCTTCAACACGACCTCGAACGCGCCGAACAACTCGATCACGCGTCTCTGGGCGTACAACTTCGTCAAGTCGTTCGTGAACCCGACGACGATCGACCAGCGTTTCGTGTTCCGCGCGAACCCCGGTCAGAACGCGAAGTTCCTGCACGACTGCTACGTCAACGCCATCGAGAGCCGCTGGGTGTCCGAGGCGTCGTACGTCTCCTCGGGATTCGTGATCGATCGCGTGATGTGGGGCGGTGAGGCCGTGGCGGGATCGTCCATCCCCGTCGGCCCGACGCCGTACTTCTACAACCTCGGCCCCGACCCCAATTCGTTCACCACCGGCCTGTTCGTCCCGCTGACGTTCCCCGTCGGGTACGCCGGCCCGCAGACGCCCGGACCCGAGGGCCAGATGCGCGTGCCGGTGCAGGCTTGGTTCAAGATCATCCACGAGACCGACACCGCGGGCGTGAACCTCATCAAGATCGACTACAACGACGGGAACGGACCCATTCAGGGCTACTCGGCGATCGGCATCAACGTCGGTCGCATCGACCGCTGGAGCGCTCGCCACCAGGAGACGCGCCAGAACGACGCGTGCTACTACGACAACATGCACGTCGAGGGCGTCGAGTTCATCCTGCCGACTCCCCCGGCCTTGGAGTGCGTGTCGGGCCAGTACCTCGACAACCTGCAGTGGCTCTTCACCGACCAGCTGTTCGGGCAGAGCACCCGTTGGGTGTCGGCGCAGTCCGCGTTCGCCGCGATCGTCCTCGATCCTCCTGCGGGCACGAACAAGTCGATGCGTCAGAACAACATCTTCCCGGACGACCGCTACCGCGAAGAGATGCGCACGTCGCTGCCTTCGGCTTTCGCGACGCCCGGATCGCCCATCAGTCTCTGCACGGACGTGAAGATCCCCGCGGGGAACGTGACGGTGCGCGGCCTGAGCGCGCAGTCCATCCTCAACAACTCGCTCGCGTCGCGCCTGTACATCGGGCGTGAGGCGCCCCCCGCGCCCTTCACGAATCGGGCCTACGCGCAGATCAACGGCGCGTACAACCCGATCGATCCCGAAGGCACGACGACCCCGTTCGACAACGTGGCCATCATCGGCACGGACATCGCGGACACGGGCTTCAACTACCCCTTCGACGCCACTTATCGCACCGTCTGCTTCAACGTCACCGACGTGTCGGCCCTCACCATCAAGGTCGGCGCGACGACGATCTACACCGGAACGGCGTTCGTGAACTCGATGGACCGCGCGGGCTACGACTCGGAGAACAACGCGTTCGGCGCCGGCAACCAGTTCTTCATCGATAACGTCGTCCTCCAGTGCCTCACGCTCCCCAACGTCGTCCTGCCTCCCTTCACGCTCGTCTACAACGACGATCTGGAATGGGGCATCGTCGGCGTCACCATCGGTGCGATGGACGACGACGGCAACACGGCGACGCCCTTCCGCTGGGGCTCGGCCGCGAACATGCCCATCCAGCAGGGCGCCGGCTCCAACTCCACCAAGGTCCTCCGCATGGAGAACCTCTTCCGCGACACGGACCCCGCCGTGCCCTCGGCCACCACCTTCGCGTTCTTCACGCAGGCCTCGACGCGACTGCCCAACGTCACGTCGTCCTCGACGCGCGGCTGGGCCATGAGCGGCAACTACATGATGACCGACGGCGCCACGACCCGTCTGTGGGGCCCCGGGCAGGCCACGTCGAACCCGACCATCTTCGGCATCTCGACGCGCCTCATCTTCTCGTCCGTCACGCAGACCCTCTGGTATTCGACGCCCAACCCGGCGTTCGTGTGCCCGGCGGTGACCGGCGGTCCCTCCGCCGTCGTCTGGGTCGACTCGGGAACGTCCCTGTCGTCTCTCGGCGTGAACTTCGGCTCGTTCTACCAGATGTCGATCCACAAGAACCTCGCCGGCAACCACACGATCCGCGTGAACGGGCGGCTGCTGCGAGACTCCGGCGGGGCCGTGGTCACGCCCAGCGGGCTCATCGGTTGCGACCCCATCAACACCTCTGTCGCCGAGCTGCGCAAGAACATCGACATCGTGTTCTTGTCGGGCGGCGATGACAACACGGCGACGGCTGGCTCCATCCTCTACGCCGACAACATCCGGGTATGGGCCCTGCCCTGCCTCGGTGATACGAACGACGACGGCGTCGTCAACTTCACCGACCTCAACAACGTGCTGTCCTTCTTCGGGCAGTCCGGCGCCAACGTCGGCGGCAACGTCGCCCCCGACGCCAACGGCGACGGCATCCCCGACGACAACTCCACCAACTTCACCGACCTGAACGCCGTGCTCTCGGGCTTCGGCGTGCCTTGCACCTGATCTCGACCCGCGGCGACGACCGCAGCCGCGGGATAGAGTGAATCTCTTCGCCGCGAGAGGGCCCATCCTCTCGCGGTTTTTTTGCGCCCTTCGCGACGACCACCTTGATTACAACCCCATCGACACCGCCGGCACGACCGGGCCCTTTGCCAACAACCCCGTCGTCGGTGTCGACGTCGCCGACCTCAACGCAGTGCTCGCGGGCTTGTGCGTGGCCTGCGGCTGACACTCCTGCTCGCACACTCGCCCTGGAGAGCAGCGCAGCGCGTTGTGCGTTCACTCGCTTTTGTGCGGCCCACTCTTGTCCCGGGAACAGGGGGCTGTAGATTGGCGTATCGGACCTCGTTCCGCATTTCCGCGGGCGCCTGCCGGGGTGTGCCTGACAGCGCGCCACTCGTTGGGGAAAACCATGAATCATTTCCGTTTGATCGTGGCTGTCGGCTTGGCCTCGTCGGCCTTTGTCGGCGCCTCCTCCGCCTCCACCGCGCTCACCAGCACAAAGGAGTCGGACCCACTCACGACGGCATCCGCCCTCGGGCGCGCCCCCGAAGCACGCTCCGGTCGCATCGATCTGAGCGCGGCCTGGGGCGATCTCGCGCGAGGCTCCTCCGGCGCCGATGGACCCTCCGGACCGTTCTCCTACGACAACGGCTTCGAAGCCCTCCCCCTCGGCCCCATCTCTTCCGGCCAGATCGCCGCGGGAACCTACGGCGGCTCGCTCGCAGGCGCCACGGAAGCCACATCCTTCTTCGCCCAGCAACAGTCCGCGCTCGCCTCCGTCATCACCAACGACGCGATCGCGGGCAACACCACCAACAAGATCCGTATGACCGTCGTCACGCCGCAGCCGCCGAACGGATTCTTCGCCGCCTTCCGCGCCACGTTCGCGCGGCTGCCGTCCGGCGCGCCCACGCCCGTGCGCGTGACCTTCTCCGCCACGCCGGCAACACCCGCGCGCCTCGCCACTGATGTTCACGTCGATTCGTTGAACACACTCTGGACGCACGAAGCCGCGAACGTCACAAACGGCTTCGTGCTCGACCGCCTCCTCTGGGGCGGCACAAACAGCGATCCAAACGCGAGTCTTCCCGTCGGACCCATCCTGCACTTCTACGCGCTCGAACAGATCTCCGTGACCACCGGCGAATTCGTGCCCCTCACGTTCCCCTCCGGCTACGCCGGCCCACAGACGCCCGGCCCCAACGGCGAGATGTCTCCCCCCGTCAACGCATGGTTCCGCGTCATCCACGAGTTCTCGATCGCGGGCGTCGCCACCCAGCGGATCGACTTCTACGACGGCGAGGGACCCGTCACCGGATTCCAGGGCCCGAGCATCAACGGCCTCACCGCCTTCGACCGCCTCAGCACGAACATGTCCGCCGAGGCCGCGGGCTCCTACGCCATCGACAACCTCCACGCCGAGGGCAGCCCGCCCCCGCCCCCCACGCCCGTCCCGCCCCCGCTCACCTGCGTCACGGGCACATACCTCGATCACCTGCAGTGGCTCAACTTCGGCCCGCTGCCCGTCAACGAGCGATGGTCCGGATTCCTCTCCGACGTCGTCGACATGCCCCAGGGCTCGGGCGACAAAGTGCTCCGCCAACGCAACCTCTCACCAAACAACATCCACACCGAAACCAACGCCACACGCCTCCCGCTCTCCTACCCGCTCCTCGGCAACCCCGTGCGCCTCTGCGTCAACATCCGCCTCTCCGACCCCAACCACACCGTCCGCGCCGTCGCCGTGCACTCCCTCGCCGATGAGCGTCTGCACTCGCGCGTCTTCATCGGACGCGAAGCCCCCCCGTCGCCCTACACCAACCGCGTCTACGTGCAGATCAACCCCAGCTACGACCCCATCGACGAACTCGGCGCCCCCACCCCCTTCGCCAACAATCCCGTGATCGGAGCCGATGTCGTTGACACTGGCTTCGACTGGCCCCTCGCCGTCGAGCAGAATCTCTGCTTCCTCACCTCCCTCGACGGCTCCCTGAACGTCAGCATCGCGGGCATGTCCGTCTTCGACGGCGACGCGTTCGTCAACTCGCTCGACCGACTCGCCTTTGAGTCCGAGCAGAACGTCGTGGGCGTCGACAACGAGATGTTCATCGACGACGTGAGCCTCGAGTGCAGCCCGCTCTTCCTCTTCACTTCACCGCCGGCCCTCGCGCTCCTCTATCACGACGATCTCGAGTGGGCACACGAGCGAATCACCATCGGCAACATGGACGACGACGACAATCCGTCGACGCCCTTCCGCTGGGCCTCCGCCGCACGCATGCCCATCGAGCAGTCCGCCGGCGCCAACCAAACCAAGCTCCTCCGCATGGAGAACCTCTACCGCGACATCACCCCCTCTGCGCCCGGCAACCCCGCGTTCATCTCCTTCACCCAGGCCGTCACGCGCCTCCCCAGCGTCGTCGCCTCGCCGACGCGCGGCTGGGCCGTGCGCGGCTCCTACATCCTCACCGACGGCGCCACCACGAGACTCTGGAGCCCTGCGCACGCCACCAGCGCGACGACCTTCGCACTCGCCACCCGCCTCGCGCACTCCTCCGTCACGCAAACGCTCTGGCACACCACGCCCAACCCCGCCTTCACCTGCCCCACCGGCGGAGGCCCGGCCGCCCTCTGGACAGACACCGGCGTCTCGCTCGCCTCGCTCGGCGTAAACCTCGGCGACTCGTTCACTCTCTCCATCCACAAGAACCTCGCGGGAAACCACACCTACCGCATCAACGGCGCGCTGCTCCGAAACTCAGGCGGCGCAGCCGTCACCGCGGGCTCTCTCGCCTCGTGCAACGGCGCCGCGCTCATGCTCAACTCCAACCTCGACGCCTACTTCTTCTCCAGCGGCGATGAAGACTCCGCCGGCCCCGGCTCCATCCTCTACGCCGACAACATCCGCGCATGGGCACTGCCCTGCGTCGGAGACACCAACGACGACGGCCTCGTCAACTTCGCCGACCTCAACAACGTCCTCAACTTCTTCGGCCAGTCCGGCCCCACCATCGGCGGCAACGTCGCCCCCGACCTCGACAACAACGGCGTTCCGGACGACAGCGTCACCAATTTCGCAGACCTCAACGCCGTGCTCGTCGGCTTCGGAGTCCCCTGCACGTAAGAAGCTCGCGATCGAGTCCCATGCCGAGCCGCGGGCGGGCCGACCCCTCCCGCGGCTTCTTCTTTGTGCATTTTCATTCACTTTCCATGGCCCCCGGAACCGGGACTGATACATTGCTCGTATCGGACACCGCTCCGCATTTCCGTGGCACGCGCCCGGACGGCCCCGGCGACGCGCCACTCGTTGGGGAAACCACATGACCCGCCACACCCGTTCCGTCGCTCTCCTCGCCGGCGCACTCGCGCTCTCGTGCGATCTCGCCCCGTCTTCTCCGCTCTACAACACCAAGGACCCTGACGCGCCGCTCGTCGCGCGCGCTCAAGGCCGCGTCGTCGACTCCCCCGCCAGCCGCATCGACCTCGCCTCGGCCTGGGGCTCGCTCTCCCGCGCCTCCTCCGGCGCCGACGGCCTCCTCCCCGTCACCTACACCAACAACTTCGAATCGCTCGCGCTCGAGCCGACGCCCGTCAACGGCCAAGCCTTGGGCGGCGTCTGGGGCGGCAGCGCCTCCGGCCACACCGACCTCAGCACGCTCAGCGCCCCCGCCGTCGGCCCCGGCGCCGTCTTCGCTGTGAACGACCCGCTCGCCGGCAACAGCTCAACCAAAATCCGCGCGCGCGTCGCCTTCATCCAGCCGCCCAACGGCTTCTTCACCGGCTACACGTACAACTTCTCCAGCGCCCCGCCAGGCAACCCGCCTCCTCCCGCGCCGCCTCGCACGCTCGTCTCCCCCACCGTCGCGCAACCCTCCGTCGTCGCCACCGACGCCTACCTCACCTCCCTCGACACGCTCTGGACGCACGAGGCCATCAACGCCACCGCCGGCTTCGTCATCGATCGTCTCCTCTGGGGCGGCACGAACTCCGATCCCAGCGGCAGCCTCCCCCTCGGCGTCATCCCCCACTTCTACAACCTCACCTTCGACCCATACTCCTTCACTTCCGGCATCTTCCTCCCCCTGACATTCCCAGCGGGCTACGCGGGCCCCCAGACGCCCGGGCCCAACGGCGAGATGTCCCCGCCCCTCAACACCTGGTTCCGCATCACGCACCAGGGCAACATCGACGGATCCATCTCCATCCTCATCGACTACAACGACGGACAAGGCCCCCTCCTCGGGTTCCAAGGCCTCGCCATCAGCGCGCCACGCTTCGATCGCCACGCCGTCCGCGGCTCCTACGAAGCCACAGGCTCGATCTACATCGACAACCTCCAACTCCAAGGCGCCGTGACCGTCCTCCCCGTCCCCCCGCCTCTCGAATGCGCCAGCGGCATGTACGTCGACGACCTCGAATGGCTCTATGCCGGACCCCTCTTCGGCCAAGGCACACGCTGGACCGATCGCCTCTCCGCCAAGGCGTTCGTCACCCCCGACGGCGCGCAGGGCCAGGTCCTCCGCCAGATCAACATGTTCCCCGACAACCACTACCGCCAGGAGAACAAGACCAGCCTCCCGCTCACCTTCGCAACGGCCGCCAACCCCTTCTCCATCTGCACAACGATCAAACTCCCCGCCGGCAACGCCACCGTGCGCGCGCTCGCGCCCGAGTCAGTCACGCAAAGCTCCATCGTGTCCCGATTCTTCATCGGCCGCGAAACGCCCTCCAGTCCGTACTCCAGCGCAACCTACGTCCAGATCAACCAGGCGTACGACCCCGTCGACGAAGCCGGCTCGCCCGATCCACTCGCCAACGCCCCCGTCATCGGCGCCGACGTCGATCCCACCGGCTTCAACTGGCCGCTCGACAACATCTACCGGAACGTCTGCGTCAACGTCACCAGCTCGCGCGCCATGACCATCTCCGTCGGCGGCGCGACCATCTACACCGGCGCCGCGTTCGTCAATTCCATCGACGCGCTCTGGTACGAATCCGAGAACAACTCGCTCGGCGCCGGCAACGCGATGTCGTGGGACGACGTCTCGCTCGCCTGCGTCCAGCTGCCGTGCTGCACCCCGTGGCCCTTGATCCTCGTCTGGTCCGACGATCTCGAGTGGGGCATCGACGGCCTCACCATCGGCCTCCATGACGACGACAACAACCCCAACACCCCCTTCCGCTGGGCCTCCGCGCCCGATATGCCCATCCAACAAGGCGCCGGGATCAACTCCTCCAAAGTCCTCCGCATGGAGAACCTCTTCCTCGACACCGACCCGCTCCCCCCCAACGACCCCGACTTCCTCTCCTTCACCCAGGCATCCACCCGACTCCCCAACGTCGTCGCCTCCTCCTCGCGCGGCTGGGCAACGTCCGGCCACTACATGCTCACCAACGGCGCCACGACGCGCGTCTGGAGCCCGGGACAGCAATCCTCACAACCCAACGTCTTCTCCCTCTCCACGCGAATCGCCTTCTCCTCCGTCACGCAGACGTTCTGGTACACCGCGCCCAACCCCGCCTTCGTCTGCCCGCCCGTCGCCGGCGGACCCGCCGCCGCCCTCTGGATCAACGCCGGAGTCCCCTTCACCTCCCACGGCCTCAGCTTCGGCGGCTTCTTCCAGCTCTCCATGCACAAGAATCTCGCGGGCAATCACACCTTCCGAATCAACGGCCGACCCCTCCGAGACAGCACCGGCGCCGTGATCAAGACCGCCTCCATCAACACCTGCGACGGCGCCACTCTCCTCACCAGCAAGAACCTCGACATCCTCTTCTTCTCGAGCGGCGATGAGAACTCCGCCACCCCAGGCTCCATCCTCTACGCCGACAACATCCGCGCCTGGGCCCTCCCCTGCCTCGGCGACACCAACGACGACGGCGTCGTCAACTTCTCCGACCTGAACAACGTCCTCTCCTTTTTCGGCCAGACCGGACTCAATCTCCCCGGCAACGTCGCGCCCGACGCCGACAACGACGGCATCCCCGACGACAACACCACCAACTTCACCGATCTCAACGCCGTCCTCTCCGGCTTCGGCGTGCCCTGCGACTGATCGACATGCCTTCACGCACTTCCGTGCGACGCCGGAGACTCCCTCCGGCGTCGCACATCATTTTTGTGGCTTCCGCGCCGATGCGCTTCACAATCATTGATCCACTCGCCGTCTTGTGCTATACGACGAGAATGCGACGCGTGCCCCGTCACGATGCGCTGCGCCGCCTCCGGTCGGGCTGACCCTGACGTCGGGCCGAATCACATCTCGAGATGCCGCGCGATGTCGTACGCGACCGCCGGCAACCGACCCGCAGGAGCACACACATGTCGATCCTGTCCCGACTCGGCGCAACCACTCTCGCCGGCGCGCTCGTCACCGCGCTCCCGGCCCACGCCGTCTCCATGCAGTTCCTCCTCTCCGATCATCCCGACGGCGACCAGAACCCCCCGCCATACGGCCTGCGGATGGACAACCTGTTCTCCGGCGCCGCCGGCGTCACCACCTTCTCCTTCGATAGCTACGGCGACACCATCCTCACCGTTGACGATTCCGGCGGACCGCTCACCATCAACATCCACGGCACGGTCTATGGCGGCGTCGCGTCCGGCGGCAACGCAGGCTACGGACTCGGGGCCTACACCCTCGATTTCAACTTCACGCTCAACGTCAGCCCGTCAGGGTCCGGGTGGATCGTCGGCCCCGGCTCCGGCGGCGTGAACGGAGGCACGCTCACCGCCCTCGCCGGCAACGCGAACTTCACCGCGGGAACCGTCTTTAGTTTCTACGAGAACACCAGCCCCGCGCAAACCTTCCTCTTCCTCCAGGACGATCACCGGCTCACCGGCCACCCGCAGGCGGGACAGAACTACTGGGTCGGCCGCGGCTGGAACACCACCAACTCCAGCGGCTCACCGACCGGCGACACGATGGACTTCCTCTTCCTGGGCCACGTCATCCCGCTGCCCACTCCCGCAGCGCTCGCGCTCGCCGGCATGGCCACGCTCGCCGCACGCGGACGCCGCTGACGCGATCGGGCCGCGCCGCCGAACATCCCGACCATCCGCGAGCCTCAGCCCCGCTTCACGAGCGTCGCCGCGCGCACCTGCACGCCCTTGAGCCGGCTCGACAACGCCTCGCGGTTCGGCGCCGCCTCCATCGCGTTGTCGATGGAGATGTACTCCTTCTCGACCAGCTCCGCGAGGCTGTGCGTGAACGACCGCATCCCGTCCGCCGTGCTCCCGTTGATGATCGCCGGGATGTCCTGGTCCTGGCCCTCCCGGATGCGCTCTTTCACCGTCGCGTTGTTGAGCAGCACCTCGGTCGCGGGCACGGCCCGTGATCCGCCCGTCGCGTCCACGTTCGCGGGGATCAGACGCTGCGCGCAGATCGCCTTCAACGAATTGCTCAGCGACGACCGCAGAAACTCGTGCTCGTTCTGCGGGAAGAATTCGATGATGCGCGAGAACGCCTGCATCGCGTCCGCCGTGTGCAGCGAGCCGAACACCAGGTGCCCCGTCTCCGCCGCCTGGATCGCCGCCATCACCGTGTCGTGGTCGCGCAGCTCGCCGATGAAGATGATGTCCGGGTCCTGACGCACCACGAACTTGAGCGCTTCCTTGTACCCCGGCACGTCGAGCCCGACCTCTCGCTGCGAGATGATCGACTTCCGCGGATGGAAGTGGTACTCCACCGGATCCTCGATCGTCACGATGTTGCACGAGCGCGTCTGGTTGATCCGCTCGATCATGCACGCCAGCGTCGAGCTCTTCCCCGAGCCCGTCACCCCAACCACCAGCACCAGCCCCTCCATCGCCTCATCCGCCAGCTTCTCGTAGATGGGAGGAAGGTGGAGCGACTCGAACGTCGGTATCTCCGGCTTGATCCGACGGATCGCCGCGTGCATGCCGCCCCCCGCCCGGTACACGTTGCACCGGAACCGATCCACGCCCTCGTGGTAATGCGACGACATCTCCTCCTCATCACCCTTGTCCGCCGTGATCCCCGCGGCAAGCGCCTTCTCGCGCGCCATGATCGCCTTCGTGTCGAGGAACGACGAGAAGTCCAGATCGCCCGCACGGTCGTACCGCTCACGCAGTCCCGGCGGGATGATCTCCGTCAGCAGCCGGTCCGTGTCCTGCTCCGTCAGCGGAGGCAGCCCCAACGCGCGCAGCTCGCCCGCGACTCGAAAGAACGGGGGCATCCCGACCTTCAGGTGCAAGTCCGACGCGTCGTACCGCCCCATGTTCAGGAGCAACTGCTTCATCGACACGGCCATGTCGCGCGCCTCCTCGTTGTCGCGCGCCCCATCTCAAACCCATCCCCACCGCAATCCGGGCGCACACCTACACCCTACCGCGCAATCAACCCGTGGTCAGCGCGCCCCGTGCAGGAATATTCACCCACCGGCTCCGCTCGTGAGCCGCCCCGCTCACGCCCGATCCAGCAGCTCCACGGCCTCAAACGGCCTCCCCTCGAGCATCTCCAGGCTCGCCCCGCCCCCCGTGGACACGTGACTGACCTGGTTCGCCACGCCGAACTTCTCCGCCGCGCTCGCCGTGTCGCCTCCGCCCACGATCGTCGTCGCCCCGTTCTCGCGCGTCGCCCGCGCCATCGCCTCGCCCACGGCGCGCGTGCCCACGCCGAACATCCGCCACTCGAACACCCCCATCGGACCGTTCCATACCACCGTCTTTGCGCCCGAGATCAGCGCCGAGTACGCCGACTGCGTCTCCGGGCCGATGTCCAGCCCGATCTGGCCGGCCTGCATCTCCTTCACCACCGACACCTCGCCCGCGCTCTCCGCAAACACCGTCCCCACCACGTGATCCTTCGGCAGGTGCAGCTCACACTTCGCAACCGCGGCCTTCTCGAGGATCCGCTTCGCATCCGCGAGACGGTCTTCCTCGACGCGGCTCGCGCCCACGTTCTTCCCCAGAGCCTTCAAAAACGTGTACGCCATCGCGCCGCCGATCACCACGTGATCCGTGATCTCCAGCAACCGCTCGATAGCTACCAGCTTGTCCGACACTTTCGCGCCGCCGAGCACCGCGACGAACGGACGCGCTGGGTTCTCGAGCGCCGAGTGCAGGTGCCTGATCTCCTTCTCCACCAACAGCCCGCACACCGCCGCCTTCCCCTCCGTCTTCATCGCCTTCGGCACGGCCACCATCGAGGCGTCCGCCCTATGGCACGTCCCGAACGCGTCGTTGCAATAGATATCCCCCAACGCCGCCAGCTTCGCCGCGAACGTCGGCTCCCCCTTCTGCTCCGCCTTGTGGAACCGAAGGTTCTCCAGCAGCATCACCTCCCCGTTCTTCAGACCCATCGCCGCGCTCTTTGCCTTCTCGTCCGTGCAGTCCTGCGAGGGGAACCCCACCGGCTTCCCCAGCAGCTCGCCCAGACGCTTCGCGCACACCCCCAGCGACGACCCCGCCTCGTACCCCGTCCCCGCGGGCCGCCCCAGATGCGACATCAGCACTAACCGCCCACCCCGATCGATCACGCTCCGGATCGACGGCAACGCCATCCGGATCCGCCGGTCATCCGAGATCTCCCCCCCATCCACCGGCACATTGAAATCCACGCGCATCAGCACGCGCTTCCCCGACACTTCCACATTCGCGATCGACTTGCGGGACATGGGCCACTCCTCTCCCCGATTTGGGCCCGCCATGATACCGATCACTCACGACCGGTCCCCGCTCCGCACGCGTCACGCGGCCTTCGACCCCGCACGCCGAGTCCGCTCCCAAGCACGCAACGCTCGCTCACCGCCCGACCCCATCGTGCGCACTCCCACACCCCTGCTGCTCCCTCGCTCAACGCCCCGACCCGCACCCATCCGCTTCACCCCGCCGCACGCACGCTCCAACAGCGCCCCCGCTCGGCGTGACACTTCCTCTGAACCGCCCGCACGCGCGCACAACTCCACGAGCGACGCCACACCACGAACCACCAAGCCCATCGTGCTCCCCGAAACACTTCTCGCTCTCTCTTCCCACACCGACTCCAGACGCGAAAGCAATCCCTCAATCTCGGGAGTCACCTCGTACGATACCTCCGAAGCTCGGCCCACCGCCAGCGCCAACGCCGCAACCTCCAGCCCGCCCGGCCCAATCTCCCCGACCTCTACCCCAGTGCGCCCCACTTCGCTCAAAATCCGCGAAAACGACCCACGCTCTGCGAGCTTCAGCAACTTCGATGCGGTCTGCATGGCCCGAACCTCCGATGTTCGCTATCTGTTCACTCGGAGAATGTACGAGTTATTTCCCCCATGTCAAGCGTCATTTACGGAGATTGTTCGGGCTCACTCCTCCGGCAACTCCATCCCATCAGGAGACGTCTCATACCGGCCGATCGACTTCGCAATCTCCCCCATCGCCGTCTCCCGGTCCACCCACCCGCCCGACTCGATCGTCGCCCCCTCCAACTGCTTGTACGTCAGAAAGAAATGCTCCACTTCCCTCAAAAAATGCCTCGGCACATCGTGCAGATCCTGGAAGTGCGCAAACAGCGGATCCGTGTGCGGCACAGCAAGCACCTTGTAATCGTTCACCCCCTTGTCCGTCATCTTGAACAACCCCACCACCCGCGCATCGATCAAACACCCCGAAAACGTCGCCTCGTTCACCTGCACCAGAATGTCCAGCGGGTCCCCGTCCTCCGCCAGCGTCCGCGGAATAAACCCGTAATCCCCCGGGTACATCGCCGACGAGTACAAGTACCGATCCAGCCGGATCATCCCCGTCTGCTTGTCGATCTCGAACTTGTTCCGCCTCCCCTTCGGGATCTCCACGATCGCGTTCAGCACCCCGTCGATCTCGGTGAACGTCGGCACCCGGTTGTAGATGTTTCTCGAAGGCATCGGCGTCGCTGATTCCCTGGCGTTGTGCTCGGACCACCCCCGACGAGCCGCGATCATACGCCCCCCGCACACGCCGCCCCGCGCAACCGCCGCCCACCCCCGCCCCCAATCTCGGATATTTCAATCCACATATCTTGACACGACGGCCCGCCCGCGGCACCATTCAGGACATGTGACTCCAGTTAGACGCTCCCCGACCACCTCCAGGAGTGTTGCGATGCCCCAGCGCCCCCGCCGTCTTGCCGCACGACTCCTCCCACGCCACCGAAAGCCCCTACTCCTCCTCGCGATCATCTCCACCGGCGGCGCCATCGCCGCCGTCGTGCCGCTCACACTCACCGACTTCCACATCCCAGGCACTCAGATCGGGATGGTCACCTACAACGAGATCTACACCTCCGACGGCTGCTTCGGGTGTCACAGCCACTTCGACCCCGTCACCGAGCCCTACGACTCCTGGTCCGGCAGCCTCATGGGGCAGGCCGGCAGAGACCCGCTCTTCTGGGCGCAGATGGCCACTGCAAATCAAGACGCCGCAAACGCCGGCTACTACTGCATGCGCTGCCACGTGCCCATGACCTGGACCACCGGCTCTGCATACGACCCCTCCGGCGCCTCCGTTAACGCCATCGACCAGGACGGCGTCAACTGCCACTTCTGCCACGCCATGGTCGACCCCATCTACAAACCAGGCATCAGCCCACCCGAAGACCAGGCCATCCTCGCCGCGCTCGGCGCGGACAAACCGAACTTCTACGCCAACGCCATGTTCGTCCTCGATCCCCTCGGCCACCGTCGCGGGCCGCGATCCGATCATGTCGCACCCCACGAGATGATCACTTCCCCATTCCACCGAACCGGCGATTTCTGCGGCACATGCCACGAAGTCGGCAACCTCGCCGTCTCCAAGCAACCAGACGGGACATACCGCTACAACGCCATCAACCAGCCCACGCCCAACGAAGACCCCTGGACGCAGTTCCCCCTCGAACGCACCTACTCCGAATGGAAACTCTCCGCATTCGCAAACGGCGGCGTCGACATGGGCGGACGCTTCGGTGGCGCCGGCGCCTCCGTGGTCTCCTCCTGCCAGGACTGCCACATGCCGCGCGCCGAAGGCAAGGCCTGCTCGTTCGGACCGACACGCCCAGACGTCGCCCGGCACGAGTTCGCAGGCGCCTCCTCGTGGGTGCTCGAGATCATCAAGGAGCACTACCAGAACGACCCGAACGTCAACCCCCAATCGATGGACCGAGGCATCCTCGCCGCCAAGGACATGCTCGCGCGCGCGGCCACGCTCGAGGGCGCACAGGCCGCCGGCCGCGTCAACATCCGCGTCACCAACGAGTCCGGCCACAAGATCCCCACCGGGCACATCGAGGGCCGGCGCATCTTCCTCAGCCTCGCCGTCAAGGACGCCGCCGGACTCATCATCCACGAGTACGGCCACTACGACTTCGACACCGCCGAACTCGATGAAGCCTCCACCGTCATCTACGAGATGCACGTCGGACTCAGCGACTTCGCCGCAGGACTCACCGGCTTCCCTGCCGGAGTCACCACCCACATGGCACTCGCCGACACCATCGAGAAAGACAGCCGCATCCCCCCACGAGGCTTCAACAACGCCGCCTACGAAGCCGCGGGCGCGCCCGCCGTCGCGTGGGAATACGCCGACGGACAGCACTGGGACGACTCCTGCTTCCGTCTCCCCGCGGGCGCGGCCAGCGTCGAGGTCCGCCTCTACTACCAGACCGTCACAAAGCACTACATCGAAGCGCTCCGCGACTACAACACCACCAACGAGTGGGGCGAGGTGCTGCACGACCTCTGGCTCAGAACCAACAAGGGCGCGCCGGTCATCATGGCCGAACGCGTCATCCCCGTCTCCCCCTTCGTCCTCGGCGACACGAACGCCGACGGGCGCGTCGACTTCACAGACCTCAACGCTCTGCTCTCCCAGTTCGGCAGCTCAGGCCGCTGCCTGACCGCGGACGCCGATCTCGACGGCGACGTCGATTTCGCGGACCTGAACACGCTCCTCTCCTACTACGGCACGAGCGCAACCACGAGGTGACCCGCCCCCCATCGTCCTCTCCCTGTTCGCCCCGCCGTGCGCAACCGCGCACCGTCGGGGCTTTCACACCGATCGATCACGCGCACAGCCGCTCGGCGCCGCGCCGCGCCAGCTCGGCCCACGTGGGCGGCAACGCGTCCGCAAGATCCACCAGCGTGTCCCCCACCTCGCCGCCCGCACGCTGCGTAAGACGCTTGCCCGAGTGCGCCGCCGCAGATCCCAACACGAGGAAATACACCAGCAACGCGCCGAGGCTCTCCTCACTCTCCTCAGGGCGCCGCGCCACCGTCTTCTTGCACCAGCGCTTCACCGCCTCCAGTTGTTCTTCCTGGAGGCGGCCGCTCAGCAAGTCCAGCGGCGCGGCCAGCCCTTCCGACAGCGCGCCCCGCAGCGCTTCTTCGACGCGACGATCCACCCACGCCGCGCCGTCGCGCTGCCGCAAGCGGGAGATCACGCCGTCCACAGGGCGCAAGGGCCGCCCCATCCCGATCTTCAGCAGACCCGTCGCCTGCGCCGCGCTCACCCGGGGCGGGATCGGCGTCGGACCGTCCGCTCGCACCGCACGAGACGCGCTCACGACAGATCCTCCATCAGCGACGCAATCTCCGCGTCGATCTCCGTCTCGCTCGCCCCGGGCCACGACACGCCCTCGCGCAACGCCGCACGGAACCGGTTGCACGCCGTTCGCGCCATCACCGCCGCACGCGCCGGCGGCGTCCCCGTCTCCAGCTCGATCGCCGAGTACGACGCCCCGTCCACCATGTGCCGACGGAACACCACCCAGTGCTCCGCCAACCCGTCCTCCGCGCACCGCGACTCCGCGCGATCCATCGCCCGCGCCACGACGCTCCGCGCCATCTCCCGCCAAAACCCGCGAAGCGTCTCCCCGTCCGGCTCCGACGCCAGGTCCCCGCCCCCGTCCATCGGACCCGCTCGACCATCCCGCCGACGCGACCGCGCCGTCTCGTACAGGTAGTGCTTGAACGCCACGATCAGCCAGTGACGCAGTCGGCGACCGCTCTCCAGCCAACGCTCGAAGAACTCCTCCCGACTCAGACGATCCGCGAAGAACCCCCGAACCACGTCGTCCGCGTCGCCCAGCCATCGGAAACTGCTCCCCTTGAAATACACCGACAGCGGCCACGCGTACACCTCCATCACGTGCCGCGCCGCTTCCAACGCCCCGGCGTCGCCGCGCGCAACCACGCCGCGAAGCCACGTCATCAACGTCGGTGGAAAATGGTCCGGCCGCTGCGACGGGGCGGGCGAGGGGGCGCGATCATCCATTGGGTGCGACATATGCCCGCCCCGTATACCGTTCGCGCCGCTCGTGGACAATCGCCCCTCCGAGCTCATGCCCGCGAACGCATGCCCCCGCCTCGCCTTCGCCGTCGTTCGATCTGCCACGCCATGGGCGATCACTGCTGACTCCGAATCGTCCTTTCCCCTCTCTCCTCACCCTTCATCTCAGAGAGAGCCGACCCCGCACCCGACGCGCGCGAGACGGATACATTTCTCACGACCGATCCCCCACCGCCCGCGACGCCGGCCCGGAATCGACGCGAGAACGCAACCCACCCACCACGCCTCGGCGCCCCCTTTTGGCCACCCCGCGCCCCCCACTCCCGCTCCATGCTCTCTTCCGAGCAGGAACGCACCATGGACCAGCCCGAAAACCAAAACCTGCCAGACCCCAACGACGAAACCTCGGCCACCGCCCCGTCCACCCCCGCCTCGTCAGGGCTCGGCTCCGCCTCCGGCCCGCCCAGCAGCCGGCGAATGTACGAGCGCGTCACCGAGGTCCCACCCGAACGAATCGGGCCCTACCGAATCCTCCGTGAAATCGGCAGGGGCGGCATGGGTCTCGTCTATCTCGCCACCCGCGACGACGACCGCTTCCACCGACGCGTCGCCATCAAACTCATCCGCAAGGGGATGGACACCGACGACATCCTCCGACGATTCGAGCACGAGCGGCAGCTCCTCGCCGCGATGAACCACCCCAACATCGCACGCCTCATGGACGGCGGACAGACCGAGGACGGCCGGCCATACTTCGTCGTCGAATACGTCGAAGGACTCCCCATCGACAAGCACTGCGACGCGCACCGACTCAAAATCTCCGAACGACTCGACCTCTTCCGCACCGTCTGCTCGGCCGTGCATTACGCACACCAGAACCTCGTCGTCCACCGCGACCTCAAGCCCTCCAACATCCTCGTGACCTCGGCCGGCGAAGTGAAGCTCCTCGATTTCGGCATCGCCAAACTCCTCAACCCCGACCTCGTCGCCTTCACGCAGGCCCCCACCGCGCCCGAGCTGCGCCTCATGACCCCAGAGTACGCCAGCCCCGAGCAGGTCCGCGGAGACCCACTCACCACCTCCTCCGACGTCTACTCCCTCGGCGTTCTCCTCTACGAACTGCTCACCGGGCACCGCCCCTACCGCATCAAGACGCGCGTCCTCCAGGAAGTCGTCCGCGTCATCTGCGAGGTCGAGCCCGAGCGACCCAGCGCCGCCGTCACCCGCGTCGAGGAAGTCCCCGACCCCACCACGCCGCCCTCCGTCGGCGCCCCCTCGCAAACCGGCACACGAACCATCGGCCCCGTCGAGGTCTCGCGCACGCGCGAAGGCCGCCCGGACCGACTCCGCAGACGCCTCTCCGGCGACATCGACAACATCGTGCTCAAGGCCATGCGCAAAGAGCCGCAGCGCCGCTACGCCTCCGCGCTCGCCCTCTCCGAGGACATCCAACGACATCTCGACGGCATGCCCGTCGTCGCACGCCCGGACTCCGTCGCCTACCGCGCACGCAAGTTCGTCGGCCGCAACCGCACCGGCGTCGGCGCCGCGATCACCGTCGTCCTCGGTCTCGCCGTCGGACTCGCCGGCATGGCCTGGCAACGCAACGAAGCCCTCGCCGAACGCGCACGCGCAGACCGCGTCGCCACCGGCATGACCCAGATGTCCGGCCTCCTCCTGCGCGTCTTCAACGAGATGGACTCCTTCCGCTCCTCCGCCGCTCGACGCGAAATGTTCGTCAAGGACGTGCGCGACTCCCTCGACCGGCTCGCCGATGATGCGCCGGACGCCCCCCACGTCGCCCGCACCCTCGCCGCGGCCCACGCCGTCGTCGGCGACGTCCAGGGCGGCATCCGGGGCCCAAGCGTCGGCAAACCCGAGGACGCGCTCGCCTCCTACTCCGAGTCCGTCCGTCTCCTTACCGAACTCAAGAACTCCAGCCCCGACCCGCAACTCCGCTCCGAACTCGCCGCCTCCCTCCTCTCCCTCGCCGACGCGCAGAACAGCGCACGCAAGAGCGACGAAGCCCTCGCCACCTACCGCTCCGCCGCAGACATGGCCCGAGAAGCGCTCGCGGGCGGAAAACGCGACGTCTTCTCCAAACGCGTCCTCGCCGCGTCGCTCCTCAAGATCGGCGACCTCCTCCGCGTCAAGGGCGACTACGAAGCCGCCCGCGACGCATACACGCAGTCGTTCTCCATCCGACGCGAACTCGCAGGCGCAGAGCCCTCCGACCCGGCCGAGGCACGCGACATCGCCGTGGCGCTCGGCCGCTTCGCGCAGCTGAACGCCGACACCGGAAGGCTCGACGAGGCCGTGAAGGCCATGCGCGAGAGCGTGGCCATCCGTCGAAAAAACCTCGAGGCCGAGTCCGCACCCACCCAACCCCGCACCGACAGCCTCCGCGCCCCGCGCGATCTCATGATCGGCCTCCTCACCCTCGGCTCCTTCCTCACCCAGCAGGGCAGGCTCGAAGAAGCCGTCGACACGCTCCGGGAAGCCGTGACGCAGGCCGGCGAGATCCGCGACGCGATGCCCGACAACGTCCGAGGCCCGCGCGATCTCGCCATCGCGCGCCGCGCCCTCGCCGACGCGCTCAGCGAGTCCGGCATCGCCGACGACGCCGCCAACGAATACCGACGCGCGGTCGAAGACGCGACAGAGGCCGTCCGCCTTGCGCCACAGGACCGCGTCTGCAACGAGAGCCTCCGCGACGCGCGCGTGGCCCGCGCCAACGCGCTGCTCGCACGCGGAAAAACAAAGGACGCGCTCGCCGAGCTCACCCACGCCTCCGGCGTCGCCGCCGCCCTCCTCAAGCAGGACCCCGAGCGAGCCGCCCACTCCCTCGCCGCGACCAGGATCGAGTGCACGCTCGCCCTCGCACGCTGGGCCGACGGCGCCACCGACGCCATCGAGAGCCTCCAGGCCGCCTCGGCCAGCGCCGCCGCACTCGCCAACGCAGCGCCAGACGACGCCGCACGCGCCCAGCTCCACACCGAGGCCCTCCTCCGCGCCGGCTGGGCCCTCCTGCTCGACAACCGAGACGAGCAGGCACGCTCCTGCTTCGACACGCTCCTCAGCGTCACACGCCCGCGCATCGACGCCCCCGGCGCCGCACAGCCCCTCCGCGCCGCCCACGCCGACGCCCTCGCTGGCATCGCCCTCCTCGACGCCAGGCGAATGGCCGACACCGCGCTCTCCTCGGCCAACGAGGCCGTCGCCGCCGCCCCGTCACCCTCCCCACGCGCCCTCTGGGCTCTCGCACTGGCCCAACGCGCCGCCGGGGACCGCTCCGCGGCCGAGTCCTCCTTTGCCCGGGTTCTCACGCTGCTGGCCGACGCGCCCTCCTCCTCCCCGGACGCCAGGCTCCGCGAGGGTGTCGAGCGCGATCGCGCCGCTCCCTGAGCCGCACTTCGACAGTTTTGGCTTCTATCCGGCCCCCCGGGGGGGTACCTTGGCGATCCGCCGTGCGCTGACCGCCACGAACGGGGCCCGGACCGTCTCTCTTGGATCGGTCGCGCGCCGGCCACCGGCACGCTCTCGAAAGGAACAAGTATGTCGCACGTTGTGCGCACATCTCTCGGACTTTGGGCCCTCTCGGCCATTCTTTGCATGTTCGCATCGACCACCCCCGCGCGCGCGCGGCAGGCATGTGCGGGCGAATGGGCGTTCTCGGCCTGGCCCTCCGCACGCAGCGAACACCATCTCGCCTACGACGCGGCACGCGGAGTTTCCGTGCTCTTCGGCGGACGCGATGCGTCCGGCGTGCTCCTCAACGACACGTGGACGTGGAACGGCGTGACGTGGCGCGAGATCACGCCTTCTGCCTCGCCCCCGGCACGCACGCAAGGCGCGATGGCGTACGACGCCGCACGCCAGCGAGTCGTGCTCTTCGGCGGGCAGGTCGCGGGAGTGAACAGCCGAGAGACCTGGGAGTGGGACGGCGCAACGTGGGCGCTGCGCTCAACGTCGGGTCCGACCGCCCGGTTCGCGCACACGATGGTGTACGACAGCGCCGCGCAGCGTGTCGTGGTGTTCGGCGGTCAGGACAATTCCAACTTCGTCGGCGATTCGTGGTCGTGGGACGGCGCAAGCGGGACGTGGTCGCAGATCGCGACGACGATCACGCCGGGTCAGGGCGCTGTCACGGGTCATCAGCACACATCGTCGTACGACAGCGTGCGAGGCCGGCACGTGCTGTTCTCGGTGCAGGGTGGCGCCGTGACGTGGGAGCGTGCGGGGAGCGTCTGGAGTCTGATCTCGAACACGCCGCCGCCCGCGGGACGATCGAAGTCCTCGATGGTGTTCGTGCCGTCTGCGGGAGGCGGTGGCGTCTCCGTGATGTTCGGAGGAAACGGCGGCGGCAACGGGGACACAAACCTGTGGTCATGGACCGGCGCGTCGTGGTCGATCGCACAAGCTGCGTCGGGGAGCGGTCCTTCGACACGCGAAGGCCATTCGATGGTCTACGACAGCGCTCGAGGCGTGATCGTGCTCTTCGGGGGCTCGACACCCGGCGGCGGCATCGCGAGCGCGAACAGCGAGACGTGGGAATGGTCCGCGGCCACCGGATGGCGGCATCTCATGGTCCCCGCCCCACGTGAGAGCCACGCGATGGCGTACGACGCGGCACGCGGGGAAATGGTTCTGTTCGGCGGCATTGTGTCCAACGGAGGCACGGTGAGCGCGGAAACGTGGGTTGGACGGGACGGGCGTTGGACGCGGGCGCTGGCTGCGGCGCCGCCCTCGATGGGCGGGCGTTTCGGACACGTGATGTCGTACGACGAACGCGCACAGCGCGTGACTCTCTTCGGAGGTCGACTTCAGGGCGGCGGGCTTGCGAGTGAGGGGATGTGGGAGTGGGACGGCGCGCAATGGACCACACGGTCGACGGCTCAGCTTCCGACAGCGCGAGCGAACAGCGCGATGGTCTATGCGCGAGCTGCGCTGGGCACGGGGCGCACCGTGCTGGCCGGAGGGGTGCTCGCGAACGGCTCGGCAGCGACGGACGCGTGGGCGTGGGACGGGGTCACTGGCGCGTGGCAGGCAGTCGGCACGCTGCCAAGCCCGCTTTCGAATCACGCGATGGCGTACGACACGCGGGACGCGGTGATTGTCGCGTTCGGCGGGCGGACATCGACAGGCACACCGCCGAGCATCGCGCAGCATCGGACGCTGTACCGGCTCGACGCGAGCCTGCTGGGCTGGACGCAGTTGTTGCCGGGCGCGGGGATGTGGCCGAGCCCGCGTGAGCGGCACGTGATGGTGTTCGATGGGAGCACGAACACGACGGTGATGATCGGAGGGATCGCGGACGATCAGAACGCCGGGACGCTGTACTCGGACGTGTGGGAGTGGGACAACCGCCTGCAGCGTTGGTCGCTGCGCACGCCGAGCGGTAGCTCGCCCCCGGGCATCCGTCGTCACGCCGGAGCTGCGAACCCTGCGCGCTCCGAGATCGTGCTGTTCGGCGGCTCGCTGAGCGCGAACACGATGCCGGGCGGGATCGCGTCTGGCCGCACGCAGAGCGCGTGGACGTTCGCGAGCCCGCGGGTGTCGCGTTGGAAGACGTTCGCGGGTGGAAGCTACGGGAACGCCCTCAATTGGGAGTGCGACCGGTTGCCGGGCGTGGAGAGCGCCATCGTGGTCGAGCGTGAGGGGTTTGATCCGATGCTTCCCGCCGGGACGCCGGTGTGGCCGGTGAACATCAACGTGTCGTCGGCCCAAACAGCACGGACGCTCGACGTCCGCTGGGACAACGTGACGTTCAACCTTCTGCAGGGGTATTCGCTCCTGGCGCCGCCGGACATCGCCGACCCTTCGCTCATCGTCGGCGGCGCGAGCGGTGCGCCGGGCGCCCTGAGGCTTATCAACTCCAACCCGTCAGGAGTGACCACAACGTTCCTGGCCTCTGCGGGAGTGATCGGGCGCGACCCCGGCGCGACGGGGAGTGTGCGGGTCTCGGGTCAGCGCGTGCGGTTTCAGTCGAACGGCGACCTGCTCGTGGGCGCGAGAGGCATCGGCGAGCTGGCGGTCGAGGATCGCGCTCAGCTCATGTTCGGCGCGGAGGGAACCCGTCTCGTCGTGGGCGAGAGCGGCCAGGGGACTCTCCGCGTGACCGGCCCTGGAGCGCGCGCGCAGTCGACCAAGGGGATGGGCGTGAGCGAGTCGATCCTGGTCGGGCAGAACGCGGGATCCGTCGGCACGCTCACGGTGAGCGCCGGCGCCGCGTTCTTCGCAGACGTGGACGACTTTGTTGTCGGCGACGGCGGCGCGGGCGCCGTGGACATCGTTGGCGGGAACGCGCTGCTGCAAACGAACAGCTTCAACTCAGCGGTGATCGGTCGCGCGGCGGGCTCGAGCGGCGCACTGCGCGTGGACGCGTCGGAGTGGCACGAGGGCGTGAGCGTTCCGACGGTTGGGCTCGGCGGGGACGGGGTCGTGCAGATCTCGTCCGGCGCGATTGTGGGCGATCGCGGGCTGTCGATCGCGTCGAGAGGCTCGTTGCGCGGCGACGGCGCCGTGGTGGGCGACGTGTTCAACCTCGGGAACGTCTGGCCCGACCCGTCGCTGTCGGCGGGGAGCGCCACGCGGGGGCGCATCGACGTGCAGGGCTCGTACGTGCAGATCGGTCTTCCGCCGGGCGCCGGCTCTGGAGCGCAGTCCGGCAGGCTGACAATGGACGTGAGCGGCGCGGGCGTCGGGGAGACGAGTTCGCTCGTGCTCACCGGGCCGGCGCACCTCGCGGGCGAGATGCGCGTCCGACTCCAGAACGGGTATCTGCCCCCGGTTGGGTTCGCGCGCACGGTGATCACGGGCCCGAGTCGCGGCGGCACGACGTTCGACGTGGCGTTCCTCCCGGGATTCCCCGATGATCGCTTCATGCGCGTCGTGTACGGCAGCGGCGGGAGCACGTCGCTCGTGTCGCTCGAGGTCGGCGCGCTGGCGCCGAGACTGGCCGTGCCGGGCGCTCAGGCTTCACCGGCGCCGTCGGCGCTCGTGGACGCTGCGGGCGGGGACATCGACGGGGATGGTCGAGACGATGCAATCCTGATCACTCCCGGGACGCCCGGCTCGCTGATCATCCTGTTCTCGCGCGGCGTCGACGGCGCAGGACAGTTTCTCGGGTTCTGGTCCGCCTTGTCCTATCCGATCGGAGAGACGCCTCGGGGCGTGGTGTGCGCGCAACTGGACGGCATGCCAGGGCTGGACATCGGCGTGGCGGACGCGGACGGGTCCGTGCGTGTGTTCGTGAACAACCACGATTGGCAGACCACGGCGCAGGGCGTGACGGGTTCGATGAGCGCAAGGCCACCGCTCACGGGGCTCGGCGCGCTTGAGGCCCTCGCGGCGGGCGACCTGAACGGGGACGGTCTCACGGACCTCGCGCTCGTGGACTCGCTCGCTGGCGCGGTGATCGTGCTTCGCGGGACGGGCGGTGCGAGCTACGCGGCGCAGGCGCCTGTCGTTCTCGGCGCCGGCTCCGGACCGAGCTCCATCGACATCGGCGACCTGGACGACGACAAGGACCTTCGCCGGCCTGGAATCGTCGTCGGTGGGGGCGGCGGGCTCGACGGCCCGGGCGGTCCGACGGGCCGGATTTTCGTGCTGGAGAACACGACGGCGAGCATGGGGGCCGGCGTCTCGTTCGCCCCCGTGCAGTCATTTACGGTGCAGGGCGCGATCCGCGACGTCGCGATTCGGAACCTCAATCCGGCGGGGCCGACAGACCGTTACGGCGAGGTGCTCGCTGTGGCGCAGGGGACAGATCAGGCGAGCATCGTTGTGCTGCGGAACCAGGAGTCGAGCGCAGGACTCGCTCTCTCACCGCCGGTGTCGCTGCCGATCGGGGTTGATGCAACATCCGTGGCCGCGGTTGACCTCGACGAAGATGGCGACCCCGACCTCGGCGTCGCAGCCCAGCCGGACGCACAGTCGGACCGTCGTGTCCGTGTGCTCCGAAGCGAAGTCAGCCAAGGCTCACAGCTCGCGTTCTCGCAGGCTCCCGATCTGCCGAACCCGGTCGGGGCCTCGGCGCCGGCCCTGGTGAAGGCTTGGGACATTTCCGGTGATGGCCGTGCCGATCTGGTCGCGATCCGCCCGACTGGCGGCACGGACGGGGGTCCAGAAACCGGGCCTCTCCTCCCGACCATCGCAGTTCGGGTGAACCGGGCCGTGCAGGGAGACGCGAACCGGGATGGCCGCGTCGATTTCCTGGACCTGAACATTGTTCTGGGCGACTTCGGACAGACGGGCGCCGGCAAGCGAGGCGACGTGAACGGTGACGGGAAAGTGGATTTCTTCGACCTGAACATGGTGTTGAGCAGCTTCGGGCAAGCCGTGGCCGGGGTCTGAGGTTGCCCCCTGGGTTCCCGTACACAATCCGAATACGGCGCGGATAGTGAGTAGGCCGTTGACCGGATGGGAGGGGTTCTCTACCCTCTCGTCCCCCTTTGGACCGGCCCGGCTAGGGTCAGGAGCGACGCGATGAAGCAGGACATTCACCCCACGTTCTACAACAACTGCAAGGTCTACTTCAACGGCGAAGTGGTCATGACGGTCGGCGCCACGGCGCCGGAGATGCACGTGGACGTGTGGTCCGGCTCGCACCCGTTCTTCACGGGCAAGGCGACGTTCGTGGACACGGCGGGTCGCGTGGAGAAGTTCCAGCGGAAGTTCGGCGGGAACTACTTCACGAAGAAGAAGTAATGCGCACGCCCGGACGCGCCGCGGCGCGGTTCGGGCGGGGAGCGGCACGCGCCATCGCACGCCGCGGGCTCCGGCCCGTGGCGTGTTTGCATAGAGGGCCGATACGCTTCGTGCGCCATGGGTGAGGTTCGAACCATCTCGGGATCGCTGCGTGCGCGGCTGGAGGAGATCGCTTCACGCCACGACGCGTTGCGTGCGCGGCTGGAGGAGCCGGAAGTGGCGTCCGACTTCCGTCTGGCGCGGGAGACGTCGATGCAGCGCGCATCGCTCGCGCCCGCGGCCGAGGCGTACGCGCGACTGTGCTCGCTGGAGCGTGAGCGCGACGAGCTGAGCGCGGCGATGCGAGGGGATGACGCGGAGCTGGCGTCGATGGCTCGCGAGGAGCTGGCGCGCGTGGAGGAAGAGATCGGGGCCGTGTCGCGTCAGGCGATGCAGCGGCTGGTGTCGTCCGACGACGACGCGATCGGCTCGGTGATGGTGGAGGTTCGCGCGGGGGTGGGCGGGGACGAGGCGATGCTCTGGGCGGGGGAATTGCTGGCGATGTACCAGAAGCGCGCGGCGCGGCTGGGCTGGGAGGCCGAGGCGCTCGACGTGTCGGAGGGCGGGGGGGCAGGGGGGGGCGCCGGGATTCGCTCTGCGGTGCTGAACGTTCGGGGCGCGGGCGTCTGGACGGAGATGTGTCACGAGGGCGGGACGCATTGTGTGAAGCGAGTGCCCGCGACGGAGGCGCAGGGGCGGATTCACACGTCGACGGCGACGGTGGCCGTGCTGCCCGAGCCGGAGGAGGTGGAGCTGGAGATCAACCCGGAGGACGTGCGCGAGGACATCACGACGGCGCAGGGCCCGGGCGGGCAGAACGTGAACAAGGTGGCCACGGCCGTAAAGCTGCTGCACGTGCCGACGGGCATCGAGGTGCGGATGCAGGAGAGCAAGAGCCAGCGGCAGAACCGCGAGAAGGCGTGGCGGCTGCTGCGTGCGCGCCTGTACGAGCTTGAGCTTGCGAAGAAGAAGGCGGAGCGAGACAAGGCTCGTTCGGCGCAGATTGGCGGCGCGGATCGGTCTGAGCGAGTGCGCACGTACCGGTTCAAGGAGGGGGTCGCGGTGGATCACCGGCTGGAGAAGAGCTTCAATCTCGATCGCGTGCTTGGTGGGGAAGCGGACGACCTGCACGCGGGGCTGGTGGAGGCGGAGGTGGAGCGGCGTTTAGCGACGCTGTGAGGTCCGGGAACAATCGGGCAAGATCGGGGGGATTTGGGGTTGGGGAGCCGTGGAGCAGCGCGTATTCTGTATGGATCGCCACTTGAGACGAGGAGAACACGTCATGCGTCACGCCGGAATGCTCGCTGTGTTTGTCGCCGGGTCTGTCGCGTCCGCGTTGCCGGACGTGGCGATCGTGGCGGCGGCGTCGAACACGACGAACCCTGAGACGAACACCAGGTTCACCGATGTGCGCGACAAGCTCGTGGCGACGGGGCTGTTCAACTCGGTGACGCTGTTCAACGCGACGCGGTTCAACCCCACGGGCGGAACGCCGACTCCGTCGGAGTTCGCGCAGTGGGACGCTGTGCTGGTTTGGTCGAACGACTCGTTCGACAACGCGGTGGCTATGGGGAACGCGCTGGCGGATTATGTCGACGCGGGCGGTGGCGTGGTGGTGGCGGTGTTCACGAACACCTCGCTCAACGTGGATCGTTTCCTGCAGGGCCGCTGGCAGACGGGGAACTACATCGCGATCCCACAGAACGGGAACTACACGCAGGCCACGGGCGGGCTCGGTCAGGTGCTGATCTCCGGGCATCCGATCTTCAACGGGGTGAATTCGTTCGTGACGAGCACCGGCGTCACCAGTCAGGGGCAGCTGTTCGGCGGGTACCGGCCAGTGAACACGACGCTGACGGCGGGCTCCACGAAGGTGGCGACGTGGAACACGGGGCACACGCTGGTCGCGCTGGCGCCGAACGCGCGCGTGGTGGAGCTGGGGTTCCACCCGGTGTCGAACGCTGTCAACGCGGGGTATTGGGATCAGACATCGGACGGGGCGCGGCTGATGGCGAACGCGCTGCTGTTCTCGATGCCGTGCGCGGGCGACGCGACGGGTGATCGGGTGGTGAACTTCGCCGATCTGAACCTGGTGCTGTCGAACTTTGGGGGGATCGGGGCCGGGCTGCCGGGCGACTTGAACGGGGACGGCGCGGTGAACTTCGCCGATCTGAACCTGGTGCTGTCGAACTTCGGCGCATCCTGCGCGCCGTAAGCGGTTTTCGCGGGGTGGCACGAACAAAGACGAGGCTCAGGGCGCATGGCCTCTGAGCCTCGGTGGGGGTGTGAAATCATTCTGTTCGCGCCGGTTTAGTCCTTAACCTCGTACTCGGCGTCGATGACGTCGTCCTTGTTCGCGCCGGCCTCCGGGGCGGGCTGACCCTCCTCGGGCTGGGCGCCGGCGGCGCTCTTCTTGGCGGCCGCTTCGTACATCACCTTGCCCAGCTCCATCGAGGCCTTCTCGAGGTTGGCGACGGCCGTCTCGATCGCGGCCTTCTCCTCGCCCTTGATCGCGCTCTCGACCTGCGTGATGGCGCTCTCGATGTTGCCGCGGACCTCGGAGGAGACCTGCCCGCCGTGCTCCTCGAGCGCTTTGCGCGTCTGGATGACCATGGCGTCGGCGCGATTCTTGAGATCAACAACCTCGCGGCGCTGCTTGTCCTCCTCGGCGTGGGCCTCGGCCTCGCGCTTCATGCGCTCGACTTCCTCCTTGGACAGGCCCGACGAGCCCTTGATCTCGATGTTCTGGCTCTTGTTGCTCGCCTTGTCCGTCGCCTTCACGTTGAGGATGCCGTTCGCGTCGAGCGCGAACTCGACCTCGATCTGCGGCATGCCGCGCGGGGCCGGGGGGATCCCGGTGAGCTCAAACATGCCGAGCGTCCGGTTGTCCTTCGCGAACTGCCGCTCGCCCTGGAGGACGTGGATCTGCACGGAGGTCTGGCTGTCCGCGGCCGTCGAGAACACCTCCTTCTTCGACGTGGGAATGGTGGTGTTGCGCGGGATCAGTGTGGTCATCACGCCGCCGAGCGTCTCGACGCCGAGGGAGAGCGGCGTGACGTCCAGCAGGAGGATGTCCTTCACGTCGCCGCGGAGCACGCCGCCCTGGATCGCGGCGCCGAGCGCCACGACCTCGTCGGGGTTCACCGATTTGTTGGGCTCCTTGCCGAAGATCTCCTTCGCGATCTGCTGCGCGCGCGGCATGCGGGTCGACCCGCCCACCAGCACGACCTCGTCGATCTTGGACGCGTCGAACTTCGCGTCCGCGAGGGCCTTGCGGCAGGGCTCGCGGAGTCGGTTGAAGAGATCATCACAGATCGACTCAAACTTCGATCTCGTGATCGAGACCTGCAGGTGCTTCGGACCGGACTGGTCGGCGGTGATGAAGGGCAGGTTGACCGTGGTTTCCTGGACGGTCGAGAGCTCGATCTTGGCCTTCTCCGCGGCCTCCTTGAGGCGCTGGAGGGCCATCGGGTCGTTGCGGACGTCGATGCCTTCCTTCTTGCGGAACTCGTCCGCGAGGTGATCGATGAGCTTCTGGTCCCAGTCGTCGCCACCGAGGTGGCCGTCACCAGCGGTTGAGATCACCTCGAAAACGCCGTCGCCCACGTCGAGGATGGAGATGTCGAACGTCCCGCCGCCCAGGTCGAACACGGCGATCTTCTCGTTCTTCTTCTTCTCGAGCCCGTAGGCGAGGGCAGCGGCCGTGGGCTCGTTGATGATGCGATCGACCTTGAGCCCTGCGATCTCGCCGGCCTCTTTCGTGGCCTGCCGCTGCGCGTCGTTGAAGTAGGCGGGCACGGTGATAACCGCGCGCTCGACCTTCTCGCCGAGGTAGTCCTCCGCGGCCTTCTTCAGGGACTGAAGAATCATCGCGCTGATCTCGGGCGCGGTGTAGTCCTTGCCCTTGATGCGGACCTTCACAAGTTCGGACGCGCCCCCCACCACCTCGTAGGGAACCAGCTTCTCTTCAGACTGGACCTCGTCGTGCCGGCGTCCCATGAAGCGCTTGATCGAATA
Organism: uncultured Phycisphaeraceae bacterium; assembly: GCA_964410465.1. Classification (GTDB taxonomy): domain Bacteria; phylum Planctomycetota; class Phycisphaerae; order Phycisphaerales; family UBA1924; genus CAYPGJ01. The sequence continues at coordinate 58,961 of CAYPGJ010000003.1, read as the reverse complement.
GATGGTGTTGCGCGGGTTGGTGACCTGCTGGTGGCGCGCGGGCTGGCCGACAAGCCGCTCCCCCTTATCGGTGAATGCGACGACGGAGGGGGTCAGACGAGAACCGAACGAGTTCGTAATGACCTTGGGCTGGCCGCCTTCCATGACGGAGACGACCGAGTTCGTGGTGCCGAGGTCAATACCGATGATCTTTGACATGGGTCCTTCCTTCGCGTGCTAGCCCTGTGCGGCCACTGGCCGCGCATCGGCGTTCATCGGGACTAGAGCAATGACCGCGCCAGTGATCGAAGGCCCGCAGCACCCCCTGAGCCGCCGCAAAACCCGCACATACCCCGAATTCCATCGCCTGTCAGGCCCGACCGGGCGACGCCGCTGCCACTTCGGCAGACGGCTCAGAACACATCTCGCGCGTGCCTACATGCAAGAAAGTGCTTGCACGTACATTGTTCAGGGGGTAGCTTCGCGATGAGGTCGGGAGCGCGACTCGCAGCACAGGCGCTCCCCCGGCCGCAGCACATTCAGGAGAGATCGCCCATGACCGCGCAGAGGTTGGTTGTTGTGTTTGGCATGGCTTGCGCATGCGGCGCGGTCGGGACGGCGGCGAATCGGACGTACGACGGGACCGGGAACAATGTCTCGAACGCGTCCTGGGGCTCGGCGGGGTCGATGTTCCTCCGGATGTCTTCCTCGGCTTACGGCGATGGGATGTCCACGATGGGCGGGCAAGACCGCCCCAACCCGCGCGCCATCTCGAACGCGATCTTCCACCAGTCCACCTCCATGCTGAACGGTCGCGGCCTGACGGACTGGGTGTGGCAATGGGGCCAGTTCATCGATCACGACATGGACCTCGTGCCGCGTGCCGAGCCCGTCGAGGCAGCGCCGATCACCGTCACCGCGGGAGACCCGTTCTTCACGCCGGGTTCGGTCATCTCATTCAACCGCTCGAAGTACGAGCCGGGCACCGGGTCGAGCCTCGGCAACCCGCGTCAGCAGGTCAACACCATCACGTCGTGGATCGACGGCTCGCAGGTCTACGGCTCGTCCCAAGCCGTCGCGGATTCGCTGCGCACGCTCTCCGGCGGGCGACTGGCAGTGACCAACCACGCGAGCGGCGATCTTTTGCCCATGAGCGGCGGCATGTTCGTCGCGGGGGATGAGCGGGTGAACGAGCAGTTGGGCCTCACGGCCGCGCACACGCTGTTCATGCGTGAGCACAACCGGTGGGCGGACACGATCGCGGCACAGAACCCCGGTCGGAGCGACGAGGAGATCTACCAGCTGGCGCGCAAGGTCGTGGGCGCCGAGATACAGCACATCACCTACAGCGAATGGCTGCCCGCGCTCCTGGGGCACGACATGCCGGCGTACTCGGGGTACCAGACGGGCGTCGATCCGACGATCGCCAACGAGTTCGCCACGGCGCTGTTCCGGGTCGGGCACACGATGCTGTCCCCGACGCTGCTGCGACTCAACAACGACGGGAGCACGATCGGAGCTGGGAATGTTGCGCTGCAGGACGCGTTCTTTCAGCCGAATCGGATCCTGAACGAGGGCGGAGCGGATCCGCTGCTCAAGGGGCTCGCGTCGCAGCTCATGCAGGAGGTGGACGCGAAGGTGGTTTCGGACGTGCGAAACTTTCTGTTCACGATCCCCACGGGCGGGATGGATCTCGTGTCGCTGAATATCCAGCGCGGGCGAGACCACGGGCTGGGCGACTACAACTCCGTGCGGGCGGCGATGGGTCTCTCGAGCGTGACCTCGTTCGACCAGATCACGTCGGACACCGCGCTCGCGGACGCGCTCGAGTCACTCTACGGCGACGTCAACAACATCGACCTGTGGGTGGGCGCCCTCGCGGAAGATCACGTGGCGGGCTCCTCGCTCGGCGAGCTGCTCACCGCGGGATTCCTCTACCAGTTCGAGGCGCTGCGCGCTTGTGATCGGTTCTGGTATCAGAATGACCAAGATCTCGCGGACCTGCTGTCGCAGATCGAGTCGACGACGCTCGCCGACATCATCATGGCGAACTCGTCGATCACGAATCTTCAGAGCAACGTGTTCCAGATCCCGGCGCCTGGCGGTGTGGCGATCTTGACGCTGGTCGGGCTGGGCGCGGCACGCCGCCGCAGGCCGTGAGCCCAGGGGGTCGATCCGCGATCGCGGCGCGACAACAATCGCGCATGCTCCACCGACCCGCCACCGAGGCCGACATCCCCTCGCTCCACAGGATCTATTCGTCCGATCGCGTGGCGCCATTCGTGGCGTTCGACCCTGGCGACATCGAGTCGTTCGCCGAGGTGCTGCGCGAATGGCGCGCCGACGGTGAGGTTCTCGTGGTCGAGGACGATGACGGTGTGATCGCGGCGTACGTCGTGCGCCGGAAACAAAGGCGGCTTGCGCACGCCGCGTACATCGGCAGCGTGGCGGTGGCGCCTGAGCGGCAGGGACGCGGCGTCGGAACGAGCATCATGCGGGAACTCCTCGGCCGTCTGCTCGCCGAGGGAAGGAGCCGCATCGAGTTGTTCGTGTCCGCGGACAACCCCCGCGCGATCGCGCTCTACCGCAAGCTTGGCTTCGAGGTGGAGGGCACGCACCGGCGCTTCTTTCGGCGCGCAGGGGAGGACGCGTTCGTCGACGAGTTTTCGATGGCGCTGCTGGCGCCGCACACGCCGGACAGGCCGACGGATGCGGGGCTCTTCACGGGCAAGGCAGGAGACGCGGAGCCGCGGCCGGTGGATCGGAGCACGGCGGAGCATTACGTCTGGGGCCAGGGGTGCGACGGCTGGCGCCTGGCGCGCTCGGTCGGGCTCAGCGTGATCGAGGAGCGGATGCCCGGGGGAGCGTCGGAGGTGCGGCACTACCATGCGGCTGCGCGGCAGTTCTTTTACGTCCTTTCCGGCGCGCTCACGCTTGAGCTGGATGGCGCGCGTCACGAGCTTCGCGCCGGACGGGGCCTGGAAATACCTCCCGGGCGAGCGCACCAGGCGTCGAACCGATGCGACGCGCCGGCAGAGTTCCTCGTGATCTCGGCCCCATCGACCCGGGGCGATCGGCACACCGCCGACGGGTGAGGGCGCGACGGCGCGGGTGATGCCGATCAGACACGCGCACAGCGCACTGAGATTGCACGCTCGCGCGTTATCGGACCACGTCTGCGTGATGCTGCATGCGACCTGCGCCGATGACACCTTGCGCCGCGGCCGAGTCGGGATCGCGGCTCAAGGAGCGGACGATGAGTCAAACGCCGGGACAGATGCTCGATGCGATCCTGAAGCCGCACTGGGACGCTCGCACCCAGATCGCGGATGAGATCACGAGCATCGAGCAGCAGATCGCGTCGCTGAAGGGAGAGCACGAAGCCGCGTCCAAGCGGTTGACCGACGCCGACGCGGCGCTTGCGACGCAGGTCCGCGAGGCCATATCCAGCCAGCCCATGCTCGCGCGCGTACTGGGTATTTCATCGGACCAATCGATCGTCTCAGCGAATGCTGCAACCAAGCCGGTGCCCGCGAGCGCGCCCAAGCCGGAGCCGGTGGTCAAGAACGCGGCGGATCTGAACGCGACAAGCAAAGCCGTCGACGACCTCGTGGAAGGTGAGACGACCGCACCGCCGCCGAAGACGCCGCCGGCAGCGCCGGAGACCTCGGCTGATTCGAGCACGCCGGCGCAACCCCCAGCCGAGCAACCCAAGCCAACGCCGAAGGCCGAGCCGAAGGCCGAGCCGGGCTCCGAAGCGGCCCAGAGCGACGCGCCCAAGCCCGCGCCTATGAAGACCGCGGCGCCGGCAGCGGCAGCGCCCGCAGCCGCAGCTTCGCAGCCGAGCGCGCCAGCGAAGAAAGAGGCCGCCTGACGGCTGGTTAGAGTGACGGCCCGTACACGATGGCGTTCAGCAGCAGTCGCGCTGAGGCGTGATTGAACCCGCGGAGCGTGACGTCGTCTGCGAAGCAGATCACACCGCCCCTCCCCAACCGATGATGCGTCAGGAACGGCTTGCCTGCCAGCGCGGTCGCGTTGCGCTCGGAGATCGGGCCGCCGATGACCGGCTCCGGCGCGAATCGCGCGACGACGAAGCCCGTGTCCGCGACCGGCAGACCGCCGGCGCCACGTTTGATGACCCCGACCCAATCCGGCACGCCCGCCGCGAGCGGGTGCGTGGTATCGACGTCAACGCGCAGCATGGTGCCGGGAACACGGTCTTCGATCGAACGTTGGCGGCGTTGCTCGAAGGAGAGCGTGCTGGGCTTGGGACGATCGTCCTTCGGCTCCGGCTCGTCCTTGAGCTCGAGCAATGCGCGCGAAGCCCATCGCCCCGCGTCGTCGAGTGCGATCACAACGCCTCCCCCACGAACCCAGTCCTTCAGTCGCGCAATACCGCTCTCGCCGAGCACCGATGTGAGGGACGAGGCCGAGGGGAGGATCAGTGTGTTGAAACCGGAGATGTCGGCTCGCGCGAGCGCCTGGGCCGTGATGCGTGTGTGCGGCATCGGGCACTGATTATCGAGCAGATTCCAGATCTCGCCGAAGGAGAGGGAGGACGCTGGCTCCGAGGCGAGCAGCAGCGTCTTCGGGACGGACAGCCGACCGTTGGCGTTTGCGCCCAGGACCGGCCCGGACTCCGTGAACGCCGAGCCGGTGCGGTGGGCGGAGAGGGATAGCCTCAAGAGTTCCGCCTCGAAGGCCTCGAGCGCTTCGCGGTCATTGCGCACGCTATGGACGACGAGCGAACCTCGGGCAAACGTGCGGCCTGAGATCGCGATGGGCTCGCCGGTCGCTCGAGCGAAAAGCCCATGACGGGCCGCAGCGCCCACGGCCGCCGGAAACCGGTGCTGACCCGCGTCAACGATGATCGCCACGCCCTGGTCGGGTGAGACGCCGGTGATCCCCGGCGTTGGGGCGCTCCATTCGGTCAGGACGGAGTGCGCCGCGCTGAGGGGCTCGTGCGTCCAAGCGGCTCGCAATCCAAAGGCGACCGGGAGCGACCACGCGCCGATGTCATACGTGTCGATGCTCTCGATCTCGGAAGCTCGCTCGAACAGCGCACGGACCAGCCGGCCCATCGGCTGATCGGCGCGAATCACCCACGAACCCTCGGGGAGCTCAAGGTTCTCGATAGCAGAGCCGTCCTTGTACGAATGTGCCCCCGCAACCGTCTCGTCCGAATCGAGCGCCTGCACCTCGATCCCGTGCGCCGAGCAAAGGTCCCAGACGCGCTGCAGCAGCGCGGGGTCTGTGCGGGCGTCGATCAGAAACGCCGCGGGGCCCCCGTCGCCGATCGCGAGCGATTCGCGGAAGAAGCGGGCGAATCGGAGAAGTTGCTCCTCACGCCACGCCGCGGTTGACTCGAGATATGAGAAGCTCGTGAGGAAGTGGTTGCGGGCGCGATCCCCAAGCGTGAGCGCGTAGTGATCATGCACGTTGATCGCGAGCCCCGCACGCCCATGCCCAGCCTGCTCGCAGAGCATCCCCACGGCCCCGTAGTACACGGGCGTCACCTTGCCGTACCCGGGGTAGAGGTAGTCGAACCGCTCTTTCGTGGCATATACCAGACGGTTCGCGTCGAAGACCTCGGCGTTGGCCTTGCCGTACCTCTCGATCCAGTCCTTTGTTTCCTGCGGGATATTGAGGTTGTACGGCGGCTCGCCGGCGCCGAAGAAGTAGGGGCTGGTGTGCTCCTGCTCGTGGTAGTCGATGTGAAGCACAGGGAGGAATCGGCGATAGGCCTTGATGCGGGCGCGTGATTCGGGGTGAACGCCCCAGATCCAGTCGCGGTTGAGATCGAAGAGGTAGTGGTTGGCTCGCCCTCCCGGCCATGGCTCGTCGTGCTCCGTGGCCAACGGATCCGCATCGACATCGACGCCGAGAGTCTGGCGATACCACGAGACGTACCGCTCCCGCCCGTCGGGGTTCAGGCATGGGTCGATGACGATCACCGTCCGTTCGAGGATGGAGGCGATTTCGTCGTTGGCGCCAGCGGCCAGCGTGTACGCCACCTGCATCGCCGCCTCTGTGGAGGACGCCTCGTTCCCATGCACGTTGTAGGAGAGCCAGACGACAGCCGGCGCGTCGCGAGCGATCTCCTTTGCACGGGACTCGCTGGTGGCGCGCGGGTCGGCCAGCTCGCGGTGCCGGGCGAGAATCTCGTCGAGACGAGCGAGATTCCCCGGCGAGGAGATCGTCATGTAGACAAGCGGTCGGTCTTCCCACGTCCGTCCGTATTCCTCGATCGTGACCCGATCGGACGCATCCGCGAGCGCCCGGCAGTAGGCCAGCACGTCGTGATGGCGCGAGAACTGGGCTCCGATGGAATGGCCGAGCACGCTCGCCGGTGTGGGAATCCGATCGTCGTAGCTGATGCCGCCGAAGTACTCAAACGGGTTGGACGAAGCCGGGGGCGAAGCGGTCAGCGCGAGCGGCGGCGTTCGGGCGAGAGCGAATGTGGAGAGAAATGCGGCGCATGCGGCCAGCACGGACCAACGCAGGGTGGCTGAGATCGGCTTCATGCCCCCAAGATACCGGCGCGCCGCGGAGACGCGCCCAGCGACCGCCTCACCCCGTGCTCTGCATCGCGGCAGCGAGCGCGTTCACGCTCAGCAGTATGAGGGGGCGCAGCTCGCGTCGCGCCGCCTCATCCCCCTCGCGCCAGCGCCGGAGCAGCTCGACCTGGAGCGCGTTGATCGCATCCGTATCCGAGTTGCGCTCCCGGATCGACCTCTGAATCACCCTGTTGTTGTCGAGCAATGCGTCCTGCCCGGTGATCGACAGCACCACCCGCTCCGTCCTCTCAAACTCCTGCGCGAGTCGGTCGTGGATGGTCTTCCCCTGCGCGCCCGCGTACCAGCTCGCGACCGGCAGGCGTGCACGCGCCATCTCTTGCTGCGCATTGTCGATGAACGCGCGGAAGTGCCCCCCCGCGCGATACGCCTCGCGACAGACGTCGATGCGCGCCGGGTCGCCGAGCACTTCCTCCTCAAACGCCGCGCCGATGCCGTACCACCCCGGCGCGTTGTACCGCATTTGCGTCCACGCGAACACCCAGGGAATCGCCCGGAGATTCTCGAAGCACACCTCACGACCCGACCGCATCACGGGGCGCGACGCGATCGGCAACTCGCCGATGTGCAGCACGGGCGACCGGTCCACGAACCAGCCCCAGAACGAGGGATCATCGATGAGCGCTCGGTACCCCGCTCTCGATCGCTCGGCCAGCGCATCCATCAGCCCTGCCGGCACACCCGCCCCGACGCCGCTCGCGCTGTGACCACCCGTCGCAAGGACCATCGCGTTGAAGATCTGCTCCAGGTGCCTGTGGGCCAGCGCCGGCATCGCGTACCGAAACGAGATCACCTCTCCCTGCTCCGTGAACCGGATCTGCCCGTTCCGGCTCGATGCGGGGCTTGCCAGGATCGCGCGATGCGCGCGACCGCCCCCCCGCGCCACGGTGCCGCCGCGTCCGTGGAAGAATCGGAACGTCACCCCGGCCTCCGCGCAGACCTGAGCCAGCGCGTCCTGCGCCACCTGCAGACGCCAGTTCGCGGCCCAGTACCCGCCGTCCTTGTTGCTGTCCGAGTACCCCAGCATGATCTCCTGAAATCGGGATCGCGCGCCGAGCTGCGCCGCGTACGCGGGCTCACGGAGGAGCGCGCGCATCACGTCCGGCGCCCGGACCAGATCGTCCACCGTCTCAAACAGCGGCACGACGTCGATCGCGCAGCGAGCCGCGCCGCCCTCAATCGTCCATAGGCCCACCTCGCGGAGCAGCACCAGCGTCTCGAGCAGATCGCTCACGTCGTGCGCCATGCTCACGATGTACGACCCGATCGACTCGGGCTCGCGCGCCGCTTGCTCCGCCACCACCTCGAGCGTGGCCAGCAGCTCGCGCGTGAGCGGAGACAGCTCGGCTCCCTTCGCCGTCAGCGGCCGCGCCGTGCGCAGCTCGCGCCGCAGCGCCTCCACCCGAGCCGTCTCGTCCAGCTCGTGGTACGCCGACTCGACACCCGCGCGACGGAGCAGCTCCCCCACCGCTTCCTCATGCACGCGGCTGTGCTGGCGGACGTCCAGCGCCGCGAGATGGAAGCCGAACGTCCGTGTGCGCACGATCGCGTCGACGATCGGCCCGCGGTCCGCCGCCTCGTCGAGCCCGGCGCTCCGCAACGACCGCTGCAGCAGAAGCAGGTCCTCGACGAACCGCGCTGCCGTGTACTCCGGACTCCCGAGACGGCGCTGCATGTGCCGGATCTTGATCCGGAACGGCTCGTGCGTGAGATGTCGCCGCTGATCCTCACCGAGCGGGCGCAAGCGCTCCTCCGCATCGATCGAAGACCGCAGCGCGTCATCGATCGGCGCACGCCGGTCGGACACGCTGAGGTCCAGACGCAGCTTCTCGAGCGCCTCCGCGTGCCGTTTCACGGCCGCGTCTCGCATCTCCGCGAACGCGACCCGCGTGAGCGCCCCGGTCACGTTCGGGTTCCCGTCCCTATCCCCGCCGATCCACGAGCGGTATCGCAGGACGATCGGCAGCTCCGGACGCTCGCCGAAGTGCCCGTCGATGCTCTCGCTCAGGTCGCGGTACAGCCCCGGGACGGCGTCCCAGATCGCCCCTGCCAGGAAGCTGATGCCGTTCCGAACCTCATCGATCACCTCCAGCCGCTGCGCCCGAACCTCGTCTGTCGCGAGCAACAACGAGAGCGTTTGGCGCACCGCGCTCTCCGCACGCGTGTGCTCGATCGGCGTGAGGTCCGCACGCCCTCGCTGTGTGAGCGCCCACGCGATGGTCGCCTGCTTCTGCATCACGCTCCGACGACGCGACTCCGTCGGATGCGCCGTCAGAGTTGGACGGATGTCGATCCTGCGCAGCGTGGCAAGCAGCTGCTCAAGCGTGGCTCCTTCCCGCCGGAGCCCGGCCACAGCCTCGCCGATCGACTCCGGCCTGGGACGCTCCCGCGTCGTCCCTCGTTCCCGCTCCCTATTCACCCGCGCGATGTGCACCTGCTCCGCCTTGTTCCGCAGATGAAACCGGATGGTCAGACTCTTGAGCGCCGAGTGGATCTCCGCTGCGCTCAGCTCTTCCAATGCACGCGATGGCCGGGCCGATCCGAGCATCGAGCGCGCCTCCTCCCGGATCCGGGCGACGAGCCCGCGCGTCGATGCCGCGTCGACCTCATCGAGCCGCGCGTTCAACCACCCGATGTCGCCCGCCAGCGGACTATCCATTCCGTCCCTCCATCCTCACACACCTCGCGGCGCCGAGTCTACCGATCCCTTCCCCCCGCGCCCGGAACGGCCGACCGCCCCTCCGCGGCGCCGCCGCCGCTCGCTAGCATGCCCCCCTCCACTCACGAGCACTCCATGGGATCACTCATGCCGGCACACGATAATCCTCCCGCCAACAGCGCACAGCTCCTCCGGATGATCACCGGCATGGTCAGCACGCAAGCGGTGCATGCTGTCGCAGAACTCGGCATCGCCGACCTGCTCGCATCCGGTCCGGCCTCGGCGTCCGATCTCGGCGCGCGATGCGACGCGAACCCCGACGCGCTCCGCCGTGTGCTGCGGTACCTCTGTGGTGAAGGCGTGTTCCGCGAGGACGAGTCCGGGCGCTTCTCATTGACGCCGACGGGCGAGCTGCTCCGGAGCGATTCGCCCACGCGCATCCGCGATTTCGCCCGCATGCTCGGCAGCGATTCCGCCAGAGCGTGGAACGAATTGCTCTATTCTGTGCGCACCGGCCGCTGCGCTTTCGAACACGTGCACGGCGCTCCGCTCTTCGAATTCCTCTCCAAACGCCCCGACAAGGCCCGCGTCTTCGATTCCGCCATGACCGGCGTCCACGGGCCCGAAACGGGCCCGATGATCGACGCGTACGACTTCTCCGGCTTCGAGACCGTCGTCGACGTCGGCGGAGCCAGCGGCGACGTGCTCCTCGAAATCCTGCATCACTGCCCCGCCGTCCGCGGCGTGGTGTTCGATCTCGAGCACATCGCGCAGCAGGCTTCCGCCCGCATCGAGCGCTCCGAACTCCGCGATCGCGCGCGGGCCGAGGGCGGCAGCTTCTTCGACCGCGTTCCCCTCGGCGCCGACGCCTACCTCATGCGCCACATCATCCACGACTGGAACGACGAGCAGTCCGTCGCCATCCTCCGCAACTGCCGCGACGCCATGCGCCCCGACGGCCGCGTCCTGGTCGTTGAATCCGTCATCCCCCCCGGCAACGACCCCCATCCATCCAAGATGTTCGACCTCATCATGATGGCGATCCCCGGCGGGCGCGAACGCACCCGCGAGGAATACGAGCGGCTCTTCGCCGACGCCGGGCTGCGGCTCGCACGAGTCGTTCCCACGGACTCCCCGGTGAGCGTCGTCGAGGGCGTGCGAGCCTGAGCCTCAGCCCTTCAGCGACGCCATGTCGATCACAAACCGATATTTCACGTCGCGCTCGAGCATCCGCTCGTAGGCCTCGTTGATCTGCTGCATCCGGATGATCTCCACGTCGCAGACGAGCGCGTGCTTCCCGCAGAAGTCCAGCATCTCCTGCGTCTCCGGGACGCCCCCGATGAGCGACCCCGCGAGCTGCTTCCGCGGAAACAGCAGGCTCATCACGCTCACGGCCTGCGGCGCCGGTGGCGCCCCCACCATCACCATCGTCCCGTCCAGCTTGAGCATCCCGAGCAGCGCGTTCACGTCATGGTCCGCCGACACCGTGTCGAGGATCATGTCGAACGTGCCCGCGTGCCTGGCCATCTGATCCGCGTCGCGCGAAATCACGACCTCGTCTGCGCCGAGCCGCTTCCCATCGGCCACCTTACGCTCCGACGTCGTGAACAGCACCGTGTGCGCACCGAACGCGTGCGCGAACTTCACCCCCATGTGCCCGAGCCCTCCAAGACCCACGATCCCCACCTTCTTGCCCTTCCCTGCCCCCCAGTGACGCAGCGGCGAGTACGTCGTGATCCCCGCGCACAGCAGCGGCGCCGCCCCGGCCGGATCAAGACTCGCGGGCACTTTCAGCACGAACGCCTCGTCTGTCACGATGCGCTCCGAGTACCCGCCATAGGTCAATCCGCCCGAGTGCTTGTCCGGCCCGTTGTACGTGAACACCGGCCCGTTCAGACAAAACTGCTCCAGCCCCCTCTGACAAGACGTGCATGTGCGGCAGGAGTCCACAAGACAGCCCACGGCCGCGAGATCGCCCGCCTTGAACTTCTTCACATCCTGTCCCACGCGCATCACACGCCCCAGGATCTCGTGCCCCGGCACCACCGGATACTGCGTCATCCCCCACTCGTTCCGCGCAAAGTGCAGGTCCGAGTGGCACACCCCACAAAAGAGGATGTCGATTTCCACGTCACTCGGCCGCGGCTCGCGGCGCTCGATCCTGAACGGGCCGAGCGGGTCGATCGCGGACGGCGCGGCAAACGCTCTCGTCGACATCACAGACTCCTTTGCGCTAGCGGGGGACGAGATCTCCGCGCACACGCGCCGCGCGGGCCATTGTTCTACCACAACCCACACACGCGCTTTCACCGGCTCGAGCAACCCCGTCCACCCACGCCTGATCCTCAAAAACCCACCCCACGCCCCCTGGCCGCGGTCGACGCGGCGCTGACACGATCGGTGCTACTCTTCTGTGCGTCTCCGATCGGCACTCAAGGACCACGCATGACCGTACTCAGCAGATCGGACCATCCCCCAACGAGACCGCGTACGACCGCCGACGAACGTCTCCCCCTCCCGGACCTCGTCGTGCCCGGCCGCATCCACTGGACCTACGCGATCTCCATCGGCCTGTTCCACCTGCTCGCCCTGCTCGCCTTCGTCCCCTGGACGTTCACGTGGGCCGGACTCATCGCGCTGGCGCTCGGCGTGCTCATCTTCGGCCAGGGCATCATCCTCTGCTATCACCGGCTCCTGACACACCGCAGCTTCGCCGTGCCCGCCTGGCTCGAGCGTGTCCTCGTCATCATCGCGCTCTGCTGCATGCAGGACACCCCGGCCAAGTGGGTCGCGATCCATCGCTACCACCACAACCACTCCGACGAGCAGCCCGACCCCCACTCGCCCCGCGTCAGCTTCTTCTGGTCGCACATCGGGTGGCTCATCACCCGCAACCCCGGCGCCCACAACGTCAATGTCTACGGCAAGTACGCGCCCGACCTCCTCGCCAAGCCCTTCTACATGCGCCTCGAGAAGACCCTGCTCTGGATCTGGATCTATCTCCTCCACGCCGTGGCGTACGTCATCCTCGGCGCCGTTCTCGGCGCACTCATCGGCGGCGACCTCGCGTCCGCCCTGCGATACGGCATCAGCATGCTCGTCTGGGGCGTGTTCGTCCGCACCGTCATCGTCTGGCACATCACGTGGTCGGTGAACTCGCTCACGCATCTCTTCGGCTACCAGGCCCACCACACCGGCGAGAACAGCCGCAACAACTGGCTGGTCGCCATCTTGGCCTCCGGGGAAGGCTGGCATAACAACCATCACCACGACCCGGCCAGCGCCACCACGCGCAACAAGTGGTGGGAATTCGACGCCACATACGCCGTCATCCGAATCCTCGAGCACATGGGCCTGGCGACCAAGGTGGTCAGGCCCAGACACCAGCGGCACGCGATCCGCTCGGCGGCCTGATCGCGACGAGGGGCATGCTCACCGCCCATCCCGTCCCATCGACATCCGGAGGACTCTGTGTGCCTCCCCCACTCCCGTTACCACCCCGACCCACTCAAGGCGGGCAAGCGCACGCCGGGATTCGCCAGCTGACAGCTGGAGCAGTGGTGGACGCTCTGCGGCGACGCCGCGGAGTTCCACGGACGCGCGGGGCACGACGAAGCCCAAGCGGCCGGGAAGGACTTCCTCGACGCGCTGCGGGAGAGCGCCGAAATCGAGTCCGATGAGCAATGGACGGCGTTTCTCAGCGCGCCGAGTCTCGAACACGGCCCCACGTCCTACCTGTTCAAATGCCGCCAATGCGGTAAGCGGGGCGGCTATGCGGACATGGAGTAGCGAATCGCGAACGGGTGCGGGCGACCGCGATTGTGCGTTCAGTGCACGAAATCGGATGCTTCCGCTTAGCAACCTTCCACAGGCCTGACCGGACTCGGGGCGCGCAGGATCTTGCATCGTCGATCCGAGAAGCCCTTTGAGCAGCCTCGCTCTGGAGATCGCACCGACAACCGACAACATGAGTTCAGATTCTGAGGCCTACACCGTTGACGCGTCGACAACGGGCGATCAGACTAGCGGAGAGGCTTCACTCAACAACGAGAAAGTCCGCGGGAGAGCGGTCGGCTCGGCATGGATGGAAGGAACATACGATGTTCGGACGCGATATATCACCGTCTCGGCTGTCTCGAGTCGCCGTTTCCGGAATCGCACTGGCGACGGCGTACGCACCCGCCGGGCCCGGCCCGCTCCGCACCATCGCCCTTACCGGCCAGATCGCTCCGGGCGCGCCATCCGGCCAGACGTACTCCGCGTTCAGCCTGCTCGGCGCCGCGGCCCCGCTGCTGAACGAGGCCGGGCACGTCGCGTTCATGGCTGAGCTCACCGGCGCCGGCGTGACCGCGGCCAACGACCGTGGGATCTGGAGCGACGCCGGCGGCGCGCTGCGCCTCATCGCGCGCGACGGAGATCAGGCCCCCGGCGCCTCGCCCGGACAGGCGCACCACTTTGACTTTGGGACGCACACACTCCGCTTCAACAATCAGGGGCATGTCGCGTTCGTCGGCAGAATCGCCGGCGCGGGCGTCACCGCCGACAACTCCCGCGCCATCTGGACCGACCGCGACGGTGACCTGAGCATGGCCGCGCGTGCCGGATGGCAAGCCCCCAACACGCCTTCGGGACAGGTGTACGCATCTCTCAACCAGGATTTCTCGTTCACTCACGCCGATCGGATCGCGTTCATTTCCTCGCTCTCCGGACCGGGGATCACCAGCGCCAATGGCGCCGCCATCTTCTCCGACCGCAGCGGGCAGATGTCGATGGTGGTCCGATCCGGCGAAGTGGCCTCGGGCCAACCCGGGGGGGGCACGCTCCCCTACCTCGGGTTCACAAATCTCATGATGAACAGCCAGGGAAGCATGGTGTTCCTGTCGACGACCCAAGCATTCCCTTCGAATCAAACCGGCGTCTACACCGATCGCTTCGGCGCGGTGGAGCTGCTCTCGGCCTCCACAAACGAGCTCGCGCTGCCCGCGATCAACGAGGTCGGAGATATCACATTCCGCTACAGACAGCCCAATGCTCTGCCCGGAGGAATCTCCACCACGCACCTCCGCTTTGCCCCGCACACGGGCGGCCCCGTCCTCGGAGTAGCCAACCTTCCCCCCTCTCCTCCATCGTTCCCGCTCAGCACCGGAGTCAGTCTTCAACCTTCATCGATGAACCGCCACGGAGACATCGCGTTTCCGGTCGTCTACAACCACTTCACTCCGCCCGCGAGCAACAACTTCCGGCTCGGCCTCGCGATGCAGATCAACGGCTCCGGAGTGCTGGTGGCATTGAGCGGTCATGCGGCCCCGGGAGCCGGTCCGGGGGTGACATTCGGAGACTTCTCCAGCGTGAACTTCTCCCTCAACGACGAGCGGCTTCTGGTCTTCAGCACCCAGGTCACAGGGACCGGCGTCACCTCCGCCAACGATCTTGGACTCTGGCTCGCTGATCCGACGGGAGCCATCTCGCTTCTGCTCCGAACCGGCGACATTCTGGACGTCAATGACGATCCCTCCATCACTGATATGCGCACGCTCGCCGGATTCGGCTTTCTCGGTGACTACGGCCGTCGCGACGGCGGGTCCTCGGCATTCAACAGCGCGGGAGAACTCGCCCTCCTCGCGACATTCACCGACGGCTCTCAAGGAGTCTTCGTCATGACCGTCCCGGCTCCCGCCGCGCTGTGCCTGCTCCCATTGATGGCCATGCGCGGCCTGCGGCGTCAACGTCGCTGCTACGAACACTTGTTATCCGTCTGAGCACCGCACGAACGCGCGCACCAGCGTGCCGCGAACGCCGATCGTGCTCCTGTTCGAACAAGACCGCCCGATCAATCTTTGCTGATGTCTCATCATCAATTGGTCGGCGTGGGCCATCACGAAGGCGAGCGCGCGCAAGTTCGCTCTACTGCTGCTGCCGCTTCATCACCAGCCTCTCCTCACCCACGTGGCGCGTCATCGACACCACCTGACCCTGCTCATCGAACTCGAACGTCAGCGTGATGCCCGGCGCCTCCTTCAGCGTCCATGACGCGTCGTCCGCCGGCGGAACGAAGTGGAACGTCACGCCCTGTGGCGCCCGCAGGCACAGCACGTCGTCTTCCAGCAGCACCGTCACGTTCGCGTTCGCCTCCGGGTGAAAGTACGCGCCGAGCAGAGGCCTCACCCTCTCAGGGTCCACCGTCGCCAGCTTCGCGGCCTCCTCAGCAAGCCGTGTCCCCATCCGCGGCACGTCGAACGACACTCCTGACTGGTGCAGCCTGAGCAGATTGAATACCCCGTTCTCATCTTGCTCGAACGTGACGCTCACGGCGTCAGGGGCGATCGCAAACCTCCAACGCTGTGCAGCATCGTCCGGCCCGGGCTCGAGCAGCTCGAACACCATCTGGCTCGGGATGTCGAGCGCCAACCGGTCATTCTTCATCAGCACCCGGAACTCCTCGTTGCGAAACGTCGCGAAGTTGGCCACGTACGCCCCGATCATCGGTTTGAATCGCTCCGGGATCGCCTCAGGGAAGGCCGCACGCTCCGGGTGCAGGAGGAGGCGGTCGATGGCGTCCTCGAGCCGCAGCGTCGCAGTGCCGCCTCGCGATTGCGTAAACAGCAGGACCATCAGGTCGCGCTTGGGCCACGCCCACGCGATCGTGCCGTCCGAACCGCTGTGGCCGATGATCTCGGGTGCGGACGCCTCGGGCGACTCCTTCGGCGCGTGCAGCACCGCCATGCGCCCGTACCACACCTCAAGCCCGGAGAAGTCTGTCGGAAACCGCGCGTCCGACCCCAGCATGCTCATCGGCGTCATCGGTTTGAGCGTCCGCTCCACCGCGTCGCGCGAGAGCACGACCTTCTGCCCGGCCCGCCCCCCATCCATCCACATCGCCAGGAACTTCGCGTAGTCCATCGCCGTCCCGTACGCCGTCTGCGAGCCCCACGCGAACGGATAGAACGGCCCTTCCGCCGTCGTCCACAGCCGCTGCCATGCGCCGGGCTGCCCCGCGTACAACGGCGCGATCCGCTCGAACCGCTCGTCATTCGCGTCCAGCGCGACGAACGTGTCGCGCATGCCCATCGGCTCGAGCAGCTCCGTGCGCCAGAACTCGTCGATGGTCGTCCCCGCAATCTTCTCGACCACCGCGGCCAGCGTGTCCGAGCCCGCGTCGCTGTACCAGAACTTGCTGCCCGGCGCGAACTCGGGCCCCCTCTCCCCCACCGCTGCGCACTGCTCCTGCAACGAGCCGAACTTCGTCATGTCCTCGCGCGTGAGCAGGATCGAGAGCGGCAGCCCGGAGCGGTGCGTCATCAGCTGGTCGATCGTGATCTCCCGCGCAGCGTCTGTGTCGAACGCGGGCAGGTGCTTCGAGACCCGGTCCTCGAGCGCGAGCTGGCCGCGGTCAATGAGCAGCTGCGCCGCGGCGCCCGTGAACGTCTTGGTCATCGAACGGATGTTGCAGATGGTGTTCCGTGCCCACGCCGTCTTCGTCTCCCGGTCGGTCATCCCGAACGTCTCGTGCAGCACGACGCGCCTGTTCTTGATGACGAGCAGCTCCCCGCCCACGATCGCGTCGCGCTCGACGAACTCCCGCACGACGCCGGACAGTTCGGACAATGCCTCGCCGGAGAGCCCCTGACTCTCAGCCGTCGCGTGCGGGAACGCCGCCTCTTCCGCCGCGCGAGCGAAGCTCGTCGACACGCCACTCGTCACGCAAGCTGTCGCCGCGACAAGGACAAGCAAGGAATTGGCCATGCCGCGCGGACCGCGGCGACGAGATGACTGTGTGTGCATGCAATGACTCCTCGAGAATATGCTCTTGTCCGATTCTACTGGGGAGTTCGAGCCGAGCTGCACACATCCGCGATCGATGCCGCCGATCACGATTGCGCTGAACGAGTCCGCCGCACGCCGATCGCTGGAGAAACCCGCTCAGCCGCCGCAGCATCTCGCCGGATCGAACGGCATCGGATCAAACGTGGGCTTTGCCCCGCACATCAGCTCCGCAAGCAATCGACCCGTCGCCGGCGCGCTCTTCAGCCCCGCCATCTGATGGCCGATCGCCAGCCACAGATTCTTCCTCCCCGGCGCCCGCCCGATCGCGGGCATGCCGTCCGCGAGACACGGCCGCAGCCCCGCCCACGCCTCCGGCTCCGCACGTCGCGCCGACAACGCAACCATCGATCTCGCGCCACGCTCGATCGCGCCCACCCGACGCGCGCTCACCGATAGATCATCCCCCACAACCTCCAGCGTGCCCGCGAGACGCACGCGGTCCTCGTGCGGCGTCACCACCACCTTTCGCTCCACCAGATACATCGGGCGCGAGGGATGGCGCTCGCTCCGCTCAAACTGCAGCGAATAGCCCTTCCCCGCGCGCATGGGGATGCGCAGGCCGAGCGTTCTCCCCAACGATCCGGCCCAGAACCCGTTGCTCAACACGATCTGCTCCGCTTCGATCGGCCCGCGCTCCGTCTCAAGAGCCCGCACGACGCCGCGATCAACCCTCGCGCCGGTCGCCGCACTCCGCTCCACAAGTCGGACGCCGAGCCGTACCGCCTCTGCGCGCAGCCGCCGCACGGCCAGCGCGGGCTCGCACTGCGCCTCGTCGGGGTAGTGCACCGCACCAAGGACCGGCCCGACGATGCACGGCTCTTCGCTCCGCACACGCTCCGCCTCCCAGAACTCCCAAGGCACACCGAGCCGCTCCGTGAACTCGGCGGATCGTTGCGCCGACGCCAACCCCCCATGCGTCTCGAGGAGCAAGAGCAGACCGTTCCGCACGTAGCCGAACGCGGGCCCCTCCGAGCGCGCAAGGCCCTCCCACGCGCCCACGCTCCAGCGGCACAACTCCACCAGCGCCGGAGTGTTCCTTTCGAACCGTGATCGCCGGCTTGACCAAAGGAACACGGCCAGCCAGCGCAGCAGCGCCGGGTTGAGCGACGGCCGAATGTAGAACGGGCTCTCCGCGTTGAGCATCCACCGCGCGGCCTTGAGCGCGTAGCCCGGCTGCGCCAGCGGCGTCGCCAGCGAGGGCGTCAGCAGCCCCGCATTCCCGTGGGAGGCGCCGCACCCTGCCGTGCCCCGCTCCACCACTGTCACCCGCAGCCCACGCTGCGCGAGCTCAACAGCACACGCCAGCCCCACCACCCCCGCGCCGATCACCGCGACATCCGCCGCGCCCGGCACGCCGTCCGCAACCGCGTCCTCTCTACGCCCGATACTCACGAGCTCATCCATGCACGTCGGTTCCCGCGGCGTCCAGTCGCGGATCGATTGTACGAGCGACGCGCGAGCACATCGGGTAAAGCAATAACGCCGCCGCGATGCCGCGACGGCGTTGAAAACTCCCCGACTAGGACTCGAACCTAGAACCTAGCGGTTAACAGCCGCTCGCTCTACCATTGAGCTATCGGGGAAAAGGACGCCCAGTGTACCCACGTTTCAGGCCGCTGTCAGGGCTCCGAAGAGCCTCCCCGCGGCCAGAGACGCGACATCGCCGGGGCGGGGACTGTACCGGCTTCATCGTCCGTTTCAAGCGCCCGCTTTGGCCTCGCCAGCCTGCGCGCGACACCCACATCCGCCCCCACCACACCCGCCCCTGGAACCCACCTCTCGGGCGGCCTCGCCCTTGTCATCCCGCTCCACAAAGCACGAGGCCAGCCGGATCACCCCTGCCAGCAGCCCCAGCATCCCCAGCCCCGCCAGCGGCCACGTCCACCCAACCGACGACATCCCGTCGCCGCGGAACTTGTTCTTCGGATACGCCAGGCTCGGCGTCACGTCCAACGCCGCCTGGTATTGCCACGTCCGCTCGTACGACGGCAGCGCCGCAAAGTTGAACGTCCAGCGTGTGAACGCTCCGGTGACGTCAAACGTCGCCTCGGGCGAGGTGCCCCGCGTCGTCGGCGCCGGCTTGGGCAGCGGCTCGGGTTCGCGCGTCGCGTCGAGCCTGCGGAGCTCAAGGAGCTCGTACGTCCAGGCCTTCCGGTCCACGTACTTCGCGTCGCCCCCGGGCGACGGATGCCGCGCCACGAAGACCATCCGAGTGTCGTCGGGGGTAGCCGGAGACAGCACCGCGGCAGAGGGATCCACCCCAGCCGGCAACGTCCGCACCTGATATACCCGGAGCCACGACTCAAACCGCAGCAGTCCCGGCAAGCGGTCCTCATCCTTCCCCGACAGTGCGATCTTGGCCGTCTCCCCCCTCCACACGACCTCGATCACTCCCGCACCACTCTCCCCCTCCCCCGCCGCCACCCTCACCCGTACCGGCTCGCCCATGTACTCGAACGCATCGTCCTGAATCCGCTGGAACGCGAACCGATCAAACTGCGCCGTCCGGTTGTGCTCTCGGATGGACAAGGCCATCGACGGCAACGACACCCCCAGCGCAACCAGCGACGACACGATCAGCACGATCGAGCTGCGAACCCCCGCCCTGCCTGACGATGTGCCTGCCATGTCGATGCAACCCTAGGCGCCCGCCCGCCGCCCGCGCTCAGTGCGCCGACGGAGACGCGTGCGCCGGCTCTCCCGTCTTCGCCGGCTCGTGCCCGGACGCAGATCCACCGTGCGAATCGGACGCCCCGTGCGAATCGTCCCCGTGCCCTCCGCCCACGGCCAACGCACGCGTGAACTTCACGATCGACAGCAACTGCTCGTCCGTCAGCCCCACGTTCCCGCCATACGGCGGCATCGCCATCCCCATCACCGAGTTCGGGTCGCCCGGCATGCGCCCCTGCTTGATGAACTGCACCAGCTCGAGGTCCGAATGCCCCGTCACAAACGGCACGGACACGCGCGCATCGTGCGCCGCCACCACCAGCGGTGAACCAAGACCCTTCACGCCCAGCCCCGCGGGGCCGTGACACTGTGCGCAGTTCGCCGCATACGCCTTGCGACCCTCGGCGAGCGCCGGGTCTCCGAATCTCGCCGCCCCCACCATGTCCTTCGGTATGGGCGTGCCGAGCGTCGCGCGCAGCGGATCGATCCGATCGCGCGTGCCGAGGTCAACCATGGAGAAGAACAGGAAGATCACCAGCAGCGAAAGGCACGACAGCAACACCACCGAGTAGAAGTGGTTGTCGTACCGCAGGTGCATGAAGTACATGCACACCAGCGTGCACTTGATCGTCGCGATCACGATGGCCAGCGACGCGTTGCCGAGCAGCCCGAGGTGCCACTCCTTCGCCGTGTACACCGTCAGCGCCGTGAAGCCCACGAGCGCGAAGAGCACGAGCAGCAGGCCGCGGAGCGACATGATGTGATGCCCGTGCGGCTGATGATCCTCAGGGTGCACGTGCTCGCCCGAGCTGGCCTTGACCGGATGGTGGGACATGGGGTGGTTCTCGCGGGTCTCAGATGAGGTACAGCAGGGGGAACAGGAAGATCCAGATCAGATCGACCAGGTGCCAATACAGCCCGACGTTCTCGAGCGCGAGGTACGTCTTGGGCCCGAAATGCAGCTTGAACGACCGGAGCAACAGCCACACGAGCAGGATCGCGCCGATCAGCACGTGCAGACCGTGCGTCGCCGTCGACACCCAGTAGATCGACAGGAAGATGGGCTCCTGGTCGAACACCCCGTGCGAGTACGTGTACAGCCCCGCGGGCAGCTCCCCCTTCTGGATCTTCGGCACATACTCGAGCGCGATCTTCGTCACCAGGAAGAACAACGCGCACACGATCGTGATGATCAGGTTGATCTTCAGCCCGAGCTGCTTGTTCAGCTGCGCGCACCGGATCGCGTTCGCCACCGTGAACGACGACAGCAGCAGCACCAGCGTGTTCGCAAACCCCACCTTCCAGTTCAGGTAGTGGTGCGACGCCCCGGCGAACGCCTCCGGGTACAGCATCCGGAACACCGCGTACGCGCAGAAGAAACCCGCGAACAGCAGGATCTCCGTCGTCAGGAACAGCCACATGCCGAGCTTGCCGGCGTCGTTCTGGTCCTCGAGCGTCCGGAAATGCGACGCGACCTCGGGCCGCTCGTGCGGCGGAAGCGTCAGGTCCGCCGAGGGAGCCTTGCCGCCCATGGAATGATGCGCTGGAATCGTGCTCATGCTTTCACACTCTCGCCTGGCGGTTCAGTGACCCTGGTGACCTTCCGGAAGCGGCGCGGGCATCGGCCACTCGCCCGGCTTGCTGCGCGGCGGATACACGTCGTCGTAGTCGTACGGGCCGTGGTTCCACACCGGCTCGTGATGGAAGTTGTGCTCGATCGGCGGCGTCTCCGTGTCCCACTCCAGCGTCAGCGAGCCCCACGGGTTGTCCGGCGCCTTGCGACCCCCCGCCAGCGACGCCACGAAGTTCAGCAGGTGCACCAGCATCCCCAGCGCGATCACCCACGACCCCACCGTCGAGATCTGGTGATAAATCTCGAACTCCTCCACGTACGTCGCGTAACGACGCGGCATCCCGTGCGTGCCCATGATGAACTGCGTGAAGAACGTCACGTTGAAACCCACGAACACGAGGAAGCAACCCAGCAGGCCCGCCTTCTCGTTGTACATCTTCCCGAACATCTTCGGCCACCAGTGGTGCAGCCCGCCCAGCAGCGCGATCACCGTCCCGCCCATCATCACGTAGTGGAAGTGCGCCACCACGAAGTACGTGTCGTGCAGGTGCAGATCGCTCGACAGCGTCGCCAGCGGCGGACCCGTCAGACCCCCGATCGTGAACAGGAACAGGAACGACATCCCGTACATCATCGGGGTGTTCCACGCGATCGAGCCTTTGTACAGCGTCGCCGTCCACGCGAACACCTTGATCGCTGTCGGGATCGCGACCAGGAACGTGATCGCCGAGAACAGCACCGACGCAAGCTCGCCCTGCGCCGTGAACATGTGGTGGCCCCACACGATGAACGAGATGGCCGCGATCGCCAGCGAAGAGAACGCCACGAACTTGTAGCCGAAGATCGACTTCCGCGCGTGCGTCGCCAGGATCTCCGAGATGATCCCCATCCCCGGCAGGATCATGATGTACACGGCAGGGTGCGAGTAGAACCAGAAGAAGTGCTGGAACAGCACCGGGTCGCCGCCCAGCGCCGGGTCGAAGATGCCGATCCGGAAGGTCCGCTCGATCGCCAACAACGCCAGAGTGATCCCCAGCACCGGCGTCGCCAGCACCTGGATCAGCGCCGTCGCGTACGTCGCCCACACGAACAACGGCATGTCGAACCAGCCCATCCCCGGCGCACGCAGCTTGTGCACCGTCACCACGAAGTTAATCCCCGTGAAGATCGACGAGAACCCCAGCGTAAACGCCGCCAGCACCATCAGCGTCGTCGCCCCGTACTCCGTCGATGACGAGTACGGCGTGTAGAACGTCCATCCCGTCTCTACACCCCCCAGCACCAGCGACGTCACCGCCATGATCCCGCCGATCACGTAGATGTACCACGACGCCAGGTTCAGCCGCGGGAACGCCACGTCCTTCGCGCCGAGCATCAGCGGCAGGCAGAAGTTCCCGATCGCCGCCGGCACCGCCGGGATGATGAACAGGAACACCATGATCGCGCCGTGCAGCGTGTACAGGCGGTTGTAGATGTTGTTCCCCGTGATCGTCACCTGCTTGCCCGTCAGCGGGCTCGTGAACGACACGTCCCCGAACATCTGCCCCGTGATCACCGACTGACCGGCCTCATTGATGATCGTCTTCGTCGGCTCGAACAGCTCCGCCCGCAACGCGAGCGCGGCCACCCCGCCCAGGAAGAACGCGAACATCGTCGCGAACAGATACATCACGCCGATCTTCTTGTGATCGATCGTGTAGATCCACGTCTTGATGTTCGCCCACGAATACCACGCCGCCCCCCCCTTGGGCGTCAGGTACGAGCCCTCGTGCCCGTGGTCGTCGTGAGGAACACTGATCGGTCTGTTGGTGATGCTCGACATGGCTTGCTGCTCTTTCCCCTTCCAGGGGCCTGATCTCTCGTTCAACGGCTCGCGACCGAGCCCTCCGACCCGTCATCCGATCGCGCCGACGGACCCGAGCCCTTCTCCGCGTCCCGCTTCGCGCGCTCCGCGTCATCCGCCTCGATGATGCTCTTGATCTCTTCCGCGCCCTGCTCGCTCAGCGACATGATGTAGACGATGAGCGCGTTCAGCTCCCGGTCCTTCAGCTGCCCCTGGAACGTGGGCATCTGGTTCGCGAACCCCTTCACCACCTTGGCGCCCGGGTTCAGGATCGACTCGCGCAGGTAGTTCATGTCCGCCGTCGCCGACGTCCCGTCCGTGAACTCCACGTGGTGACCGTACGCGTCCTTCCACGTCGGGCCCGTCCCGGCCTTCCCGTCCACGCTGTGGCACGAGCTGCACCCGCGCGCCACGAACAGCCGCTGACCGAGCTCCAGCAGGCTGTACTTGTCCGTGTTCGCAAGCTCCGCCAGCCACGCCCGGTACTCCGCGTCCGGACGCACCTTGATCAACGCCATCATCTGCGAGTGCTCGTCGCCGCAATACTCCGCGCAGAACAGCGGGTAGTCCCCCTCGCGCGTCGCGTTGAACCAGTACGTCGTGTACCGGTTCGGGAACACGTCCAGCTTCTTGCGGAACGCCGGGATGAAGAGCGAGTGGATTACGTCGTCGCTCTGCATGATCAGCTTCACCGGCCGACCCATCGGCACCATGTACACCGGCGACGCCTTGTTCGCGAGCGTGACCGTCTCCGTCGGCGTGCCCCCGTTGGGGTACTCCCACGACCACGACCACTTCTTGGCCTTGACCGTGATCAGCTCCGCCTGCGTCGGCGCCACGTGCATGTCCATGTACACCTTGAACCCCCACCAGAACATGAGCACGCACAGCAGCAGCGGGATCCCCGACCAGGTCAGCTCCAACATCAGGTTGTGATGGCGGCTCCGCTGCTGCGCCACACCCGGGCGCCGGCGGTACCGGACCGCGAAATACGCCATCAGGCCAACGACCAGCAGGAAGAAGAACACCATCGTGCCGAACACGAACAGAATGACCGCGTCGTTGTCGCCCGCGAAGGTCGCCGCTCGCGGCGGCAGGATCGTGCGATACAGCTCCCCCTGAGCCGACGCCGACCCCGACGCCATCGCGCCCGCGATCACCGATCCCGCCAACACGCCCGCTCGTTGCATCAGTCTCTCAAGCATCGTTGATCATCCACCATGCGAGGGCGTCAGCGAACCATCGGCCTCCGGCGCCGACCTCGCACGCCGACGCCGTCCCGCGAAGAACATCCCGCCCACAAACATCCCCAACCCCACGGCCGTCGCCGCCGCGCCGACCTGCATCACCCGAAACGCCTGCACCGTGTACGCGCCGCGCGTCGGATCGTAGTGATAGCACCACAACGTGATCCGATCGAACACCGTCCCCATCTTCCCGTCGGCCGCGTCCGACAACGCCAGACGCATCTGCTTCTCGTCGTACGCGGCGCCGTACTTCCCGTACAGATACGTCGACACCTCGCCGGACGGCGTGCACACGATCACCGCCCAATCATGCGCGTACTCACCCGACTCGGGCAGGAACCGATACGCGAACCCCGCCGCGTCCGCCGCCAGACGCGCGTTCTGCTCCGTCGCGAGCAGGAACGCCCAGTCCTTCTTCTGGTCCTCGCGCAGCAGCTTCGTGAAGATCGCCTTCTTCGTCGCCGCGTCGTCCACGCTGTTCCGATGGTCGAACGACAGCGTCACCATCCGGTAGTCCTTGCCCAGCTCCCACTTCAGGTCGCGCACCGACTCCTGCACGCCCGCAAGATTCAGGTTGCACAACATCGGGCACGTGTAATACGCGAACACCAGCGCCACCGGACGCTTCCCGTCGAAGTAGTCGCCCAGACGCACCGCCATCCCCTCCGAGTCGATCATCGGAAGGTCCAGCGGAAGCTGCGAGCCTCGCTTCTCCGTCACCTGCACGCCCTGCAGGTCCTTGGGCGGCTCCTTGAGCAGCACCTGACCCGCGGCCGCGCCGCACCACAGCGCAAGCGCGCCGACAGCCGCGAGCCTCGCCCGCGCCACGCCGACCTCGCTCACGCACGCCAGCCTCATCGCGCCGTCCCGCCTCCCGTCCTCTGCAGCCCCTCGTACTGACGAACCACCGACCGCATCGCCTCCTCGATCGGCGTCCACACGATCCCCGCCTGACGATCCACCCACGCCACGTTCGCAAGCTCGGACCGCGACTGCGCGGCGTACTCGACGTACCCCACCCCCGTGTCCACCTCGTGCTTCCGCGCGACCTCCTTCTGCGTCTCCACGATGAACAGCATCGCGAGCGCCGCGCAGATCACGAAGAACAGGACCATCGACACCAGCACGCCCAGCGAGATCCAACGGGGCGAGATCTGACCGTGCGCCTCCTGCGGCGCCGGCTCGCCGCCACCGTGCGTGTGCCACGCGTCCGTCGCGTGCTCGAAGTCACCATCTCTCGGACTCGGTCGGAAATGCTCCATATCGCCCTCGTCAGGGAGGCCGCCCGCGGGTCTCTTCGCCCGCGAGCCCTCGCTCAGATGTGGTTCACGTGATGCAGCGACTGCGAAAGACGCGGATCCTTCATCGGAATCAGCGGCGCCGTGCCCAACTGGCGGATGAACACGCCCACGAAGATCAGCACCGGACCAAGCGGACCCACGATGTCCACCCAGGTCACGTCCAGCGACGGCGTCCCCGCGGGCTTCAGCTCCGGACGAATCAGCCAGAACAGATCAACGAGCGTCATCACCAGCACCCACACGCACACCGCGGACATCACACCGACGTTCCGACGTGCAGGCCGCGCCAGCAACACCAGGAACGGGATCGCGAACTTGCCCACGGCCAGCCCCGTCGACACCGAGAGCCACCCGCCCTCGCGACGCGCCAGCAGCCACGCCGTCTCCTCCGGGATGTTCGCGTACCAGATCAGGAAGTACTGCGAGAACCCGATGTACGCCCAGAAGATCGTCAGCCCCCACACCAGCTTCCCCATGTCATGCAGGTGCTCCTGCGTGTACACCCCCTGCAGCCGGCCCCTCGACCGAAGCACGAGCAGCGTCAGCACGCAGAACGCCATCGTCGCGACCATCGAGATCGCGAAGAAATACACCCCGAACATCGTCGAGAAGAAGTGGTAATCCAACGCCATGATCCAGTCGAACGACGCGAACGCCGCCGTCAGCGCCAGCAACAGGAGCCCCGGCGCCGAGATCCGACGCATCTTCCACGTCCGACGCGCGTCGCCGTCGCGGTCCTGGCCCAGCGAGAGCTTCCGCAGCACGCCCGCCAGCGTGAGCCACACCGTGAAGTAGATCGCCGCCCGCGCCACGAAGAAGGGCACGTTCAGGAACGCCTCCTTCTTCTGGTACAGCACGTCCCCGGCCACGTACTCCGGGTTCATC
Organism: uncultured Phycisphaeraceae bacterium; assembly: GCA_964410465.1. Lineage (GTDB taxonomy): Bacteria > Planctomycetota > Phycisphaerae > Phycisphaerales > UBA1924 > CAYPGJ01. Next base: position 32,405 of record CAYPGJ010000003.1, on the reverse strand, counting down.
CACTTGAACAGCAGCCCGGGCTTCACGATCCCCGGCACGACGCTCAGGACGAGCACCGGCAGGAACAGCGCCAGAGCCAGCGGGACCGACCACATCACCTGCTCGAACACCCGCCGGATCACCGCCGACCAACCCGCGCCCGTCTGATGGAACACCATCACCAGGCCCAACGATCCCAGCGACAACGCCAAGACGAACAGGAACCCGATGTGGTACCCCATCAGCGCGTTCCGCGCCGCGTTCGGCGCATCGCCCAGACCACCCACCACCGTCGCCGCGATCCCCGCCAGGCCGAGCACGATCAGACCGATCGACGCCGCGCCCCCCGCGCCAGCGCCAAGCGCGATGTTCCGCTCTTCCAGCAGACCGCCGTGATGCGCGCCCGCGTGACTCATCGACCCGCCTCCTCCGCGCTCGCGCGCGTCCCGGGCGCCGTCGCGCCCCCTGCCATCCGCTTCAGCTCCGCCTGCAGGCTCTCCGGCGCCTCCTGAACCGGCGTCGCACGCGACCGCTGCAACGCCCGGATGTACGCCACCACCGCCCACGCGTCATGCTCGTTCACCTGCGCCGCGTACCCCTGCATCTTCAATGCCGGCATCACGCCCGGCGCGTTCGGCACCCCGTGCCGCAGCGTGTGGAACAAGAACCCGTCCGTCCCACGCCCGTCCGGATCGTCGCTCCCCCGCTGGTACTTCGCATCATGGAAGTTCGGCAGCACGTACGACCACTGCTGCCCGACCATCCCAAGTCCGTCTCCGCTGTACCCGTGGCAGGGCGAGCAGTAAATGTTGAACCGCTCCTCGCCCCGCTTCATCATCTCCATCGTCACCGGCACGGGGATCGTCGCCAGGTGCTTCCCGTCCGCCCCAACCCCGCGGTAGAACGCGTCGTTCTCCTTCACCAGGTCCGCGCGCTCCCCCTCCACCCGCGCGCCGCTCGACGCGCGCGTCGCCTCGTCCGACCCCCACGACAGCTCCGACCGATGCCCGAACGCCACCGTCCCGGCCACCGGTTCGCGCATCGTCCTCCCGTCCTTGAAAATCTCCCGCGTGCGCATCTCCCCCTGCGCCTTCACCTTGTACTGATCGTCCATGTCCGGGAAGAACTGCCGCGGCGGCTTGTCCGACCGCTCCCCACGACACGCTCCCGCCGCGCACGCCGCAACCATCAGCAGCGCCGGCGCCCAATCTGTCCGCTTCGCTCGACGCATCCTCATTCCTCCGAAACGAACTCCAGACCCTTGCACCCCGCGCCCTCCAGCAGACGACGAACGCCCTCCGGGTCGTACTTCGCGTCACGCGCCTCGATCGCCAACATGAACCGGTCGTCGCTCACGCCAAGGAACCGCTCCCGCCTGAACAGCGGATGATGCCACCTCGGCAACCCGTTCAAGATCAGCATCCCCAGGATCGCCCCGAACGCCGCCAGCAGAATCCCGCACTCGAACGTCACCGGCGTGAACGGCTCCCACGCGCCGAACGGCTTGCCCTGCACCGCCATCGGATACGCGATCGCGCTCGTCCAGTACTGCAGCAGGAAACCGCCCCCCGCCCCCGCGAGCCCGCCCAGCAGCACGAACCGCGAAACACGGCTCGGCTTCAGGCCCATCGACTTCTCCAGCCCGTGCACCGGGAACGGCGCGAACGCGTCCCACCTCCGATACCCCGCGTCGCGCACGCGCTCGCACGCCTTCATCAGCGCGCCCGGAGTCTCGAACTCCGCCAGCACGCCCCAAGCCCTCGCGCCGCCCTTCTCCGACATCTTCGTCGTCATCGTCGACATCGCCTTAGTGCCCCTCCTCAGCATGCGGGTCCGCCGCCGGAAGCACGTTCTTCAACTCGCTGATCGCCATCGCCGGCATGAACCGCAGGAACAGCAGGAACAGCGACAGGAAGATCCCGAACGACCCCACGAACGTCAGGATCTCAACCCACGTCGGCGAGTACATGTCCCACGACGACGGCAGGAAGTCCCGGTGCAGACTCGTCACGATGATCACGAAACGCTCGAACCACATCCCGATGTTCACGAAGATCGTCACGATGAAAATGAACCACGGCGTCGTGCGGCACCACTTCAGCCAGAACAGCTGCGGCGTGATCACGTTGCACGAAACCATCGTCCAGTACGCCCACCAGTACGGCCCGAACGCCCGGTTCTTGAACGCGTACAACTCGAACTCGTTCCCCCCGTACCACGCGATGAAGAACTCCATCCCGTACGCGAAGCCCACCATCGACCCCGTCACCGTGATGATCTTGCACATGTTCTCGATGTGCCGAAGCGTCAGAAAATCCCCGAACCGCGGGTAGATCGACCGCATCGGGATCATCAGCGTCAGCACCATCGCGAAGCCCGAGAAAATGGCGCCCGCCACGAAGTACGGCGGGAAGATCGTCGTGTGCCAGCCCGGAAGCACCGACACCGCGAAGTCGAACGACACGATCGAGTGCACCGAAAGCACCAGCGGCGTGCTCATCCCCGCCAGCAGGATGTACGCCTTCTCGTAGTTCCACCAGCCACGCAGCGAGAACCGCCACCCCATCGACAACAGCCCGTACGCGTACGCCGCGATCCGACCCGACGGGATCGACACCAGCCCGCCAAGCGACGCCCGCTTCGTGATGTTCTTGATCGCCCGGTCCCGCAGCGTCGCCAAGTCCGGGATCATCCCCATGTACCAGAACAGCAGCGACACCGTGAAGTACGTCGAGACCGCGAACACGTCCCACAAGAGCGGCGACCGGAAGTTCGGCCAGATCCAGTTGTAGTTCGGGATCGGGAACACCATCCACACAAACCACACACGACCGACGTGGATGCCCGGGAACATCCCGGCGCAGATCACCGCGAAGATCGTCATCGCCTCCGCCGCCCGATTGATCGACGTCCGCCACTTCTGCTTGAAGATGCAAAGAATCGCGGAGATCAGCGTCCCGGCGTGCCCGATGCCCACCCAGAACACGAAGTTCGTGATGTCGAAGCCCCAGCCCACCGGGTTCGTCAGGCCCCACACCCCCACGCCCGTGATGATCAGGTACACGACCATCGCCGTGCACATCGTCGCCACGCCGCCCGCCAGCAGAAATAGCGGCGTCCAGACCTTCGGCTGCGGATTCTCCGTCCAGCCGCAGATCGTGTCCGTCACGCTCTTGAACGTGTGACCACCGATGATCAGCGGCGCCTGCACCGACGGGTCCTCGATCAGCGTGCCGTCGCCCGTCTTCGGGTCCAACGCCGCGCCGCGACTCCCGCCGCCCGCCAGACGCTCCGCGCTCACGCGATCCGGATGCAGTGCGCTCACGACAACACTCCCGCAACAACCGACGCCAATGCGCCGCGCCTCGATGCGTCTGCCGGCGCCGAGCTCAGCACCGGAAGGCTCACACGCCTCGTCTCAACCGCATGACCCTCGCCATGCCCGCCGCTCGTCCCCCCGTGATCACCACCGTGATCGCCATCATGCCCGCCGTGGTGCAGCGCCGGCGGGTCCTCCACCGGCTTGCGAATCCGCGGGTTCGGGTTCCGCAGCCGCACCATGTACGTCGTCCGAGGAACCGTGTTCAGGTACCCCAGCATCGCGTACGTGCGCCCGTGGTTCCGCAGCGCGCTCGCCTCGGACGTCGGATCGGAGATGTCCCCGAACACGATCGACTCCGACGGGCACGCCTGCTGGCACGCCACCTCGAAGAACCCGTCCGGGATCCCCTTCAGATCCTGCAGCTTCGTCTCCACCCGCGCGCGATTGATCCTCTGCAGGCAGTACGTGCACTTCTCCATCACGCCTCGGCTCCGAACCGTCACGTTCGGGTTCCGCTGCAGCGTCTCCAGCTCGCTGATCTCCGCGCGCAGCCTCGGCGGAACAAAGTCCTGGTTCCGTGGCATCAGGTCCTCCGGCAGCCCCTTCCCGAGCTGGCCGAACCCGCCCTTGAAGTCCTTCGTCGCGTAATCGAACCAGTTGAACCGACGCACCTTGTACGGGCAGTTGTTCAGGCAGTACCGCGTGCCGATGCACCGGTTGTACGCCATGTCGTTCGTGCCCTCGGGCCCGTGGATCGTCGCGTTCACCGGGCACACCGTCTCGCACGGCGCGTTCTCGCAGTGCATGCACGTCACCGGCTGCACCGCCATCTCCGCGTCCTCGGGCGAGCCCGCGAAATACCGGTCCACGCGGATCCAGTGCATCTCCCGACCCTTCGAAACCTCCGCCTTCCCGATCACCGGGATGTTGTTCTCCGACTGGCACGCCGTCACGCACGCCCCGCAGCCCGTGCACGTCGTCAGATCGATCGACATCCCCCACTGCTGCCGCCCCAGCGGGTACATCTGCTTCTGACGCCGGTTCTGCCCGGACGTCGGCTCCTCCGTACGGAACGCCTGACGCTGCCGCTCCAGATACACGTCCCGGTTCACCGGCGTGTGCGACAGATCGCCGAGCTGCTCGCCCAGCACGAGCGTCCGCTCGTTCCCGTACGCGTCCTTCGACGCGAACACCGTGTCCCCGTGCTTCCGCCACGCCGCAAGATCGATCTCGCGGATCAGCGGGCGATCCTCCATCGAGTGGTGGTCCTGCGTGCACGCCACGATCCCGGCGTACGCGCGATCCGCCACCGCACCCGACGCCTTCTGCACACGAACACCCGCCGTCGCACCCCACATCCCGCCGGACGCGCGCACCGCGTACACGTTGAACCCCGTGCCCACGCACAGACGCCCCCCCGTGGCGCGGCCCTGACCGACCTCCAGCGTCACCGTGTCGTCCGCCATCCCCGGCACGATCCACGCCACCATCCGCGCCGTCCGACCGTCCACCGTCACCTCGACCGTGTCCGTGTTCTTCACGCCCAGCCGCTCCGCCGTCGTAGGGCTGAGCATCGCCGGGTTGTCCCACGTCACCTTCGTCGTCGGGTGCGGCTGCTCCTGCAGCCACCCGTTGTTCGCAAAGCGACCGTCCCACAGCTTCGCGTCCGGGAGGAACAACGCCTCCATCTCACCGCTCTTCACCGCAGCGACGCCGCGCGCCGCGCCCGTCACGCCCTCGCTCTTCACCTTCGGCGTCGCGCCCCTCGGCGCCGAGCCCGCAAGGAACCCGTCGTGCAGCGCCCGCTTCCACGTCTTCTCGAACGCCTCGTCGCGCAGACCCGTCATCTCGCGCCACGTCCGACGCACCATCCCGTACCCGTCCCGCTCCTCATCCCCCACGATCACGCCGAGAAGCTCAAGCTCCGTCTTCCCCCCGAAGATCGGCGCGATCATCGGCTGCACCGCGCTCATCGTCCCGTCCCACGACGCCACGTCGCCCCACGACTCGAGGTAGTGCGCTCGATTCACGTGCCACGTCGAAGCCACCGCCGTCTCGTCAAGGTTCACACCCAGATGAACCGTCGTCGGAACCCGCGTGTACTTCGACGCAAACTCCAGGTCCGCCGGCGCGTCGAACACCGGGTTGCACCCCACCACCACCAGCGTCTCCACGCTCCCGCCCGCGATCCCCTCGCTCAGTCGACGGATCGACTCCAGCGACGACGCCCCGATGTCCTCACCCACCGGACGGTACGTCACCACGCCGCCCACCGCGCCGAGCGCCTCGTTCGCCGCGCACACCAACGCATGCACGCCGGCAGGCAGAGCGCCGCCCGCCATCACCGCGCACGCGCCGTGCGACGACACCAGATCGTCCGCCGCGGCGTCCACCCACGACTCGTGCCCGTGCGCGTTCGCCCCTGTCACCGACCCGGCCAGGTCGCCGCGTCCCGTCTTCTCCAGCACGGCCTTCAGCAACGCGAGCGACACGCCCACCGCGTCGCTCGGCTTCGCCCGCAACCGATGATCCGCCGAGCCGCCCGTGATCGTCATCATCGACTCGACCACGTACAGCCGGTTCATCTCCGCTTCCGACGCCTTCTTCCCGCGAACGCGCCGACCGGCCGCGAACCCGCGAGCCTCCGACACCGCCCCGGGCTCGCCGAGGAAGTCGCGCCCCAGCGACACGATCACCTTCGCCTTCTCCAGCGCGAACATCGGACGCATCGCCTCGCCGAACGCCGAACGCGACCCCTCCATGCACGCCGACTCGTCGATCGACTCGTACGGCAGCCACGACGCACGCGGCCAGCGGGCCTTGACCCGCCCGCGCAGCCAGTCGCGCGACGGGCTCGTCGCCTTCTCCACAAGGAACGCGAGACCCGCGCCCTTGTCCGCGTCGAACCGCGCGAAATGACCGCGCGCGAACGATTCGAACGCGTCCCACGTGCTCGTCTCCGCGCCCTTCCGCACCGACGTCGAACGGTCAGGGTCGTACAGGCTCAGCACCGAGGCCTGCGCCATCGAGTCCGAGCGACCACGGTTCGTCGGATGCAGCGGGTTGCCCTCGACCTTCGTCGGCCGGCCCTCGTGCGTCTTCGCCAGCAGACCCTGCGCGCCGCCGCCCGGCATCGGCATCGCGGTCGCATAGAACAACGGCACGCCAGGCACGACGTGCTCCGGATCGCGGTTGTACGTCAGGATCTTGTGATCGGGCCGACGGCACGCCGGCAACGCCACCGCGCCCGCCAACGCCAGCCCCGCGCCCATCAGCTTCATGAAGTCGCGACGAGACTCTTCCGACAGCTCGCTCGCGAACGCCGGGAACTCCCGCTGCAGACGATCACGGAACTCCGGCGTCTCCGCCAGCTCGTCCAGCGACCTCCAGTACGCCTTGCCCGTGGCGCCGCTCACTCCGCCGGAGGTGCACGCCACTTCCGCCGGCAACCCGGCCTTCTTCGACGAGGGGCATTGATCGTGTCCGCTCATTGGTCAGTCCCGTCCGCTCGCGTTCTCGTTCAGATCGTTCCGTCCTCGCGCCGCCAGATACGCCCGCACGCCCTTAGTAGTGGCACGCCCCGCAGTGCTGCGGCGGCTGCAGGTTCTTCTGCTCCACCAACGCGGCCCCCGCCCGCGCCTGCTCAGCGCTCGTGAGCCGCTCCTGCACCGCGCGAAGGTCCGTGATCCGGACCTCCGACGTGTCGATCACCGACTTCTCCGGATTGCGATGGCAGTCCAGGCAGAAACCCATGCCCATCCCCTTGGCCTGGAACACCACGGGCATCGTGTCGATCCGCGCGTGGCACGAATAGCACGACACGCCCGCCTTCAGGTGCGCCACGTGCGGGAACTGCACGTAGTCCGGAACCTTGTGCACCCGACGCCACTCGATCGGCGTCCCCGACGCGTACGCCGTGCGCACCCGCGCCAGGTCCGCGCTCGCCCAATGCGCCGACGGGCTCGTCCCGTCCGCGCTCATCGCCTTCTTGAGATACCCGCCCTTGGAGTCCACCGCCGTGTGGCAGTTCATGCACGTCTGCGCCGCCGGCACATTCGCGCTGTACGACTCCTCCACGTGCGTGTGGCAATACCGGCAGTCGATGCCCAGCTGCCCCGCGTGAAGCTGGTGCGAGTAGTTCACCGGCTGCTTGGGCATGTACCCGCCACGCCAAAAATCCGGCGTGACGTAGTACCAAGCCCCGGCCACCACCAACACGAACACAAACCCCGCGCTCAGCGCAACCGCCGTGGGGATCTTGTTCGTCCACTTCGGAAAGATCGTCGACACGTCGAGTCGTCCTTTCCTCCAGCCCTCAACTCCAGCTCGACCACTTAGCCGTGCTGCTAGACTGCAATGATTACGATGCAACAAGAATCCGTCAACGCCTCGACACGATCTCTAACCGAAGAACGTCCCGAGGGAAGGCTAATAATGGACTTCAATATCTACTTCTCCCAGCGTCCCGGCGCAACCGGGGCGGCATGATACTGTTCGACCGAACACTGTCCAATCCCGCAGAAACCCATGGTTATCACCCGTAGTCCGAACACAAACCGATCAAGCCGCCGAGCCCAAGCATGAACACCACCCCCAGGACGAGCGATCTATCCCGCGCCCTCGTGTTCGGATTTGGGGGGGCGGTGGCGATGTGGACGGCGGGGTTTGTGCTGCGATTGCCGGGGGTTTTGGCGGCGCCGGGGGTGATCGTGGGGGTGTTCGGGCTGATTCAGTTGATGGTTGGGGCGCGGGTTGCGGGGGCGCGGGTCGCGGCGATGTCGGGCGCGGTGACGGCATTGCTGAACCTGTTGCTGGTGGGTTCGTTGGTGTCGGACCCGGAGACGCGGAACGCGTTGCGCGCGGAGTGGATGGTGCTGGTGGGCGGGTGGCTCATCGGGATGCCGGCGGTGAGCGTGATCGGCGCGATGATCGGCAAGGCGGTGTTCAAGGGAAGGTCGGAGCGCGCGGAGCGTGTGAGCTGGTTGGCGCGGTTCGCGGCGATCGATGCGGTCGCGGCGTTCATCCTGTTGGTGGTGGGCGGGCTGGTGACGAGTCTGGAGGCGGGGCTGGCCGTGCCCGATTGGCCGAACTCGTTCGGCTACAACATGTTTCTGCTGCCGCTCGCGCACATGCAGGGCGGCGTGTACTTCGAGCACTATCACCGTCTGTTCGGCTCGCTCGTGGGGTTGACGACGCTCGTCCTGATGGTGTGGGCGCTGGTGAAGGACCCGCGTGGCATCGCGAAAGCGCTGGGAATCGTGGCCTTTTTGTTCGTCGTGGGGCAGGGGATCCTGGGCGGCCTGCGCGTGACGGGGCGCGCGACGCTCTCGCAGACCGAGGTCGAGCCGAGCCTTGCGCTCGCGTTCGTGCACGGGGTGACGGGGCAGATGTTCGTCGCGTTGCTCGCTGCGTTCGCGTGCGTGCTGAGCGCGCGGTGGACATCGAACGAGCCGGCGCGGGAGTCATCGCGTCCGGGCTCGCCTCGGCTCATCAGCGGCGTGCTGCTCGCGTTCCTGATCGTGCAGTTGCTGCTGGGGTCGGCGACGCGGCACTTCGATCAGGGGCCGGGATTCATGCACACCGCGCTCACGCACGCGGTGAACGCGATCCTTGTGCTTGCCGTGGCGGTCGGCGCGGGGATCCGCGCGGCGGGCGCGTTCGCGGAGCGGACGCCGCTTCGAGTGCTCGGGAAGGCGACGATGCACACGGTGGGGTTGCAGATGTTGCTGGGGGCCGCGGCGTTGTGGGCGGTGCTGATGCACCGCAAGGCGGAGACTCCGCCGCTGATGGAGGTGGGCATCACGGCGGGTCATCAGGCGGTGGGGGCGGCGCTTTTGGCGTTGGCGGCGATGTTGTTCGTGTGGTCGCGTCGTTTGGTGCTGCGGCCGCGGAAATAATGCGATTTTGGGCTCGGCGTGGGTACGATATTGGGGTGTCGGGACGTGATTCCTCCACTTTTGGCCGAGGGAGCGTTGTGGCAGAGCGGATGCGCCGAATCGGAGTGCTACGTGGACAGATCGCGGTCGGTGCGCTCGGGGGCGTGATGTGCGCGGGTGGTGCGCACGCGCAGTGGGTGCCGGGGGTGCGCCCGCCGGCGGGCGGGTCGGGGTATCGGCTGGTCGATCCGGGGTTCGGGGACGTGGATTCGTTGCAGAACAGTCTTCGTCAGATCGACATGCGGGTTGATCTTCGGCGCGAGGTTGGTTGGGAGAAGGTGTATCAGGGCCCGGACGGGAAGTACTGGCGGTATAGCGGGGGGCTTGGCGCGAGCTTTCCGCGCTCGCAGTACGCGTTCGTGGCGAGGGTGGGCGTGGTGACGGAGATTCCTGCGGGGACGGTGTTTCACATCGGGGCTTCGGCGCCGAGCGCGGAGTCGATGCGTGAGATGATCGACGTTGGGGGTCCGGCGCCGAGCAGGATCGACACGCGCGCGGACGCGGGGATGGCGAGCGAGGGGGGGGTGGCGGAGCGTGCGTCGGGTTGGGTGGAGGAGGCGGGCGAGGTTCCGGTGGAGATCGCGGACGCGAAGGCGCGGGCCGCGGGAAAGACGATCGCGGATGATGATGGGTACCGGAGGAGACGGGTGGCGGAGTTGGTGGGGAAGGTGAAGGGGACGGGGAACTGAGCGCCTTCGCCGTCTGAACACCAAGGCAGAGGAGTAGAGAAGAGAGAGGCCATGGAGCCCTCTCCCTGCCCTCTCCCACGTGAAGCACGTGGGAGAGGTGGCGCGGGATCGCGGCGTGCGGGGGGAGCGACTGTGAGCTTGCGCTCGCAGCTCGGATGAACCGAGAAGTGAGCGTGCGAGGGATTGAAGACACCCCCCACCCGTTCACGCTGCGCGTGAACTGAGCATCTGGCAGGAGACCGCTTCCTGATGGGCGCGACTGCGGTGAAGCAACGCGTCGGGCAGCACAGGCTGAACGAAAGGCCGATCGGCACTTGATCGTTGATGATGGTGTGGACGTAGTTCTCTACGAGGCAGAGTAGTTTGAGAAGCGATGCAGTAGCCCTCTCCCTGCCCTCTCCCATCGCGTGCGCGATGGGAGAGGTGGGCCGGGGTCGATGTGCGCGGGAGCGGTGTCACCGTGCGGGCGTTGATGCGGTTGAAGCGCGACAGCGCGGCCGCCCCGGGGGAAGAGGGACGACCGCGTGTCGCGTGGGACTGGATGTGTGACTCTCTCTCGTCCCAGGTCGTTGACGCCGAGCGGCGCTTGGTGTGCGGGTGTGCGCCGTGTCGCGTTGCGCGAGCCTCTCCCGGCGCTGCGTCGGTGCGCCGGGAGAGGCTCTCCTCGTGGAGGGGTTGGGGTCAGCGGGGCGCGCGTTTGGCGCTGGAGCGCGAGTTGGAACGCGTGACGATGTTCGGCTTGGAGTCGTCGGCGTCGGCGTTGTCGGCGCGCGGGAGGATGTCGTCGGTGGAGATGTCGGAGAGCTTGACGTCGGCGGCCTTTTCCTCGTCGAGGGTGGCCTGGAGGAGATTGACGACGTCGTGCTCGCCCAGCTGCTCGGCGATGGCGCGTGCGCTGCCGTAGGCCGAGATCTCGTAGTGCTCGACGCGCTGTGCGGCGACGATGAGGGCGGCGTCGATGACGGAGGGTTCGCCGTCTTCTTCGAGGATTTCCTTGCCCTCTTCGACGAGGCCCTTCATGGCTTTGCAGCTCTTGCCGCCGGGCTTGATCTCGAGGATGTCGGCGATTTCGGCGAGGCGTTCGACGTGTGTGTTGGTCTCGTCGAGGTGCGCCTCGAAGGCTTCGCGGAGGGCGTCGTTGGAGGCCTTTTTGGCCATCTTGGGAAGCGCCTTCACGAGCTGGTTCTCCGCGCTGTAGAGGTCCTTGATCTGGTCCTCGAGGAGGTCTTTGAGTGACTTGAGCATCGAGAGGTATCTCCGGTGGTGTGTGTGTGTGTGTGTGTGTGTGTGTGTGCGGGTTTAGAGGCGGGTGGGGTCTGCGGCGGGCTTGCCGACGGGTCGGACGGTGACGTCGGGGGAGGCTTCGGAGGAGGAGGAGATGTCGGTGGCGTTGCAGGCCTTGAAGATGTCCTTGGCACGGGAGACCTCGCCGGAGTTCTCGGCGTGGGCGGAGATGAGGATGTTTCCGCCGGCGATTTTCCCTTCGTATCGTTTGGCTTCGATCTCCGGGATTCCCATGCCGACGAGCGCGCCGGCGATGCCGCCGACGGTGGCGCCGACGGCGAGGCCGCTGAGGGCGGCCATGATGGGTCCGGCGGCGATGAGTGGTCCGACGCCGGGGATGGCGAGGAATCCGATGCCGGCGAGCAGGCCGAGTGTTCCGCCGACGACTCCGCCTGCGCCCGCGCCCGCGGTGGCGCCTTCGGGTGCTTTGGTGTGCTTCTCGTGCGCGAAGTCTCTCGTGCCGGTTTTGTCGGGGAGGAGCACGGAGATGTCGTTGTCGGAGAAGCCCGCGGCCTTGAGTCGGTTGACGATGTCGCCGGCCTGTGTGGTGGAGGAGGCGATGCAGAAGACGGAGGTGGTCATGTGTGGTCCTTTCGTGTGGTGTGAGGGTTTGTTGCGCGGGCGCGGTGCGTCCGGCGCGAGTGCGTGCGGGGCGCTCGTCGTCGGGTCAGCCGGTCTTGACTTCGAGCTGGTTGACGACGCCGGTGACGCCGGGGACGGCGCGGGCCTTGGCCTCGATGGCGGTCTTTTCGGATTCGGAGGCGACGGGCCCTCGGAGGGTGACGACGCCGCTCTTGTCGGTGATGACCTTGCAGTTCTGCGCGTTGATGGACATGGTCGGGTCGTCCAAGATGGCGCGTCGGATGTCCGCGGTGATCTTGATGGCGGCGGGGTCGTTGGATTGATCGAGGGGTGTTTTGGCGTTTGCGTTGCGGTCGGCCTCGTTTCGCGCGGAATTGTCGGGCTGGTGCGCGGCGGAGGCGGGCGGGTTCGGCCCGGCGCGCTGGTCGGAGGGGCTTCGCTCGCACGCGGCGAACGTGAGGGAGAGCGCGAGCCCGGAGGCGAGCGTGAAGACGCGAGCGTTCATGGCGTTGTTCCGTTTCTGCCGCGTGCTGGTGATCGGCGTTTGTGTCCGGCGTACGGCGCCGGGGCTTTGTGCTTGGCGTGAGAAGGTTGTGTCGGCGGGGTGAACGGCTCGTGACGTGAGGATGAAGTTGCGGTCATAGTGGGGCGGCGCACGAAAAACCGCGTTTTGGCGCGGGTGAGGGGGTTCGTGTGCACGGGGTCGTGTCGCGGGTTGTGGCGGGGTCAGCGGTCCGCGGGTGCGCGGGCGGAGCGGGTCAGTGCGCGGTTGGCGGCGAGGAGGTCGGCGGGCTTCCGGTGGCGATGGAGGATCGCATGTCGGTGTCGGATTGGATGTTTTTGATGCGGTAGTAGTCGAGGACGCCGAGGTTGCCCTTGCGGAAGGCGTCGGCGATGGCCTTGGGGACGTCGGCCTCGGCGAGGACGACGAGGGCGCGGTTCTCGTGGATTTTGGCCTTGTTTTCCTGCTCGACGGCGAGGGCGAGCGCGCGTCGTTTTTCGGCTTCGGCCTGGAAGCGTTTCTTGTCGGCCTCGGCCTGGTCGGCCTGGATGATGGCGCCGATGTTCTGACCGACGTCGACGTCGGCGATGTCGATGGAGAGGATTTCGAAGGCGGTGCCGGCGTCGAGGCCTTTCTTGAGGACGGTCTTGGAGATGAGGTCGGGGTTTTCGAGGACGGCCTTGTGTGACTCGGCGGAGCCGATGGTGGAGACGATGCCTTCGCCGACGCGAGCGATGATGGTTTCTTCGGTGGCGCCGCCGATGAGTCGCTCGATGTTCGCGCGGACGGTGACGCGTGCCTTGACCTTGAGCTGGATTCCGTCCTTGGCGACGGCGTCGATGGTGGCGCGGCCCTGTGCGGCGTTGGGGCAGTCGATGACCTTGGGGTTCACGGAGGTCTGGACGGCTTCGAGGATGTCGCGTCCTGCGAGGTCGATGGCGCAGGCGGTGTTGAAGTCGAGGTTCAGGTGTGCGCGGTCGGCGGCGATCATGGCGTTGATGACGGAGGGGACGCGTCCGCCGGCGAGGTAGTGGGTCTCGAGCTGCTTGGTGGCGATCTCGAGGTTTGCTTTCACGGCGCGGATGCGGCCGTAGACGATGGTGCGGGCGTCGACTTTTCGGAGTCGCATGCCGATGAGGTCGAAGAGTGCGACCTTGGCGCCGGAGAAGAGCGCCTGCACCCAGAGGGCCATGAATTGCGCGACGACGATGAGGACGATGAGGGCGAAGAGGCCGACGACGATGAGGATGCCGATGAGGACTGGGTTCATGGAGTGAGGCTCTCGAGAGTCGGGGCGGCGCGGAAGGGGCCGCCGTGGGGGTCATGGTAGCGGGTGGGGTGAGGCCGGGGCGGGTGAGGGGGGATCAGTGTTGCGTTCGGCGGGCGAGGTCTTCGGCGCAGGCCTGGTCGAAGGTGAGGGTTGCGCCGGCCTGCTGCGCGAGGATGAGATGGTTGGCGACGTCGGCGCAGTTGCCGCCGGCGCGCGCGTGGGCTTCGAGCGACTCGGGCGGGACGGCGAGGCCTGCGCGTTTGAGTCGGAGGAGCGCGAGGAGCAGGTCTTTGGGCGCGGGGTTGCGGCGGAAGGAGCAGCGTGCGGCGAGGCGTGGGGAGATGGGCACGCCTGCGAAGAGCGCGTATGTCCAGAGGCCCGCGACCGACGCGAGCCAGACGAGTGCGGCGAACGCGGGGATCGCGATGAGGGTGAGGACGAGGAGAAGGAGGATGGGGTTCATTGGCGGGGATGCGACGGGGTGGTCACTCGATGCGTCGGACGCGGATGCGTGCGCCTTCGACGGCGGTGATGCGGACGGGGGCGCCGATGTCGATGACGCCTTGCTCGGAGAGCGCTTCGAGTCGTTGTCCGTCGACGCGGATCATTCCGACGGGTCGGAGTTCGGAGATGGCTTCGCCGGTGAGGCCGAGGAGCGCGGCGTGGGGGGAGCCCGGCGCGTCGTTGCCGGAGTGTGCGTCGTTGTCGGAGGAGAGGATCATTCGTCGTCCGATGGGTGTGTCGGGGTAGATGCGGAGGAGGAATGCGACGAGGAGGGGGACGAGGATGACGAGGGCGAGGAGGGAGATGACTCCCCAGAGGGGTGAGACGGACCAGAAGGCGACGACGCCGGCGATGGCGAGGGCGCCGGAGAGGATGGTGAGGATTCCGGCGGAGGGGATGAAGAGTTCGAGGAAGGCGATGGCGAGCGCGCCGGCGAAGAGGCCGATTCCCCACCAGAGAGCGGGCTCGTTCATGCGTGCGTCTCCTGGTTGGAGGCGTGTTCGCGCGCGGGCTCGACGGCGACGCGGAAGCGAGTGGCGCTGATGACTCTGACGGGGGTGTTTGCGGGGATGAACCCGGTGTCGGAGACGACGTCGACGAGTTTGCCGTTGAATTCTGCGGTGCCGGCGGGGCGGAGGTCGTTGGCGGTGAGGCCGAGGTCGTGGAGTTTGACGACGGGGTGTGGGTCGAGTTCGCGGGCGAGCGATGGGCCGTCGGCGTCATCGTCGATCGCGGTCTGGAGGATGAGTCGGTTGAGGACGGGGAAGGATCCGTAGGCCTTGCCGATGAAGTAGATGGCGATGGAAGCGACGAAGAAGGCGAGGAGGACGATGGCGAGGGCCTGGACGATTTGCGCGGAGGAGGCGGAGGTTGGTCCGTTGACGACGGCGCCGACGAGACCGGCGAAAAGGGTGATGACGCCGGTGGCGGCGAAGACGACGAGGCCTGGGAAGGCGAGGAGTTCGGTGAGGATGAGTGCGATGCCGAGGAAGATGGCGGCGACGGGCCACCACGAGGCGGCGCCGATGAGCATGGGTGGCGCGACGAGTCCGAGGACGCAGAAGCCGGCGACGAGTCCGGCGAGCCCGATGCCGGGGGCCATCATTTCGATGAAGAGCGCGATGAGGAAGATGACGACGAGCGCGCCTTTGACGTAGATGGAGGAGAGGAGCGTGACGGAGCGTTCGGACCAGGAGATGGGGAGGCGTTGGAGTGTGGCGGCGCCGAAGTAGGCGCGGAGTTCGTTGTCGTTGCGGACGGTTTGGGTGGCGAGTGCGTAGCGTTTGAGGTCTTCGGACTTGAGGACGAGGAGGGTGGTGCCGTCGGAGACGTACTCGAGGTAGCGCCAGTCGTCGGGCGTTTCCTTGGCGAAGTCGGGTCGGGCGGGGGCCTTGTCGATGCCCATGTCGATCTGGCGTGCGAGCTTGGGGTCGAGGTTGGGGACGGCGGGCTTGAAGTCGGCGTCGTGGGCGGAGGGCGCGTGCTGCGCCGGCGCGTTGGTCTTGGGCTTTGCGGATCCGGAGGAGATGCGGGCGCGTGTGCGTGGGGGCTCGGCGTTGAAGAGCTTTCGGTATTCGTCCTCGTCGACGAAGAGTCGTTCGCCGGTGGAGGTGTTCTCGATGAGCCAGAGTTGGACGCCGAGCGAGAGGAAGGCCTGGACGAGCTTTTCGTCGTAGCCGCGTCGGCGTGCGGAGTCGACGACTTCGGCGATGAGTGGGGCAAGGATCTTTTGGCGTTCGGTTTCGGGGAGTGATTGGAGGCCGAGGCCTGGGAGGGCGGCGATGGGTGCGGCGTCGCCCATGGAGGCGTATTCGGCGACGACGGTTTCGCGGCAGGCGAGTGCGATGATGGCGCCGCCGGAGTATGCCTGTGTGTTGACCCAGGCGACGGTGTTGGGGATGGGTGAGTTCTTGATGGCGTCGCAGATTTCGAGGACGGCGCCGACTTCACCGCCGGGGGTGTTGAGTTCGAAGACGATGGCGTCGGCGTTGAGTCGCTGTGCGGCGGCGATGCGTCGCTTGATGGAGTAGGCGGTGATTTTGGTGATGGGCTCGTCGATGGTGATGACGACGACGTTGGAGGCGGCGCGGGCCGCGGGGACGGCCGGGGCGGGGGCTGCGTGGGAGGGGGAGGATTCGGGGGCCGCGGGGGCGAGCGCGGCGAGGATGGCGGCGAGGAGGAGTGCGAGCGCGTGGAAGGGGGTTGCGCGTGCGCGGGTGAACGGAATGGGGAGTGCGTGTGCGCGCATGTGCGCACGGAGTATAGAACGCGCGTGGGGGCGGGCCGGTGGGTGTTCGGGGATTAGCGTGGCGGGATGGATTGCTCGAGGGACCAGGTGAGCTTGTCGGTGGAGCAGTCGATGTGGAGGGCGAAGAAGCCGGTGTGCCCGTCGGGAGACTGGTGGGACTTCACGACGGGCCAGATGATTCGTCGGTCGGTGTCGGGGAGGGGGAGGGACTCGATGTGGGAGGGGTCGTGCCACTCGAGGTCGCCCTCGCGGATGGTCTGGGCGGGGACGGCGACGTGGCCGAGGACGCGGAACCAGAAGATGAGCCAGTGTCCGGCGTGCTCGAAGGCGCGTTCGGAGATCATTCCGACGAGGCGGATGCGGTCGATCGGGACGTGGATTCCGGCCTCTTCGAGGATTTCCCGTTGGGCGCAGTGTGTGGGTGATTCGCCGGTGTGGAGGTCGAGCTTGCCGCCGATGGGGGAGCAGAGGCCCTGGTTGGGCGCCTTCTTGCGTCGGAGGAGGAGGACGCGGCCGTGCTCGTCGCGGAGGTCGCAGAGGACGGCGATCTTGTAGGGGAGGGAGTTTGGGTCGGGTCTTTCGTTGGGCATGCGGGGAGAGAGAATAGCGGGAAGGGCGACGTGGAAGGGGTTTTCTGCGCAAGAGGTGCGCGGGGAGCCGATACCCTTTGGACGATGACACCAGCGAGCAGCGCAGTGGGAACGAGGTCGGACGTGAGCACGGACGGGTCGTGGGCGGTTCGGGGGAAGCGGTGTTATTTGATCGGCATCGGGGGATGTGGGATGTCGGGGTTGGCACGGATGCTTCGGGGTCGGGGGGCGCTCGTGCGTGGGTCGGACGCGTATCCGTCGCCGTTCACGGAGTCGTTGAAGCGTGAGGGTGTCGAGGTCGGGTTTGAGCAGACGGCGGAGCGGTTGCCCGAGGACGTGGACGTGGTGGTGGCGTCGGCGGCGATCAAGCCGGACAACGGACAGATGATGGAGGCGGTTCGTCGGGGCGTGGAGGTGATCGGGTACGCCGAGGCGCTGGGGCGGTGCCTGCTGGGTTGGACGGGCGTGGCGATCGCGGGGACGCACGGGAAGAGCACGACGACGGCGATGCTGGGGGTGGCGCTGACGGAGGCGGGGCTGGACCCGACGGTGATCGTTGGGGCGACGTGTGCGCAGCTTTCTGAGGATGGGAAGACGGGGTCGGGTTTCCGGCTGGGTTCGGAGAAGGTTCCGACGGGGCCGCTGGAGGGGGCGCCGGGGGTGATTCTGGCGGAGGCTTGCGAGTTCAACCGGAGCTTCCACAACTACAGGCCGAGGGTGGCGTCGATCTCGTCGGTGGAGGCGGACCACCTGGACATCTATGGGTCGCTGGACGCGGTGGTGCAGGCGTTCCGTGAGTTTGCGGCGTTGGTGGCGCCGGCGGAGGAGGGTGGGAAGCTGATCATTGCGCACGAGGGCG
Source organism: uncultured Phycisphaeraceae bacterium (assembly GCA_964410465.1). GTDB lineage: Bacteria > Planctomycetota > Phycisphaerae > Phycisphaerales > UBA1924 > CAYPGJ01. The sequence continues at coordinate 14,640 of CAYPGJ010000003.1, read as the reverse complement.
CGCACCGTCGTGAGGTGACGGCGGGGGCGCGGTGCGCGGTGGAGACGATCGGGTTCTCGCCCGCGGCGGACTGGGGGATCACGTACTTCCGTGAGGGACGTCGTGTGACGCTGCGTCGTGGTCGTGAGGAGGTTGCGTCGTGGAAGCTGTCGCTGCCTGGGGAGCACATGGCGTTCAACAGCGCGCTGGCGTGCGCGTTGGGGATCACGCTGGGCGCGGACCCGCGGAAGCTTGAGCACGCGCTCGCGGGGTTCCGGGGCGTGGATCGGCGGGTGCAGAAGCTGGGCGAGCGGAACGGTGTGATCGTGTACGACGACTACGGGCATCACCCGACGGAGATCGACGCGACGCTGCGGGCGTTGCGTGAGTATCACCGGCCGGGCGAGCGTGGGGGGAGGCTGATTTGCGTGTTCCAGCCGCACCAGCACAGCCGGACGAGGTTCCTGATGGAGGAGTTCGCGCAGGCGTTCAGCCAGGCGGACGTGGTGATCGTGCCGCACATTTACTTTGTGCGCGACTCTGAGATCGAGAAGGCTCGGGTCTCGGCCGCGGACCTGGTGGATCGTCTGCGCGAGCGTGGGATTCGCGCGATGCACCTGTATCCGTTCGGGGCGATCGTGGAGCAGCTTGAGGGGATGGCACGGCCTGGGGACGTGGTCGCGGTGATGGGTGCGGGTCCGGTGTGGGAGGTGGCTCGGGACTTCATGGATGCGGGGAAGGGGCGGTGAGTCTCACGCGCGGGCGTGGGTGCTAGGGTGTGCTGGGGAGTGGAAGTCTGGACGGACGGATGTTGGCGACGGAGCGCGCGAGTCTGCAACGGAATGTGGCGATCCCGACGTGGTTCGGTGTGGGTGGCGGCGCGGACGCGTTTCTGAGGGTGGGGAGCGTGGATGAGCTGTGCGCGTTGCTGCGTGCGGAGCGTGTGGTGCGCGTGCTGGGTGAGGGCGCGAATCTTCTTGTGGACGACGCGGGGGTGGACGGGGTGGTGGTGTCGTTGGCGGGTCTGGACGGGGTTGAGATGGTCGGGGGCGGGGTGGTTCGCGTGGGCGGCGGGGCGGACCTGATGCGGTTGATCACGAGCACGGTGCGGGACGGGCTGGCGGGGTTGGAGGTGTTGGCGGGGATACCGGCGAGCATCGGCGGGGCGTGCGTGATGAACGCGGGGGGCGCGTTCGGGAGCTTTGCGGAGTTTGTGAAGCGGGTGCGCGTGGTGGGTCGGGACGGGAGCGCGCGGTGGGTGGCGCGCGAGGAGGTTGGGTTCGGCTATCGGAAGTCGGGGTTGGAGGGGGTGATCGTGGTGGAGGTTGAGCTGGGCTTGCGTGAGGTGGAGGGGAAGGAGCGGGAGGAGGCGCGTGCGCGGCTCAAGGAGGTGATGGCGTACAAGAAGGGTTCGCAGCCGATGGCGGAGAGGTCGGCGGGGTGTGTGTGGAAGAACGCGTTGGCGCCGAGCGGCTGGACGGGGAAGCGGACGCCGGACGAACTGCGTGTGCCGGCGGGGTGGCTTGTGGACACGTCGGGGCTGAAGGGCTTGCGGGTCGGCGGGGCGATGGTGAGCGCGGCGCACGCGAACTTCGTGGTGACGGAGCACCGGGGAGGGCGTGCGGCGTGCAGCGCGGCGGACGTTCTTGGGCTGATGCGCGAGGTGCGTGCGCGGGTGTTGGAGCGGCATGGGATCGAGCTGGAGGCGGAGGTGGTGGTGTGGCGTCGCGGGGAGTTTGAGGCGTCGACGGGCGGGAGGGCGCGGCTGTGAGCGGACGGAAGTCGAGCGTGCTGGTGCTTGGGGGCGGTCCGGACGCGGAGCGCGAGGTGAGTTTGAAGAGCGCGTCTGCGATTTCGCGTGCGTTGCGGGACGCTGGTCGTGAGGTGCACGAGCGGACGATCGGGGCGATTGACGGGCAGGAGTTGCGTGGGATGCCGGGCGAGGTGATCTGGCCCGCGCTGCACGGGCCTTGGGGCGAGGGGGGGCCGATGCAGGACCTGCTGGAGGGGGACGGACGCGCGTTCGTTGGGTGTGGTTCGCGCGCGGCGCGGCTGGCGATGGACAAGATGGGGAGCAAGCTGGCGGCCGCGCGTGTGGGGGTTCGCACGGCGGAGTCGTGCGTGCTGAACGTGCGGGACGTTGTGTGCCCGCTGTCGCTGCCGGTGGTGGTGAAGCCGGTGTTCGAGGGATCGACGATCGGTTTGTTCGTGTGTCGGACGATCGGGGAGTGGGACGCGGCGCGTGCTGAGGCGGCGCGGAGCGGGAAGGCGTACATGGTGGAGCGGTTTGTGGGGGGCGAGGAGTTGACGGTGGGGCTGGTGGAGCGGGGCGGGGAGCTGGTTGCGCTGCCGCACATCCGGATCACACCGAGGGAGGGGTTGTACGACTACGAGGCGAAGTACACGCGTGACGACACGGTGTACGAGGTTGGGGCGGAGCTGGCGCACGGTGTTGTGGGAGAGATCGGCGAGGGGGCGTTGCGGGTGGCGCGTGAGATCGGGGTTCGGGGTCTGTCGCGTGCGGATTTTCTGTTGTCGAAGGAGGACGGACGGGTGTATTTCCTTGAGATCAACACGATGCCTGGGTTCACGGATCACTCGCTCGTGCCGATGGCGGGTCGTGCGATCGGGCTGGAGATGCCGGCGTTGTGTGAGTTGCTGGTGAGCGCGGCGGCGCGCGGGTCGGCGGGGAGGGCGGCGTCATGAGCGGGAAGAAGAAGCGGAGCGCGCGGGGCGTGGCGGAGGCGGGGCGAGCGCGTCAGATCGTGGTGAGCGTGGTGATCGTGCTGCTGCTGGGCGGGATGATCGGCGGCGTGGCGTTCGGGGTGGGCGCGTTGAAGGATCGCGTCGCGTCGTCACGGTCGGGCCCGTTGTCGCTGAGGCTGGAGTGGCCCGCGTTGGCGGGCGACCCGACGCGGACGTGGCTGCCGGAGTCGGCTCGGCGCGAGATCGTCGGCGCGGCGATGTCGAAGCTGACGTCGGACCCGTTTGATCGGGGGGCGTTGGTTCGAGCGCGGAAGGCGTTGTTGGAGACGGGGTGGTTTGAGCGTGTGGATCGTGTGCGTCGGAAGACGGGTGGCGTGGTGGAGGTGAGCGCGGTGTGGCGCACGCCGGCCGCGGTGGTGCGTTGGGAGGGGAAGGACTACCTGGTGTCGACGCAGGGTGAGGCGTTGCCGCTGGTGTACGACGCGGGAGTTGCGGGGACGAGCGTGATGGTGATCGAGGGCGTGGAGGTGGGTCCGGTGCGGACGAGCGCGGGGGGCGTGGCGTTCGGCGAGTCGTGGCCCGGGGCGAGCGTTCGGGCGGCGCTGGATCTGATGGGGGTGCTTCGTCGCGCGTTCGGAGGGGGCGCGGCGTGGGGTCAGATGGCGGGGATCGACGTGTCGGAGTTTCGGACGCGCGGTCGGTTGGCGATCGTGTCGGACGCGGGCGCGCGGATCGTGTGGGGCGCGCCTCCCGGGAGGCTTGCGCCGGGCGAGCAGACGACGGAGCAGAAGCTGATGCGTCTTGCGCGGCTTGCGAGCGGGCCGACGGGTCGCATCGATTCGAACGAGCGGTATCTGGAGATCCAGGGGCCGCACGTGTTCATTGATCAGAGCGCGCGGCTTGCGGATGGGAGTGTCGGGGGTGGCGGGTAAGGCGCGGGAGGGGGGATCGTCGGCGCTGGCGGTGGGGTGGGCGTTGTTCCTGTTGCTGGCTGCGGGTTGGACGGTGCTGGGGATGGGATCGCCTGTGGGACTGGGGTTGGAGACGCTGCGGGGTCCTGCGCGGGCGTTTGTCGGGACGGTTGGCGCGGGGACGGTGTTGTTGTGGCCGTTGGTGCGGCTGAGTCAGGTTGAGGTGGGTCGGAGCGGTTGGCGCGCGGCGGCGGATGCGTGGGCTGTGTGTTTGCCGACGGCTGCGGCGGTGGCGCCGCTGGAGGCGTTGGTTCGGTGGGGGTGGGGGACGACGGGCCTGTTGGTGGCGTGCCTTGCGGGATGGACGTGGGCGGCGGCGGGTGTGACGGCGTTGGCGACGCGTGGAGGTGGGGCAGGGCGGCGTGCGGGTTGGGCGTTGGTGTGCGTGGGGATGGTGGGCGCGGGGCCGTCGCTGTCGGGGGCTGGTTCGCGTGTGGGCGTGGGGCTGCGCGACGTGATGCTGGCGAGTTCTTCGGGCGCGGGGCCGGTGTTGATTGCGGAGCGTGGCGTCGGTGATTGGTCGTCGTGGTGGGGAGCGGGATCGGGGTGGGTGGTGGCGGGGGCGTTGTGGATGGGGGTGTGGGGGCGGACAACGAAGGGGAGAGTGTCCTAGGATGGCGTGGAGCGAAGGATGGATTTGGCCGCAGCGTAGGGCTGCGGGTTTTTTTTCTAGCAGCACAGCGGGATTGAGGACGCCGAGATGGAATTCCTGACGCCGACGGAACACAAGCAGATCAAGACTCGGTTGGAGGAGCTGATCGAGCGTCGCCCGGTGATTTCGCAGCGGATCGCGGACGCGCGTGCGTTGGGGGATTTGAAGGAGAACGGCGACTATCACGCGGCGCGTGAGGAGCAGGCGCTGGAGGAGGCGGAGATCCGTCGGTTGGAGGATCGTCTGTCGAAGGCGAAGGTGATCGAGGAGGGCGCGACGCCTGAGGACGTGGTGTTTTTGGGCGCGGTGGTGAAGCTTCGGGACGTGGAGTCGGGGGACGAGGACCTGTTCAAGCTCGTTGGTGAGGCGAGCGGGGACCTGATGGCGGAATGGGTGGAGGTGACGGTGACGAGCCCGATGGGTGAGGCGTTGATGAAGGCGCGGGTGGGTGAGGTGGTGCGGGTGAACGCGCCTCGCGGCGTGAAGCGGTTCGAGATCGTGGAGATCGTGCTGGGCTGAGCGGCGCGAAACCGGTGGCGGGGGGAGGCGGTAGAGGATTGGCGGGGCGTGGATGGCGTTCTTGGGAGAGGCCCGGGGCGGGCGTGGTGTCGTTGATCCGGCGTGTAGACTCGCGACCTGCGCGGCCACGATGTGTGTGCGCGCCGGGCGAACAGGTACGGAACGAGGAGTTTGTGATGGGGAACGTCTCGCTGCGTCGTGTGTTCTGTGCGGTGATCGGGGCTGTGTTGTGCCTGGCTCCCGCCGGCGTGGCGCGTGGGGAGGAGACTCCGTTGATTCCGCGTCGGGTGCTGTTCGGGAACCCGGATCGGACGTCGCCGACGATCAGCCCGGACGGGAAGCGTCTGGCGTGGCTGGCGCCGGTGGACGGGGTGATGAACGTGTGGGTGTCGCCGGTGGGAGACCTGGGCAGCGCGAGGGCGGTGACGCGGGACGGGAAGCGCGGCATCCGCTCGTACATGTGGTCGTACTCGGGGTCGCACCTGCTGTACTCGCAGGACGCGGGGGGCGACGAGAACTGGCGTGTGTACGCGGTGGACGTGGAGAAGGGCGAGACGAAGGACCTGACGCCGTTCGACGGGGCGCGTGCGGAGATCGAGCGTGTCACTCCGGCGTTGCCGATGGAGGTGATCATCGGGTTGAACGATCGGGACCCGAGCGCGTTCGACCTGTACCGGGTTCGGATCGACACGGGCGAGCGGACGCTGGTGGCTCGGAATCCGGGGACGGTGGGGCGCGGGATCGTGCAGAGCTTCGTGGTGGATGACAAGGGCGAGGCGCGGTTCGCGTGGCGTTCGAACTCGGACGACGGTGGGATGTCGCTGCTGCGTCCGGACGGGAAGGGCGGCTGGGAGGAAGCGCTGAGCGTGACGAGCGAGGACACGCTGTCGAGCGCGCCGCTGGAGATCGACTCGGCGGGCGAGCGCCTGTACATGACGGACTCGCGCGGTCGTGACACGGCGGCGTTGGTTGAGATCCGTCTGAAGGACATGTCGACGCGCGTGCTGGCCGAGGATGCGCGGGCGGACGTGACGTCGCTGTTCTTCGATCCGCAGACGCACAAGCCGCTGGCGTGCGCGTTCACGTACGAGCGGACGGAGTGGCGTGCGGTGGATGAGTCGGTGCGGTCGGACATCGAGGCGTTGACGCGGGCCGGTGGGGGGGATTTCCGGATCGTGAGCGAGACGCTGGACGCGGGGACGTGGGTGGTTTCGTACACGCGGGACACGGGGTCGCGCCGGTTCGTGCTGTACGAGCGCGCGACCAAGCAGGTGAAGGAGCTGTTCGTGGAGCGCGAGTCGCTCGCGGGTCAGCCGCTGACGGCGATGACGCCGGTTCAGATCCGTTCGCGCGACGGGATGACGCTGGTGTCGTATTTGTCGAGGCCGGTGGGCGCGAAGGGCGCGGGCCCGATGGTGCTGCTGGTGCACGGCGGGCCTTGGGCGCGGGACTACTGGGGGTACAACTCGTTGCACCAGCTGCTGGCGAATCGAGGGTATTCGGTGCTGTCGGTGAACTTCCGCGGCTCGACGGGGTTCGGGAAGAGGTTCCTGAACGCGGGGAACCGGGAGTGGGCCGCGAAGATGCACGACGATCTGCTGGACGCGGTGTCGTGGGCGGTGAAGGAAGGGATCGCGGACAAGGACCGTGTGGCGATCATGGGGGGTTCGTACGGCGGGTATGCGACGCTGGTTGGGCTGACGTTTACGCCGGAGTCGTTCGCGTGCGGGGTGGACATTGTGGGGCCGTCGAACCTGGTGACGCTGCTGAGCACGGTGCCGCCGTACTGGGCGCCGCTGCTTCGCGTGTTCCAGGATCGTGTGGGTGATCACACGACGGAGGAGGGCCGCGCGTTCCTGAGCGCGCGTTCGCCGCTGACGTTTACGGACAAGATCGTTCGGCCGCTGCTGATCGGGCAGGGGGCGAACGATCCTCGTGTGAAGCAGGCGGAGTCGGACCAGATCGTGGAGGCGATGCGGAGCAAGGGTATTCCGGTGACGTACGTGCTGTTTCCGGATGAGGGGCACGGGTTCGCTCGCCCGCCGAACAGCCTGGCGTTCTTCGCGGTGACGGAGGCGTTCCTTGCGGAGCATCTGGGCGGGCGGATGGAGCCGATCGGGGACGCGTTCGAGGGATCATCGATCACGGCGCCCGAGGGCGCGGGCGAGGTTCCGGGGTTCCAAGAGGCGTTGGACGCGACGCGGGAGTAGGGAGCGCGTCGGGCGGCCGGGTTTTCGTGGCGGCTGGACAAGGCGGGGATGGGCCGTACCGCTGCTCGCGCGGGCGGGGTGTCCGTGCGCGGGTCGCGGGGGGGGGGGGGGGGGGGGGCGCATGCCCATGTTCCGCGCCCGTCGAGGGCTTGTTTTTCGTTGCCCTGTGCGTGAGTGAACGGTAATTTGTTTGACGCACAGCCGGCGCGAGCCGGCGCAGGGTGAAAGGAGACGAGTCATGGCACGGCGTGGAACGGCGGCGGTGGTGTGCGCGTTGGCGTGCGGGGGCGCGGCGAGCGCGAACGTGATCCTGGACTGGAACGGGGCGTTGCTGAATGCGATCCGGGCGGACGCGACGGCGCCGCCGAAGGCGGCGCGAGCGATGGCCATGGCGCATGTCGCGGCGTTCGACGCGGTGAACGCGATTGACGGGACGCACGAGCATTACGCGTTCACGTCCGGGTCGGTTGCGGCGGGCACGGTGCGCGAGGCGGCGGCGGCGGGCGCGATGCACCGGGTGCTGAGTTCGTTGTTCCCGAGCCAGCAGGCGATGTTCGACGCGACGCTGAGCGCGACGTTGTCGGGGCTCGGCGCGGGCGGCGGGGTGACGGCGGGTCTTGCGCTGGGTCAGTCGTCGGGCGACGCGATGTTGGCGTTGCGCTCGAACGACGGGAGCGGGGTGAGTCTGCCGGCGTACACGGGTGGGAACGGGATCGGGCAGTGGAGGCCTGCGCCGCCGGCGAACGCGTCGGGGGCGCTGCCGCATTGGAAGGACGTGTCGCCGTTCGCGATGACGTCGGGGAGTCAGTTCCGCGGCGCGGCGCCGCCGACGGTGACGAGCGCGGCGTACACGGCGGCGTACAACCAGGTGAAGGAGATCGGGGCGCTCAACAGCGCGACGCGGACGCAGGACCAGACGAACATCGCACGGTTCTGGATCGACGGGCCGGGGACGGCGACGCCGCCCGGGCACATGCTGCGGATCGCGTCGGCGATCGCGGCGCAGGAGAGCCTGTCGGTGTCGGAGAGCGCGAGGTTGTTCGCGCTGATGGGCCTGGCCGAGGCGGACGCGGGCGTGGCCGCGTGGGACATCAAGTACACGTACTCGTTCTGGCGCCCGATCACGGCGATCCGGGAGGGGGATGCGGACGGGAATGCGAGCACGATCGGCGACAGCGCGTGGGAGCCGCTGATCCCGACGCCGAATCATCCGTCGTACACGTCGGGGCACAGCACGTTCAGCGCGGCGGGGGCGTCGGTGCTGGAGAACTTCTTCGGGACGTCGAGTTTGACGTTCGTGGATTCGAGCGAGACGGGCGGCGTGCCGGATCGGGCGTTCACGGACATCTGGGACGCGGCGAACGAGGCGGGGCTGAGCCGGATTTACGGCGGGATCCACTGGTCGTTCGACAACACGGAGGGTCTCGCGTGCGGGGACCTGATCGGGGATTGGGTGTTCGCGAACTATCTGCGGCCCGTGCCGGCGCCGAGCGGCGTCGTCGTGATGGCGATGGCGGTGTGTGTGTCGGCGCGTCGTCGACGTTGAAGGGATCAGGAGGCGAGCGCGCGGCTGAGGGTTTGATTGAGAGACGCTTCGAGGTCGCGGGCCTTGGCGCGCGCGTCTCCCCAGAGGGAGACCCATGCCCAGACTTCGAGCGTTCCGGGCGCGGGTGGGAGGACTGCGGCTTCGACGCGGAAGAGGGCGTTGTTGAGGGCGGGGATGGCCGCGGCGAACTGGACCGGGGGCTGCGCGATGAGCGCCTTGCCCTTGAGATCGACGTCGTTGTTGGTGGAGATGTTGACGGGGTCGCCGGGCTTGAGCGTGTCGAGCGCTGGTGAGAGGCTGAGTGCGTCCTTGGAGAAGAGTCGCGACCATGCCTTGTCGCGCGGGGTGTCGGTGCGGACGCGCGCCCAGGCGACGGCGCGCGGGGAGCCGCGGTGATGCTCGATGTAGTGCTTGAGGGAGCGGAGCTCGAAGGACCAGCCGGAGGAGACGCCGTTGTATTCCATGTCCCAGTCGGGGCCCTGGAGGAAGCCGGAGTGGACGAGGCGGAGGCGCGTGCCGGCGGCTCGAGATTCGAGGTAGTAGTCGACGGTGAGGGGGCTTGATTCGCCGGGCGCGCCGCCCCAGGGCCAGCGCGTGCGGAGGCGTCGGCTGGGCTCCCAGATTTCGATCTCGCAGCGGCCGTCCCAGGGCGAGCCCCAGGAGAGGAGGATGGAGCCGCCGGCGCCTGGCTGTACGTCGGAGAAGAGGGGGAACCAGGATTCGAGATGCTCTGCTTCGGTGAGCGCTTGCCATACGGCGTCTGCGGGAGCGTCGATGTCGAGGGACATCTCGAAGGCGCGCGTCGCGGGGGCGGTGGTCATGGGTTGATCTCCTTTCGGACGTGTGTCAGGCGTTGGGCATGGCGCGGTCTGCGATGGCTTCCCACGAGGCGCGGATGCGCTCGCGCGTCGCGGCGGGGAGGGCGTAGGTTGAGAGCCAGAGCCATGCGTGGAGTGTTTGTGATTTGGGGGAGACGGTGGACATCTCGATGCGCAGGAGGGCGTTGTTGTGATTCTGGATGACGGCGGCGAGCTGGATGGGCGGGTTGTGGATGAGGACGCGGCCTTGGAGCGTTTCGCCGTCGGGTGCGCGAAAGGAGAAGGGCTCGCCCTCGGCGGGGAAGCCTGCGTTTGAGGAGAGTTCGGCGAGCACGGCGGGGAAGGCTTTGTTGCGCGGGGTTTGGGTGGCGCGCTGGATCCAGATGACGTCGCGCTGCTCGCCCTTGTGGTGTTCGAGGTAATGGCGGAGTCCGGCCATCTCGAAGCGCCAGCCCTCGTTGATGGAGTTGTACTCGGCCTCCCAGCCGGGATTGTCGGAGAAGCCGGCGGTGACGATGCGGAGGCGTGTTGCGTTGCCGGGGAGGGGCTCGAGGATGAAGTCGGTGGTGAGCGGGACGGGCTCGCGCGGCTCGCTCATCTGGAGGCGCTTGTTGGGCTCCCAGACGGAGATGCCGGCCCATCCTTCGCAGCCCGCGCCCCAGGACATGAAGATTCGGCCTTGGGCGCCTGGCTCGATCTTGGCGTCGAGCGGGAACCAGCGCGTGAGTTCGTGGGCGTCGGTGAGGGCGTTCCAAACGGCGGAGACGGGGGCGGCGATGTCGATGGATTTGTCGACGCGCTTGCCGGTGGAGGGGATGGGCGGGTTCATGCTTGCGGCTCCTGAGCGGGGGCGTCGGGCGTGTCGTCGGAGGGTTTGGTGACGGCGGGGTACAGGCCCAGCACGACACGGTGGAGGCGGGCGTTGGGGTGATCGGGGTTGTGGTGTTTGGCGACGAGGCGCGCGATTTCTTGCGCGAGCTCTTCGGCGAAGGCGTGGCGGGCCGCGGGGGAGGGGAAGGAGAGTTCGGTTTCGACGGTCATCGTGGCGAGGCGTTGATCGGCCTTGGATGCGCGATGCCGGAGGGTGGCGATGTCGCGGATGACGCGTGCTGCGGCGGCGATGAGGTATGTGGCGGAGAAGCGGTCGCGCGTGGCGTCGGGGTCTTCGTCGGCGAGCCCCCCCACTGCTGTCGGGTCGATGAGGTAGGAGCGTGCGGTGGCGCGGACGAGGCGTTCGACGCAGTTGCCCTTGCGGCGTTCTTCGACGAGTTCGAGGAAGCCTTCGCGCTCGAGTTCGCGGAGGTGATAGTTGGTCTTTTGGCGAGGGAGATTGAGTTTGCGGGCGACGCCGGAGGCGCTATCGGGGGAGGAGAGTGCTTTGAGGATCTGTTGGCGGAGGGGGTGGAGGAGCGCGGCCGCGCGTGCGGGATCGTGGACGAGGCTGACGTCCTGGGGGGTGGCGGCTTGTCTGGGTAGAGCTCCCATGTGCGAGAGGGTACCGCCGACAACTATTCTTGTCAATGACAATATTATTCGTCGGCGACAAGGGTTATTAGACGGGGTTCATGCATGAAAAACGGCCCTGGCGGGCCGTGAGGGGGTCTGGGGTGTTGTGTGGGGTCAGTGCGCGGCGGCTTTGGTGTGGATCATTTCGAAGGCTTTGACCTCGCCGGCGCCTGGGATGATGTACCAGAAGGTGAGGGTGTGGGAGTCGGGGTTGTCGAGGGTGATGGTCATTTTGAAGTCGAGGGAGCTGCCGGTCATGGGGTCGTTTTCCTTGCCGGTGCAGACGAGTGTTTTGCCGTCGTCGTCGATCTTTCCGGCGTAGGCGATCATGCCGGTGGACATGGAGGAGAGCCACATGCCTTGGTAGGTGTCGATGGCGTTGTCGAAGCCGAGGTATCCGACGCCGGAGTACGGGCCCATGGGGTTGTCGCCGGAGAGGTCTTCGCGGAGGAATCTGCCGTCGAGGACCCAGGACTTGGCGACCTTGCCGTGCATTTCCATGGGCTCTGCGCTGGGGTCCATCCATGCGCGAGTGACGACGTCCCAGTCGCCGATGAGGTTGTTGAGTTTGGCGTGGTTTTCGTTGGGGGCGTTGGCCTTGGCGTATGCCTCCATCATGGCGTTGGGGTCGGCGGGTTGTTCGGCGTTGGGGTCAGCGTGTCCGGCCTGAGCGAGCGCGGGGGCGGCGAGGCAGAGGGAGGCGAGGAGTGCGGCGAGGCGGGCTTTCATTTGGGTCTCCTTTGGGTCGCTCGTCGCGCGGGTGGCGCATCGGGGCGAGCGGGGGTTTCGATGGTGAACAGGTCGGCTTCGAGGAGCGGCTCGGTCGCGGGCGGCGAGGCGCCGGCGCGCGCGGCGCCGGCTGGCGTGAGCTGGCGGCCACGACGGGTGCGTGCGACGAGTCCGGCCTGGAGGAGGAAGGGCTCGACGACGTCTTCGAGTGAGCCGGCGTCTTCGTTGAGGGTGGCGGCGAGGGCTTCGAGGCCGACGGGTCCGCCGTTGTAGGTGGTGGCGAGGGCTTTGAGGTAGGCGCGATCGAGGGTGTCGAGGCCGAGGTCGTCGACGCCTTCGAGGGCGAGCGCTTCGTCGACGACTCGTGGGTCGAGTCGGCCTTGGGCGCGGACCTGGGCGTAGTCGCGGACTCGTCGGAGGAGCCGGTTGGCGATGCGTGGCGTGCCACGGGCGCGGACGGCGATTCGCTGGAGCGCGTGGTCTGGGGCGTGGGTGATGGCGAGGAGGGCGGCGGAGCGTTGGAGGATGACGAGGAGATCTTCGGGTGGATAGAGGTCGAGGTGGTGTGCGATGCCGAAGCGGGAGCGCATGGGGCCGGAGATGAGTCCGGTGCGGGTGGTGGCGCCGATGAGTGTGAAGGGTTTGAGTCGGAGGGAGACGGCGCGGGCGTTCATGCCCTGTTCGACGGCGATGTCGATTCGGAAGTCTTCCATCGCGGGGTAGATGAACTCTTCGACGGCCGGGGGGAGTCGGTGGATCTCGTCGATGAAGAGGACGTCGCGGTCGTTGAGTCGGGTGAGTGCGCCGACGAGGTCGGAGGCGCGGGAGAGCGCGGCGCCGGAGAGGGTGTGCGCGACGACGCCCATTTCTGCGGCGATGACGGAGGCGAGTGTGGTTTTGCCGAGGCCGGGCGGGCCGTGGAGGAGCAGGTGCTCCATGGGCTCGTTGCGTTGTGTGGCGGCCTGCACGGCGATGCGGACGCGTTCGACGAGGTCTCGTTGTCCGATGTACTCGCTGAGGCGAGCGGGACGGAGGGACCAGTTGAGGCGTTCATCCTCTGGTGATCGTGAGGTGGGCTCGATGATGCGTTGCGTGGCCATGCCGCGTGGGGAGTGTACCGGGCGCGGGAGGGAACCACGTCGGCTACGCTGCGAACATGGCGAGAACGGGCGAGGGATGGCGATGGCGGCTGTTGCGAGCGGGCGGGTTCATGCTGGACGGCGGCGCGATGTTCGGGGTGATTCCCAAGCCGCTATGGACGCGGATGGTGACACCGGACGAGCGGAACCGGATCCCTGTGCAGACGAACTGCCTGCTGCTGGAGCGTGGTGGCGAGATCGTGGTGGTGGAGGTGGGGAACGGGGACAAGTTCGGGGTGAAGGAGCGGGACATCTACGGGATGGAGGATCGGAGCATCCTCGACGCGCTGCACGAGGCGGGCTGCCGTCCTGAGGACGTGGGCACGGTGATCGTGACGCACTTGCACTTTGATCATGCGGGGGGGCTGACGAGGAAGGCGCGGAGCGGGGAGGGGGACTCCCCACAATTGACGTTTCCGAACGCGCGGATCGTGACGCAGCGGCGCGAGTGGGAGGACGCGATCGCGAACCGCTCGACGATGTCGAAGACGTATCTGCGCGAGCATCTGACGGAGGAGGTGCGGGAGCGGCTGACGCTGGTGGAGGGCACGGCGCCGCCGGACCCGCTGCTCGAGGTGGAGGACGTGCGTGGCGAGGTGTTCCCGGGAACGGAGGTTCTTCCAGGGCTGGAGGTGGCGCGGATGCCCGGGCACACGTGGGGGCAGCAGGCGGTGCGGTTTCGGGACGCTGAGGGAGGGACGGTGGTGTTCGTGCCGGACGTGATGCCGACGGCGCATCACGCGTCGGCGGCGGCGAACATGGCGTACGACGTGGAGCCGTGGGTGAGCATGCGGATGCGGATGCGTCTGCTGCACGAGGCGTCGGCGCAGGGCTGGACGCTGGCGTTGGATCACGAGGCGGGCGACGCGGTGTTTCGGGTGGAACGCGACCCATCGAAACCGGGGGCGTATTCGCTGCGAAGCGTGGGGAAGTCGGACCGATGAGGGTGGAGCGGGTACACTTTGTCCCCGACGCGGGGAGCCAACCCACGGCGAGTTCGCAGACGAGGCTCTGAGCATTCCATGACGCCCGGCAGCACGACGATGGAAGCCCCGGCGAGCACGACTCGCGCGGGTGTGGACGTCGCGGGCGCGGACGGGGCGGGAGGGGCGAGCGCGGGCGGGCAGGTCGTTGCGCGGCAGGCTCGGAAGACGAAGTTCATGGACCGGTTCGAGGGGTTCGTGAGCGCGAGGACGGTGACGAACCGGTTCTGGCGTTGGATCTGCTCGCGGATCTGGCTGCCGATCGCGTTCAAGTCGGGGATCACGTACAAGCGGATCGACGCGAACACGTTCCACGCGGTGCTGCCGTTCCGTCGGTTCAACAAGAACTGGTACAACGCGATGGCGGGCGCGGCGTTGCTGGCGAACTCTGAGATCGCGGGCGGCATGTACATCTGGGGGCGTGTGGGTCGGGACTACACGGTGGTGTGCAAGAACCTGTCGTACAAGTTTCTGCGGCCTTGCTTCGGGCCCGCGCTGTACCGGGTGACGCCTCGTGGCGATCTGGACGCGCTGATCGCGTCGGGGCAGGAGTTCAATCTCGACGTCGACCTGGAGGTTGTGCAGCAGATCGTTCCCGGGAAGCACAAGGTGGAGCGGCGGGTCGGTCGCTGCGAGGCGACGTTCCACGTGACGCCCAAGACGCATCACAAGTCGCGTCGCGACAAGCGTGGCAACAAGAAGCCGCGCGACGCCCGACGGCGCGAGGGTTGAGGGTCGTGGGCGCGGAGCCCGGGGTGAACGAACGGGCATCGGACGAGCGGGCGGGGCTTTGGGCTGTGGTGTTGCGCGCGTCGTTTCTGGCGTGCTCGTGGACGTGGGTGATCGGGATGTACCTGCCGGTGATCCTGTGTCGCGAGTTCG
>CAYPGJ010000002.1:0-216980 GCA_964410465.1 uncultured Phycisphaeraceae bacterium | reverse complement strand
TCGTAACAAGGTAGCCGTAGGGGAACCTGCGGCTGGATCACCTCCTTTCTAAGGGAATCCTTAGACCGGCCTGTCTCCTCCCCATTTCAACCCGTGGGAGGTAGCGCGGAGCGATCCGCAGCCGGCTCGTCAGCCCACTCTCGATCGTCTCCTTCAACAAGAGACGAGCGCTCCGTCGGCAACGCCGGGGCGCTGGCTTACCCGCCTGTTCTCGATACATCGCACAACGCCGATCGGGCTCAAACCCCGGTCGGCGTTGTCGTTTTTGCACTACGCATTTCCTGTACGTCACGTTTCTCGTCGTGACGAGCTTGTCCACTTCCCCGCACTCAGCCGCCGGGCTGTGTCTTTCGGTACAGCTCTGGGTCGAATATCTCCATGTAGCGCTCGGGGTAGCGGAGGGCGTGAAAGCCGAATCGTTCGTAGATCGCGTGCGCGTCCTTGGTCGAGAGCACGAACCGGCGCAGCCCCTGCAGGTCGGGGTGCGTCATGATCGCGTCCAGCAGCAGGAGGCTCACGGCGCGCCCGCGGTGCTCCTCGAGGACGAACACATCGCAGAGATATGCGAAGGTCGATCGGTCGGTGACGATGCGTGCGAACCCGACCATCGCCTCGGGCCGACCGTCGCGCAGTCGGCGCGCGGAGAAGCAGAGTGAGTGCGCGAGGGAGCGACGCATGACGTCGACGGGGATTCCCGCGGCCCAGTGGGATCGGGCGAGGAAGGCGTGGACGACGGGCTCGTCGATCCACGCGGGATCGTCCGACGCGGCGTAGTCGGTGTTGCGGAGTTCGTGCGCCATGGGGCGCGCAGGTTAGCGGCCGGGGCCGACGCGTCTCGGGCCGGCGATGGCGCGGACGAGTGGGTTGGATTCGGAGCGACGGTCCACGACGTCGCCGCCGTTGGGCTCCACGCGGGTGGCGAGAGGCTCGGCGGGCTTGGAGGGGGGCTCGAAGCGCGTGGTGACCTTGGCGTCGATCTTGAGGCCGAGAGCGTCGCGGAGCAGTCGTTCGATGGCCTCGGGGCTCATGCCGCGCTGTCCCGGCTGGTCCGCGGTGACGGCGTGAACGACGGCGCGCCAGACGATCTCGTTCCAGGTGTCCTGGCCCTGTGCGAGGATACGTTCGATGCGGGGCTTCAGGACGGCCGCCAGGTACTCCTCGAAGTAGGGCAGGGAGACGGTCATCTCCTCGGAACGGGGCTGCTCGTTGGACACGCTCTTGGCTCCTCAGGGGTTGCTGTGCGGCGTTGGGGAGTGACTCCCTGCGAGTCTACCCCGGCCCCGGGGCGGGGCCTGCCGGTAGCGTCGGAAGGAGGATCGTGGGCATGCACGGACGGCGCAGGCGGCATAAGCGGACCGAAGGAGGTCCGAAATCCGGGGTGGGGCGCTGGGCGTCGCGGGCGGCTTGTGGGGCGGGTGGCGTGAAGAATCACGGGAACCCCCTCGACTGTCTCGGGGCCTGAGGTAGGTTCTTGGCGAGCGTGTGGAAGTGGAAAGCGTGAAGAGCGTGACATTGCGGGCAGTGGGTGTATTGCGCGAGCGCACGCGCGCGTTGTGGTCGCATCGTGTCGCGTGCGCGGTGATCGCGTGGGGTGCGATCGGGAGTGCAGCCGGAGCAGGCTCGGAGGGGGGCGTCGTTCGTCGGTTTGTGTTCGACGGCGGGTTCTCGGCCTCGCCTGGGCTGCGGTTCGAGTTTTCGCGTCCGTGCGAGACGGTCGATGGCGCAGGCGCCGTCGTGGGCGTGCACGAGGCCAGGTACGCGCCGTTGCGTTCGATTGCTGATGGGCCGAGCGATGTGGAGGCGGTGCGCGTCACTCCGTGGATGACCCGTCTGCTGGGTTCCGGGGTGGACCATGACGGGGTGACGCCGATGCTGGTGCTTCGCGAGCACGAGGTGGAGGTGGTGGATGTGTTTCCGATGGGCGGTGACGCGCTGCTGGAGGCCGAGGCCACGGGGACGGGTCGGGTGCGGACGCGCCTGACGGGGGCCTGGGGGTCGCGGCCTGACGTATTGCGGGGCGCGATTGCGGGCAAGGCGTACGACCCGCAGGCAGGGGTCGTGTGCCACGGTCTCGTCGTGCTGCTTTGCGCGGTGTCCGTGGAGACGACGGCGGGCGCATGGGTGGTTGATCGCACGGCGTTCGTGACGTCATCGGACCGCGGCGCAACGTGGCAGCTGCATTCAGAAGATGCGCCGGTGCAGCCGGGCGCCGGGCGGGTGCGGTCGTGGAGCATGCAGAACTGGTGGCCGCTGACGCGTGGGAGCTCGCCGCTGGAGGCGTGGTTCGTGGCCGCGGACTATCGGTATCGCGGGCCGGGCGCGGCGGACGCGCACGGTGGCCGCGTGCTGATGTTCCGGGCGACTCGGGAGTGGGTTGGCGGGGGTTGGACGCTTGAGCCGACGAGCGTGGCGATCGAGTCATCGAACGGGCAGGGTGAGCACGCGCATTCGGCTGGGCTCGTGCGTTTCGGCGCGGGGGGATTGCGCGTGGTGGCGGCGTTTGGGGATGGGCTGTTGTACTCACGGATGACGAGCGCCACGCGCGCGGATCACGCGTACGGGATGCCGGGCTGGAGCGTGGATCACGCGTATCACGGGTCGTTGCTGACGTCCGGTTTTCAGTTTGTCGGGTGCGCGCCGGGGCCTGGGGCGGGCGAGATGCTGCTCGGGGCGGACGAGGCGGGGCAGCGGATCATGCGGATCGTGCCGGACGCGAGCGGGCAGTCGCGAGCGCGGGTGGAGCGCGTGTATGGGGAGGGATTTCAGCGCGGGCCGGGCAGCCGCGTGTTCCTGATCCGGACGGCGAGCCCGGAAGCGGGCGGCCCGTACGTGGCGACGTTCGCGGCTGGGATCGAGCAGTATCCGAGTGATTCGCAGCGGGTTCTGTATTCGGGAGACGGGGCGGCGTGGAGCGAGGCGTTCGCGCCCGGGGCGGCGCACGAGCCGGCGATTCACGCGGGACATATCTACATGGACTCGCTGACGGGAGGGGGCGGGGTGCGTCGGATCCAGACGCCGAGGTCGCGGGAGCTGCGTCCGCTGAGCGTGGGTCGGGGCGGGATGAACCGGATGGGATCGGGCACGGGATCGCCGTCACCGGCGGACACCCAGAACGAGATGCGCTTGCTGAGCGCGGCGGAGCGCGCGGCGCTTGTGCCGCGGCCGCCGACAAAGGGACCGGTGTACGAGGTGCGTGCGACGAGCGGAGGCGGGTGGTTGGTGGGTCGGTGGAGGTTGTGCGGCGCGGGCGGGGTGTTGGAGCCGGGCGCGTTCCTGACTCGCGCGTGGGTGATGGCCACGAGCGCGGAGTCGGTGGACGTGACATGGCGCTGGGGGAACGGGCTCTCGTGGACGGCGGAGCGTGCGGCGCCGGGGATCATCGCGCAGGACTCGTGGTCTCCGCTGGCGATGTGGGGGTCGTTCGCGCCTGAGCATGGTGGCTCGTACGCGCCGGAGCTGCTCTTTACGAAGCCGCTGGGGCTGGTGTACAGCGCGTACGTGGCGTTCGATTCGGTGACGGAAGGGACGATGACGCCGGGGTATGCGCTGACGGGGGGCGCGATGGGTCCGAACGAGGTATGCGCGGTGGCTGGCGTCATGACGTCGCCGACGTGGACGATCGCCCTGGCGGGGCAGGTTCCGGAGGATTCGTGGGACGCATCGACTCCGTCGCCGAGCCGTTGGACGTTGGCGAGTGTGCGGTCGGACACGGAAAACGGGATCGAGCTTGTCGCGGACGTGAGCGGCAAGAAGCTGGTGGCGCGCGTGACGCGCGGCGGGATGCCGGCGGGGTCGATGGAGATCGCTGGCGCGTTCTTCCTTCGCGGCTCGCAGGTGCGGGTGTGTCTGGCGGGCACGCCGAGCGGGATCGAGATGAGCGCGACGGTGGGGATGCGCCCGATCGCGTCCGCGTCGTTGCCGTTTGGATTGCTCGCGCCGCCGAGCGAGGTGCGGTTCACGAGTCTCGATCAGACGAGCGTGGCGCCGTTCGAATGGTTCGGGGGGATGATCGATCCGGCGCGAGCGCGCGACGGGGCGGGCCGGAGCGAGGCGCTGCGGTCGCTCGCGTTCCTGTCGCCGGTGCAGGTCGTGCCTGGAGACACGAACGGCGATGGGCGCGTGGACTTTGCGGACCTCAACGCGGTGCTGGGCGCCTTCGGTCAGACGGGGGTGGCGCTTTCGGCCGACGTCACGGGGGATGGGCGTGTGGACTTTGTCGACCTCAACGTGGTGCTTGGGTCGTTCGGGAGCGGCGCACGATGAGCGGCGCGACGGGACGAGCGTCGGTCTGCGCGGGCGGGGCGATGTGCGTGCTCCTCTTGAGCGCGCCCGCCCAGGGGGATCACGTGTGGATGTCCCCGACCGGGGGAGCGTTCGCGGCGGGCGCGAACTGGAGCACGGGCGCCATGCCCGGCCCGACGGACACCGCGGTCTTCGCGCTTCCGGCAGCGTTTGACGTCTGGGCGTCGGCGCCGATGGCGGCACATGCCGCGCGCATCAGCGTGGGAGACGTGCGCTTTGTGTTCACGGGAGGAGGCAGCCTTGAGCTGCTGCACGCGGGCTCGAGCATGTTCGATCACTCGCTCGACATCGGCGGGCCCGCGCCGGGCGCGGCGTTGCGGGTCGCGGGCGGATCGCTCCTTGCGCGCTCGTCGTATCTCGCGTCCGACACGGCGCACGTGGCGCTCGCGGAGGTCGGCGGCGCGGGGTCGGGCTGGATGAGCAGCGGCAACCTCCACGTCGGGTTCGCGGGACGAGCGACGCTGCGCGTGGTCGACGGCGGGGCCTGCGGCGCGCGGTCCGTGATCATCGGCGGTTCGTTTTCTTCGTTCGGCGAGGCGTACGTCTCCGGCCACGGCGCGGCGCTGTCCGCGTCGACGCGCGTGGTGGTTGGATCGAGCGGGCAAGGCTCGCTCGTGATCGATCGAGGCGCCGCGTGCCTCACGGCGTATGCCGAGATCGGGGCGTACGCGGGCGGCAAGGGGGATGTCCGCGTCAGCGGCGCGGGCTCCAGCCTGGACGCGCTGCAGGGGATCACGGTCGGCGGCTCCGTGTTCTCCTCGAAGGCGGGCGTCGGCTCGCTCGTCGTCGAGGACGGCGCGAATGTGAGCACGGGCCGGCTGATCCTGGCGGAGATGGCGGAGGGGGCGGCGAGCGTGGTGGTGCGGGGCGCCGACACGTTCCTCAGCGCGCAGGACGTGGTGATCGGCGCCGATGGGTCGTCGGTGTCGGTCCCGTCGGCTGCGATGCGGGTGGGCGCCGGCGGCACCCTTCTCGCAAACGCGGTGACCGTCTCGGCGCACGGTCGGCTCGACGGGAGCGGCCTGGTCAACTCGTCCGTTGTGAGTCGGGGCATCGTCGAGCCCGGTGACGACGCGCCCGGCGCGCTGCGCGTCGACGGCAACTACGAGCAGGTCCCGGGGCCGAACTATGCGCTGGCGACGTCGGAGCTGCGGATCCGCATCGGAGCGGGGACGGATGCGCCGGGCGCGGCGCGGCTCGACGTCGGCGGCGTCGCGTCGCTCGGCGGGCGGCTGCGCGTCTCGTTCGTGCCCGGGTTCGAGCCGTCCGTCGGCCAGGTGTTCCGCGTCCTCTCGGCCTCGAGCGTGCAGGGCGCATTCCAGCAGATCATCCTGCCGCTCCCGACCACGGCGTGGCGCCTGCGGTATCTCTCCGACGCGAGCGGCGCATCGATCGAGATCATCCCCGGGGGGATCCCGGGCGACACGAACGGCGACTGCGTCGTGAACTTTGCCGATCTCAACAACGTGCTGAGCGGGTACGGGCAGACGGGCGTCGGGCTGATCGGCGATGCGAACGGCGACGGCGTGGTGAACTTTTCGGACCTCAATCTGGTGCTGTCGTCGTTCGGGCAATCGTGCGTGTTGTGACCGCGGTTCGGTCGGCAACACCGGCGGCTCGCTGGAAGTGCGTGTGATTCCAGCCCCCGGCGCCGCGGTCATCTTGCTGTCCGGCCTGCTCATCGGCAGCCCTCGCTTGCGGAGGGCGCCGCGCGTGCCGGCCTGATTCTCACGAGCGACCGACGTCCCGCGCCGGCTCTCGCCACGTGACGAGTGCCAGCGCGCGTCCGGGCTGGCGTTGCGCCGCGCCGCACGACAAGGAACGAGGGCGGCACGCACGAGCGCGCGCCGCCCTCGGGAGGAGATCGGCATTCCGAAGCGGGCTCAGGCGTTCACTGCACGGCGCCGTTGGCGTTGAGGATGCCGCCGGTGGCGCACTTCCCGCTGAGGCCCGGGCGCGTCATGACGGAGGAGAGGATCCGGCTGCGGACCTGCGAGTAGGTCCACGCGGGGTAGCGCGTCCAGACGAGCGCAACGACGCCGGTGACGTGGGGCGTGGCCATCGAGGTGCCGTCGAGGTAGACGTAGGCGGTGTCGTTGGTGTTGTAGCAGCTGGCGGTGAGCACGCCGGGTGCGGCGAGGTCGACGGTGGTGGCGCCGAAGTTGGAGAAGGAGGCGAGGTTGCCGTCGTTGTTGACTGCGGCCACCGAGATGATGTTGTCGAGGTTGTACGACGCGGGGTACTGCGGGGTGGAGTCGTTGTTATCGCCGATGCCGTCGGCGCCGCCGTTGCCCGCGGCCGCGACGACGATGTGTCCGGCCGTTCTCGCGGCGGAGATCGTGTTGAACATGGACTGGCTGTAGGCGCCACCGCCCCAGGAGTGGTTGGAGACCTTGATGCCTTTGGCGACGCAGTAGTTGATCGCGCTGATCGCCGCGGACGAGGAGATGCTGCCGGACGCGTTCGCGATCCGCAGCGACACCAGCTTGCAGTTCCAGTTGACTCCGGTGACGCCCTTGGCGTTGTTTCCCTTGGCGCCGATGGTCCCGGCGACGTGGGTGCCGTGGCCGTTGCCGTCGTTGGGGTCGTTGTCGTTGAAGTAGAAGTCCCAGCCCTGGGTGTCGTCGACGTATCCGTTGCCGTCGTCGTCGATGCCGTTGCCTGCGATCTCGCCCGGGTTGGTCCAGAGGTTGCCCGAGATGTCCTCGTGGGTGCGGCGCAGGCCGGAGTCGCACACGGCGATGGGCATGGTGGTGGTGGTGATGAGGTCCCAGGCTTCGGGGGCGTCGATGTCCATGTCGGCGACGCCGGGGTCTCCCGCGACGGTCTGGCCGGTGTTGTGCAATCCCCAGAGCAGGCTGTAGTAGGTGTCGGCGGGCGCGGCGAAGAGCTGGTACGTGTAGTCCGGCTCCGCGAACTCGACGATGCCGAGTCGCTTGCCGAGCATGTCGACGAGGGAAGCGGCGTGATCTGCTTCGCGCGGGACGGCGATGTGCTCGAGCCCGGGAGTGAGATCAAAGGTGGCGATGGTGGCGCCGCCCACGAGGGAGCGCATCACGGCCTTGTCCGCGTCACGCGCGTCGGCGCGGAACTGCACGAGGATCGACGTGGGGTCGGCGCGAAGTCCTGGGTTCGCGTCGAGCAGGGCGTTGCGTGTCGTGCGCCATTCGGCGCGCCAATCCCCGGCGGGCGCCGCGTGCTCCTCCTCGAGCCCGATCGGGCGCGCGTTGGATTGCGTGCCCGCGGCCCAAACCGCTGTGGTTGCCAGTCCGAGGCTCAGTCCGGCCAACATGCATTTGACGTTCACGAGAGAACCTCCCGCCCGGGCGTCTGGGCCCGGGACAAACGCGTTGCGTGGGCACGAGCGCACAGCGCGGAACACCCGCTCGGCGCCGCGACCACAGGACCCAGGGAGCCCGTGTGGTTGGCTTCGAGTTGCCTCCTGTGTTCGATTGAAACGGGGAGCGAGAACCCTAGTCCACGAAGGTCGCACGCTACCGAGCGCGGATCGCGCGTCAATACCCACGAGTAGGGCAGTGGCGTGTTACGTAAACCGATTACCCGTTGCGCGCCGCGCACACGCGCGTGTCGTCCGCGCTCAGAAGGCCGATTCTCGCGCACATCCGCGTCGTGCGGGCCGCGCGGTGTTGATCGCACCGAACAGAGTGTTCCTGGGCGCACCTCGGCGCGGTTCGCCGCGCGGCACGCGCGGGGTCGCCGTCGCCAGGCGCGTCGCACGCGCAGAATCGTGCAATGGCCCCGGCAGGATTCGAACCTGCGACCGCGCCGATTATGAGTCGGGAGCTCTAACCGCTGAGCTACGGGGCCTTTTTTCGATCGCCCCAAAGATACCCGTTCGCCGTGCGGTTATTTGATGAACAGCATCTCGCGGTAGGTCGGGATCGGCCAGAGGTCGTCCGCGACGCGGCGCTCGAGATCGTCCGCGACGTCCCGCAGGTCCTGCATGGCCGGGCGGACGTGGTCGCGGAGATGCTCGGCGTGCGCCTTGGGGTCTTCGTCGTGCCCGTCCATCGCGCTCTCGAGCGCGAGGATGGCCTTGCGGAGCCGATCGACGAGGGCGGCGAAGGCCTCGGCCTCCGCGCGCAGGCCCTCGCACTCGAGCTCCGCGGCTTCGGAGGCCGCGACGGTCTCGGCGAGCTCACCCTGCTGGCGGAGCGCGGCGGGCATGATGAGCCGGCGCGCCATGGTGAGCATGGTGTTTGCCTCGATGGCGACCTGCTTGCAGTACTTCTCGAGGAAGACGTGCCGCCTGGACTCGAGCTCGGTCTTGGTGAGGACGGCGTACCGCTTGAACAGCTCGTGGGCACGCTTCGTGCCGAAGGCGCTCAGCGCTTCGACGCTCTCTCGCGCGTGGGGCAGCCCTCGCTTCTCGGCTTCCTTGACCCACGCCGAGGTGTACCCGTCGCCGTCGAAGAGGACGCGCTTGTGCTCCTTGACGACTCGCTTGAGGATGGACTTGACCGCGGCCTGGAGCTTGGCCGGCGTCGGGTTGTTGCCGACGGCCTCCTCGAGCTCGGTGGTCATGGCGTCGATGCTCTCGGCGACGATGGTGTTGAGGACGGTGTTGGGCCAGGCGACGGCGGCGGCGGAGCCGACGGCGCGGAACTCGAACTTGTTGCCGGTGAAGGCGAACGGCGAGGTGCGGTTGCGGTCGCCGGCGTGGCGGGGGATCTGCGGGAGCGTCCGGGCGCCGAGGTCGAGCTTGCCGCCGCGCTTGGTGGACTCGGGCGCGCCGGACTCAAGCTGCCGGATGATGTCGGTGAGCATGTCGCCGAGGTAGATCGAGACGATGGCCGGCGGGGCCTCGTTGGCGCCGAGGCGGTGATCGTTGCCCGCGCTGGCGATGGAGGCGCGGAGGAGGTCGGCGTGGGTGTCGACGGCGCGGATGACGGCGCAGAGGAAGAACAGGAACTGCATGTTCGTGTGGGCCTCCTCGCGCGGGTCGAGGAGGTTGACGCCGGTGTCCGTGGACATGGACCAGTTGTTGTGCTTGCCGGAGCCGTTGATGCCCGCGAACGGCTTCTCGTGGAGGATGCACTGCAGGCCGTAGCGAGGCGCGACGCGTTTGAGCGTCTCCATGAGCACCATCTGATGGTCGGAGGCGACGTTGCTGAGCTCGAAGATGGGCGCGAGCTCGAACTGCCCCGGGCTGACCTCGTTGTGGCGTGTCTTCACGGGGATTCCCAGCGTGAAGAGCTCTCGCTCGCACTCCGACATGAAGGCGAGGACGCGCGGCGGGATCGACCCGAAGTAGTGGTCCTCGAGCTGCTGATCTTTCGGGGGCTTCGCGCCGAACAGCGTGCGGTCGCAGATCATCAGATCGGGGCGCGCATAGAAGTAGTTGCGATCGATGAGGAAGTATTCCTGCTCGGCGCCGACGGTCGTGAGGACGCGCGAGACGCCCGTGTCGGACCCGAAGACCTTGAGGGCTCGCATGGCCTGGGTGGAGAGAGCCTCGATGGATCGCAGGAGCGGGGTCTTGAGGTCAAGCGCGTCGCCGGTCCAGGACACGAAGGCCGTGGGGATGCAGAGGGTCACGCTGTTGGGCCCGCGCATGAGGAAGACGGGGCTTGTGGCGTCCCATGCTGTGTAGCCGCGCGCCTCGAAGGTGGCTCGGACGCCGCCGGAGGGGAAGCTGGAGGCGTCGGGCTCGCCCTGCACGAGCTGGTCGCCGGAGAACTCGACGATGGCGCCGCCGCTGCCGTCGGGCCCCAGGAAGGAATCGTGCTTCTCTGCGGTCTGCCCCGTGAGCGGCTGGAACCAATGGGTGTAGTGCGTGGCGCCGTGCTCGAGCGCCCAGTCCTTCATCGCGTTGGCGATGGTGTCGGCGATGGCTTCCTCGAGCGGCTCGCCGAGCTGGATGGTGCGTTGGAATTTTTTGAAGACTTCTTTGGGGAGTCGCTGGCGCATGATGCGCTCGGAGAAGACGTCGCGCCCGAAGATCGACTCGGCGCGTTCCGCGTTGGCGGACAGCCGGTGCGCGTCCTCTTTCCACGAGATCACCGCGGCGATCGCGTCCTTCCGGGCGGTCGATGGCGTCATGTCGCGTTCCTTGCTGGTCGTGCAGCGTTGGCGTCGTGCGTGTCTCGGCGTCTTGTATCGACGCGGCGTGACGCATTCTGCAATCACGCCGGATTCCCGCAAGGGCCTCGGGCGGGTGTCTGGGTCAAAAAGTGACGGCGCGCACGAGCGAGGACACAAAGTTGTGTGTTGCCTCGGACGCGTTCTCGGGCCCGGATTCCTCGATCCGACGCACCAGCGCCGACCCGACGATTGCGGCGTCGGCGCCGGCGCCCGCGGGTGGTGGCGCGGTGACGCTCCGTGCGTCTTCCGGGCTGGAGATGCCGAATCCGCAGGCGAGCGGGAGCGGGGTGACCTTCCGTAGGGACGCGAGCCGCTCGGAGAGCCCCGAGGGGGCGGGGGCGGGCCCGGCGCCTTCGCCCGTGATCCCGGCCCGGGCCAGGACGTAGACGAATCCGGTCGAGGCCTGCGCGATCCGCGCCGCACGCTCCGTCGGCGTCGTCGGCGCGACGAGCAGGGTGGCGGTGAGCCCCTCGGCGTTCGCGGGGCGTGTGTAGCGCTCGGCTTCTTCGAGCGGCGCATCGGGATAGATCACGCCGTCGAAGCCCGCCTGGCTCGCGAGCTTCGCGAATCGGGACGCGCCGACGCGATGCACGATCGAGACGCTCACCATGGCGACGACGGCGGCTCGGACAGCGGGGCGTGCCGCGTGCACCGCTTCGAACACGCTCTCGACGGTCGCGCCGTCCTGCAGCGCGCGGTGCATGGCCGAGGCGATGACCGGGCCGTCCGCGATCGGGTCGCTGAACGGGACGCCGACCTCGATGATCGCGGCGCCGGCGCGATCGGCGGCCGTGAGACACTCGCCGAACGATCGGATCGTTGGTCTTCCGCCGCAGAGGAACGGGATGACGCCCTTGCGGTTCTCGCGCGTGAGCGTCGCGAATGCCTCCACGACGCGGCTCAATGCTTGACTCCTTCCACGCCGCCCGATTTCGTGTACTTCCGCAGCGCGTGCTCCAGGTCGACCCCGGTGATGTTGGCGAGTGTCGTGAGCCAGGCGAGGACGTCGGCGAACTCCTCCTCAAGGTTGTCGCGCTGCGCGGGGGAGCCCTGCGTCGGCCCGCCCTGGTTCTCCTGGAGCGCGGTCGCCAGTTCGCCGACTTCCTCCATGAACCAGAGGAAGGTGCCGGCGGCGCCTCGTGCGGCGTCCGTCGCGTAATACCGCTCTCGGATCAGCGATTGGAACTCGGCGAGGGTGAGGGAGGGTGCGCGGCTGGTCATGGGGCCAGAGCATACCCGGCGCGCGGGCTCATCTCGGCGCGCGGATCGTGCCCGCCTTGGTCGCCCGCACGCGGTTGGTGTTCAGGTCCCATTCGATCGCCTCGGCCGTGGCGGGGGGGCCGACGGCTTCGTCGAAGACGATGACGGCGTTGCCGTGCGAGGCGGTGGCTTGCGCGATCATGCGCGGCGCGTCGAGGACGAGCCGGTCGGCCACGAGCTGGCGCAGGCCCTGGCGCGCGTAGACGGCCTCGCGCGCTTCGGCGGTGCGGAGCGACTGCTCCTGCATGTCGAAGTTGGCCGCGAGGGTCTCGCACTCCAGCTCGATCGCCTCTTCCGCGTTGAGGGGGAGGTGACGGACACGGACGCGCCCGCGCATCTCGCCGTCGCCGGTGTCGTGCGCGAGCGCCATGGAGCCCTGCCACTCGAAGAGCGTCGTCCCCTGGCCGCGTGTCGGCTCCTTGCCGCCCGAGGCTCGCCGGTCTTCGGTGACCAGGCGGCCTGGGCCCGGCGTCCAGAGCCGCTGCTCGGCCCGGTCGGCCTCGATGCGCGAGGAGGCGAGATTGATGAGCCGGACCAGCCGGACGCCGGTCTCGCTCGCGTCGTCGAGGACGTAGCGACGGGACTCGATCTCGGCCAACGCGCCGTCCCCAAATTCCTCGTCTCCCCCGATGAGCGTGGCGTGGAGCACCTCGCGTGAGTCCGATCTCGAGGATTCGTCGGCGGAGCCGGGCGTCAGACGGAGGATCAGCCGCTCGCCGCGACCTGTGTCGCGCGAGAGCCCGCCCGCGTCGGCGAGGGCCTCGACGCCCCCGCCCAGCTCGGCCACGCCCGCAAGGTCGTCGAAGGTCATCGACCCGGTCCACGAGGCTTCGACCCGGTCGTAGCCGAGGAGCTGCTGCTGCTTCGCGGCGCCCGTGGCCGCTTCGATCTTCCCGGCGCCGAAGACCGTGAGCCTGCGGCTGTTGCCGTCGAGCCGCATCGATCCTCCGGTGATGACGCCTGGTCCTCGTCGGATGGACGCGGGCTGGCCCTGAAGCTCCGCGAGGTTCTGCGAGACGAGCGCGCGGACGCGATCGGCGCGGGCCTCGACCGCGTCGTCGCCCTCTCCGAGCCGGACGATGACGCCGAGGTCTGCGGTGACGCTCTCGGTGCGCGGCGCGCCGTCGGGACCGCGCCCGAATCGCGCCTCGGCGAGTTCGGCGCGCATCGAGACGGGCTGCTCACCGGCGCGCGAGGCGTGCACTCGGCCCGAGGCGGTGGCGACGCTGGGAGACCATGCCAGGCCGGTGGCGCGCGGCGCGAACGCGACGTCCACGCGGTCGGCCTCGAGACGGCCGTCGCGTCCGCCCTCGATCACGGCGCCTTCTTCGATGATGACGCGTGAGACGTTGAGGGCGTTTGCCGCGTCGGAAGGAGCGAAATCGACACGCACGAGCCCGCCGGAGGCCTCTCGCCCCTGATCGCGCGCGAGGACGCCTTCGCTAAGCGTGGCGCGATTGAGCGCGATGCGTCCGCGGTCGTCGTAGGCGAAGGCGAGATCGCATCGGCCGCGCCAGGAGACGTCGCGGGGCTCGGGCTGCTCGAGGTCTGAGCTGGCGCGGAGGACGCCCGGGCCGGGGAACGAGGCGGTGTTCGTGGCGAGGTCGGCTTCGAGGCGTGAGGCGACGGCCTCGCCGCGGTCGTGGAGTTTGAGGACCACGGATCTGGGTCCGGCGCCGGCGAGGGCGAGTCGTCGGGTGGTGGCGCCGTAGTCGAGGCCCAGGCACTCGACGGCCGCGCCGAGCGAATCGTCGTAAGCGGTTACTCGGCCTGAGGTTGGGGAGGAGAAGCGAACGAAGACGTGGTCGCGGCTGAGTTCGGGCGGCGCTGCCTGGAGGGGTCGGATCTCGAAGGGTCCGGCCCACGAAAGTGTGATCTGCGCGCTGTCTTCACTTTTGGCCGCGACCCCTGTTTCGCCAGGTGTTGTGCGCACGTTCGACGTCGGTATCGCGCGCACGGCGTCGGGAGGGAGGGAGCCGTTGAGGAGGCTGATCCAGACCTCGAGCCTCTCGGATTCCAACGCGGTCTGTGCGCGCGCGACGCGCACGGGCCCGGTGAAGACGGCGCGATAGACGTCCTGTCGCGCATCGCGGGTTGCGCTCGGTGCGCGTGCCGTCGCGTCGGGCTGTGTGTCGGGCGTCGTGCGCGACGACGAGGGCGACGAGCGCGCGTTGGGGTTGAACGTGAGCGAGTCGCCGGAGTTGATGCGGAGGAAGAGGAGGCGCCGGTCTTGCTCGGAGAAGAGGATGGTGGCGCCTCGGCCCTTGAAGGCGACGAGCTCGGACTCGACGCGGAGGTCGTCCTCGGTGCGGATCTCGCCGGTGCGCGTGTCGAACTCGAGGGAGTCGGTGAAGAGCGCGGCGGCGGGGGGCGCGTCCTTGTCGACGTCGGCGCCGCGGGTGACGTTCTCGAAGAGCGCGATGCGGACGTTCTGTCGGAACCATCCGGATTCTGGCTCTTCGCGGAGGGAGCGTTGGAGGAACTGTCCCTGGTCGGCGCGGATCTCGATGGCGCGGTCCTGTGCGAGGTAGATGAGTGCGCGGGGCTCGGTGAGTCGGACGCGCGCGGCCTCGAGCGGCTCGAGCCGGGTGTAGGCGAGCTTCTGGGCGATTCGGCCCTGCTCGTCCATGAGGTCGATGGTGGCGTTGTCGGAGGCGGCGAGGAGGTCGCCGACCTGGGCGCTGGAGGAGATGGTGTTTGGGTTGGTGGCCGGGGCGCCCGGGCGGAACGCGGGGTCGTTCGGTTCGGGGGCGAGTGTTGCGGAGGCGGGCCCGGAGGGGGGGGCGGGCTTGGCGCGAAGGATGACGAGCGTGAGTGCGCCGACGATGACGAGTGAGAGGATGGCGGCGAAGATGAGCCCGGCGCGTCGCGCGCTGGCGCCCGGGCGGCGGTGCGGCGGTGGGTGTATGACGATGACCATGGGGTGGGTGTCAGTCCTGCACGACGCGGATGGCGACGAGGTCCTGGACGTCGAGCACTCCGACGGGTTTTCCAGCGGCGTCGACGACGGGGATCTCGTCCTGTCGGAACTCACGGAAGAGGCGCACGGCGTCGCGGACGAGAGCCTGGTCCGGGAGGGTACGGGGTGATCTGGTCATGACTCGTGAGATTGGTTGATCGAGGGGGGATGGGTGATCGGAGGTGACGAGTCTTCGGAGGTCGCCGTCGGTGAAGAGTCCGGAGAGGAGTCCTTGGCTGTTGACGAGGATGATGGCGCCTGGCCTGCGGCCGAGGGAGTTTGCGTGGGCGAGGGCTTCGCGGACGGAGAGTGTGTCTGGCGCGACGGGGAGGTTGCGTCCGACGACGAAGCGGAGGAGGTCGGTGACGGGTTTCAGGAGCCCGCCGAGCCCGCCGCCCGGGTGTCGCCTGTGGAAGTCGTCCGCGGTGAAGGCGCGTCGCCTGGAGACGGCGAGGGCGAGGGCGTCGCCGAGGGCGAGCATGGCGGTGGTGGAGGAGGTTGGGGCGAGGGTGATGGAGCAGGCTTCTTCGACGGCGCCGACGCAGAGGGCGACGTTGGCGAGCTTGGCGAGTGAGGAGGTGGGCTGCTCGCCTCCGGTGATGGAGAGGATGGGGACGCGGTCCTGTCGGAGGAGGGTGGCGAGGCTGATGAGTTCTTCGGTCTCGCCGGAGTAGGAGAGGGCGAGGAGTGCGTCGGAGGAGCGGATGCGGCCGAGGTCGCCGTGTGCGGCCTCGGTGGGGTGGACGTCGTGGGAGGGGACGCCGAGGGAGGCGAGCGTCGCGGAGATTTTCTTGGCGATGATTCCGGACTTGCCGAGGCCAGAGACGAGGACGGCGCCGCCGCGGTCTGCGCACGCGGAGAGGAGATCGACGGCGTTGTGGATGTGTGGTCCGAGGCGTGGGATGAGCGCGTGGACGGCGTCGGCTTCGGCGCGGATGGCGGCCTCGACGAAGGCGCGTTCCTCGGCGAGGGTCTTTGAGGAGGGCGGATTGGCTGTGGAGGGCGTCACGGGTGGTAGCATACGGGGGCGAGGAGGCCGGCAGGGAGCATTGATGACGCCGCAGGATTACATCGTTCGATTGGACGCGTTTGAGGGGCCGATGGACCTGCTTCTGCACCTGATCCGGCGCGCCGAGGTCGACGTGCAGGACATTCCGATCTCCCGGATCGCGGACCAGTACATCGAGCATCTGCGGGGGATCGAGTCGATCGACATCGACACGGCTGGGGAGTTCCTGGTGATGGCCGCGACGCTGATGGAGATCAAGGCGCGGACGATCGCGCCGTTGCCTGAGGGAGCGTCGGGGGTGGATGGGGACGAGGGCGCATCGAGGTCACGCGGAGAGAGTGAGGATCCTCGGGCGGACCTGGTGCGGCAGTTGCTGGCGTACAAGCGGGTGCGCGAGGCGGCGGAGGCGCTGGAGACGCGTCGTGAGGAATGGGAGCGTCGGCACCCGTCGGGCAAGGCGCACGCCGAGGCGCCGCCGGACGAGACTGACGGGGACGAGAGCGTCGATGTCGAGGACCTGAACCTCTACGACCTTGCGCGGGCGTTTGCGCGGATTCTCGAGACGGTGGACGTGGAGCGCGCGACGAAGGGCGCGCACGAGGTGTCGTATGACGACACGCCGATCGAGGAGCACGCGGCGGACATTGTGGATCGATTGAGGGGGATGGGAGAGGGGAGCCGGCTGACGCTGCGGACGGTGATGCTGGGTCGGACGCGGTCGGAGATGCTGGGGTTGTTCCTGGCGACGCTGGAGTTGATTCGGAGGCGCGAGGTGACGGTGACGGTGCGGAGCGGCGAGGGTTTGGCGGCGGGTGAAGAGGTAGAGATCACGCTGAACGCGGACCCGGGAGACGCGCTGGTGGTGGAGAGGCTTGAGTCGCAGGAGGGGGCGATCGAGTGGGATGACGACGATGATTTCGGGGATGACGGGGGGGATGATGATGAGGGGGAGGGGAAGACAAGTGACGTCGAACTCCGGCAATGATGTTGCCCGGATTGGATCACGAGGTATGAAGCATCTTGAACGTGAGCGAGTGCGTCAGGAAGCGGCGGAAGCAGTAACCGCTCTTACCCTCAACGAGCTACGCAAAGTGAGAGCGCACTTTCTCGACGTGCTCGAAGGGGCTCCACCGGATGACGTCGCACAGATCATTCAAGCTCGAGGCGAAGTTGTTCACGACGAGATAGTGCGCCGAGAGACCGGCAAAGAGCCGTTGGGTCAGAGGTTTTGGCGCAGGCTAGATCGGGCTAGCGTGATCCTTGATCCAAGCAGGAGGTGCCTGCGCGAACTCATGTCTACGCCCAATCAGGGCGAGCGGTAGCGAGCGAGAGTCATTTGGGCGACACGGAGAGACCGAGTAGGGTAGGTAAGCATGTCAGCAGCATTCGGTCCCTTGCGCGAGACCGCTCCCTTACGGTCGCGGCTCCGGTGATGCAAAGGCGCGGCTCCGGTGATACATGAGGAGCGGTGCGGTGATGCAGTATGGAGCTTTCCGCAATGGGTTCTCGTATTGAGAGTCCTGGGCATCGAAGACCGCTGGCGTATTTGATCACGTTTCACACCTACGGCACGTGGTTGCACGGTGATTCGCGGGGTTCGGTAGATCGGGATCATCGGACGCCGAACACGCCGCCGTTGCCGAGGAGCGATTCACGACGCGCGGCTGAGGTTGTACGGCTGAAGGACGAGCCCGTCGCGCTGTCGGACAGTGAGCGGGGCACGGCGGATCGTTGCGTTCGGGAAGTCTGCGATTACAGGGGATGGACGCTGCACGCGGTCAACGTCCGCACGAATCATGTGCACGTTGTCGTCAGCGCTGCGACGACGCCGGAGCGTGTGATGAACGGGCTGAAGTCGTGGATGACGCGGAAGATTCGGCAGGTGAATGCTGTGCGGGTGGGAACGTCGTTGTGGACGCGTCACGGGAGCACGAGGCATTTGTGGGATAATCGGGATCTGGATGGGGCGATTGAGTATGTGAGGGATCGTCAGTAGCAGTGCGCCCATGTCACGAGACCGCTCCCTCACGGTCGCGGCTCCGGTGAACCAAGAGAAGATCTAGTCCGCGCTTTCGGCGTCGGGGTGGTGCGAACGCGAGGCTGAGGTGTCGCCGGATCGAGTGGGCGAGGAGGAAGTGGTCGTGCGCGGGTTGGTGGTCGGCGGCGCGGGGAGTTGTTGGACGAGGGAGTTGCACTGGGCGTCGATGCGGTCGACGTGTTCGGCGGCGGCGAGGACGGCCTTGGAGAGTTCGTTGCGGACCATTTCGGATTGGGTGCGGAGGGAGGCGATCTGCTGTTGGGAGGCGGCGGCGGCGGAGCGGATTTTCTCGGCCTTGTCGACGATGTCGGCGAGCGAGCCGGGTGTGGGCGATCCTGAGCCGTTGGCGCCGAGGATGGATGTGGCGCGTTGGATGGCGGCTTCGAGTCGGTGGAGTCGGTTGTCGACGCGTTGATCGAGTTCGTTGTTGAGCGTGGCGAGGCGCTCGTCGGCTTCCTTGAGGAGGTCTGTGAGTGCGGAGGTGGCGGCCATCTCGCGCGCGGAGGCGACGTCGATGGTGGAGGAGAGTCGTGCGTTGGCGTCGTTGACGGCGGCTTCGAGGGAACGGGAGGCGGAGGCGAGTCGGTCGAGGGATGCGGCTTCGGCGAGCGAGAGACGGTGTGGGAGTGAGTCGAGGAGGTCTCCGATCTTTTCGCGAGCGGTGGCTTCCCCTGCCTCCGCCGAGGCGACGGCGTCTGCGATGCGTCGGATGGCGTTGTCGGTCTTCTCGGCGAGCTTGCGTGCGTCGGCCTCTGCCTTTGTGAGCGCGGCTTTGGAGGCCTCGGAGACTCGGGTGTCGACGGTGTTGAGGAGGGCGTCGGCGGACTCGGCGAGTCGGCGTTCGGCGGATTGCGCGGCGGAGAGTGACTGTCCGAGTCGGGACTCGAGTGCGGCGGCGGCGGCCCAGGCTTGCTGTGCGGCGTTGGAGGCTTGCTCTCGGAAGCGTTGTTCGGCGGCGGCGAGTTCGTCGCGTGTGCGGGCGAGGGACTCGGAAAGGGAGGTGGAGGAGCGTCGGTCCTGCTCGAGGGCTTGCTGGGCGGTCTGCCGGATGGAGTCACGGAGGCGCGCGTACTCGTCGCCGATCTTTGCGGCGGCTTCGTCGAAGCGTTCGCGGAGCGATTCGGTTTGTGCGCGGGCCGTGGTGGAGGCCTCTTCGAGGCGGGAGGTGATGAATGCGACGGCCTGCTCGGCGCGACGCTCGGCGTCGGTGCGGAGGGCGTCGAGGGAGTTGGCGTGTCGCGCGGTCTCGTCGGTGGCGGACTCGACGAGGACGGTGAGTCGTGCGTGGAAGTCGCGTTCGACGTCGTCGAGTCTGGAGGCGGCTTCGGTGTGGAGGGAGTTTGCGGCCTGATTGATGCTGGCCGAGGCGGAGGCGAGCGCCTTGTCGACGGAGGTGAGGAGTCGCGATTGTGCGTCTTCGGTGAGCCTGTCGGCGAGCTGGCCCGCGCGTCGTTCGGCGGCGGAGGCGATCTCGTCGAGTCGGGTCGCGGCGCGGGAGATGGCTTCGTCGGCGGAGGTCTGGAGTGATTCCTCGCGTGCGGCGAGCGTGTTCAGGGCGGCGTCCGCGGCGTTGAGACGGAGGATGAGCGTCTGATCGGCCTCGAGCATGCGGCGTTCGCCGGACTGTGCGTGGGCGTCGACGTCGTGGGCGAGCGTGTCGATGCGGGCGTTGATGGCGTCGTGGGCGGCGCGGGCTCGGCGCTCTGCGTCCGCGGCGAGCGACTCGAACTCCTCACCGGCGGCGCGGAGGCGGGCGTCGAGTGAGTCTTGCGCGGTGCGGACGCGCGCTTCGGACTGTTCGATGAGGCCGGAGAGGCGTGCGGCGGCGCGGAGGTGGAGATCGCTGAGTGCGGCTTCGAGTCGCTGGTCGATGTCGCGGTCGAGGTTGTCGAGTCGCGCGGCGATTCGTTGTTCGGCCGCGGCGGAGCGCGAGGCTGCTTCGACGGCGTGGGCGGCGCGATCTTCGAGTGCGGCCAGTGCGCGTTGTCCGGCGTCCTCGATGCGGGAGAGGGAGCCGGTCTCGGCGTCGGCGAGCCGGGATTCTGCGTTGTCGAGGGATCTGTTGAGGGCGGCGGCGGCGGCGTGGGCGCGTTCGGCGAGGGTGTCTGCGGCGGCGTCGCGCGAGGCGGAGACGGCGCGGATGGCCTTGTCGGATTCGGTGTCGAGCGTCGAGGCGGCGCGATCGAGCGCCTCGCGGGCGTCCGCGGCGAGGAGTTCGATGGAGGCGCGAGCGTCGCGGGCGTGGGCGACGGCGTCGGCGTGTGCGCGGCGGACATCCTCGGCGAGTTTCTCGGAGGCGGCGAGCCGGTCGTTGAGGGCGGCCAGGCGTTTGTCGGCGGTCTCGGAGAGGCGTGCGCCGGCGGCGGACTCGATGGAGTCGACGCGTGCGCGGGCTTCTGCGACCACGGCGTCGATGTGCTCGCGGAGGGAGGCCTGGGCGCCGTCGAGGGAGGCGAGCGAGCCTTGGCGGAGCTTTTCGATGCGGGCGTTGGTGTCGTGGGCGAGGAGCTTGAGTCGCTCGTCGGCGTCCGAGGCGGCGCGGGTGAGGCGTTGGTCGAGTGCGGCGCGGAGGGCTTCGAGTGCTTTGGTGGTCTCGGTGCGCTTGGATTCGGAGAGGTCGGCGGCTTCGCGGGAGAGGGCGTCGAGTCGCGCGTGGAGGTTTCGCTGGGTCTGGTCGAGTCGGTCGGTGAAGGTGTGCGCGGCGTCGTCGAGGAGGGACTTTGCGGTGTGATCGTCGGAGAGTCGTGCGAGGATGGCGTGGGCGCCCTCGAGGCGCTCCTCGAGGCGCGCGATGAGGTGTGCGAGTTCGTCGAGTCGGTGGGCCTGCTCGCCCTGATCGCCCCATTGGGAGGCGAGGTCCGCGGAGACGCGGGTGGCGCGTTCGGCGGCCTGGCGGGCCTCGGAGGCGACAGCGGAGGACTCGGAGATGACGGCGCGGAGGCGGTTGGCGTAGTCGAGGAGGGCGTCGTGGTTGACGACGCGAGGAGAGAGGAAGACCTCTTCGAGGACGGAGGAGGGTTGGGCATGCGTGGGGGCGGGAGTGGCGGTCTTCACGTCGTGCTCCGGTGGGTGCGGCGGCGATCCGCGGGCGCGGGATTCGCGCGCGACGGAAGCGAGATCGGCGGATGGGGGTTCGGGGCTGGAAAACGGGGCGTGTAGAATGCCCCGACATGACCCGAACGAGCGGACAACGAGGTGTGGGGAAGCGGGACGGGGCGGCGGCTGCGCGGGAGGGTGTGGACCCGTTGCGCGACGCGGACCGTCCCGGGGCGGAGCGGCTGCAGCGGGTGCTTGCGGACGCGGGGATCGCGTCGAGGCGAGCGTGCGAGGCGCTGATCGAGAAGGGGGAGGTGACGGTGAATGGGGAGGTGGTGAATCGGCTGCCGGCGTTTGTGACGCCGACGGATCGGGTGGAGTATCGGGGGCTTGTGGTGCGGCAGGAGGTGCGGCGGGACGGGATGCGGAAGGGGGCCGAGCGGCTGGTGTACGTGATGGTGTACAAGCCGGGGAACACGGTGAGCACGGTTTGGGACCCGGAGGGACGTCGGACGGTGCTGGACATCGTGAAGCATCCGTCGGGGGCGAGGCTGTTCCCGGTGGGTCGACTCGACTACGACTCGCGCGGATTGCTGTTGATGACGAACGACGGCGAGCTGGCGAACCGGCTGACGCACCCTCGGTATGAGGTGCACAAGACGTACCGGGTGTTGGTGAAGGGGCGGGTGGAGGACGAGCACGTCGGTGCGCTGGAGCGGGGGATGTATCTCGCGGAGCGTAAGGATGGGGAGACGGTGGGGGCGAAGCGGACTGGGCGGGTGGAGCTGCGGATCGTGAAGCGCGACGGGACGCGCACGGTGATGGACATCACGCTGACGGAGGGGCGGAACCGCCAGGTGCGGCGGATGCTGGCCGGGGTGGGGCATCCGGTGAAGAAGCTGGTGCGGACGAAGATCGGGCCGCTGGAGCTGAAGGGTTTGGCGCTGGGGGAGTGGAGAGAGCTGACGCGTGAGGAGCTCAAGGCGCTCAAGGCGGCGGCAAAGGGCGGGGGCGCGGCGGAGGCGGTGAAGCGGCAGGGTACGGCTCGCGCGGGGAAGAAGAAGGTCGGTGGGCGGGGAAGCGCGCCGGCGGGCGGCGGTCAGAAGCGTTCGACCGGGGGGCGTGGGGCGTCTGGGGATCGATCGCGTGGGGGGGCGGCGCGAGGGCGCGTGAAGGGGGGCGGGAGTGGTGGTCGTCGGGGCGGCGGTGGTCGATAGAAGAGGTCGAGATGCGCGTTTACCTGCAGGGCGAGTTCGTGGCGGCGGAGAAGGCGAGGGTCTCGGCGTTCGACCGGGGCTTTGTGATGGGGGACGGCGTGTATGAGGGGCTGCGCGCGTGCGAGGGGGTGATCGTGGGCCTGGGGGCGCACGTGGAGCGGATGCGCGCGGGGCTGGCGGAGACACGCATCGAGGGGTTCGAGGCCGGGGACCTTGGGACGCTGAGCGAGGCGCTGCTGGACGCGAACGGGCTGCGTGAGGCGTTTGTGTACTGGCAGGTGACGCGCGGGGCGCCGAGCAGGTTTGAGGATCCGACGGCGCTGCGGACACGGTCTCCGTCTGCGCGTGCGGGTTTTGCGCCGACGGTGTTCGGGTTCTGCCACGCGCTGCCCGGGCTTGAGACGTACGTGGAGCCTGCGTCGCGGAGCGCGTCGGTGCTGCCGGACCTTCGGTGGCATCGGGGGCACATCAAGTCGATCTCGCTGATGGGGAGCGTGCTGGCGTCGGTGGAGGCGGCGGAGGAAGGGGCGGACGATGCGATCCTGGTGCGCGACGGGGTGGTGGCGGAGGGGACGGCGACGAACGTGGTGATTTCGAAGGGGGGGAGGCTGGCGACGCCACCGGTGCGCGGGGGCGCGATCCTGTGTGGGGTGACGCGGAAGCTGATTCTGGAGGAGGAGCCGTCGATCGAGGTGCGGGACATCTCGGAGGAAGAGTTGCGCACGGCGGACGAGGTGATGCTGATCGGGACGTTGACGATGGTGGCGTCGGTGACGCGGTTGGACGGGAAGCCGGTGGGGGCCGGGAAGGTGGGTCCTGCGTCGCGGTCGCTGCTCGAGACGCTGGTGCGCGCGATCCGGAAGGACGTGGCAGCGGCGTCGGCCCGGGTGTGAGACGCTGTAGACTTTCGGGATGCATGACGGAGATGAGACGGCGGTTCTGGCGGTGAGCGTGGGGAACACGCGCACGACGTTCGGGGTGTACCGGGCCGCGGATGGCGAGCGTTCGTCGTTCGGCGCCGTGGCGAATACGGCGTTCGAGGAGCTCGCGCGGACGCTGGTGGATCGGATGAAGGAGATCGAGGGGGAGGGCGGCGTGGTGGTGGTGGCTTCGACGAACGAGCCGGTGGCGGAGCGAGTGGAGCGGGCGCTGCATGGCGCGGGGACGGTGGGGTCGTCTCGCGTGGCGCGGGTGGGTCGGGACATCGTGGCGCCGCTGAAGCACACGCTGGATGACGAGGGGGAGAAGACGGTGGGGCAGGATCGGCTGTTGAACGCGCTGGCGGGGTTCGAGCTGGCGAAGCAGGCGTGTGTGGTGATCAGCGTCGGGACGGCGGTGACGGTGGACTTTGTGGACGGGGAGGGGGTGTTCCACGGGGGCGCGATCGCGCCGGGTGTGCGGATGATGTTGCGTGCGATGCACGAGCAGACGAGCGCGCTGCCGGTGGTGGAGTGGAGCGGGGGTGACGTGGAAGAGGATCCGGAGGCTCCGTACGGCCGGAACACGGCGAGCGCGATGCGGATGGGTGCGGTGCACGCCGCGAAGGGTGCGGTGCGTTCGTTGACGGAGCGGTACGCCGAGGCGTACGGGGCGTACCCGCGCGTGATCGCGACGGGTGGGGACGCGGAGGCGTTGTTCCGGGAGGATGACCTGGTGGAGGCGATCGTGCCGGACCTTACGCTGCGCGGGATCGTGCGCGCGTGGCGTGTGTCGAGCGTTGGCGAGGAGGCGTGATGTTCGAGAAGGAGCCGGTTCGGGCCGCCGGGGTCGGCGCCGGGGCAGCGCTCAAGCAGGCGCAGCTGATCTACGCGGCGCTGATGGGTGGGGTGGTGGTTTTTGCGGTGATCGTGGCGTCGGGGATCACGGGGGGCGGTGGTGGAGGCGGGCCGGCTGGGGCCGGGGCGGGGATGAGCGGAACGGCGCGGTCGGTGGGCACGGCGCTGGGGATTTTGTGCGTGGTGTTGCCGGTGACGGTGATCCCGATGGCGTTGCTCGCGCGGAAGAAGTTGATGCGGGCTGCGCTGACGGTGGATGATCCCGACCCGGTGCGGTTCCAGGCGGTGCTGATCTCGGGGGCGGTGCTCGAGAGCATGGGGCTGTTCGGGTGTGTCGTGTGGATGATCACGGGTGAGCCGTTGCCGGGGGCGATTCTGGTGGGGTTCACGATCATCGGGATGGCGGCGTTGTTTCCGAAGCGGCGCGAGTTTGAGAATCCGGGGGAGCGCGGCGCGGATGGGGAAGGGGACGGTGATGCGGAGGGTCGGAGCTTCGAGCGTCCCGAGAGGTGGTCGTGAGTGTGCGCGCGGCGCTGTGCGCGGGCGGGGGAGGGGGGGGGGCGGGCGCGATCTCGGTTGTGCAGGTATTGGGCGCGGACGGGGCGGGGCTCGATGCGGCGTTGACGCGCGCGGGGTGCGGGGGGGTAGAAGCGGGAGAGTCGCGGCTGCGTCGGCTTGGCGGGGCGCATGAGGTGATGGTGGCGCGCGTGACTTCGTCCTGCGCGCTGCTGACGGCGCATGACGGGGAAGCGGCGGTGCGGGGCGTGCTCGACGCGCTGCGGGAGGCGGGGATCGGGCTGGAGCAGCGGCTTCGGGGCGAGGAGTTGTTCCCGGAGAGCGCTGATGCGGTGGAGGCGCGCGCGATGGTCGCGCTGGCGTCCGCGGCGAGCCCGCGCGCGATCCCGCTGTTGCTCGCGCAGCGCGAGCGGTGGGCGGCGTGGGATGGGGCGAGGGGGGAGGAGATTCTGGCGCGGTCGGAGGGGCTGGAGCCGTTGCTGCGGGCGGGGTTGATCGCGGCGGTGGGGAGGACGAACGTCGGGAAGAGCACGTTGCTGAACGCGCTGGCGGGTCGATCGGTGTCGATCGTGGCGGATGCGCCGGGCGTGACGAGGGACCACGTCGGCGCGACGCTGGTTCTGGACGGCGTTGCGGCGCGGTGGGTGGACACGCCGGGGGTGATGGGCGAGCGGAGCGCGATCGAGGACGCGGCGTGGGGGCGTGCGTGTGAGGTGATCGGGGCTGCGGACGTGGTGGTGGTTTGCGGGGACGCGGCATCGGGGTTTGTCGGATTGGAGGCGTTGCCCGCGTTGCGAGGGCGTGTGGTGCGTGTGGGGACGCGGGGTGACCTCGGAGAAGCGGCGGGCGCGGACGTGGTGACCAGCGCGGCGCGAGGGGAGGGGCTGGAGGCGCTCGCGCGGGCGGTCCGTCGCGCGTTGGTGTCGGACGAGGCGCTGTCCTGGGAGGGCGCGTGGGCGTTCGACGAGGGCTTGCGCGCGCGGGTCCGAGAAAGCATGGCCGACTGAGGCGGCGGGTTGATTGCTCGAGAGCGTGTTTGCACCTGGGGCGGGCGCGGTCATGTTCTGAGCGCGATGCACTCGGTCGATTTCAAATGTGAGCTGCGCGATCGTGCGCTTGCGGAGGCGATTCTCCGCACGTCCGGTTGCACGCACCTGGCGAACGTTGTGCAGACGGACACGTACTACCGTGTTCCGGACGCCATGCTGGTTCGTCGGCAGACGTGCGGCGGCCCTCCGGAGTGGGTGTTCTTCACGAGGCCGAGGGGCGTGGGGCCCAGGCTGTCGTCGGCGACGGTGTATTCGGAGGCGTCGGCGCGGGCGCGGTTCGGGTCGGGCGCGCTGCCGGTGTGGGTGATGGTGCAGAAGGAGCGATCGGTGTGGCTGCGCGGCGACGTTCGGGTGATGCTGGACGAGGTGCTTGGTTTGGGGAAGTTCGTGGAGTTTGAGGCGCGGGTAGGGCCGAGGGCGACGGTGGCGCGTCGACGCAACGACATCTGGGCGGCGCGAGCGTTGATGGCGCCGGTGTTGGGCGAGGCGATCGGGTGCGGGTACGCGGACCTGATGGCGCGCGAGCAGGCGTTGGTGGGTGGTGAGCGGGCGTTGCCGCCGGGGGCGTGAGGTCGAGTCAGGGAACGACTTCGACGGCGTGCGCGCCGCGTCCGACGAGGAGTCGGACGCCGGTGAATGTCGCGTTGCCGTTTGAGGGGTCGAAGGCCCAGACTTGGACGGCGCCGGCCGCGAAGTCGGTGACGAGGAGGGTTGTGCCTGTGGCGTCGAACGCGAGGCCCTGTGGGCCCGCTCCGCAATCGTGCTCGGCGATGGTGGTGAGTGCGTGGGTGTCGGGGTTGACGCTGAGGACGGACATGGAGCCGCCGCGGGTGTAGGAAGGATCGTGCGGGAAGAGGAAGGAGCGGCGGACGTTCGCCGTGACGAGATACTTGCCGGAGGGGTGGACGGCGAGTCCTTCGGGGCCGACGCCGACGGTGGCGGGTGGGAGGGCATCGTGGGTGGCGTCGGGCGAGACGCGTTCGGAGAGCCGCACCGGTGTGACGACGCCTTCCGGTGCGGACGCGGGCGAGCGGTTCGCGGCGTCGCCCCAGAGAGTTGAGGCGACGTAGAAGAGCTTGGAGTCGGGGCTCCACGCGCCCATGTATGGGAAGTTCGGGAGTGCGACGGGCGCGCCCCAGCGGCCGAGGCCGACGGTCGAGCCTTCGCGGAGGACTTGATAGAAGACGACGGTGTCGGCGCCGAGGAAGGTGATGGCCAGGACGCCGCCGTCGGGAGAGAACGCGGCGGTGGCGGTGGCGACGTTGGGTGAGGTTGTGGCGTCGGTGATGGGGAGGCGACCGACGAGGGCGATGTCGTTGGTGTCGACACGGATGAGGTCGGCCTCGTGGCCAGCCGGCGTGGTGCGCAGGACCACGGCGAGGTCGAGATCGGGGTGGAGGGCGACGGAGGAAGCGCCGGGGCCGACGTCGAGTTCTGCGATGGTGGTTGCGGATGTGAGATCAATGAGTGAGACGAGTCCGGTCGGCGGTAGATCGGTGATGAGATTGGCGCCGGCGGGTGCGTGGCCTCGAGTTGAGAGGACGAGGGCGCGGTTGTTGTGCGCGTCGACGGCGAGGAGGCGCGGGGGGCCGAGGGAGGAATTGGAGACCTGCTCCTGGATGATGTCCGCGGTCGCGGCGCCGGAGGAGCCCGGTGAGGGGAGTGGGAGGCGGACGACGGTGAGCGTGTCGGGATGCGGGGTGTTGGTGGTGGGGGAGGGGCCCATGAGGAGGCCGTCGGAGAGCGAGGTGGCGACCATGTCGCCGTCGGCGAGCGCGACGAGGTAGCGGCCAGCGATTGGCTTGTGGCTTCCCGCGCAGGCGGCGAGCGGCGCGAGTGTTGCGGCGAGGAGGAGGGGACGGAGGGACGAGCGGGGGCGCATCGGTATCGGCTCCTTGGGCATGTGCCGTGGTGGGAGCGTCGATGCTACAGGGAGTCGGGGATCGCGGCGTGGAGATCGACGGTGGCGCCGGCGACGTCGATGGCGCCTATGGCGGGGCGGTGTGCCCGGAGGAGGTGGACGAGGGCGGCCATGTCATTGCGGAGCGGTGCGGTGAAGCGCATCGGGGTGTTAGTGATTGGGTGAGTGAACCCGAGGACGGCCGCGTGGAGCGCCTGGCGCGCGATGAGGGGAGTGGAGGCGGAGTCGGGGTCGACGTGTTGTGGAGGGAGGACGTCGGCGGGGAGAAGTGCGCGGCCGCCGTACATGTCGTCGCCGACGATGGGGTGCCCCAGCCAGGCCATGTGGATGCGGATCTGGTGCGTGCGTCCGGTTTTGAGTTCGAGTTCGACGAGGGTGTAGCCGCGGTAGCGTTCGCGGACGCGGTAGATGGTGACGGCGGGCTTGCCGAGGTGGTCGTGGCGGACGACGTACTTCTCGCGGAGCCCTTTCTCGCGGGAGGGGTGCGGGCCGAGGGGCTGGTCGACGACGTCGGTTGGTATTTCGATCTCGCCGTGGACGATGGCGAGGTATCGCTTGTCGACCTGTCGGAGCTCGAATTGTTTGCCGAGTCGCCAGTGGGGCTCGTCGCGTTTGGCGAAGACGATGACGCCGGACGTGTGGCGGTCGAGCCGGTGTACGACGCCGGGCCGTGCGAAATCTTCGCCGACGGAGGAGAGTGCGCCGCCGGAGGGTGAGTGATGGAGGAAGTGGTGCGCGAGGGCGTTGAGCATGGTGCCCTTGAGGTGTGAGCGCGCGGGATGGACGATGATGTCTGGCTGTTTGTTGAGGACGATGAGGTCGTCGTCCTCGTGGAGGACTTCGAGGGGGATCGGCTCGGGCTGGATGTCTTTGGCTGGGGGCGGGGGGACGATGACGTCGACGATGTCGCCGAGTCGGAGCCGGGTCGAGGCTTTGGGGCGGCGGCTGTTGACGGTGACGGCATCGTTGTCGATGAGCCGCTGGAGCTGCGTGCGGCTCATGAAGGGGATGCGATCGGTCAGATATTTGTCGAGGCGTTTGTCGAGGTCACGGGAGAGGACGAAGCGGACGCGCGTGGGTGCGTCGTCGGATGCGTCGTCCGGCGTGGCGTCCTGCTCGTTGTCGGGATCGTTCGCGCCGTGCGCGGCGCGGATGACGGCGAGTGGGTCGACCTTGCCGCCCTGATCGATGAGCGAGGGCTTGGGAGGGGGGAGGTCTTCGGGCGCACTCGTCATTGCGGGGGAGCGGGGGGTGTTGGCTCCGGCGCGGCGGGCTCGGGGTTGGTCGGCGCAGGGGCGGGCGCGCTGGGGTCTTGCGGGAGCGGGCCTTGCTCCGGCGCGGCGGGCGGATTGAGGAGAGATTCGAACTCCGACGGCGTGTCGACCGGGGTCACGGGGGCGTCGTCGACCGGACGAGCGGAGGGCTTGATGGCCTCACGCGAGGCGAGAGGGGGAAGGGACTTGGAGCGCTCGAGCCAGGCGAGCAGCGTTGTGGCTTCTTCGACGAAGCCGGGGAAGCCGGCGGCCGGGGCGGATTCGATGATCTCGTTGTACACGCGCTT
Organism: uncultured Phycisphaeraceae bacterium; assembly: GCA_964410465.1. Taxonomy (GTDB): domain Bacteria; phylum Planctomycetota; class Phycisphaerae; order Phycisphaerales; family UBA1924; genus CAYPGJ01. The sequence goes on along the minus strand of CAYPGJ010000002.1, from coordinate 188,232 downwards.
GGCGTCGTCGTGCTGGCCGAGCGATTCGAGCGTCGCTGCAAGGCCGAAACGAGCGGCGAAGCGGTGGATGGCGTGTTCGGGGGTATTGGAAGCGAGTGTGAGGGCTTGGTTGTAGAGATCGCGTGCGAGCTCGAACTGCTTGCGCGTGTCTTCGGGTGAGAGGGCGTCGGTGGGATTCTCGGGCTTTCCGCCTGGGGCGAGGCCGCGGACGCCGGCCGTGAGGTAGATGTCGGCGGCGTCGAGTGTGGCGAGGATGGGGACGGCGCCTCGGCCAGAGTTCTCGCGGGCGACGCGGAGTAGGTTGTCGGGTGAGCCGGAGGAGGCGGCGGCCTGCCACTGGAGGTGGGCCTCGTCGAATGCCTTGGCTTGTGCGCGCTCCCACCAGGAATACGCCGCGTATGCGCCTGCGATGACAGCGACGGCGAACATAATGGGGGAGCCCCACTTGCGCAGCCAGTCTATGAAGTCGGTGTTCAGGCGCGACTCTTCAAGGCCTGCACCTTCGACGATCTTGGTTTGTCTTTGGTCCATGGGGGGTCCGTTGGGGGGATGCGAAAGGGGGGGATTGTAGACGAGGGTGGGGAGCGTGCTTGCTCGGCGGGATCAGGGCTGGGGACGGAGGTCCGCCGGGAGTTCCCGGAGCAGGCGGGGCTCGTCCCAGACGGGGATGGAGAGTTGGTTGGCCTTGTCGAGCTTGGAGCCGGGGTCATGACCTGCGATGACGATGTTGGTCTTGGAGGAGACGGAGCCTGTGACCTTGGCGCCGAGGGATTCGAGGAGCTCTTTGAGCGTGTCGCGTTCGAAGGAATCGAGTGTTCCGGTGAGGACGATGGTCTGGCCGGCGAACGCGGTGTCGGGCGCGGAGGGCTTGGCGGTCGGGGGCTTGTAGTCGTGGGAGGTGAGATCGACGCCGACGGAGGCGAGGTCTTTGAACGTTTGTTTGGCTTGTGCGCTGTGGAGGTAGTCGTGGAAGACGGTGGCGGTGAGGGCGCCGAGTCCGGTCTCGGGGCGGTTTTTGGGGTCGGGGTCGAAGCCGAGGGATTTGGCTTCTTCTTTCTTGAGGGTCTTTGGACGGAGGAGTGCTTCGGGGGCTTCGAGGAGGGCGTTGATGTCGGGGAAGAGGCGGGCGAGTTGTTTGGCCGTGGCGGAGCCGACGTGGCGGATGCCCATGCCGGCGAGGACACGTGCGAGGCCCTGTGACTTCGCCGCTTCGATGCCGGCGAGGAGGTTGTCGACTTTCTTCTCACCCATGCGATCGAGGGCGAGGAGCGCGTCGCGGTGGGTATGGAGGAGAAAGATGTCTGCGAAGCGGTTGAGGGGGATGGAGGGTTCGGCGCGGATCTGATCGATGGTTTTTTCGCCGAGGCCCTCGATGTCCATCTGGCCTCGACCGGCGAACCAGATGAGTTTCTCGCGGATCTGGGCGGGGCATTCGGGGTTGACGCAGCGGCGCGCGGTTTCTCGATCGTTCTCTTCTTCGATCTCGACTGGGCCGGAGCAAACGGGGCAGTGGGTCGGCGGTTTGAGTGACCTCGAACGCTTGTCGCGTTTGTTGTCGGGCGCGGGTCCGAGGACCTGTGGGATGATCTCCCCTGCTTTTTCGACGATGACGTCGTCGCCGATGCGGATGTCTCGTTCGTGGAGGAGGCCGAAGTTGTGGAGTGAGGCGTGCTGGACGACGGTTCCCGCGATGAGGACGGGCTCCATGACGGCGCGCGGGGTGATCTTGCCGGTCTTGCCGACGTGGAGATCGATGTCGAGGAGCTTGGTGGTCTTGCGTTCCGCGGGGTATTTGAACGCGATGCACCATCGTGGGGACTTTGAGGTGACGCCGAGGGCGCGTTGCTGCGCGAAGGAGTCGACGCGGACGACCACGCCGTCGACGGCGTAGGGGAGCTTGGCACGGCGTTGATCGAAGTCGTGGATGAACCTGATGACCTCGTCGACGTTGTCGCAGCGTTTCCAGCCGGTGTTGGGGGGGATGCCGAGGGTTGGGAGGGCTTCGAGGAGGGCGGAGTACGAGGCGAGCGGGCCGTCGGGCTCGGGGTCGATCTGGCCTCGGCCGTGTGCGACGAAGCCGAGGCGGCGCTGTGCGACGGCTTTGGGGTCGAGTTGCTTGAGCGTTCCCGCGCAGGCGTTGCGTGGGTTCATGAATGGCTCGAGGTCGGCTTCCTCGCGTTCGTTGTTGATGCGTTCGAACTCGGCGGTGGGGATGTAGACCTCGCCGCGGACCTCGAGGACGTTGGGGGGCTTGCCGTCGAGCCGGAGGGGGATGGCGCGGACGGTGCGGGCGTTGGCGGTGATGTCGTCGCCCTTGTTCCCGTCGCCTCGGGTGAGGGCACGGACGAGGAGGCCTTGCTCATAGCGGAGGGAGATCGCGACGCCGTCGATCTTTGCGTCGCAGACATAGCGGAGCGTCCGGGCGTTGGCTGCGGCTTGGGCGGGGAACAGAGAGGCGTCGTGGTCCTCGTCGGTGGGGGTCTCGCGGAGCGCTCGTTCGACGCGCGCTGCCCAGGCACGGACGTCGTCCTCGGAGTAGGAGTTGTCGATGGAGAGCATTGGCGCGGTGTGATGGACCGTGCGGAACTTGTCGATGGGGTCGCCGCCGACGCGCCGGGTCGGGCTGTTTGGGTCGTCGAGGTCGGGGTGATCGGCTTCGAGACGCTGGAGCTCCGCGAGTTTCTCGTCGAACTCGCGGTCGGTCATGAAGGGCTGATCGTCGGCGTAGTACGCCTTGTTGGCGCGGTGGAGCTCCTCGCGGAGGCGTCGGATGCGCGACTCGGTGGTCACGCCGGTATCGTACGAGAGAATGAGCGGAGCACAGATCATCGATGGGAAGGCGTTGGCCGCGGCGCATCGGGAGCGGATCGGGGCGAGGGCGGCGGCGCTGCGCACGGCCGGGCGGCCCGCCCGTCTGGACGCGGTGCTGGTCTCGGACGGAGACAACGCCTCGCGCGTGTACGCGGAGAATCAGGCCAAGACGTGCGCGGCGTTGGGGATCGACCATCGTCTGCACGAGCTGCCTGCCGGGAGCCGGTACGACGACATCGCGGGGCGCGTCCTGCTGCTCTCCTCGGACGATGACGTGACCGGGGTGATGGTGCATCTGCCGCTTCCCTCGGGGGTGGATGCGCCGCGGGTGCAGTCGCTGATCGACCCTGAGAAGGATGTGGAGGGGGTGAACCCGGCGAACATCGGGAACATCGTGTACGGGCGGTCTTCGCTGGTGCCTTGCACCGCGTTGGCCACGCTGAAGATGGTCGAATCGACGGACGTGAGCCTGAAGGGGAAGACGTGTGTGGTGGTGGGGGCGTCGAACATCGTGGGCAAGCCGATCGCGGTGCTGCTGATGCGGCACGAGGCGACGGTGGTGTCGTGCAACAAGTTCACGAGGGGGATCGAGGGCCTGGCTCGCGAGGCGGACGTGCTGATCGGCGCGGCGGGCGTGCCGGGGCTGATCACGAAGGAGTGGGTCAAGCCGGGGGCAATCGTGGTGGATGTTGGGGCGACGCGCGTGGAGCAGCCGGACGGGACGATGAAGACGGTTGGAGACGTGCGGTTTGACGAGGTGCGCGAGGTTGCGGGCTGGGTGTCGCCGGTGCCGGGGGGTGTGGGTCCGATGACGGTGGCGATGTTGCTGGACAACGTGGTGACGGCCGCTGAGGGCGGCCGGGTTTGACCTGCGGGGCCTGGCCCTCTTCAATAGGACAGCGAACGGGGGGACACAGGAGGTTTCATGTTTCTGGCGCTCGGCATGCCTCAGGGTTGGGAGTGGCTGATCATTCTGGCGATCGGTCTGTTGCTGTTCGGCCGGAAACTGCCCGAGGTGGGGCGTTCGCTGGGTCGGGGGATTGTGGAGTTCAAGAAGGGGATCAAGGGGATCGAGGAGGAGATCGAGGCCGAGTCGAACGCCCCTGGTGTCCCGGTGCACAAGAAGCAGCTGGAGAGCGATGCGCGTTCGGTGTCGCGCGGTGATTTCTCGACGGCGCCGAAGGCCGCGGTGCAGACCGAGGGCGACGGGGTCTGAGAATCCTCAGCGTTCGACTCGGAGCATGTCCGCGGCGTCGGCGATGATCTCGGCGATGAGGATGGTGGCGGAGGCGGGGCCTGCCGTGGCGTTGTGGAGCAGCGTCTGCGCGTAGAAATGCGCCTCGGGGACCTGAGACTCTTCGGCGTATCTGACGAACGGCGCGATGCACCAGGGTCGGTTGGTGGCGTTGTCGGGCTGGGTGTGCTCGAGATGCCATGCGAGCGCGCCGAGCACGCGGGCGAGCCAGTCGGGGCGTGCGTCGCGATTCGCGAGTCGCCAGAGCGCGTGCAAGGCGCAGAGTTCGCCCTCGGTCCAGACCTCGACGGTGTCGTACGCGTCGCGCGGGAGGAGCGGGGCGTGGGTGGTGTTCCGGGCAGCAGCAGCAAGCGCTTTGTCGGGATCGACGGTGGCGCCCGCCAGGGCCCACCAGAGGCCCGCGTCGGGGGTCGGTCGCAGCGGGGGTGTCACGACGGCGCCTCGGGCGTATCCGCGGTGGATGAGGAACGGGGTGGCGGCGTCGAGCGCGGCGGGGCTGGTGGGGAGGGGAGGGAGCGGCGATGCCGCGGATCGGACGCGGGCGGCGGTGTAGTCCAGCAGGTCTGACCAGGGTGGGGGATGGGGTGTCGTCATGCGTATCGCGGGGCGGTGTGGGCGCCTCGCCCGCGGGCCGTTGCCTCGGTCGAGAGCGCGCGTATATTGCAGCGTATGCCCCGCGTTGGTCCGAAGGTCGCGACGTGGCAGACGGTGCGGATGTGCCCGTGCTGTGGTTACCGGGGCCCCGAGCTGCAGGGCTCCTCGGGGCAGCGCGAGGTGTCGTGCCGCCGGTGCGGAGGGGATTTGTACTCGCGGCCGCCGCGCTCGTACGCGGAAATGGAAGAGATCCCCGACGACGACGCGTCGTCGCTTGAGCCGGTGTGGCTGGACGCGATTCCTGCCGCGGTGCTCGGGGACACGGTCTTCGAGGCGGCGATCGTGCGCGAGCCCGCGCGGGGGAAGGCGTGGGGGCTGGCGTGGCGCGTCGCCGCGTTGGTCGGGATCGGCTTCGCGTTGGGCGCGGGCTTCTGGAGCGCGTTCGGCACGATCTGATGGCGACGCGTATCTTCGGGGGCTCACCAAGACGACCGGGAATCGAAGGAGGCGCGATGTCTGTCGACACCGTTCTGGCGTGGCTTGATCAGCACGAGAAGGACTCGATGGGTCGGTTGTTCGACTGGCTGCGCATCCCGAGCGTGAGCACGGACCCGAAGTACACGGGTGATTGCCGTCGCGCGGGTGAATGGTGCGCGGCGCGACTGCGCGAGGCGGGGCTGGACGCCGTGCTGCGCGAGACGGGGACGAAGGAGAAGCCGGGGCACCCGATCGTGCTGGCGCACTGCGCAGGTCCGAAGGGGTACAAGGGGCCGCACGTGCTTTTCTACGGGCACTACGACGTGCAGCCGGCGGACCCGATGGAGTTGTGGGAGAGCCCGGCGTTCGAGCCGGTGATCAAGCCGGCGATCAAGGGCGGGCCGGGAGAGCGCGTGGTGGCGCGCGGGGCGAACGATGACAAGGGGCAGGTGTCCACGTTCCTGGAAGCGCTGCTGGCGTGGAAGCACGCGCACGGCGAGGTGCCCATCAAGCTGACGGCGCTCATTGAGGGGGAGGAGGAATCGGGATCGGTGAACCTGTACCGGTTCCTCGAGGAGAACAAGGAGGAGCTGCGGAAGGCGGACGTGTGCGTGATCTCGGACACCGGGATGCCGGCGGTGGATCGGCCGGCGATCACGTACGGGGTGCGCGGGCTCTCGTACTTCGAGGTCACGTTGCACGGGCCGGACCAGGACCTGCATTCGGGATTGTGGGGCGGTCGTGCGCCGAATCCGAACAACGAGCTGGCGAAGGTGCTGGCGCAGCTGTGGGACGAGAAGCGGCGCGTGCAGGTCCCGGGGTTCTACGACGACGTGCGGGAGCCGTCGAAGGAAGAGCGGGCGGGGTGGGCGAGCCTGGGGCTCGAGGCTGGTCCTGCGCTGGCGAAGATCGGGCTGCCCCCGGAGGCCGATGTGGGCGAGGCCGGGTGGAGCGCGGTGGAGCGTGAGTGGGCCCGACCGACGGCGGATGTGAACGGGATGTGGGGGGGGTACATCGGCGCCGGGGCGAAGACCGTGATCCCGGCGAAGGCGTCGGCGAAGGTGTCATTCCGTCTGGTGGCGGACCAGGACCCGAAGAAGGTGTCGGCGGGGTTCCGGAAGTTTCTGGAGCAGCGGACGCCCGCGGGGTGCCGGTGGGAGATCACGGACTTGTCGGGGGGTGCGCCCGCGACGGTGGCGACGGACTCGGCGCACCTGCTGGCGGCACGTCGTGCGTTGAAGGGGGCATCGGGCGTTGAGCCGGTGCTCATCAAGTCGGGCGGGTCGATCCCCGTGGTGGGGTCGCTCAAGAGCAAGCTGGGGATGGACACGATCCTGATGGGGTTCGGGCTGGAGGATGATCGTGTGCACTCGCCCAACGAGAAGTTCGAGCTGGCGTGCTGGAGGTTGGGCGCCCGTGCGCACGCACGGCTGATCGACGAGTTCGCCAAGATGACCTCGGCGAAGTGAGGGACGATCACGCGGCCTTGCGTTCCGCGGCCTCCATCGCCTCTTTCGCGGTGGCCATCGAGACGGCACCCTCGTCCTGCACCTCGGACTCGCGCAGCATTTCTTTGACGCGCCGATCGTACTCACGCCGGAGTTTCTCGGCGGCGAGCGTGACGTCCTGGACGGCGCACTCGTGGTTGATCATCGCGGAGAGGGAGCGGAGGGCTCCGAGGGCCGTGACGGCGATGATGCCGGCGATGACGATCCAGAGTTCGATGGGGAGCGAGGGGGCCACGGAGTGGACATCGGCGCGCGGAGGGCCGGGCTTGAGCCCGATAGAATCGCGTGCGAGGCGCTGTGCGAAGAACACTTGTGCTGATCGTGGCTCTGGCGTGTGGGGTGATCTCGGGGGCGGTGCGCGCCCAGGCGAACGGGGAGGTCGAGATCGGCAGCGAGTGGTTCGGCGTGGGGAACGTCGCGCGGGCGGGGTCGTGGGCGGGCGTCCGGGTGCGGGTGACCGATCATTCGGACCGGGCTCGAGAGGCGGTGGTTCGCCTGTCGGTGCGCGACCCGGACGGGGACACGCTTCTGGCGCAGCGCGCCGTGACGCTCAACCCCGGGGGTTCGCAGAGCGTGTGGCTGTACGCGCCGATGCCGTGGTCGACGACGCAGGCCTCGGCGTTCGCGGTGTCCGTGGAGGAGCTGCGCCCGGACAGCGGTGGCGGGGAGCGGCGGAGTCTTGCGCGGCTTGTGGGCGGAGGGCGCGTGGGGCCTGGGGTGATGGCGCGTGACTCGGAGGCGCTCATCGGCGTGCTCGGGACGCTGCCGGCGGGCGGGCTCGCGGCGTACAGCGTGACGCCGGACGGCGCGGATGAACCGCTCGGCGCGCACGAGATGACGCGTCTGGTGACTGGGCTCTCACCGCAGAACATGCCCGACCGGTGGATGGGTCTTGCGGCGTTCGAGGCGATCGTGTGGCTTGAGGGCGACCCCGGCGCGCTGACGGATGCGCAAGGGGACGCGATCGAAGAGTGGGTGCGGCGCGGCGGGAAGCTGATCGTGTGCTTGCCGGCGGTGGGGCAGTCGTGGCTCGACGCGCGCGCGAACACGCTCGGGCGCTTGATGCCGCTGGCGGGCATCGAGCGGCGCGAGTCGTTCGATCTGGAGCGTGCGCGCGCGCTGCTGCGCCCGCGCGATGGCGTGCCGCTCCCGCGCGGGCGGGCCGTGCATTTCTTTTCGGCGCGCGCGGGCGCGAGCGCGTCCGATGCGGCGCCGGTGCTCGCGATCGACGGCGGCGTCGTGGCCATCCGGCGTGCGCACGACGCCGGCTCGGTGACGCTCGTCGGGTTCGACCTCTCGGACATCTCGCTCGCGGGGAACGTGGACGCGCAGATGTTCTGGCACAGGCTGCTGGGCAAGCGGTTCGACGTGCTGAGCCGAGAGGAGATCCGCCGGCTCGTCGACGCCAAGAAGGTGAGTCTGTACCTGCGTGGTCGGGCGTGGCTGGACGAGGGGATCGGGAGTGAGATCGCCAAGAGCGGGAGCGCGTCCGTGGGCGTGCTTCTCGCGTTGGTCGTGTTCGCCGCGTATCTCGTGCTGGCCGGGCCCGGTTCGTACGCGGTGCTGCGAGCGCGCGGCGCAGCCCAGTGGTCGTGGGTGGTGTTCGCGGGGATCGCGGGGGTGTTCACGGCGATCGCGTGGGGGGGAGCTGCGGCGACACGCCCGCTCAAGACGGAGGTGAAGCACCTGACGTTCCTCGACCACGTGTACGGCCAGTCGCGCGAGCGGGCGACGTCATGGATGTCCGTGCTGCTGCCCTCGTACGGCGATCGCAGCGTGTCCATCGAGGACGAGACGGACGGGCACGGCACGCACGATGCGCTCGCGCCGTGGAGCGATCCGCGTGTCGTCGCCGCGGCGAGCTTCCCCGACACGCGCTCGTACGTCATGGATGCGCGTGATCCGGATTCGCTCACGGTCCCTGCCCGTTCGACGGTGAAGCAGCTGCGCGCGGACTGGCTGGGCGGGCCGGCGTGGCGGATGCCGAGCCCGGGGGAGCCGATTCGTCTCAGCGACGCGGGTCCCCGGTCGACGCTGTCCGGCACGCTGACGCACGGTCTTCCCGGCGCACTGCGCGACGTGGCGATCGTGCTGGTCCGCCGGCAGAGCCCGCTCGGCGTGAACCCGGGCCCGGGCGGGAAGATTCTCGCGCAGGCGTCGGCGTGGCGGCTGACCTCGGCGTGGGAGCCGGGCAGGGCGCTGGACCTGGCGCGTACGCTGGAGCCGTCGAGCGCCGCCGGCGCGGAGCAGTACTTCGAGTCGCTCGCGAAGGAGGTGTCGCCGAGCGTGTACTCGGGGTTCCCGACGGGGGACGCGGGCGGGTCGTCGCGCACCCTTCGCCGGTTCGAGGCCTTGGCATGGCGGTCGATGCTCGGGCAGCCGGACTATCAGGATCGCGGCGTGGACGCCAAGCACATCCTGCAGGCGCGCGACGCTCAGGGTCCGGACCTGGGGGTTTGGTTCACGCAGCCGTGCCTGATCATCGTCGGTCGGCTGGACGACGTGCCCCTGCCCATCCCGCTGCGCGTCGATGGCCGAGAGCCGCCGTCTGAGGGGCGAGTGCTCGTCCGCTGGGTATACCCTCTGTCTCCTTCTCCGCCGGACATCGTGAGGGAGTGACGGGCTCGCGCCCCGAGAGAGCAACCGCATGCCGATGATCGAGACGATCAATCTGACCAAGCGCTACGGATCGCTCGTGGCGCTGAACAACCTCAACCTCGCCGTGAACGAGGGCGACTGCTACGGCTTCATCGGCCCCAACGGCGCCGGCAAGACCACCACGATCAAGATCCTCGCGACCCTCCTCAAGCCTTCCTCCGGCCAGGCCATGATCAACGGCCTCACCGTCGGCTACCAGAACCGGCTCATCAGGCCCGTCATCGGCTACGTCCCGGACTTTCTCGGCGCCTACGAGGACATGGTCGTGCAGGAGTACCTCGAGTTCTTCGCCTCGTGCTACGGCATTCACGGGGAGCAGCGCAAGCGTGTCGTCGTCGACGTGCTCGAGCTGACCGATCTCACGTACAAGTCCACGGCCGAGGTGAACTCGCTCTCCCGCGGCATGCAGCAGCGGCTGTCGGTGGCGCGCGTGCTGCTGCACGACCCGAAGGTGCTGCTGATGGACGAGCCGGCGTCGGGGCTTGACCCGCGCGCGCGGATCGAGATCCGCGAGCTGCTCAAGGAGCTGCGTCGCATGGGCAAGACGATCATTATCTCCTCGCACATCCTCAAGGAGCTGGCGGAGCTGTGCAACGTGGTGGGCGTGATCGAGAAGGGGGAGCTGATCTTCAGCGGCACGGTCCGCGAGATTCTCTCTCGCGCGAAGGTGGGGCGGTCGGTGTCGATCCGAGTCGTGGACCGGCCCGCCGAGGCCGCGCGGGCGCTCGCCAGTGCGCCGGGAGTGGCCAAGGCGGTCGTGGTGGATGGAGACGAGGGCCCGGAGATCGGGGTGACCCTGGAGGACGGGGGCGCGGCGCGGACGCTTGACTTGTCGGATCTTCCCTCACGGCTCGTGAATGCCGGGTTCCGGATCACACGTTTCAGTGAGGAGCAGGCCGATCTGGAGACGGCGTTCATGCGCCTGACGAAGGGCCTGGTCCAGTAAACGCCACCGGAGCGAGGGGGCGTCGGTAGGATGGTTCGGACCGGGGCACGACGCACCCTCATTCGGAGACGCTTCTCATGCGCAAACGTTGGACCTCGATCGCGCTCGCCGCGTGCCTCACCCCGCTCGCGCTCGCCGGCTCCCCACTGCAGTACCCCAAGACGGACAAGGTCGACCAGGTGGACGAGTACCACGGCGCCAAGGTGTCCGACCCGTACCGCTGGCTCGAGGACGACGCCCGCACCTCCGACAAGGTCGCGAAATGGGTGGAGGACCAGAACAAGGTCTCGTTCGGCTACCTCGAGCAGATTCCCCAGCGGGAGGCCATCAAGGCGCGCCTCACCGAGGCGTGGAACTACGAGCGGTATTCCTCGCCGTTCAAGCGCGGCGGGCGCTACTTCTACTCGAAGAACGACGGGCTGCAGAACCAGTCCGTGCTGTACGTGATGGAGTCGCTGAACGGCGAGCCGCGCGTGCTGCTCGACCCCAACAAGCTGTCCGCGGACGGCACGGTGGCGCTGTCGGGGCTGTCGATCTCGGATGACGGCAAGCTCATGGCCTACGGGCTCGCCGCGTCGGGCTCCGACTGGAACGAGTGGAAGGTTCGCGACGTCGCCACGGGCAAGGACCTCGACGACCACGTGAAGTGGGTGAAGTTCTCCTCCGCCTCCTGGACCAAGGACGGCAAGGGGTTCTTCTACTCGCGCTTCGACGAGCCCAAGGAGGGCGAGGCGTTCCAGGCGTCCAACGTCAATCAGAAGCTCTACTTCCACAAGCTCGGCACGCCGCAGAGCGACGACATCCTTGTCTACCAGCGTCCGGATCATCCCAAGTGGGGCTTCTCGGCCGGGGTGTCGGACGATGGCGATTACGTGTTCATCGGCGTGTGGGAGGCGGGCACGAAGAACCTGCTCTTCTACGCCCCGCTCGACGGGACGACTGACTTCAAGATCAGCGAGCTCATCTCCGAGTGGGAGAGCGAGTACGACGTCGTCGGCAACGACGGCCCGATCTTCTACGTGAAGACGGACAACAGCGCGCCGCGCGGCCGGCTCATCGCCATCGACGCGCGCAAGCCCGGCAAGGAACACTGGAAGGAGGTCATCCCGCAGGCCGCGGAGACGCTCCAGGGCGTCTCGTATCTCGGCGGTAAGTTCGTCGCGTCGTACCTCAAGGACGCCACGACGCGCGTCCGCATGTTCGACGTGGCCGGCAAGCACGTGCGCGACGTGGAGTTCCCGGGGCTGGGCACCGCGGGCGGCTTCGGCGGCAAGAAGTCCGACACCGAGACCTTCTACGCCTTCACGACGTTCACCGCGCCCCCGACGATCTACCGCTACGACATGACCACGGGCGACTCGTCCGTGTTCCGTCAGGCCAAGACGGTGTTCAATCCCGACGACTACGAGGCCAAGCAGGTCTTCTACTCCTCGAAGGACGGCACGCGCGTCCCCATGTTCATCGTCCACAAGAAGGGCATCAAGCTCGACGGCAACAACCCCACCCTCCTCTACGGCTACGGCGGGTTCAACATCTCCCTCACCCCGGCGTTCTCCATCGCCAACCTCTCGTGGGTCGACATGGGCGGCGTGTACGCCATGCCGAACCTGCGCGGCGGAGGCGAGTACGGTGAGGAGTGGCACATGTCCGGCACGAAGACGCAGAAGCAGAACGTCTTCGACGATTTCATCGCGGCCGCGGAGTGGCTGATCGCCAACAACTACACCAACCCTTCGAAGCTGGCGATCAACGGCGGGTCGAACGGCGGCCTGCTCGTGGGCGCGTGCATGACGCAGCGTCCGGAGCTGTTCGGGGCGGCCATCCCACAAGTGGGTGTGATGGACATGCTCCGCTTCCACAAGTTCACGATCGGGCGTGCGTGGGTGCAGGACTACGGCTCTTCGGACGACGCCGAGCAGTTCAAGGCCCTTCACGCGTATTCGCCCTACCACGTGCTGCTGCGCGCGGCGAAGGAGGGTGGGAAGAAGTACCCGCCCACGATGGTGACCACGGCTGACACGGATGACCGGGTGGTGCCGGGCCACTCGTTCAAGTTCGCGGCGGCGTTGCAGGAGGCCCAGAAGGGCGAGGCGCCGGTGATCATCCGGATCGAGACCAAGGCCGGGCACGGGGCCGGGAAGCCGACCTCGAAGATCATCGAGGAGGCCGCGGACAAGATCGCGTTCCTGGTGAAGAGCCTTGGGATGAGCCCGACGCTGCCGAACTAAGGCCGGCCCGACGCATTCGTCTGAAGCCCCTTCCGCCCCTGCCAGCAGGGGCGTTTTTTTTGCGCGCAGTTGCCCCCAGAGCATGTCGGGCCGGCGTGGGGGTGGGGGCGCACAACGTTCTCTTGACCCGGGGCAAGGGGGGGTTACACTGCCTGTTCGGGTGCGGATAGGCCGCGCCCCCAACATCCGGAGTCAAGGCCATGAGCCAGTCCGACGAGGACGACTCCGGCCCCGAGGTTTCCTGAGCCGTCGATCGAGTCGACGGAGGGGCCTTGAGGGCCCGAGCGTCAGGAATCCGTGAGTCTCGCGCCGAGGGGTTCGTCCCGAGCGCGAACGAGACTGAAGATCATCACCGTTGAGCGAGTTTCACCTTGAGCGCGGGTTGTCCGCGACGAGGTTTCCCCGATCAGTCACCCGCACGCACGAACCCACGAGCACGCCCCATGTCCATGTTCTCGTCCGACCTCCGATACGTCCGCAACTTCGGCATCTGCGCCCACATCGACGCAGGCAAGACCACGGTCTCCGAGCGAGTCCTCTTTTACACCGGCAAGAACTACAAGCTGGGCGAGGTGCATGAGGGCACCGCGACGATGGACTTCCTGCAGGAAGAGCAGGAGCGCGGCATCACGATCCAGTCGGCCGCGACGACCTGCCCGTGGGAGCGCCACGGGCAGATGTACAAGATGAACCTCATCGACACGCCCGGGCACGTGGACTTCACGATCGAGGTGGAGCGTTCGCTCCGCGTGCTCGACGGCGCCGTGGCCGTGTTCGACGGCAAGGAGGGCGTCGAGGCCCAGTCTGAGACCGTCTGGCGCCAGGCCGACCGCTACCGCGTCCCGCGCCTCTGCTTCATCAACAAGATGGACAAGGCCGGCGCGGACTTCGAGTTCTCGTTCAACTCGATCCTGAAGCGTCTCGGCGCCAACGCCATCCCGATCCAGATGCCGCTGGGCCAGGGCTCGACCCTCGAGGGCATCATCGATCTGGTCACCATGCGGGCGTTTTACTTCGACGCGTCCGAGCTCGGCGCGAAGATCACCGAGAAGGACATCCCCGAAAACCTTCAGGAGTCCGCGGCCCACTGGCGCCACATGCTCCTCGAGAAGGTTGCCGAGCTCGACGACGCCCTGATGGAGAAGTACCTGTCCGATCAGCCCGTCTCGGTCGAGGAGATCAAGAAGGCGCTCCGGACGAACACGATCACGCGGAAGTGCTACCCGGTGCTCTGCGGGGCCGCGCTCCGCAACATCGGCGTTCAGCGCCTCCTCGACGCCGTCGTCGATTACCTCCCCGCTCCGACGGAAGTCGAAGAGGTGCAGGGCACTGATCCGCGCGACAAGGAGAAGCGTCTGAGCCGTCCTCACTCCGCGGACGCGCCCTTCTCCGGGCTGGTCTTCAAGGTCGTTTCGGACCAGCACGGCGACCTGACGTACGTGCGCATCTACTCGGGCAAGCTCAAGAAGGGCGACCGCATCCTGAACCCGGGCAACGGGAAGAAGGAAATCGCGTCGCGTATCTACGAGATGCACGCCCAGCACCGCAACCCGCTCGAGGAGACGGGCGCGGGCAACATCGTGGCCGTGGTCGGGCTGAAGGACTCCATCACGGGCGATTCGCTCTGCGATCCGGACAATCAGATCATCCTGGAGCGGATGTCGTTCCCGGAGCCGGTGATCTCGATGTCTATCGAGCCCAAGAGCGCCGACGACAAGCAGAAGCTGTCGGTGGCGTTGGTGACGATCCGGCGCGAGGACCCGTCCTTCCGCTCGCACTACGACGAGGAGACGGGCCAGACCATCATCGCGGGCATGGGCGAGCTGCACCTCGAGATCATCAAGAACAAGCTTGTTCGCGACATGAAGGTCAACGTCGACGTCGGCAAGCCCCGCGTGTCCTATCGCGAGACGATCGTGGGGTCGGCGGAGCGCATCCGCGGCAAGTTCGTCAAGCAGACCGGCGGTCGCGGACAGTTCGGCGACTGCACGATCGACCTCGAGCCGTACACGGAGGAGCAGGCGAAGGCGGACGGCCTCGACTTCAGCGACAATGTCGCGTGGGAGAACAAGGTCGCGCAGGGCCGCATCCCCAAGGAGTTCATCCCCTCCGTCGAGTACGGCGTGCGCCAGGCGGCGCTCTCGGGCGTCATGGCGGGCTACCAGCTCATCAACATCAAGGTGACGCTCACCGACGGCTCGTACCACCCGGTGGACTCCTCGCAGGTGGCGTTCGAGCAGGCGGGCCGGCTCGCGCTGCACGAGGCGTGCGCCAAGGCGGGGCTCACACTCCTCGAGCCCATCATGAAGGTCGTCATCACCGTGCCCGAGGAGTACTTCGGCAACATCACGGGCGACATCTCTTCGCGGCGCGGCATGATCGTCGACACCGAGGAGCGCGGTAATGTCCGGCTCGTGACCTGCGAGGTTCCGCTCTCCGAGCTCTTCGGCTACACGACCACCCTCCGTTCGATGTCGCAGGGCCGCGCCACCTCCTCCATGGAGCCACTGACGTACCGCCCGCTGCCCCCGAGCATGGCCAAGGAAGTCGTCGCGGCGAACGCCTGACGCTCCGGGCGCCGGCCCTCTCGAATCCACAGCGCCCGGCTCGAACGCCGGGCGTTTTTCATGGGCGGTACACTCACCAGGACATGGTGCATCTCACCCGCATTTACACGAGGTTCGGCGACGGCGGGCGGTGCATGCTCGGCGACGGGAGCACCGTGCCGAAGACCTCGGTGCGCGTCGGCGCGTACGGGGCCGTGGACGAGGCGAACGCGGGCGTAGGCGCCGCGGAGTGCGAGGCGTCGGCGTCGCCGAAGATCCAGGGCGTGCTCCGGTCCGTCCTGCAGGACCTCTTCGACGTCGGGGCCGACCTCTGCACGCCGATCACGGCGCAGGAGAAGCCCGGCGAGCGCAACCGGATTTCGCAACCCCAGATCGATCGTCTCGAGCGGCTCATCGACGAGCACAACGCAGGGCTGCCGTCGCTCAAGTCCTTCGTCCTTCCCGCCGGCACTCGCCTGTCCGCCTCTCTCCATCTTGCGCGCACGATCGTCCGGCGCGCGGAGCGCGAGGCGACGGCGCTGGTCGACGCAGAGCCCGCGTCGACCAACCGGCTCGCCGTCGTGTACCTCAATCGTCTGTCCGACCTGTTGTTCGTCCTCGCGCGGGTCGCCAACGCCCCTCCGTTCGGCCCGGGCGACGTCTTGTGGACTCCCGGCGCCAACCGTCCCTCCTGAGCAGAACCGCACACACGATGTCTTCCACCTTCACTTCCGAGTTCCGAGAAGAGTTCGAGCTGGAGCGCGAGCGGTTCCTGCGGAAGCGGTTCTTCTGGTACGCCGCGGTCGTCATCGTCATCGGCGCGCTCGGGCTCATCGCCAACGGGCTTCCGCTGTTCAACATCGGCGTGCGCGTCTCGAGCGATGACCCTGCCCAGGCCGCGAACACGCTCCGGCTCATCCGCCTCAACGCGATCACGTCCGTGACCACGGGCCTTCTGGGCGTGGTCGCGTACGCACTGGCGCTCGCGTACACCCGCCGACACCTCCTGCCGCGCGACAAGATGCTCAAGCTCGTTGCGGGGCTGATTCTGTTCAACGGCGTGCTTGCGCTCGGCCTCTCCGCGGTGATCACGGAGATCGGCTCGCGTCTTACCGCCGAGGTCGCGGACGGCGAGGGGATGCCCAGCAACGTCGCCGGGTTCATCGGTCTCTGGTCCATCTTCGTGACCCACTTCTTCGCCTGCCTCTTCCTCCCGTGGACGCCCAGGGAGTCGATCAAGCCAGTCGTCCCCCTGCTCGTGCTCAACGCGATCCTCACGCTCGTCTACGCCTCCGGGTGGGTCGCGCCCGTGTTCACCATCACCTTCTCCCCGCTCGTGGCAGCGCCCGGCGCCGCGATCGCCTGGTGGCGCCACTCCCGTCTTCACCAACGGGTCCATTACGGCGCTCTCCGGAAGCGCTACGGCGAAATGCGTCAGGAACTCACCGATGCGCGCCGCATCCACGAGGCGCTCTTCCCCGAGCCCGTCGAGGACGGCCCCGTCCGCATGATCTACCGCTACCAGCCCATGCGCCAGATCGGCGGCGACTATCTCTTCTCGCGATTCTCCCCCTCCCCGCACGGCCCCGTCCCCCGCCTCTCCGTCGTCATCGTTGACGTCACCGGCCACGGCATCCCCGCCGCGCTCACCGTCAACCGTCTCCACGGCGAGCTCGAACGGCTCTTTGCCGAAGACCCGGACGCCTCGCCCGGCGAGATTCTCGAGCTGCTCAACCGGTACGTCCACCTCACGCTCGCGACGCACTCGGTCTACGTCACCGCCGTGTGCTTCCGCGTCGATCCCAACGCCTCGTACCCGCGCGAGGTCGACGCCTACGCGAAGGGCACTCTCGAATGGGCCTCGGGCGGCCACCCCCCCGCGTTTCTCCGCTCCATCGACGGCGCGATCGAACGGCTCGATTCGACGACGTTCGTCCTTGGCGCCTGCCACGGCGACGACTTCCAGCACGAGCAGCAGGTCCGCCCCTTCGGCCCAGGGGACGTCGTCATCGCCTACACGGACGGCGCCACCGAGGCACGCGACCGCGCGGGCCGTATGCTGCGCGTGGAGGGCATGCAGCGCATCGTCGCCGGAGCCCACCACCGGACCGACAACGGTTGCCTCTCCGACACGATCCTCAGCGCAGTCGAGCAGCACCGCTTCGGCCCCCCCGCCGACGACACGCTCATCGTCGAGATTGTGCGACCGGTGAGCGCATGACCCGCCCGCTCCCGGCCCATGTCTGAGTCCCCCCTCACCGCCCTGCGCCCCGCTCTCGCCGACGAACAGAACCGGTGGCTGCGCCGGCGTTTCGTGCTCTACTGCACGGTCCTTGCCTCGGCCTCCGCCGTCGTCGCGATCTTCCTGCTGATCGGCCTCCTCAGCGCCGAGGACGCAATCGCGTCGCTCTACCACCCGATCAACCTGGCGCTCGCGCTGGGCTGCGTGCTTATCTACGCGGCGCCGCTCGTCCACATGCTCCGCCGCCCGCACCGGGCCTCCCGCCGAACCATCCTCCGCCTCTCCTACGCGGTCACGCTCGCCTTTGCCGTCGTGTACATCCTCCCCTCGATGGCCCTCGCTTCGCTCATCACGCGCGCCTGGCGCGAGGCGGGCAACCCCAACGCCTCCCTCGGACCGATGGTCCCGTGGCTCCTCGGATTCTTCCTCTCGCACCTCCTCGCGAGCCTCATCGTTCCCTGGCGCCCGCGCGAGGCGGTGCTCGCCTATCTGCCGATCACGCTCATCATGGCCACGATCACGCTCGTCGGCGTGAGCGACCCGTGGGAGGCGCGTCTCATCGGCGTCATCGCGCTTCTTGCCGTCGGTGTTCCCGGCGTGCTTGTCTGCTGGGTTCGACACACGCGTTTCGCCCGCCGGTTTCACCTCAGCGCGCTCTCCGAGCATTACGAGGAGACCACGCGCGAACTCACCGACGCCCAACGCCTCCACGAAGCGCTCCTCCCCGCGATGCTGGACGACCCCGATCTCTCGCTCGAGTTCGCCTACGAGCCGATGCGCGCCATCGGCGGTGATTTCCTCTACGTCCACGATCACGCCGTCTCCGACGCACGACAGGTCTCCTTCGTGCTCGTCGACGTCACCGGCCACGGCATTCCCGCCGCGCTCACTGTGCATCGCCTCCACGGTGAACTCGAGCGCATCTTCGGCGAGCGCCCGGGCGCCGATCCGGGGCACGTCCTCGCGCAGCTCAACCGGTACGTGCACGTCGCCCTCGCCAAGCACTCCGTTTACGCGACCGCGTTCTGCGCGCAAGCCGTGTTTCGCCCCGGCTCGGCTCCCGCGCTCCGGTACGCCTCCGCGGGTCACCCCCCCGCGTTCTGCGTCCCGACAGACGGCCCACCGGGATCGCTCGAGTCCACCTGCTTCGTGCTCGGCGCCGCCGGGCCGGACGACTTCGACCCGGAGCCGCGAGAGTTGTCACTCACGCCCGGCGACACCCTGGTGGCGTTCACCGATGGGGCGTTCGAGTGCCGAGACGACCGAGGCGCCATGCTCGGGCTCGACGCCCTCCGGGACATCATCGCGCTGCAGGCACGCGATGCGCGTGCCCCGGACTCGATCATGCGCGCCGTGCGCGATGCGCGCCGACGCGCCCCGGCCAACGACGATACGCTCATCGTCTCGCTCCGAATCCACGCACTCGGTTCCCCGGCTCGCACACCATGACCACCACACAACCCTTCATCCTCACCACGTGGTCCTTCGGACCCGTCGGCAACGACGCGGCGTATCCGCTCCTCGCCTCCGGCGCCTCGGCGCTCGACGCGGCCGTCTACGCCGCCACCGCGATCGAGGACGACCCATCCGTCGATTCGGTCGGAGTGGGGGGGCTGCCCGACGCCGACGGCAGAGTCTCTCTCGACGCCTGTGTCATGACCGACCCCAACCGCGCGGGCTCCGTGGCGTTCATCCGTCACTTTCCCAACCCAGCACAGATCGCGCGTCGCGTCATGGAAAAAACCATCCACGTCATGCTCGCGGGCGAGGGAGCCGAGGAGTTTGCCGACCGCGAGGGGTTCCAGCGTCGCACGCTCCTCACGCCGGGCGCGCAGGCCGTGTGGCAGAAGTGGAAGTCCGACCCGGCCGACATCAACCGCGATCGCTACAAGGGCTGGCTCCCGCCTCGCAACGTCGAAGAGCTGCGACCCGCTGTCTCCTCCGTCCGCGTCAACCCGCAGCGCGTTCCCGAGCAGCACCACGACACCGTGGGCATCCTCGTGCGTGATTCGACGGGCTCCCTGGCCGGTGTCTGCTCCACCTCCGGCATGGCCTTCAAGGTTCCCGGGCGCGTCGGTGACTCGCCCATCATCGGGCACGGCCTCTACGTCGATCAGCAGGCCGGCGCGGCCACTGCCACCGGCACCGGCGAGCTCATCACCGGCGTCTCCGGCTCCTTCCTGATCGTCGAACTCATGCGCCAGGGCCGTGAGCCCCTTGAGGCGATCCGGGAGGCACTGACCCGCATTGCCACCCGCTTTACCCTCGTCGAGGAGCACCAGGTTGCTTTCCTTGCCGTGCGCAACGACGGCGCATGGGCGTCCGGCGCGCTGCGAGCTGGCTTCAATCACACGCACACCGACAGCGCCGGTTCGCGCGTGGCGCCGCCGTCACTGGTGCTGCTCAATGAGAAGCGTTGATCCGAGAAGCGGTTTGGGGGATCAGCCCTGTGCGCCGTTGCCCCTCTGCAGCTTGATCTCCCCGAACTGCTGCTCGTACTGCCCGATGGCGCCCTGCAGGGAGCCGAGCAGGCGCTTCGCGCTCACCCAGCTCATCACGACGCGCGAGCCGACGGCGAACACCATCATCGGCTTCCCGTCCTGGCCCTGCGCCGGCATGTTCAGGCCGAAGTCGAGCACGACCTCATCCGGCGTTGTCGACGTGCGAATCGTGTTCGCGTACGCCGTCGTCATCTTCGATTCATCGATCCGGATCTGGATCTGCTGCTGCTGACCGCCCGCGCCGCCCGTGTTTCGATCCGTCATCGCGCTCCTCCGAGGGAAAATGAGGCCGGGCCTCGTCCGGCCCTGCCAGGGTGTGCCTGTTCGTAACGAACCGGGCATTCTCCCTCACACCGCCCTGCCCCGCAACCCCTCCGCGCCTACGCCGCTGCAGGCTCGAGCGCCACGATCGCGCGCCCCGGCACACGAAGGGTGCCTCGCCGCGTCGCCCTCGCCGCCTCGCGCCGCAGCCGGGGACGGTCGATCAGGCAGAACATCCCGACCAGGAACAGCCCGTCGTGCAGACGCTGCACACGCCGGACGTACCCGCGCAGCGTTCTCCAGCACCCGCACTCGGGCGACCAGCACTTCACGTCGAGCGGCTCGGCGACGCGGGGCTCCTTCTCGCCGACCGAGATGAACGCCGCGCCGCGCGCCGACCGCTCCAGCAGCCAACCGATCTTCTCCCCGCGTGCGCCCGCGCGCCACCACACCGGCTCCGATCGCTTCCGCCGCTTCTCGCTCCGACGCTCGAACTCAAATCGCACAGGCTCCATACGCATGCTCTGCTCCTCCTGTTCTCAGTGGCACGCCCGATCACTCGATCTCCACGCTCACGCGCGCCGCTTCCGACGCCCGCAGCGCCCGCACGCGACGCATCGCCTCGCTTCGCGCCGCGCGATACTCGCGCCCCGAGATACGCTCGCACCCGACCTCCGCGGCGCCGTTCTCGCCCCCGCGGACGTGCACCACCCGGAAATGACTGGGGTACCGCTCGCCGCGCTCAAGGATCTTGATCACCGTTCCGATCGCGGGCGTCTCCGTGAGCCGGACCGCGAGACGCACGCCGTGCGTCGAAACGTCCCGCACCGCCCCCGGGTGCAGCTGCCCACCGCAATCGGCGCCGCGCCACGCCAGTCGGTCTCGGCGGACCCGACGCGCCTCGCGCCGGCCGTGTTCCGCCCGCCCGTGTTCCACGCTCGTTCTCGACGTCTCCATAGATCGCGCATCTCCTGTCTGTCGGCTCGCCCGCTCGTTCGAGCGTGCGCTCCGCACGCCGCTCGTCCGCACGGTCCGTCCGTTCTCGCCCCCTCCGCTGCGCGCCACGAGCCGCGCAGCGTGGAAGCCACCGCAGTGCACCCGACCGCGTCGAGAAACCGATCGGAACCACGCCGTGATGAACGCTCTCGGCGAGCGGGTCACGTCGTATTCGAAGCTCGATCCCCGGCGCGATCGCTCCCGCCGCACGTGGTCGGGAGCCGTGAGG
Organism: uncultured Phycisphaeraceae bacterium; assembly: GCA_964410465.1. Classification (GTDB taxonomy): domain Bacteria; phylum Planctomycetota; class Phycisphaerae; order Phycisphaerales; family UBA1924; genus CAYPGJ01. The sequence continues at coordinate 166,980 of CAYPGJ010000002.1, read as the reverse complement.
AACGCCTCTTTGACGAGGCCGTCGCCCACCCCTCACGAGTCGGCGGATGCCGTCGAGCCGTCCACCCTTGTGATGAAAAAACAACCCCCGCGCTGACGGATGCGCCCGTCGCAATCAATGCCGGAGACAGGAATCGAACCTGCACGCCCTTATCGGGCAACGGATTTTGAATCCGTCGCGTCTGCCAGTTCCGCCACTCCGGCGTAGGGTCCGAAAGCATACCAGCCCGATCGCTCAACGCGATCCGACGCACGTGCTGCCGAACTGCCCCAGCACCCCCACCAGGTCGCGGAAGTCGACCCGGCCATCGCGCGTCACATCCCCGAAGAGCCCCGCCCCGGCAGTCCCGAACTCGCCCAGCACGATGTTCAGATCAAGCATGTCCACCCGCCGATCGACGTTCGCATCCCCCGGGCAGCACCCCCGGGCGACATACCAGCGCGCGATGTTCTGCGCGACCTCGCCTCCGGCAAACGCGAACTCCCCGGCGGCAAACAGCCCGGGGCCCGAGCCGTCGTCGTGCGCCACGAGCGCTCGAGCGGAGCCGGACGGGACCCCTTTCCCAGGGATCGACGGGACCAGCCCCGCGCTCAGCGCGCTCCACGATGCGCCGTCCCATCGAGCCACCCTCGACGTCAGCAAGCCCCCCCCGACGTCGAACCGCCCGCCCACGTACAGCCCGGGCCCGCCCCCCGAGCGGTCGTCGTACACCGCCAGCGCGAACACCTGCCCGTCCGTCCCGCTCCCCACACTCTCCCACGCCGTGCCGTCCCAGCGTGCGAGATTCGCGGCAGGCGCGCCACCTGCGCTCGAGAAGCTCCCCCCGACGTAGAGCGCGCTCCCCCGCCCATCGTCATACACCGCCAGCGCGTTCACCGTTCCGCCTACGCCGGCGCCAAGCGCCTCCCACGACACGCCATCCCAGCGTGCCACGCGTGCCGCGCTCACGCTCCCCGCCGTCAGGAACCGACCGCCAACGTACAGGGCGGGGCCGCGACCGTCGTCGTACTCGCCGAACGCCTGCGCACGATCGGACAATCCAGCGCCCAGCGGGCTCCACGCGTTGCCGTCCCACCGCGCCACATTCGACGCGCCCGATCCGCCGGCCTCAAGGAACGACCCGCCGATGTACAACGCGTCGCCGCCCAGCGCATCGCTGCGCATCAAAGCGGTCACGAACGGCGACGCCACGCCCCCGATCCCTCCGCCGACGTCGTGCCACCCCGCGCCGTCCCAGCGAGCAAGTCTGGCGATGCTCAGACTGCCCGCGCTCAGAAACCCGCCGCCCACGTACACCGAGTCGGTCGCGCCGCCATCCCCCGTAGGCGGGCTTGGCCCGGCCGAGAGCGCGAACACCGTCGAGTCCACACCGCCCTCCATCTCGTGCCAGCGACGCCCATCCCACCACGCGACACGGTTTACGAACGCTGATCCTGCCGAGAAGAACGTGCCGGCAGCGTACAACCGTGGGCCCGCCCCGACGTCCGCCACCGCGAGTGCCAGCACGCCCCCATCCGTCCCTTGCGTGTCGAAACCTTCCGCCCAGCGCGGTGCGCACGGGTCGGCGCTCGCGAAGCCCGTCGCGCATGCCGCCCCCGCCAGCGTCCAGATCCGTCGTCCCATCACCTTCAATCTACGCGCGCTTCAGGCTTCCGGGGGGGCAAGTTGCCCTTACTTCCCCGTAATCAGGCGCGCTCCCCGCTGAAACGTCACGTACGCCCACATCCACTGCACGAACACCAGCAGCCGGTTCCGAAAACCGATCAGGAACATCAGGTGGATGAACAGCCACAGCAGCCATGCGGGATAGCCCCCGAACTTCCTCCCGCCGATCTCGGCCACGGCCTTCGCCCGCCCGATCGTCGCCATCATCCCCTTGTCCCGATACCGGAACGCGGGACGCGTCACGCCCTCGCCGCGCATCTCCCGGTCGATGATCCGCGCTACATGCACGCCCATCTGCATCGCGCCCTGCGCGACGCCCGGCGTGAGGCTGTTGCCGTACCCGGCCTTGGCGTGGGCCAGGTCCCCGATCACGAACACCTCGGGGTGCGCAGGGATCGACAGGTCCGGCAGCACCTTGACGCGCCCCGCCGAGTCGCGCTCCGCGCCGAGCATCCCGCCCACGCTCGACGCCCGCACGCCCGCCGCCCAGAACACGTTGCCCGCCTCGATCCGCTCGCGCTGCACGCCCTCGCCGATCCACACGCCGCCGGCGTCGATGCCCGTCACGCGCGTGCCCGTGCGCACCTCGACGCCGAGGGCGGCAAGATCCCGTGTCGCGCGCGCCGACATCTCCGGCGAGAACGTCGGCAGCACGCGCCCCTCACCCTCACACAGCACGACCCGCGCCGTCGTCGTGTCGATGTTCCGAAAGTCTCGCGGCATCGCACGCTTGGCAATCTCCATCATCGCCCCCGCCAGCTCCACCCCCGTCGGCCCTGCGCCCACGAGCACGAACGTCAGCCTTGCGCGCCGACGGACCTCGTCACCCTCCCGCTCCGCCCCCTCGAAGGCCAGCAAAAACTGACGACGCATCTCCGTCGCGTCGTTCACGTCCTTGAGCCCCGGCGCCAGCGCCGCCCACTCGTCCTTCCCGAAGTACGAGTGCGTCGCACCCGTCGCCACCACGAGATAGTCGTACGCTTCCTCCCACTCCTTCCCTTCATCACCCATCACGCCCCGCACGCGCACACGCCGTGCACCAACGTCCACGCCCACCGCCTCGCCCAGCACCACCTCCGCGTTTCGCTGCGCCTTCAGAATGTGCCGGATGGGCTGCGCGATCTCGGCCGGCGACAGCGACGCCGTGGCCACCTGGTAGAGCAGCGGCTGGAAGAGGTGGTAGTTCCGCCGATCGATCACCGTCACCAGCGCCGGGCTCTTCCGCAGCGCTCGCGCCGCGTACAGCCCCCCGAACCCGCCCCCGAGAATCACGACACGCGGCGCCTCGCCCACCGCTCACCCCTCCTTCCGCTCGATCCTTGTCCGAACCTCCCACAGCTCCGGGAAGAATACGTGGTCGAGCATCGCGCGCAGGAACGCCACGCCGCTGCTCCCTCCCGTCCCCATCTTGTTCCCGATGATCCGGTGCACCGTGCGCATGTGCCGGAACCGCCACAGCTGGAAGCTCTCGTCCACGTCCATCAGCTTCTCCGCCATCTCGTACACGTCCCACCAACGCTCCGGGTCCTCGTACACCTGCTTGAGCGCCGTAATCACCGCCCCGCTCGACTCGCGCGGCTTGCTCCAGTCGCGCTCCACGTCCTCCTTGGGCAGCGTCAGCCCCCGCTTGTGCATGTGACGCAGAAACTCGTCGTACAGCGACGGCGCCCGCAGCACCTTCTCCAGCGCGGCGTGACGCTCCTGATGATGCTTGTGCGCCGCCATCGACGCCTCGCTCTTGTTCCCAAGCAGGAACTCGATCGTCCGGTACTGCACGCTCTGAAACCCGCTCGCCTTCCCCAGCACGTGCCGGAACTGCACGTACTCGCTCGGCGTCAGCGTCTCCAGCACGCCCCACATGTCGAACAGCTGGTGCTGGATCAGCTTCACCCGCGCCAGCACCTTGAACGACCCCTCCAGCTGATCCTCCCGAACCAGACGGATCGCCTCCGTCAGCTCGTGGATCACCAGCTTCATCCACAGCTCCGAGACGTGGTGCTGCACGATGAACAGCATCTCGTCGTGATGCACCGGGCTCGACCTCGGCTCCTGCGCCCGCAGCAGCACGTCCAGCCGCAGATACTCCCCGTAGTCCATCTGACCCGACAGGTCCCGGTGAATCCCCGCTTCCAACGGCCGCTCCGACATGCCCGCTCCTTCGCGTCTCGCGCTCTCCCGGACCCTTAAGCCTACCGCGCACGCCGTCTCCCCCCACGCCCACCTATCCTCACCCCCGACATGCCCTACCACGCGAGCCATTTCGACGTCATCGTCGTCGGCGGCGGACACGCCGGCGCCGAGGCCGCATGGGCCGCCGCCAACCTGGGCGCCGCGGTCGCTCTCGTCACCCTCGACCCCGCCAAGATCGGCGTCATGTCCTGCAACCCCGCCATCGGCGGGCTCGCCAAGGGCCAGATCGTCCGCGAGATCGACGCGCTCCACGGCCTCATGGGACTCGCCGCCGACGCCACCGGCATCAACTTCAAGATGCTCAACGTCTCCCGCGGCCCAGCCGTTCGCGGCCCGCGCGCCCAGTGCGACAAGCACGCCTACGCCGACGAGGTCCAACGTTTCCTCCGCACACGCCCCAACATCACCATCCTCCCCGGCGCCGTGGACGAACTGCTCGTCCAGAATGGCCGCATCACCGGCGCGCTCATCACGCCCCCCGGCGCCGCGCCGTACGCGATCCACGCCCCCTCACTCGTCCTCACCACCGGCACCTTCATGCGCGGGCTCATGCACACCGGCAAAACGAAGACCCCCGGCGGTCGCGCGGGCGAAGCCGCGGCCGTGGGAATCTCCGGCGCTCTTTCCTCGCTCGGCTTCGAACTCGCGCGCCTCAAGACCGGCACGCCCCCGCGCCTCGCGCGGGAGTCCATCGTGTGGGAATCGCTCGACGCGCAGCACGCCGACGCCGAGCCCGTCCCCTTCTCCGATCTCTCCGAGCGCCCCGCCTTCCCCGCGCTCCCGCAGGTCGAGTGCCGTATCACCTCGACCAGCGGCGCCATCCACTCCCTCATCCGCGACAACCTGCACCGCGCCCCGATGTATTCGGGCCAGATCGAGTCCGCAGGCCCGCGCTACTGCCCCTCCATCGAGGACAAGGTCGTGCGCTTCGCCGACCGCGATTCCCACCACGTCTTCCTCGAGCCCGAATCCCTCCGCGACAACTGGGTCTACTGCAACGGCATCTCCACCTCCCTACCCGCCGACGTGCAGGACCGACTCATCCGCCTCATGCCCGCGTGCGAAAACGCCGTGATTCTCCGTCACGGCTACGCGGTCGAGTACGACATGGTCCGGCCCCACCAGATCGACGCCACCACCATGACCAAGCTCGTCGAGGGGCTCTTCCTGGCGGGCCAGATCAACGGCACCTCCGGCTACGAAGAGGCCGCGGGACAGGGCGTCATCGCCGGCCTCAACGCCGCGCGATTCGCCGCGAAACAGGAGCCCGTCCGCTTCGCGCGCGACCTCGCCTACCTCGGCGTCATGATGGACGACCTCGTCACCAAGACGCCCAAAGAGCCCTACCGCATGTTCACCTCGCGCGCCGAGCACCGTCTCCTCCTCCGCGCCGACAACTCCGCCGACCGTCTCACCCCCCTCGCGCGCGACCTGGGCCTTCTGCCTGAATCGTCCGACCGCTGGCGCCGCTACCTCGACCGACGCGCCGCTCTCGGCGCTATCAACCGCCTTATCGACACGGCCAAGCTCGACGGCGGCTTCCTCCGCGACCTCATCAAGCGCCCCGAGTTCACGCCCGACGATCTCGCCCCGCTCGCGCGCGCCGTCATTCCCGCCGGAACCGCCGAATCCATCTTCCGGGGCGCCCTCTTCACCGCTCACACCGAGCGCCAGTACGCGGGCTTCATCGACCGCCAGCAGAACGAGGCGCGCCGCCACGCCGAGATGGAGCGCAAGCCCCTCCCCTCCGCCATCGACTACTCCGCCATCACCTCCCTCCGCGCCGAGGCGCGCGAAGCCCTCTCCCGCTTCCGCCCCGCCACGCTCGGCCAAGCCTCCCGACTCGAAGGCGTCACCCCGGCGGATCTGACCATCTTGCTCGTGGCCACGCGGAGGGCCACGTGACCCCTGAAGATCGCATAGCCCGCGAGGAGGGCCGAGCGATCGACCGCCTCTTCGACGCCGGGAAAGTGGCCGAGGCGCGCAAACTCATCAAGCGCCGCCTACGTGAAGTGGGGGAGTCCGACTTCGACGCGCACTGGCTCTGGTGCCGACTCTCATGGTCGTACTACTTCTTCGAGCAGGATGGTCGCAAGGCGTTGCAGCACGCCATGACCGCGCACGCGCTCGCGCCCAGATGCCCCATGGTTGCTGAGTGCCGCGTCTACGCCCTCATCCGGCTCGGCAAGCACCGCGACGCGATCCAGATCGCCCGTGAACTCATCCGGCGCGGCGCGACCGCGCTCTCCCGCGGTGACTGCGCCGACACGCCCGCAGCGGCACGCGCCACCATCGCCGATGCGCACTACGACATCTCCTGGTGCTATCAGCAGCTCGCCAACCTGCCCGCCGCACGTCGCCACCTTCAAGCGCACTTCTCCCTCCGCGGCCCGGGTATACGAACCAACACGCCGCTCGCCTCGGCCCGCGAACTCGAAAAAGAACTGCGCGAGGTCGCAATGCCGAAGAAGAAGACAGCAACGCGCTCCGCTCGATGACGCCGTGCTCAATCTTCGGCGACCCCGCCCATGCCCGAACCCACACCAGACCCAGCCTGGCCCCGCACCCGAAGAGTCGCCTCCCACGCGCTCCTCGCCGGCGTCCTCTTCTTCCTCGCCAAGCTTGCCGTCTACGCCCTCTCCGGCTCCGCCGCCGTCCTCTCGGACGCCCTCGAATCCACCGTCAACGTCGCTGCTGCGGCCGCGATGCTCTACACCCTCTGGCTCTCCAACCGCCCCCCCGACGAGTCCCACCCCTACGGCCACGGCAAGGCCGAGTTCATCGCCGTCGCCCTCGAAGGCTCGATGATCCTCCTTGCCGGCGTCCTCATCATCCTCACCGCCGCCCAACGACTCATCTCCCCGACCCCCATCGTCCATCTCGACTCCACCATCATCGCGCTCCTCGTCATCTCCCTCCTGGCGGGACTGCTCGGCCTCTACGTCCTCCGCCAAGGGCGCCGTCACCACTCCATGGTCCTCGTCGCAGACGGCAAACACCTCCTCACCGATCTCGCAACAACCCTCGCCGTGATCCTCGGCCTCATCCTCGTACGCCTCACAGGCATCCTCTGGCTCGATCCCCTCCTCGCCCTCGCCGTCGCGGCGTTCATCCTCTTCACCGGCTGGCGACTCCTCCGCGAATCAACCGCCGGCCTCATGGACGAGACCGACCCCGACGACATCGACCGCATCAGCGCCATCCTCGACGACGAGCGCGCCCAAGGCGCCATCCACGGCCATCACAAGCTCCGCGCACGACACACCGGGGCGTTCCACTGGATCGACTTCCACATCCAGGTCAACCCGGCCCTCACCGTTGCCCAGGCCCACGACCTCGCCTCGCGCATCGAGCACCGCATCGAGCAGGCCTTCCCCCCCGACTCCGCCAACGCCACGGCGCACATCGAGCCGGCGGAGCGCCACTGACACTCAGCCCGTCAGCGACGCCGTGTCCTTCACCCCGAGATTCGCGTAAATCTCCCGCGTCGCAGTGCTCCGGTTCAGCGTGTAGAGGTGGATCCCCTTCACGTTGTTGTCGAGCAGGTCTCTGCACTGTTCCGTCGCCCAGTGCACCCCAACGCGCCGCACGGCCGCCCCATCGTCCCCCGCACGATGCAGCGCCTTGAGCAGACGCGCCGGGAAACGTGAGCACAGCGCCAGCTCGGCCATGCGGCGCATGCCCGTCGCGCTCGTCACCGGCATCACGCCCGCGATGATCGGCGCCTTGATCCCCGCCAGCTCGCACCGCTCCCGGAAGTCATAGAAGTCCCGGTTGTCGAAGAAGAGCTGCGTGATGATGAAGTCCGCGCCCTCGTCCACCTTGGCCTTGAGATGATCCATCTCCAGCAGCCGGTTGGGCGTGGCCGGGTGCCCCTCCGGGAAGCCCGCCACGCCGATTCCAAATCCGCGTGCGTCCGGAATGAGCCGACCCGCGTGCCGTTCCTTGAACTCCCGGATAAACCGCACGAGGTGCGACGCATGCCGGAACGAGTCGCGCGAGCGGTCGTACCCCGGCCGCTCCCGCGGCGGATCGCCCCCCAGCGCCAGGATGTTCGACACGCCCACCTTCGCGTACATCTCCAGCAGGTCGTAGATCTCGGCCTCGGTGTGATAGATGCACGTCAGATGCGGCATCGGGTCCAGGCCCGTCTCCCGCTTGATCCGCGCGACCAGCTCGTGCGTCTTGGCCCGAGTGCCCCCGCCCGCTCCGTACGTCACGCTCACGAAGCTCGGACGTAGCGGCTCAAGGTCGCGAACCGCCGTGAACAGCCCGTCCCACTCCACGTCCCCCTTGGGCGGGAAAAACTCGAACGACACCGTCGTCGGCCACCGATCGAAGATGTCCTGGATGTGCACGTGTACACCGCCTCCGATTCGATCGCTCAACATCCGAAAATCGGTGCACGACCGGTCTCCCGGCCGCGCACCGTGAATCGTCGCTCAATACCGGTAGTGATCCGGCTTGTACGGCCCGTTCACCGGCACCCCGATGTACGACGCCTGCTTGTCGCTCAGCGTCGTCAGCTTCGCGCCCAGCTTGTCGAGGTGCAGCCGAGCCACGCGCTCGTCCAGCTTCTTGGGCAGCACGTACACCTGCTTCTCGTACTTCTTGGCGTTCTGCCACAGCTCGATCTGCGCGAGCGTCTGGTTCGTGAACGACGTTGACATCACGAACGACGGATGCCCGGTCGCGCAGCCGAGATTCAGCAGACGGCCCTCAGCAAGGATGATCACCGAGTGCGCCTTCACGCCCCGCTTCGCGTCCGCCTTGAAGCGGAACTCGTCCACCTGCGGCTTGATGTTCACCCGAGTGACGCGCCCCTCCTTCACCCACTTGAAGAGGCCCGCCATGTCGATCTCGTTGTCGAAGTGCCCGATGTTCCCCACGATGGCCAGGTGCTTCATCTTGGCCATGTGATCGACCGTGATGATGTTGAAGTTGCCCGTCGCCGTGACGAACACGTCCGCCGTCTCGAGCACATCGTCCAGCGTGTTCACGGCGTACCCGTCCATGCACGCCTGCAGCGCGCAGATCGGGTCGATCTCCGTCACCACCACGCGAGCCTTCTGCCCGTCGAGCGCCTGGGCGCACCCCTTGCCCACGTCCCCGTACCCGGCCACCACGCACACCTTGCCCGAGAGCAGCACGTCGGTGGCGCGCATGATCCCGTCCGGCAGCGAGTGGCGGCACCCGTAGATGTTGTCGAACTTGCTCTTCGTCACCGAGTTGTTGACGTTGATCGCCGGGAACAGCAGCTCCTTCTTCTCAGCCAGCTGATAGAGCCGCATCACGCCCGTCGTCGTCTCCTCCGACACGCCCCGGATGTTCTTGGCCATCCGCGTCCAGAACGTCGCGTCCTCCTGCAGCTTGGCCCTCACCAGCTCCAGCACGATGCGGAACTCGTCGTTCTCCGCCTTCGACGGGTCCGGCAGCGTCCCGTCCTTCTTGAACTTCGCCTCCGCCTTCACGCCCTCGTGGATCAGGATGGTCGCGTCCCCGCCGTCGTCCACGATGATGTCCGGCCCCAGGCTCCCGTTCTTCTCATCCGGGAACGTCAGCGCCTGCAGTGTGCACCACCAATACTCCTCCAGCGTCTCGCCCTTCCACGCGTACACGCCGATCTTCGCCGCCGCGATCGCCGCAGCCGCGTGATCCTGCGTCGAGAAGATGTTGCACGACGCCCAACGCACCTCGGCGCCGAGCGCCACCAGCGTCTCGATGAGCACCGCCGTCTGGATCGTCATGTGCAGCGAGCCCGAGATCCGCGCACCCTTGAGCGGCTTCTTCGACCCCCATTCCTCGCGGCACGCCATCAGCCCCGGCATCTCGTGCTCCGCGAGCGTGATCTCCTTCCGCCCGAACTCCGCCTGCGACTTGTCGCGCACCTTGAACGACAGGTCGCTCGTCAGCGGCAACCCCGTGTTCAGGAACGACCCATCGCCCTTCCCAGACTTCTTCACGCCCGTCTTCTTGCCCTTCGGCTCGCTCTTCATCACGCTCGGCACGTTCGACTCCTTCTGTCGCGTCTCTGCTCGCCCGCTCTTGCCGGGCGCTCGGTCTTGGTCTCACTCGTCAACGCATCACGCAATCACCGCGCACACGCGCGTCGTTCCTTTACCTACCCCTGTTTCCCCCGTCGCTTGCCGCCCTTCCCCCTCTTCCCCGTCGCCACAAACAAGCTCGGCCCGCGCGACTGCGCCTCCCCGGCCATCGCGCGAACTCGCACACCCTCCAGACCCGCACCCTCAAGCATCGACCCCGCCTCCCCCTCGCTGAACCCCAGGTGCTTGTGCCCCATCGACCGCCGATATTCCTCCCGATCGTGCGCCACCATGTCGATCACCAGCAACACGCCCCCCTCCTTCAGCAGCCCCGCCAACGCTCCCACGGCCCGCCTCGGCTCCGGCACGTGGTGCAGCACCAACGCGCACACCACCGCGTCCACGCTCCCCTCCTCGATCCCGGGCTCGTCCAGCAGCCCCCGCACAAACTCCACGTTCTTCACCCCCTCCAGCCGCTTCTTCGCCGCCTTCAGCATCACCGCCGATTCATCCAGCGCGATCACGCGCCGAACCACCGGCGCCAGAAGCTCCGAAACGTTCCCCGTACCGCAACCCGCATCCACCACCGTCCACCCTCCCGGCAGCAGCGAGAGCAGCGCGTTCGCCGTGAACCCGGCGCCGAACAGCTCGTTCCGAACCTCATCCCACGCCCCGGCCACCCGACCGAAAAACGACTGCGAGTCCGTACGCCGTTCCGCCAGCACCGCCTCCAGCCGACGCATGTCCTCGCGCGTCTCCGCGCTCTCGCCCACACTCTCCCGCACCGCCAGCCACACCCCACGCGCCCCGATCGGCAAATCATCCAGCACCAGCCGGTACAGCGTCGCTGGACCCTCCGCACGCTTCAACAGCCAACCCGCCTCGCACAGCACCTTCAGGTGACGGCTCACCGTCGACTGCGGCATCTGCACCACCGCCGCCGCCTCACCGACGCTCAGCTCCTTCCGCTCCAGCACGCGGCACAGGCGCACACGAACCATCTCCGACAACGCCGCCAGACGATCCGACACCTCAATGTCACCCGAGCCTCGCTTCATCCCTATATCCGGATGAAGTGTAGAAGCATCGCCGCCCCCGTCAAATCACCGCGCCCCTCACTCGATCTCCGCCGGCTGCAACGCCATCGTCGGCCCCGGAATCGCGCCGAGTTCCTTGACCCGACGCAGCACGTTCTCGTCCTGCGGCTTCAGGAAATACGCCATCCGAAGACGCTTCAACGCCGCCTCGTTGTCGCCCAGCGCGCGGTAGAAGTCCGCCAGCGCCAGCTGCGGCTCGATCGTCTGCCCCTTGTCGATCCGCGCCGCCGTCAGCAGCGAAACCTCAGCCCCGTCCGCATCGTGCGCCTTCGCCTGGAACCGACCCAGCCGGATCCAGTCCTCCACCCGCTGCCGGTCCAACGCGCGCGTCTTCAGCAGACGCACCATCGCGTCCACCTCGCCCGCCTGCAGCATCGACTCCGCAAGCAGCTCCGCCACCTCCGAGTTCGTCGGATCGCGCGTCAGCGCCACCTCCAGATGGCTCCGCGCCGCGGCCGCCTTCGACTGCCCAAGCAACGCCTTCCCGAGCCCCACCCGCGCCGGCAAACGACCGGGAGACTGGTCCACGGCCTCCGTGAAGTACTGCTCCGCCTTCGCGAAGTCACCCGCCTGCAGCGCGGTGTTCCCCAGGTCCTCGGCCATCAGCACGCTCGGACGACCACCGTCCTTCGCGCACGCCCCCAGGAACGCCGCAGCCACCAACACGCCCGTCAGCATCAGCCTCATCGATCGTCTTCCTTCTTTCTGAGCCTTCTGAGAACGATCCTATCGGACATGATCGCCCCCCGCCGTGAGCCTCTACCCTCTCCTTCATGTCCCAGTCAGCCCTCCTGCTCCACATACCCCCCGCCGCCCAGCCGCATCTCGACTGGCTCCTCCCACATGCAAACGCCAACCCCGAGCAACCCCTCATCACCTTCCGAATCGCCCGCCTCCCCACCGACCTGCCCCCAGGTCTCCCCCTCCCCGCCACCCGCATCCACGACCACCGGCCCCACTACCTGACCTTCCAGGGCCCACTCACCGACAACCGCGGCATCGTCCGCCGTATCGCCTCCCCAGACGCTCGGATGCTCGAAGAAGCCCCTGACCGCCTCCGATTCACAGCCGACTGGGGTGACGGCTCCACCCTTTGGACAGCGACCCGATCGCCCGACACCCCCCCCGGAGAATGGGTGCTGCTCCGCCACCCCAACCCCTGACGCACCACCTCCTTCCAAACTTTCCCACATCCTCCCGCACCGCCCTTAACCCGCCCACACCAACGTCCGATACCCGCGGCATGTGCGGCATCTTCGGCATCGTGGCGCGCGACGGTCTCTCTCCCTCCTGCACGGACGCCGAAGCCGCACGCCTCCGCGACCTCCTCTCCCATCGCGGCCCCGACGACGCCGGCCTCCTCCGCGTCCGCAACGCGCTCCTGACCCACCGCCGCCTCGCGGTCATCGATCCCACCCCGGCCGGCCGCCAGCCGCTCTCGTCACCCGACGGACGCTTCCACCTCGTTTACAACGGCGAGCTGTACAACGATCAGGAAGTCCGACGCGAACTGATCGCGCGCGGCGTGCGCTTCACCTCACATTGCGACGCCGAGACGGTGCTCCACGCATTCGCCCACTGGGGCCTCGAGACCTTCTCTCGTCTCCGCGGCATGTTCGCTATCGCCGTCTTCGACGCCCACCGAAACCTCCTCACTCTCGCCCGCGACCCCCTCGGCATCAAGCCGCTCTACTTCCACGCCAACGACCACGAGATCGCGTTCGCCTCGGAGCCCGCGCCCATCCTCGCGCTGCCCAACGGTCCCTCCGCGCCCAACCTCCCCATGCTCAGCGCGTATCTCTCCACCATCCGCACCGTGCTCGCCAACGACACGATGTACGAGGGCCTGTACGCCCTCGCGCCGGGCCAGATGGCCCAGTGCGACCTCGACGGCGCCTCCCCCTCCATCCGGCTCCTCGACTACTGGACGCCGCACGCGCCGCGCGGACGATGCTGGAACATCCAGCCCGACGAAGCCGCGGAACTCCTCCGCGCCACGCTCGCCGACGCGGTGCACCGTCACCTCCGCTCCGACGTCCCCACCTGCGCGCTCCTCTCGGGCGGGCTCGACAGCGCCATCATCGCCTCGATCGCAGCCTCCATCCTCCCCGAACTCCGAACCTACTGCGCCGGCGCGCCCTCCGACGACAACGACGATGACCTGCACGTCGCCGAGCGCTTCGCGCAAACAATCGCCGTGCGACACGCGCACGAGCACATCACCCGCGAATCATTCTCGTCCGACTGGCCCGAGATGGTCCGCCGGCTCGCCTCCCCCCTCTCCACGCCCAACGAGGTCGCCATTCACGCCATCGCCTCGAGACTCCGCGCCGACGGCTGCGTGGTCACACTCTCAGGAGAGGGCGCCGACGAGCTCTTCGCCGGCTACGAAGGCCCCATCATGGCCGCAATACAGACCCTCGCCGACCCGGCACGGGCCACCACCGCCGACCATGCCCGCGCAGCGCTCGACGCCGCCTCCTGGATCACCTCCGGAGAAAAAGCCTCCGCGCTCAACCCGGGCGTCTGGGACGCCGTCGGAGAGGACGCCGCGCTGCACCGCTTCTACGAAGTCGAGTTCGAGCGCTGCGCCGCCGAGTCCTCCTCCGACGCGCCCTCCCTCAACGCCCATCTCGCGCTCACCCGCCGTATCAACCTCACCGGCCTCCTCCAGCGTCTCGACACGGCCACGATGCTCTCCGGCGTCGAGGGCCGCACGCCCTTCGCAGACGTCGCCGTGGCAACCCTCGCCGAATCGCTCCCAGTGCATCTCAAGTACGCGCCCGAGCACGATGCGCACGCCCCCTCGACCCTCCAGGTCGCGACGCTCCCGCGCACCAAGCGCATCCTTCGCGACGCCTACGCCGACGTACTGCCCGCGGAGGTGCTCTCGCGTCCCAAGGCGTCCTTCCCGCTCCCATTCCAATCCTGGCTCCCCTCCCACGCGTCCACACTCCGAAACTCCACCTTCGTCCGCTCCATCGTCCGCGACGAGATCGTCGACGCTGTCGCCGATGATCCCCAGCGCTATTGGCGCTTCGCCTGGCCGCTCACCAACCTCGCCATGTGGGGCGAGTCGCGCTGGGGCGGCTGATCCGCGCGCCCGCTCGCGAAACCGATCACGCTCACCATCACAGCGAACTTCATCAACCGACGCGCGTGAGTCGAACGCGCATCGGTCGCTCTCTACGTGTCACAACACACGCCGACGCGTCCGCCAGGGCCTTGCAACGGGAGCGTCCCGTCTCGCCCACGCCGGCGCCTTGACGTCACCGACAGGAGCACACCGATGAAGACCGCGCGACTCGCCCTCGTTTCCGCGTCCCTGCTGCTCGCCGCCGCCGGCGCGCACGCCGCGATCGGGTTCAACCGCTTCCAGTACCAGGTCCCGGCGGGAACGCCCAACGCGACGCACTTCAAGGTCACCCTCCCCGTGCTCGCCGGCGGAAACACCTACTCCAACCTCGTCCTCCGCCGGCCCACCCTCGGCGGCACGCTCAAGCCCCCCGCGGTCCCGGCCGCCGGCGGCCCCACCGCCATCTTCAACGGCCCCCGCAACAACAACGCCGCCAACCCCGCATTCGACATCGCGCGCAATGACCGTCTCGACGTCTACACCCGCACCATTCTCAAGAACAACTGGTCATTCGCGTCACGCGTCGACTTCTACACCGGCGCCGGCGTCGCGGCCATCGCGGCCGACAACGCCCCGGTCGGAGGCTGGCAGGCGCGCAATCTTCCCAACACCGACTCCTCCGGCGTCGTCGAACTCACCATCGATCCGTCCTCGCCCTCCGCGTTCTCCATGAGCGCGTCCATCTATCGAGGCATGTCCTACGCCGCGATCGAGTCTGCCTTCGACGCCTTCCTCAACATCTCCGTCAACACCCCCGACATCGCGAGCGACCTCCTCACCAACCCGACCTCGCACTTCTCCGGCGCCACGATCGCTCACTCGTTCGACAACGTCTCGCTCAGCGGCGGCGACACGCTCACCGTGTTCCTGAACAACGAGTTCACCGCCGACGAAGGCGTCATCATTGTGGGCACGATGGACATGGGCGGCGGCGCCATCCGCGAGTTCGCCCTCGCCATGGCCGTGCCCACCCCCGGCGCCGCGACGCTCTTCTCGCTCGCAGGCCTCTGCGCCGCCCGTCGCCGCCGGTGACAAGTCGATCAACCCGCAAACACAGAGCGCCCGATCACGATGCGCAGGCGCGTGCGCCCTTCACGGGCGCCCGCGCTACTTCTACAATGTTCCCAACCAAAGGAGAACACCATGCTCGCCGCCTCGATCGTTCTTGCTCTCTCCGCCCTCGCAGGTCAGCCCGACGCGCCCCCGAGCTTCCCGCTCCAGAAGGCCGCCGCCGACAATCCCATGCACGGCGCAATCCGCTCGCTCGTCGGCCGATGGGAGACCGCCGACAACGACGGCGATGGAGCCCCCGACGTCGTCTGTGAGTACCGCACCACCGCCGGCGGCTCCGCCGTGGTCGAGACCCTGTTCCCGGGCAGGCCCGAGGAGATGGTCACCATCTACCACCTCGACGGCGCCTCCATCGGCGTCACCCACTATTGCATGATGGGCAACCAGCCATACCTCAAGAGCGTCGACGGCAGCACCGCCCAGCGCATCGCATTCGAGTGTGCCGGCGGTCCGAACGTCGATCGCGACGGCGGCGACTACATGGGCTCTCTCGTCCTCGAGATCGGCGCCGACGGCAAGTCGCTTACCCAGCGCTGGGGGCACTTCGCGAAAGGCGCGATGGCCGGGGAGATGGCCTTCGAACTCCACCGCGCGAACTGACCGGGGCAACGCATAGGAAACGCGGGCGGCGCACGACGCGCCGCCCGCTGTCATTTCGTCTGCGTCCTCCAGCGCCCTCAGTGCTTCGGCGCGAGGTCCTGGATGCCCTCCACCCGCATCGATGCCGGCGCGAACGTGCCGCCCAGGTGAATCCCGCCCTTGAGCGGCGTGTACAGCTCGATCGCGATCTGCGAGATCGGCAGGTTGATCTCCTGAAAGTGCGGCCTGTCCGCGAACGTGATCGACGCGATCGCCAGCACCGGCACATCGTCCGGCACGCCCGCCATCGGCTTCGACCCGCTCTCCACCGTCATGAACGACGACATCGCCCCCTGATGCACGTCGTGGTTGTACCACCGCATCGCGGCCGCCTTGTTCTCGAACCACGCGAAGATCACCTGCTTCCCCGACTGGAACTGCCCCGCCTCCACACCCAGACACCCCTCCACGCTCCGCAGCGCGCCGATCAGATCCGGGAATTCCTTCCCGCTGTCCTGCGCCGCGTGCGTCGGAGCATGCGTGCTCTCTTGCGCGTGCCGCGGCGCCTGCTGGACCCACGCCAGCGCCGTCACTCCCGCCCCGGCCATCGCCACGCCCAACAACACCGATCCGACCGCCGCGACTCGCATACGCACGCTCCTTCACCATGCCCGGGCCGGGACGAGGGCGCTGCGCCCACGTCACACCCGGCACGATCAATGGTTCGGCGAGCGCATCCCCTGATTTCAGCCCTGCGGCTGATCCGCCAGCCCCTCGGACGATCGCGCGCCCCGCTTGCCCTCCACGTAGTTCACGTAATACCGCTGCGTCGGGTACGCCAGGTCGACGCTCTCTTGTGAGGCAAACGCGTCCAGGACGGCCTCCCAGATCCTCTGGTTGTTCGCCCGCCGCTGCCTCGGCGGCGTCAGGTACCGAATCGTCAACAACACCCCCGAGTCCTTGACCGTCGTGTACACCGCGGGCGTCAGCTGCGTGAAGAAGATCATCTGCTTCGACGCCGCGCGCCGCACCGCGTCCTGCGCCCCCTGACTCAGCGGCTGCGCGTGCTCATTCGCGATCTCGATCAGCAGTTTTTTCGCGAGTTTCCAGTCGGATTCGAAGGTGACGAGCACGGGAACCTCGTCCCAGATGTACTCAAATCCGCGCGTGTACGAGGCCGTGGTGTTCTTGAACACGAACCCGTTGGGCACCATGATCACGCGCCCCGTTGACTGGTCGGCGTCGACCCATTCCCCGCACTCCATCAGGAACGTTTGAAAGAGCCGGATGTCGATGACGTCGCCTCGCTGGCCGGCGATCTCGATGCGGTCTCCGACGACGAAGGGGCGTCGGATGAGGATGAACGCCCAGCCGGCGAGGTTGGCGAGGAGGTCCTGGAGGGCGATGGCGAGGCCGGCGGTGATGAGCCCGAGGAAGGCGCCGAAGTCGCGGATGCCGGAGACCCAGGTGAGCAGGACGAGCGCAAGTCCAAGAATGCCAACGGAATACGTTACTGCGCGTCGCCAGTGGTAGGCGGAGCGGATGTCGGTGACGCGCGCGTTCACCACAGAAACGAGGACGGAGCGCAGGGCCACGAGGGCGCCCACGATGGCCAGGGAGAGCAATCCCTTGCGGATGAGGGTGGGGGAGACGTGCAGGGCGCCGGCGAGCGGTTCGACGATCTCGGCGCCCGACCAGAGCGCGGCCAGCGCGAGCAGCACGCCGGCGCCGGCCAGCACGCGCACGTTGCGTCGGCGCAACCGCTTGCGGGACGCGTCCTTGATGCCACGGTTGACGATCGCGGACGCGACGATGATCAGGAGGAGGCCCGTGAGCAGGATGAGGGCAGAGAGGATGAGGGCGGAGACGATGGGCGGGGAGAGGCCGGTGGCGTCGGAGACACGCTCTGCGAGCTGGGAGAGCTCGCTCGGGACCCCCTCGGCTGTCGCTTGGTCTTGCACGGTTGGCGATGATACCGGTCGCGCCGGGAGGGGCATCAGGACGGGCTCGCGCCGTGCGCGAAGAGGAAGTTGTTGGAGTAGTGGCCCTGGCCGTAGTTCTGGTGCGCGGCGGGGTCGAAGTCGGCGATCGGTCGCACGGTGCGGCGCGTGAAGAAGCAGCCCTCGTAACCCATTGGCTCCAAGAGCGATCGGACTTCATCGACGGGGCTTGAGCCGTCGTCGTGGAGTCGGGACTCGATCTCGATGAGGAGCGCGGGGTGGAAGCGTTCGATGGTGTTGACGGCGCCCTTAAGGACGGGCTGTTCGTGTCCTTCGACGTCGATCTTGAGGACGTCCAGGGCCTGGAGTTGGAGATCGTCGATGGCGATGGTGGGGATGGTGCGGTGTTGGGTGTCGGGGAGGTCGAGGCCGTTGAGGGTGGCGCCGTGGGTGGTGGAGGGGAGGTAGGCGAGGCTGGCGTGGCCGGTTTTGTCGGAGAGTCCGGCGCTATAAACCTTGATCTGTTGGAGGTTTAGGGCAGCGGCGGCGCGGGCGGTGTGCAGTGCGAGATGGGGTTGTGGCTCGAACGCGAGCACGAGGCCTTGGTGTCCGACGGCGCGTGCGAACCACCAGGAGTAGGCGCCTTTGTGAGCGCCGGCGTCGATGGCGATGCCGCCGAGCGAGAGGTGTGGGAGGAGTCGCTGGAGTTCGAGGGGGTTGAGTTTGAGGCGGTACCTGGCCGCGCGGTGGAGGAGTCGGAGGGAGAGGCGCATGCGTGTGAGGAGTGGGTCTCGCGCGGGTGAGAGTGGTTGTATCACGTGTCCATTATGCCGCGCGCACGGGGCGCACGTTTGAGGGCGTGGTGAGTGATCACCAACCGCGCACGGGGGCGGCTGTTGCGTGTCGTGTGCGCGCGCGTGTGGTGATGGCGGGCGGGGGTGTGCGCATTTTGGGTGGTGACACCGGCTGGCGCGACGCGCATGGGTTGGGGTTGTGCGCGCGCGGGGCGTGGGAACCGGGCGCCGCGTGACGGCACGGCGTTTGATGGGCGTGCGCACGGGTGTGGCGATTGCTGCGCGGAGATTCACGAAGGCTTGGCCGGATATTGGTCGTGGTTGTTCGCTCGGCGGAGGGTGCGCGCGGTACTCTGTGCACGCCGAGCGCGGGAACGCGCGCGGGTGGAGGAGATCACGTGAGCCATCGGTCTGTTTGTCGTTGTGGTGTCGTGGTTGGGTTGGCGTGCGGTGTCGCGGCGTCGGTGGGGTTTGCGCGCGGGTTCCCGGGCGGGATCAGCGCGGGGGACGTGACGAGCGAATCGGTGGTGTTGTGGGCGCGGACGGACACATCGGGGAGCGTGATGTTCGAGGTGGCGTCGGACGCGGCGTTCGCGTCGATCGTGTCGACGATGAGCGTGGCGGTGACGGACGTGCGCGTGCCGGGGAAGGTGGAGGTGGGGGGGTTGCTCGCGGGCGCGACGTACTACTACCGGGCGACGGACGGGGCGAGCGCTGCGGCGTCGGGTCGTTTTCGCACGGCGTCGTCGGGCGCGCGGAGGGGGTTGCGGTTCGGCGTGAGCGGTGATTGGCGCGGGGAGTTGTCGCCGTACCCGTCGGTGTCGAACGTGGCCTCGAAGGAGCTGGATTTCTTCGTGGCGTTGGGGGACACGATCTACGCGGACGTTGCTTCGCCGAGCGTGCCGGTCGCGCAGTGCGTGACGATCGAGCAGTTTCGTGACAAGCACCTCGAGGGGTATGGGGAGCGTCACGGGCAGAACGTGTTCGCGGGGTTGCGCGCGTCGACGGCGTGGTTTGCGAACATCGATGATCACGAGGTGACGAACGACTTTGCGGGGGGCGCGCCGGCGTCTTCGGACCCGAGGTTCGGGGGCGCGGGGCTGATCAACGATCACCCGCTGTACGAGACCGGGTTGCTCGCGTTTCAGGAGTACAACCCGGTGCGGGACGAGTTCTGGGCGAGTTCGGGAGATCCGCGGACGGACGGGGAGCGGAGGTTGTACCGGTCGCGGGTGTTCGGGCGGGACGCGGCGATTCACATGCTCGACGCGCGGTCGTTCCGGGATGAGGAGCTGCCGGGGGTGACGGACCCGCTGGACCCTGTGCAGTTGCAGTCGTTTCTTGCGGCGTCGTTCGACCCGACGCGGACGATGCTGGGGCGCGTGCAGGTGGAGCGGCTCAAGGCGGATCTGCTTGCGGCGAAGCAGGCTGGGGTGACGTGGCAGTTCGTGCTCGTGCCGGAGCCGATCCAGAATCTTGGCGTGATTCTGGCGTCGGACCGGTTCGAGGGGTACGCGGCGGAGCGGACGGAGATCCTGCACTTTGTGCGGTCGAACGACATCCGGAACGTGGTGTTTGTCGCGGCGGACATTCACGGGACGGTGGTGAACAACCTGACGTACTCGTTCGGCGTCGGCGAGGCGCAGTTGAACGCGAACGCGTTCGAGGTGGTGACGGGGTCGGTGGCGTACGCCGCGCCGTTCGGGCCGACGGTGGCGGGGCTGGTGGCGAGCTTCGGGCTGCCGGGTGCGATCCCGCTGGCGACGTATCTGTCGTGGGCGCGGGAGCAGCAGGAGAACTACGTCTCGCTGCTGATCAACGCGCAGGTGTTCTCGCTGGGGTACGACTTCCTGGGGTTGGAGGAGAGCAGCATCCGCGCGACGTTGGTGGAGGGGGGGTATACGGCCACGAACACGTACGGGTGGACGGAGTTCGAGATTGACGAGACGACGCGTGAGCTGACGGTGACGACGTGGGGGATCGACTGGTATGACGAGGCGGAGTTGAACGCGAATCCGGCGGAGGTGACGTCGCGCGTGCCTTGGGTGGTGAGTCGGTTCGTGGTGCGTGCGCAGCCGACGTGCCTTGGGGACACGGACGGGAACGGGACGGTGGACTTTCTGGACTTGAACAACGTGCTGTCGGACTTCGGGGGGACGGGGGAGTTTCTGCTCGGGGATTCGAACCTGGACGGGGCGTGTGACTTTCTGGATCTGGTGGGGGTGCTGGGGAACTTCGGGGTGGGGTGTGGGTGAGGGGAATGCGGAGACGAGACGTGGGCGCTATGCAGCGATTTCCCTCACCTGTCGTCACGCGGCGCGTGACGACATCCTCTCCCAGGGGGAGAGGGGTTTCACGGCGTGAGTTGCGCGATGAGGTTGAGCCTCATGGCTATGCGCGCTCAGCGATGCCCCACATGCTTTTCTATGAGTCGAGTCACTCCAGCGCGACGAGGGGTTTGAAGCCGCCGTAGGCCATCTTCTTGATGTCGAAGGGCATCTTGTCGATGGGGCCGCACATGGCGTTCATGCGCGGGTCGTTCATGATTTTCTTGTTGACGCTGTTTCGGTGGGCCTTGGATTTGTAGATGATCCAGGAGAAGCAGACGGTTTCGGAGGGTTTGAGTTTGGCGAGTTTGGGGAAGGGGAGACCGACGCCGGGCTTGATGTCGTCGATGAGGCACTCGTAGTAGGCGAGGGCGCCGTGCTCCATCCAGATTTTGCCGACCTTGCGTGTGAGTGCGCGGTAGGCGGGGAGGTTCTTCTTGGGGAGGGGGACGACGAATCCGTCGACGTATGGCATTGGCGGGGCTCCTGAGGGTGTGTGGGGGGAGGATACGAGAGGAGAGGTGGAGTCGTTCGGATCGAGCCCCCTCACCTGTCGTCACGCTGCGCGTGCCGACATCCTCTCCCGCAAGGGGAGAGGGGTTGTCACCGCGCGATTGTTGTGTTGCGTGATTGTGTGAGTAGACGAGGCGCGGAGGACAAGGAGGCCATGGAGCCCTCACCCTGCCCTCTCCCAATGCTGTCGCATTGGGAGAGGAGGCATTGGGCGAGGCTCATCTCGGCGCGCGGCGTGCGGAGCGTGCGGCGAAGGCGCGGAGTTGTTGGTCGAGGATGGGGAAGGAGGGTTCGGGACGCCAGCCCCAGAGGGCGGGCGAGCCGTAGGCCGCGACGGGTTTGGTGAGGATGGAGGTGGGCGGGTGGAAGGTGTGTGCGAGGGGGATGAGGTCTTTGAGGTGTTCGTGCGTGCCGAAGAAGAGCCAGGGTGTGTTGATGGGTGGGGCGCGGGAGGAGAACTCGCGTTGTTTGATGGGGTCGACGGGTATCCATTGGCCTTGGCCTGGGGGATCGCCGCGTTTGAGCGGTGGGGCGGTTTCGTCGTAGAGGTAGATTTCGGTCCAGACGTGGAAGAAGGGGTAGCGTCGTTTTTCGGAGGTGACGGGGTCGAAGCCGAGGACGAGGCGCGCGGGGAGGCCGGCGGCGCGGCAGAGGGCGACGTAGAGGCAGGGGATGTCGAAGGGAGAGACTTTGGATTCGCCTTGGTTGAAGGCGATGGCGATGGCGCGAGCGCCCTTGATGTCGAAGCCGCGGAAGAGGCCGGTGGAGCCGAAGTCGTAGCCCATGGTGTTGGGCTGGAAGCGGTCGACGACGCGGGCGAGGATGGTTTTTGCGGTGAGGAGTGGGGGGAGGGAGCGCGGGGCGTGGTTGGGGAGGAGTGATTTGAGGAGGGCGTGGAGTTCGGGGGCGTCGGATTCGACGAACTGCTGGGGCTCGAGGGCGGCGGCGATGTCGGCGGGCCAGGGTTGGAGGGGCCACGTGACGGAGGAGGCGGCGCGTTCGTTGAGGCGCGTTTCGCGGGAGAGGACGGGGATGTCGAGGATGAGTCGGAGGCGTGTGCCGGCGTAGAGGGAGTTGTCGGGGCGGGGATCGAAGCGCCAGTGGGCGAAGCGGCCGGTGGGGGAGGGGGCGGGGATGAGGGAGGGTTGGTCGTCGTAGACGACGGATTCCCACATGAGCTGGGTCTTGAAGTTGAAGTTGTCGAGGAGCATGGTGGAGGAGGAGGTGGATTCGATGAGTGGGAAGAGGACGTCGGCGGAGCGGAAGGAGACGGCGGGTGTGGTGTAGCCGGGGGTGTTGCCGGAGGTGTTGGGGAAGTGGAGGACGGACTCGGCGCGGAGTTCGATCTCGAGGTGGATGGTCCAGTCTTTCTCTTCGACGAAGGTGAGGTAGGGGGGAGGGGCGGCGTGGGTGCGCGTGCTGTGCGCGGTGAGGAAGAGGAGGGTGAGGAGGATGAGGAGGCGGGGTGTGTGGGTCATGAGGCGCGCTCGGCGGTGTGGAGTTCGGTGAGGTATTGGAACGTGAACGCGTCGTTGACGGCGTGTTGGTCGAAGATGGCGTGGAGGTCGCGGATGAGCGCGGCGTGGGCGGGGCCGTGGGTGGGGGAGTAGGAGGCGGACATGGCGCGTTCGATGAAGAGTTCGCGGGGGAGGGATTGGGAGTTGCTGAAACGTTGATAGCGGAAGTTGGTGAAGAGGGGGGAGTCGGCGAGGGGGCGCGCGGCCTTGATGGGGTCGGCGGTGGCGCTGGCCCAGGGTGAGGAGGGTGGTTCGGTGGCGTGGCGTTTGACGGCGTCGTAGTAGGCGGAGGTGGCGGGGTCGTCGGGGTGCTTGGAGTTCCAGAGGAGTGCGGCGAGGGAGCGGGGCTTGAGGATGCGGTGGAACTCGCGGATGGCGTCGTCGGGGTTGAACCAGTGAAAGGCTTGCGCGGCGAGCGCGATGTCGACGGAGGAGGAGGGGAGGGTGGTGGATTCGGCGGTGGCGTCGATGGGTGTGATGAGTGGGTGGGGTTGGATGGCGGCGCGCATGTCGGGGTTGGGCTCGACGGCGAGGATTGTGCAGGAGAGGTTGGCGAGTTGGAGTGAGGCGATGCCGGTGCCGGCGCCGAGGTCGGCGATGAGGGGGTGGGGGATGTCGGGATGGAGCGTGCGGTGCGCGGCGAGGAGGGCGTCGAGGGCGGAGTCGGGGTAGGAGGGTCGGGCGCGGGTGTAGGAGGAGACGCGGGAGGAGAAGCGTGTGGTGGGAGATTGGGTGGTCATGGGAGAGATGAAAGGCGCGGGAAGTCGCGGGCGGGTGGTTGGGGGATGTTTGGGCGTGAGGTATGCTGGTGGGCGCGCGTGATATGGATGGGCGCGCGAGGAGATGTTTGCATGCTGGCGCGCGTGTTGAGTTTCATCCTGACGGGGGTGGATGCCTCGGTGTGTGAGGTGGAGGTGGACGTCGAGGAGTTCGGGCTCGACAAGCAGCACATCGTGGGGTTGCCGGACAGCGCGGTGCGGGAGTCGATCGAGCGGGTGCGGTCGGCGATGCAGAACTCGGGGTATGTGTTTTCGGATGGGAAGACGGTGATCAATCTGGCGCCGGCCGAGGAGCGGAAGGAAGGGCCGGTGTACGACCTGCCGATCGCGGTGGCGTTGTTGTGCGCGAGCGGGGTGATTCGGTCGAGGGCGGCGGTGGGGGTGGGAGTGGGGGCGGGGAAGGTTGCGCAGATGCGCAATGGAGATTCGCGCGACGTGGATGTGCGCGCGTGCGTGTTTGCGGGGGAGTTGGCGCTCGATGGGCGGGTCCGGCCGGTGCGGGGCGCGATTGCGCTGGCCGCTATGGCGAAGGAGCGGGGGATTCGGTGGGTGGTTGTGCCGGAGGAGAATGCTGAGGAGGCCGCGCTGGTGAAGGGGGTGGATGTGATCGGCGTGCGGACGCTGACGGAGGTGGTGGGGGTATTGAATGGGGCGTTGGAGGCGCGGGCGCGGGAGGGGATGGACTTAGGGAGATTGGCGCAGGAGATGGAGGCGGAGATTGATTTTGCGGAGGTGCGGGGGCAGGAGGGAGTGAAGCGTGCGCTCACGGTGGCCGCGGCGGGCGGTCACAACGTGCTGATGATCGGTCCGCCTGGGACGGGGAAGACGATGATGGCGAAGGCGCTGGCTGGCGTGATGCCGGCGCTGAGCGCGGAGGAGGCGCTGGAGGTGGCGCGGGTGTATTCGGCGGCGGGGGCGACGGTGCGTGCGGGTGGATGGGGGAAGGGGGGAATCGTGGCGCGGCGGCCGGTGCGGAGCCCGCATCACACGGTGAGCGTGCCGGCCATGGCGGGCGGGGGGACTGATCCGAGGCCGGGGGAGGTGAGCCTGGCGCATCGGGGGGTTTTGTTTTTGGATGAGTTGCCGGAGTTTCCGCGCGCGGTGTTGGAGACGTTGCGTCAGCCGATGGAGGATCGGTGCGTGACGGTGAGCCGAGCGAGCGGGAAGGCGAAGTTCCCGGCGGATTTCATGCTGGTGGCGGCGATGAATCCGACGCCGAAGGGGACGGCGGTGCGGGAGGGGGATGGGGCGGGGCGGCGCGAGATGGAGAAGTATTTGGCGAAGGTGAGCGGTCCGGTGATTGACCGGATTGATATTCACGTGGAGGCGCCGAGCGTGCCTTGGAAGGAGCTGAGCGCGGGGGAGCAGGGGAAGCGCGGGACGTCGACGCGGGAGATCCGGGAGCGTGTGCGGGTGGCGCGGGAGTTGCAGAGGGTGAGGCAGGGGACGACGACGAACGCGCGGCTTCGGGGGAAGGAGCTGGACCGGTATGCGGAGATGGGGGAGAGCGCGAAAGGGCTCTTGGGGCAGGCGATCGAGGAGTTGGGGTTGAGCGCGCGGGCGTACGACAAGATTCGGCGGGTGGCGCGGACGATCGCGGATCTGGAGGGGGAGGAGAAGGTGAGCGAGGGGCACGTGGCGGAGGCCGTGGGGTACAGGTTGCTGGATCGGAGGGTGTGAGTGTGGGCACGGCGTGAGACATGTTGTGGTGATCGCTCGGGGTCTGATATTGACGAAAGGAGAGATGTATGGCGACGTTCACGCTGACCGGCAAGGTGATCGGATTCGGGGGCACGAGCGGCAATCTCCCGACGCTCGATCTGTACTACGACTTCACGATCGGGAACTTCAGCACGGGAGCGTCGCAGACGGGCGTGATCCAGACTGCGGGGGATGACACGTTCAGCGTGCCGATCACGGTTCCGGACAATCGGGTTGACGGGCTGGGGCCGAGGAGCCTGCTCATTGTCAAGGTGCGCGCGTACGCCCCGCTTGAGGCTCGGCGCGACGCGAACGTGACCGCGTTCATCGATGGGACGGGTCAGGAGATCTACGACCAGGCGGTCGCGATGTTGCAGGACGTGACGGTCGAGGTTGACCTCACGATGTGTCGGACGCTGAACGTGCGGATCGGCATTGAGGGGACGGCGTCGGAACTCGATGGCGTGAACGAGATGGCGCTGCACGTTGTCTCGGACCCGTCGTACGCGCTGCCTATCGGCTCCATCACCGCACGGCGCGATGGCGCCGGGTTTCGAGGGAGGGTGCTCCTGCTCCGGGAGGCTTTGGACGACGGCCCGGCGTGGCTCCTTGCGCACACGCAGCGGCGCGCCTTCCCGGTGGGGAGGCGAGAGCTGCGCGACATCGACGTCGGCCGGGTGATCGTTCGCACTCGCGCGCTTACCGGCGCCAGCGAGTTCGCGAATGCGGGCAGCGACGTCGTGGTCTCTCAGGTCGATTCGCTGACGGGCGTGGGAACGATTTCGGACAAGCTTCCGGAAGTGGTCAACGAGGGAGTGCTGTTCGTCCGTGACCTCGACCTCGATTTCGTCAACGGCCGCATCCGGGTGCGCGGGCGCGTGGGCGTTGGAGGGTTCGGGTTCCAGCTGTTCGGCATCGGAAGGTTTGAGGTCGTGTTCTCGGTGAGCGTCGTGAACAGAGATCTGGAGCCGTTCCGGCCGTCCGAGCTCGGCATTCCGCTGGGCATCTCGATCGTGTCGCATACCTTTGACATGAGCCCGGACACGGACCTCGACGAGCTGAACATCGCGGAATCGGCTCTCGAGGATTTCCTGTCGGGCACCGTTGCGGACACGGTACGGAACGAGATCGTGAAGGCGATCCGTGATGAGCTTCGCGACCGGATCGACGAGCAGTTTGCGACCGTCGCTGCGACTCTCGGCGCGCTGACGGACAGCCCGGACGAACTCGTGAACGAGATGCGCGAGACGCTGTTCGTGCAGGTGGATTCGGTGTCGATCGATTCGAACAACCTGACGATCCGGGCGTTCGTCGGGCTCTGGCACTCGATTCTTGCGTTGCAGAGTCTGAGCTGCGCGGCGAACACGATGTCGGCGATGTTCTACTCGAGGCGTCCGATGCCGATGTTCCGGCGGTATGAGAGGGCGATGTCGCGGGAATCGCTGCGGCCCTGGACGGAGTTGTACTGGAGGCACGCGGAGGAGCTGTCGTCGATCGTCGCGCGTGATTCATCGCTGGCGGGGCGCGTGGTGGGGTTGGCGGCGGACTTGCAGCCGGTGCTGAACGAGAAGGGGGGCGTGCCGTTGTCGGAGGACGGGGTGGAGCGGATTGCGGAGGTGATCGGGATCACTCGTCGGCACGCGTCCGCGGAGCTTGGGGCCGCGCTCGATGCGGTGTTCGGGGTGATTAGGGCTGGGAAGGGTAGGACGCTGAAAGAGTTGGTGGTGCTGGCGGAACAGAGCGTGGGCCGATCGAGGTCTGGAGAGGAGCGGGTTTGATGGGGGAGTGTGAGGAGGTGATCCGGGGGGTGGTGGAGGCGGTGCGGGAGAGCGCGGTGGGCGGCGTCGTCGACGTTGAGCGGCGGGAAGTGGGTTGGGGAGACAGCGGTGGGCTGGGCGACGGGCTCGTCGCGCGGGTCGGGTATGTGGATCAGCTTTTGTACGACGAGTTTGAGCATCGATGGGGGATCGACGTGGACTGTCGGTGGGGCGCGCCGATCGTGAGCGTCGGGCCGGAGGGTCAATCGGGCGAGCCGCATCCGATGGTGTGCTTTCGTGAGAGCGATCCGGTCGGCGCTGTCAGCGCGTTTCTTAAGGAATGGCGCGAGGGGAAGTGGGAGTTTGTGACGGGCGAGCGGCGGGAAAAGACGCGGCGTGTGTTGCTGCTCCGAGCGGGAGCGGTGTGGTGGGATTGGGATGAGGGGATCGGGAGGCGCGCGAGGTGGTCTCGCCTGAACGGCGCGGGCGTCGGCTCGCCCTGGCGGCGCGAGGTCGAGCGGTTGTGGAACGAGCGGAGTTGGAAGGGGTACCGCGCTGCGGGCGCGTCGGGCGGGTCTTTGCGGAGATTGCGGTCGCTCGGGATTCACGAGGAGCGGGTTCTGCATTCGCTCGTTCGGCGCGCGTACCACGGTCTGCTCGTCGAAGTGCTCGCGGGGCGGATCGGCGACCTGGCGTTGGGCGTGTCGTTTCTTGGGGCGAATACGTACACCTTTGACGTGCGCAGCACTGACAACGTGATTGTGGATATGCAGTGCGGGGAGGGCTCGGGGGAGAGCGTTCGGCTGAGCGCCTCGAACTGGTTCGGGGGTGAATGGGAAGCGACGAGCGAGGCGCGCGGCATGCGCACGAAGCGCAGGCGGTACAACGACGAGATGTGGCGTATGTGCCCTGACGTGGAGCACGAGGCATGGCGCGGTGTGATCGTAGAGAGGGCGCGGGAGGCGTGGGATCGCGCGGTCGCTGGGCGGCGTGTGGCGGTGGAGGGGAGGTTGTGATGCGGGATGTGGTTGAGGGGATCGTGGAGGCGGTGCGGGAGAGCGCGGCGGGGCATCGGCTGCACACGATGCGGATGGACATGTCCTACGGCGAATCGAATGGGTTCGGGGACGGCGTCGTCTTACAGGTGAAGATTGGACATCCGGAGCGGGAGGATGAATGGCTGCAGATCGAGGTTGACTTTCGGTTCGGGGTGTTGATCGTCTTCACGCGCTTGGAAGACCGCGGCACATGGGAACAGAAGCGGGATCGCGTGGCGAGCCTCCTCGGCACGGACGCCGATCTGGGGCGCATCATCCGCGGGCTGGAGTTGTTCGTGGCGGAATGGCTGGGAGGGGCTTGGAGGCTTTATCAGCAGCAGTCGCTGTTCGGGGGTTTTCGGCTGCGGGTGTTGCGTGGCGCCTCGCGATGGGCCGAGTGGAGGGGACTCGACGAGGAACGGCCGGTGCGCCGGCGCGCGACATGGGTGCAGTACGGATGGCAGGATGCGTCGAGTGAGCTGCGCGGGCGCGAGTTTCTGGCGGATTGGGAGGCTCGCTCGGCGGCCGAGGATGGTTGGGACCGTGAAGGCGTGGAGACGGCGACGCCGCTCACGCGCGTTCAGCCGCTCGGCATCAAGGAGGAGATGGAGCTTGGCGAGCGCGAACGTCTGGCGTACCTGGCGTTGCTGGAGCGGGTCGTGCACGGTGAGTTGGGGAATGCAGCCTGGGGGATCGAGATAGAGCTTGATCCGGCGGGCAGGTCGGAATGCCTGGGTTACTACCCTATGGCGCCGGTGCTTGCACTTGCTCCCTTGAACCAGCAAACGGTTCACTATGCGGGGCAGGAGCCTGAAGAACAGGCATCGACGCTGGAGGGCGCGAGAGAGCGGGCGGAGAAGATTTGCGCGTGGTGGAGGGAGAAACTGGCAGCGGCGAAGACGGAAGGGGCTGCGCGATGAGCGGGATGGATGTTGTGGGGGGGATTGTGGCGGCCGTGCGGGAGAGGGCGTCGGGGGAGCGCGTACAGGTGTTGCGGATGGATGTGTCGCACGGGTGGGGAGATGGATTGGGCGAGGGGCTTGTCGTGCGGGTGGGGATGCGTCATCCGAGCGCGACGAAGGATTGGCTGCTGCTGGAGGTTGATTGCCGGTGGGGGATTCTGGTTTCGATCACGTACGTGGCGCGCAGCTACGACCGCGTGCCGATCGGGAGTCTTTTGGGTGGCGCGGCGGACGCGGAGCGGATCGTGGGCGCGGTGAGGTTGTTTCTCGAGGAGTGGGAAACGGGCGCGTGGGTGGCGCATCGGTGTGACGGGCGTTACCTGGACGAGTGTGTCCGGGTGTCGCGCGCGGGCGCGCGATGGGGCGAGTGGGGGCGGCAGCGAGAGCCGGAGAAGAAGCTGGAGCGATCGACGTGGGTGCGGATGCGCTGGACGGAGGATGCGTATCGCGTAAAGGGCAAGGAATTTGCAACGGAGTGGGGGGCCATGGGACAAGCGGACGTGGACGCGCTGTCGCGCGTGATTCCGCTCGGGATTGTCGACGAGATCGAGATGGATGCTACGACGCAGCGCGTGTATCTGGAGTTGTTATCTAGGGTTGTGCGTGGCGAGATCGGCCAACCGGACGTCGGCGTCGAGTTCGGGATGGACATGTTTGATCATGGCTGCGGCGGGCACGACATCGGGCAGGCTTGGAGCTACTTCCCGTTGAGGCTGTCGTTTGGACGTGGGGTGAGGGGGTGCGAGATGGTGAGCGCGCCGATCCAGACGTTGCATTGGGATGAGCGTCTGGAGGGTGAGGATGTGGAGGCGTGGGCGCGGCGGAAGGCGGAAGAGATTGGGGGGTGGTGGGAGGGGAAGCGCATTCCCGATGCCCACGGATAGGAATCCGTGGGCTTTTGTGTTGTATCGATGGGGGTTATGTGCGCGAACGAAGTGCTTGTTGTGGCGGGCGGGGTCAATCGTTCGCTGTGTTCTTGACTCGTTTGACGCCGCCGGAGTCGCGGTAGATGAGTGTGGTTCGTCGGGCGTTGTAGCCGCCGGAGCCGAGGAGGCCGAGGTCGATGAGCACGGCGAGAATGAGGAGGACGGCGTAGACGCCGGAGACGGAGCCGTTGGAGTTGATGGCGAAGGCGTAGGCGAGCGTGGTGGTGGGCGCGAAGAGGAAGCCCAGGAGTGGCCAGAGGATGGTCTGGTAGGCGGCCCCGAGGTAGCTCGAGAAGATGACGAGGAGGATGATGACGAGTCTGGGGAAGCCGAGGGCGAGGCAGCCGAGGAGACAGGGCATGGGGGGCCTCAGGAAAAGTGAAAAGTGAAAAATGAAAAGCGGAAATGAAAGCAAAGGCAGAAAGACGAAGGGCACTAGGGACTAGGCATTAGGCACTAGGAAAATGCAGAAGACAGGAGGGGCACTAAGGACTAGGCGTTAGGCACTAGGAGAGGCAAAAGGACAAGGTGGAGGGAGAGCTGGAGGATGATGGCAGCGTAGAGGCCTGCGAGGAGGTCGTCGATCAGGACGCCCAGGCCGGTGGGGAGTTGTTGGAGTTGGTGAGCGGGTGGTGGTTTGATGATGTCGAGGATGCGGAAGAGGAGGAAGGCCGCGGAGAGGGTGAGGAAGGCGCGGGTGGGTGTGGAGATGGCGGCGGCGGGGAGGAAGAGGAGTGGGATGGATTGTCCTGCTGTTTCGTCGGCGACGATGTGGGAGGCGTCTTTCTTTCCGAAGTGGGATTCGGCCCAGCCGCCGAGGATGAGGCAGGAGAGTGAGCCGAGGAGGAGGAGCGCGGCCATCGCGATGTTGATTGCGGTGTGGGAGGCGCCGAGGAGGATGAGGAGGAAGCAGAGGGCGGGCGGGGGGAGTGAGCCCCATGTGCCGGGGGCGGGGCGGAGGTAGCCGAGGCCGAGGGAGGTGACGAGGAGCGCGCGGAGGTTCATTGGTGAGGTAGCTCTGTTGTTGAGGTGGGTGGCACGGGCCTGAGGACGCGGAGGGCGCGGGTGATGTAGGGGATGGCGGACCAGGCGGTGATGAGGGTGACGGACCAGGCGGTGAGATCGACGAGGTGGATGAGTTCGTCGGAGCCCTTGAAGGGTTTGGCGATCATGATGGCGACGGCGATCAGCACGATGGGGATGGCGACGGACTGGGCGATCATCTTGAGCTTGCCGGAGAGGGTGGCGGAGAAGTCGGCGCCCTTGGACTCGGCGACGGCGCGGAGGGAGGTGATGAGGAGTTCGCGGGAGAGGATGAGGATGACCATCCAGGGAGCGAAGCCGGAGATCTGGATGGAGCCGGCGGCGAAGGAGGGGGAGGCGAGGAGGATGAAGGCGGAGAGGGTGAGGAGCTTGTCGGCGAAGGGGTCCATGACGCGGCCGAGGACGGAGACGGCGTTCCACCTGCGCGCGAGGTAGCCGTCGAGTGCGTCGGTGAGGGCGGCGATGACGAAGAGCGCTGCGGCGATGAGGAGGAGTGTTGGGGATTGGTGGAGCGCGATGGGTTCTTCGGGGAGGGGGACGCGGAAGGCGGAGAGGAGGAGGACGAAGAGGATGGTGAGGAGGAGACGAAGGGCGGTGAGGAGGTTGGGGATGCGCGCCTGGAGTGGGGTTGGGGAGTGGGGCGCGGGCATGTGGTGATGGTACTGGTGGGTGGTGGGGATGGTGGGAGTGTCTAGGGATAGTGGTGTGGGGTGGGTGGAGGGGCGAGGTGGAGTTGCTGGTGGGGGAGGGGGGCTCTATTCTGCGGCCCGCCTGACGCGGCGCCTTGTGGCGGCTGTGTCGGGTCGAGCGCGCGGAGCGAGTCGATTTGGGGCTGTTCAACCCTTATCTGATGTTGGTGGCGGTGGCGCTGGGGGCGGTGGGCGTGTCGATGGCGCTGCCGAGGAAGGGGCTGAGCCCGCAGGCGCTGGGGGCGTTGGTGGCGGGCTTGGCGCTGGGCTTGGCGATGGTGGCGATCGGGATGCGGAGCGGGGGCGAGCTGCCGCCGATCTATTTCTACGTGTTTGCGTTGATCGGTTTGGGGGCGAGCCTGCGGGTGATCACGCACCAGAGGCCGGTGTACGCCGCGCTGTATTTCATTTTGACGATCCTCTCGTCGGCGGGGCTTTTCCTGCTGCTTTCGGCGGAGTTTCTGACGTTTGCGCTGGTGATCATCTACGCGGGGGCGATTTTGATCACGTATTTGTTCGTGATCATGCTTGCGACGGAGGCGCCGACGGCGGAGGCGATCGAGGCGTTGAAGGAGTACGACCGGACGGCGCGGGCGCCGGTGGGGAGCGTGGTTGCGGGGTTTGTCTTGCTGGGGGCGTTGACGGGGTTGTGGGGGAAGGGATTGCCGACGGTTCCGCCGTCGTATGCGACGGACGGGGTGGCGCTGCTCGAGAAGATGCCGCGGAAGGTGGAGCGGGCGCTGGTGGAGCGCGAGGGGTTGCCGTCGGACATCGAGGTGGTGAGCGTTGCTGGTGGGAGCGCGGAGGTGGTGTTCCCGAGCGGTTGGGGTGGGGATGAGAAGCGCCAGTTGTTGCGGGCGATGGGTAAGGGCGAGTCGATGTCGTTCCCTGTGCCTGAGGGGCTGACGGCGGACAACACGGAGCTGGTGGGGATGGAGCTGGTGGGGGAGCATCCTCTTGGGCTGGAGTTGGCGGGGGTGATTTTGTTGATGGCGATGTTGGGCGCGGTGGTGCTGGCGCGGAAGCAGATACAGATTGATGAGGGGCAGAAGGCCGAGGCGCTGCTGAAGGTGGCGACGGGTCCCGGAACGGGGGTGTCGTCGTGAGTGAGGCGGTGCTGACGATTGCGGCGGGCGGGCTGCCGACGGCGACGCTGGCGCATTACCTGTTTGTGTCGGGGGCGATGTTCGCGATCGGTGTGGTGGGGTTCCTGACGCGGCGGAACCTGATCATCATGTTCCTGTGCACGGAGCTGATGTTCCAGGGGGCGGGGTTAGCGCTGGTGGCGTTCGGGCGGTATCACCTGAATTTCACGGGTGACGTGTTCGTGATCTTCGTGCTGACGATCGCGGCGGCGGAGGCGGCGCTGGCGCTAGCGCTGGTGGTGCTGCTGTTCAGGCGTCGCGAGACGCTGGACGCGTCGGCGTTCGCGGAGTTGAGGGGCTAAGGAAGGCGCAGGAACTGACGCGTGACGACAGCGACGACTTTGCTTACGGCTTTGGCGGGGGTGATGGGGGCGCCGGGGCATGCTGCGCCGGTGGCGGGCGGTGGGCATGGGGCGGCGCCTGTCGCGGGGGCGGGGCTGGCGTTGCTCGTGCTGGCGCTGCCGGCGTTGTCGGCGGTGGTGTGCGGGCTGTGCGCGGCGCTGAAGGTGAAGAGCAAGGCTCCGGCGTTCGTGACGGTGGCGTCGCTCGCGGCGGCGTTCGTGGTGGTGCTGCTGACGTATTTGGACGGGGGGACGGGGGGCGCGCGGATCGCGCACGGGTTTGAGTGGATCAACTTCGCGTGGGGTGAGGGGGCGGGGAGAGCGCTGACGGCGAACGTGAGTCTGTACATCGACTCGCTGACGCTGCTGTGGATGCTGTTCGTGACGGGGCTGGCGACGCTGATCGCGTTGTACGCCAGCGAGTACATGGAGCATGACCTGGGCGCGGGGTACTGCCGGTTCTTCGCGTACTTCTCGATGTTCGTGCTGGCGATGTCGTGCCTTGTGATGGGCGACAACCTGCTGCTGCTGTACCTGGGGTGGGAGGGCGTGGGGCTGTGCTCGTACCTGCTGATCGGGTACTTCTATCAGCGGCCGAGCGCGGTGAAGGCGGCGAAGAAGGCGTTCATCATGAACCGCATCGGCGACCTGGGGCTGGCGCTGGGCGTGTTCACGACGTTCGTGGTGTTCGGGACTGTTGAGTACGCGCCGCTGATGCAGATGTGGGGGGCCGGGGTGGACGGGGGCGGGCACGCGATCGCGGAGTGGGTGAGGGTGTGGCTGCCGATCATGTTCATGGTTGGGGCGTTCGGGAAGAGCGCGCAGCTGTTCCTGTACGTGTGGTTGCCGGACGCGATGGAGGGTCCGACGCCGGTGTCGGCGCTGATTCACGCGGCGACCATGGTGACGGCGGGGGTGTATCTGATCGCGCGGCTGTA
Organism: uncultured Phycisphaeraceae bacterium; assembly: GCA_964410465.1. Taxonomy (GTDB): domain Bacteria; phylum Planctomycetota; class Phycisphaerae; order Phycisphaerales; family UBA1924; genus CAYPGJ01. The sequence continues at coordinate 132,788 of CAYPGJ010000002.1, read as the reverse complement.
CCCGTTGTTCCTGCTGGATGAGGCGCGGACGGCGCTGACGATCGTGGCGTGGAGCGGGGCGATCACGGCGTTCTGGTCGGCGACGATCGGGATGGCGCAGTTCGACATCAAGCGGATCATGGCGTACTCGACGGTGTCGCAGCTCGGGTACATGTTCGCGGGGCTGGGGGTGCTGACGAGCGCGGGGGCGGCGTTCCACGTGTTCACGCACGCGTTCTTCAAGGCGACGCTCTTCCTGTGCTGCGGGGCCGTGATGCACGGGTTCGGCGGGCAGCTCGACCTGCGGAAGCTCTCGGGTGTGGCGTTCATGAAGGGTTGGGGGATTGTCGGAATCGCGATGCTGGTCGGGTGCCTCAATCTCGCGGGCTTCCCGTTCACGGCCGGGTTCTTCTCGAAGGACATGATCCTGGCGGAAGCGTTCGCGCAGCCGCACGGGGTGATCGCGGGTTCGCGGTGGGTGGGCTGGATTTTGCTGCTGACCGCGGGTCTGACGGCGTACTACACGTTCCGGGTGTTCTTCCGTGTGTTTGTGGGGCCGAAGGAGTTTGTGCCGGGGGATGAGGCGCACGGGCACTCGGACGGGGACGATCACGGGCACGGTCATGACGATGCTCATGGGCACGACGCGCATCACGGCCATGGTCATGGCGAGTTCCATCCGCATGCGCCGAAGTGGGCGATCAACCTGGTGCTGGCGACGTTGGCGATCGCGTCGATCGTGGCGGCCGGGGCGTACTTCGTGCACAAGCCTGAGCACGGGTGGGTGGGGATGATGGTGCACCACTCGACGGCCGCGCTGCCTGCGGCGGATGCGCACGGGGAGCATGCGGCGGCGCACGGGACGATCTTCGGTCAGGACCCGCACAAGGTGATGTACTACGTGTCGGGCGTGGTCGGCGCGGTGGGGATTCTCGTGGCGTTCGGTCTGCACTTTGTCGGGCGGAAGACGGCGGCGCGGGCGAACGCGGACGCGTTGCTGCCGGCGCTCGGGCCGATTCCGAGGTGGGCGCAGGCCAAGTGGTACGTGGATGAGTTCTACGACTGGCTGATCGTCAAGCCGCTGTGGGTGCTGTCGCACGTGTTCCACCTGATCGACAAGCTGTTCGTCGACGGGCTGGTGAATCTGGCCGGGTGGTTGCCCAAGGGGCTGGCGCAGTCGATCCGTCCGGCGCAGGGCGGGGTGCTGCAGGGTTATGCCGCGGGCATGGCGGGCGGCGTGGCGTTCGTTCTCCTCGTGGTGTGGATGCTTACCTGATGCTGCTGCTGAGCGTTGTCATCCCGGCGTTGTTCGGCCTCGGCATCGCGGCGTGGCCTGCGCGGTTTGCGCGTCGGCTCGCCACGATCGGCTCGCTGGTGTTCTTTGCGATCACGCTCGGGGTGGTGTTCACGTTCGACTGGGGGCGCACGGGCGAGTTTCAGTTCCTGGCGAGCTACGCGCTGGGTGGGGACGTCGGGCCTGCGCTGCTGTTCGGCGTGGACGGCGTCGCGGCCATGCTGCTGTTGCTCGCGGGGTTCCTGGCGCCGCTGTGCGTGATCGGGAGTTTCAGCGCGATCACGGAGCGGGAGCGGGCGTTCTACGGGTGGCTGATGGCGCTGCAGGGGGCGATGGCCGCGGTGTTTGTCGCGCGGGACATCGTGACGTTCTACGTGGGGTTTGAGTTCACGCTGATCCCGATGTTCGTGCTGATCTCGCTGTTCGGGAGCACGAACCGGCGGTATGCCGCGGTGAAGTTCTTCCTGTTCACGTTCACGGGTTCGATCCTGACGCTCGCGGGCCTGCTGTACGTGGCGTGGACGCGTTCGCTCGAGGTGGGGGCGTGGGATTTCTCGATCGCGGGGCTGATGGAGACGGCGCGCGGGCTGAGCGCGGGCGAGCAGGGGTGGGTGTTGCTGGCGATGCTGGCGGGCTTTGCGGTGAAGACGCCGCTCTTCCCGGTGCACACGTGGCTGCCGCTGGCGCACACGGAGGCGCCGACGGCGGGGTCGGTGGTGCTGGCGGGGGTGCTGCTGAAGCTTGGGACGTACGGGCTGTACCGGTTCGTGCTGCCGTTTGTTCCGGTGGCCGTGGTCGAGTGGGCGCCGCTGATCGCTGGCGTTTCGATCGTGGGCATTCTGTACGGCGGGCTGATCTGCTGGGTGCAGCGGGACGTCAAGAAGCTGGTGGCGTACTCGTCGGTGGCGCACCTTGGCTTCTGCGTGCTGGGCTTGTTCTCGCTGAACGGGGTGGGGGCGGCCGGGTCGGTGCTGTACATGATCAATCACGGCCTGAGCACGGGCGCGCTGTTCTTCTGCGTGGGCATGATGTACGAGCGGTACCACACTCGCAGCCTTGAGGAGGTGGGGGGGCTGGCGCGGCGCATGCCGGTGTGGTCGTTCTTCATGGTCTTCTTCGCGATGGCGTCGGTGGGGCTTCCGGGTCTGAACGGGTTCATCAGCGAGTTCATGTGCCTGATGGGGACGTTCCAGAGCGGAGCGACGTTCGGCGTGGGCGGGACGACGGGGCCGCTCGGGCCTTGGTACGCGGCGATCGCGGGCGTGGGGATGATCATCGCGGCGATGTACCTGCTGTACATGGTGGGGGCGATCGTGTTCGGTCCGCTGCGCGAGCCCGGCGGCGATGGCCACGGTCATGGTGACGGGCACGGGCACGCGGTGACGGATCTGACGAAGCGCGAGATCGGCGTGCTGGCGCCGCTGGCGCTGGCGTGCCTCGTGCTTGGCGTGTACCCGACGCCGGTGCTGCGGGCGCTGGAGGCGCCGGTGGGCGTGACGCTTGCCGGTGTGGACGAGGTCAAGAGCACAAGCGCGGCCACGCGGACGGCGGGGGCGGTTGCGGTTGAGGAGGCGTCGCGGTGATTGAGAGGCTTGCGGTCATCCGGCCCGAGATCGCGCTGTTCGTGGCGGCGTGCGTGGTGATGCTGCTGGGCGTCTCGCGCAACGCGGGTCTGCGTCGGCTGGTGTGGTGGGTGACGGGGGTTGCGCTCGTGATCTCGGGCGTGTTGGCGATGACGACCGAGGGGCGGGTGGGGCTGATCCCGGGGTTGACGCCGTACGTCAAGACGATGGTGGCCGGAGTCGGGCTGCTGCTGGCGTTGGTGCTGGCGGGGTCGGTGGATCGCGGGTACGAGCGTCAGGTGGCGCGCGGCACGGCGCGGTTTGACCCGATCCGTTCCACGGGCGGCGAGTTCGCGGCGTTCTTCCTGTTCAGTCTTGCGGGCGTGATGCTGTGCGCATCGGCGGACGATCTGATCTGGCTGTTCCTGGCGCTCGAGCTGACAAGCTTGCCGACGTACGTGATGGTGGCGCTGTCCACGTCGCGGCAGCGGTCGGGCGAATCGGCCGTGAAGTACTTCTTCCTCGGGGCGTTCGGGGCCGCGGTGTTTCTGTACGGGTTCGCGCTGATGTACGGGGCGACGGGGACGACGATGCTGCCGGAGATCGCGGCGTCGTTCGCGTCTGGTCGAGCCGGCGTGCTGGGGATCGCGGGGTTGACGCTGGCGTTGGTGGGCGTGGCGTTCAAGATGGCCGCGGCGCCGATGCACTTCTACGCGGCGGACGTGTACGAGGGGTCGAGCGCGCCGGTGGCGGCGCACCTGGCGTTCGCGCCGAAGGCTGCGGGGTTGGTCTCGGCGATGCTGCTGCTGGCGTGCGCGGGGTGGGGTTTCGGCGACGGCCTGCCCGAGGCGGTGCGGGTCGTGGTGTGGGTGATGGCCGCGGTGACGATGACGGTGGGGAACGCGATGGCGCTGCTGCAGAGCAGCGTGAAGCGGATGCTGGCGTACTCGTCGGTGGCGCACTCGGGGTACATGCTGGTGGGGCTGGTGGCGGGTCCGGGCACGGGCGCGTCGTCGATCTGGACGAACGGGCTGAGCGCGTCGCTGTTCTACATGCTGTGCTACGGGCTGATGAACGTCGGTGCGTTCGCGGCGCTGGCGGCGCTGGAGCGCGGGCAGGGCGCGGATGGCGAGACGATCGAGCTGGAGACGGTGGACGATCTGCGCGGGCTGTGCAAGGCTCGCCCGTGGGTGGGGTGGGGGTTCGTGCTGAGCGTGTTGTCGCTGCTGGGCTTCCCGCCGCTGCTGGGCTTCTTCGCGAAGCTGTTCCTGTTCACGTCGGCGATCTCGGCCGGCGAGATCGCGCTCGTCGTGGTGATGGGCCTGAACTCGGCGGTTGGGGCGTTCTACTACCTGCGATTGGTGAGCAGCGCGTATTTCGAGCGCACGGGCGGGGCCGAGCGGGCGCGTCCGACCGCGCTGTGGGGCCGCGCGTTGGCGGCGGGCTTGTCGGGGGCGTCGGTGGTGGCGGCGTTGCCGTTTGTCTGGGGCCTGCAGCGCGCGAGCGTGCGCGCGGTGGCCGTGGACGAGGCGATCGTCACGGAATCTGCGGCGCCGGCGCACGTCGGCGTGTCGGCGGAAGATCCGGACGCGGCGCGCACGACGGACGGTCGGGCGAACTGAGCGACGGCTGGGGTTGTGGACGCATCAAGCGGCGGGGGCGGGCGCGTCGTCCGACCGGTTGCGCGGCGCGCAGCGTGACTGGCCCTTCGTCTTGCGATTCGAGCCGCAGGGCGTGCTCTGCACGAACGTGCCGATGAGGGTGAGCGCGAGCCAGAGCACGGCCCAGGCGGGGACGGTGGTGGGGAGTCGGTCGGAGATGCTCCAGTCGCGGGCGGATGCGAGCGCGGCTCCGGAGGCGAGGAAGAGCGCGGCGCCGGCCGCGGACGTGACGATCGAGGCGGCGAAGAGGGGCGCCATCATGCCCAGGCCGAAGCCGAAGAAGGCGCCGGCGAGGGCGGCCAGCCGGAGCGCGGAGCGATCGCCGTCGGGGAGCGTGTTCCATCGGGCCTCGGCGTCATCGGCGGCGACGGAGACGACGTCGAGGACGCGCGTCATTGCGGCGTTGATGGAGGAGGTGGTCTCATCGGATTGCGGGGCGTGGTCGGGCGCGGCGGAGCCCTCCTGGGGGGCGCGTGAGATGAAGACGGAGCGATCGGATCGGTCGAGAGCCGCGGCCGAGGCAAGGAGGGACTCGGTGTCGACGGGTCTCACGGCTTCCGGAGCGCGGTGATGGACGTCGCGCACGAGCGCGACCGAGGTGACGACGGCGAGGGAGAGGGAGATGGCCAGGGTGGCGGCCATGGAGAAGCGGAAGAGGATGGCGCCGGCGAAGGCGCCGAGAATGAGCCCGAGCGCGGCGGTGAGCAGTGGGTGGAGATCGATATTGAGTTCGGCGGGCGCGGTGTAGGCGATCGCGGCGCCTGTGATGGCGAGGGAGACGACTGAGGCGGCGCGCATGAGACGGCCGCCGACGAGCCAGAGGATGATGCCAGCGATCAGGAGCCCGACGGAGGCGAGGTTCGGTCCGATGGATTCGAAGAGGGAATCCGCCAGAATCAGGGGGGGATGAAAAAGAAGGGGGGGGTGTTCGAGCATGGGGTGTGCTGGGAGGAGACTCAGGGTGATCGGACTATAGATCGGTGTTTTGGCCCTCTGCTTTCTGGAAAACGAGATGGGAGTGGGCGGAGGTGAAAACCGGAGTCGCTGGTGGGCATTGTAAGTGGGGGGTCCGGTGAGGGGAAAACCGCAGAATCGGCTTGTTGAGGCCGTAGGTGGCTGTATGATGTCAGCGTTCGCAGTCGTGGGGCTGTCCCGCGGTTCTGTAGAACGGGAAACACGTCCAGCCGTCACGGGTTTTGCCCGTGGCGCAGCCTGGGAGGGAACCAAATGACCAAGTTTGCTTTTGTGGCGGTTGCCGCTGGCGCTGCGTTCGCGGGCGTCTCGTCGGCCACGGTGTTCACGTCGCAGGCGTCGTTCGTGGCGCAGCTGCAGGCCGGCTTCTATCTCGAGAACTTCGCGAGCGTGCCTTCGGGCTCCGTGATCCCGGCGCCCGGACTCAGCTTTACGGGCAACGGCTTCTCGTACACCGTGGACGGCACTCCCGGCGGCCTCTTCAATAACCCCGGCGTCGTCTCCACGAACAACGCGACGGACATGATCTTCATCACGTTCACGGGCGGGAGCCCGACAGCGGTGGGCGGGAACTTCTGGGCGACCGACATCAACTTCAATGCGATCGCCGCGACGGTGACCATCAACACGAGCGACGGTCAGTCGCGTTCGTTCACGGCGTCTTCGGCGTCCGACTTCACGGGCTTCACGAGCAACGTCGCGATCACGAGCCTGACGATCGCCACGCAGGCTGGTCCTCCGACGGCTTGGCCGACGCTGGACAATCTGTACGTCGGTCGCGCGATCCCGACCCCCGGCGCCGCGGCGCTGATGGGCGTCGCCGGTCTCGCCGGCCTGCGTCGTCGTCGCTGATCGACGATCTGACCAAGGCTCGCTGACCAGTAGAGCAAGGGCCCGTCCCGAAAGGGGCGGGCTTTTTTTGTCTTGAGGGAAGTCACTGGGCAATACCCTGGTTTCGCGCGATGTGATGTGCAAAGGTGTGATTTTTCGCAGTCGGCATCGGACGCGAAGGTGTGGTCTCGGGGCGCTGAGCGGGGCACGACGCCACGAGTGTGCGCCAGTCGAGGCGCAGGCGCAGCGCCGTCGCCTCGTATGTGCGGGATTGGCGTGCATGCCGTGGTCTTGGCGCCGCGTTGCGGGGGCCAGGGAGCGGTGTAGATTCGCGTGCGTGATCCGGATGGGCGCTCGGGGGATCGAGGATGCATTCGCATCCGGCCGGGGCCAGGTTCGCGGGTCGCGAGCGTGTGATCAGAAGGAGCGCACGATGAAGCTTCGCATGACGGCGGCGTTGTTGGTTGCTGGTGGCGCGTTGAGCGCGTCGAGCCTTGGCACGGACCTGTACTGGGCGAACCCGAGCGGCGGAAACTTCGGAACGACGACGAACTGGACGCCGACGGGCTCGCCGTCGGGGAACACGGTGCATTTCACGTATCCGAGCGCGTATACGGTGACGTTCAGTTCGAACGTCACGTGCGCCGCCGGATGGTTCGACACGGGCACGGTGACGTTTGACCTCAACGGTTACACGCTGCAGCTCGGGCCGACGGACGGCATCCCTGTCGGCTCCTATTTCGTGATCGGGTATGACGAGGATCTGACGAATCCCACGCTGATCATCACGGACGGGACGGTGTCTTCGCCGAACGTGGCGATCCACGTGGACGGGGGCGCAAACATCGGAGGGTCCGTGTCAACGCTCATCGTGAGCACGGGGGGCATCGTGGACGTGCTCGAGGACATCGTGGTGGGCTTTAGTGGTGGCGGGAGCGAATTGGCGGTGCTGCGAGTGGAGAGCACGGGCCAGGCGTTCGCGGGCGACGAGGTGCGGATCGGGCAGTTCGGCGGGGCCGGGGGCTGGACGGGGCACGCGAAGGTCGTTGGTGTGAACTCGCTGCTGAGCGCTGACGACGACATTCTCATCGGGTACAACGGTTTGTTGGAGTTGAGCGGCGGTGGGCACGTGGCGGCCGGGGATATCTGCAAGGTGAACTCCGGTGGACACGTGAAGGGCAAGGGCGACATCGCGGCGACGACCGTCGAGAACAAGCTTGGTGGCGTCATCGAACCGCTCGTTACTACCGACCGATGGTCGATGTCTGTGACCGGGAACTACGATCAGTCCGGTGGTTCGGCGGGCAAGCTCCTGATCGGGCTTGCGACGGGGGGCGCGTTCGGCAATCTTGAGGTGTCGGGATCCGCGACCCTGGGAGGGACTCTCGAAGTAACCGTCGGGTCGTACTCTCCTGCGGCGGGCGCGAAGTTCAAGATCGTCGACGCGGGGAGCAAGACTGGGACGTTCGCCACGGAGACGCTCCCCACACTCACGGGCTGCAAGGAGTTCAAGGTGGTCTACAGCTGCACCAACGATGTGTGGTTGCTTGTAAAGACGCAGCTGAGCGGCGACGCGGACTTTGATGGGGATGTGGATATGGACGACATGAACATCGCGATCGCGCAGTTCTCCCAGACCGGGTGTCTCCTGGCGGGCGACGTGAATTATGACGGCGTGGTGGACTCGGCGGACCTCAACATCATCGCCAACAACCTCAGCACTTCCTGCTGAGTGTTGTCGGGCAGGGCTCGTGCGGCCCGTCCCGGAAGGGGCGGGCTTTTTTCTTGCGTCCAGTGGGCGGGGGACGGGGATCGAGCTCCCGGTGGCGCGGGGCCGGCTCAGGTTCCCTTGCCGATGAGGAAGTAGAGGATCATGCCGATGACGGGGAGGAGGAGGACGAGGAGGATCCAGAGGAGCTTCCACTCGATCGGCTTGGAGGCGCCGAGGATGCTCGCGATGGCGATGATGTCGAGGATGAGGACGATGAGTCCGGCGAGCCCGTAGCCGAGCATGGCGTCTCCTTTCGTTGGCGGCCGCGGGTGGTCGGGCTCCGGCCCGACACGGATCGCGGCGCTCACAGGGGAGCGTACCGGTCGCGCATGAGTGGTGGATGAGTGGCGGGTGAGCGCGGGCTTAGACCAGGCGCCTGGCGTCGTGTCGCGTCACTCCACGGTGACGCTCTTGGCGAGGTTGCGCGGCTTGTCGACGTCGTGGCCGCGGAGCACGGCGGCGTGGTATGCCATGAGCTGGAGGGGGATGACGGTGAGCATCGGGGAGAGGGGCTCCGGGACCTCGGGGATGTAGAAGACGTCCTCGGCGTGGCGTTGGATCTCGTTGTCGCCCTCGGTGGCGACGGCGATGACGTGGCCGCCGCGTGAGCGGACCTCCTGGATGTTGGAGATGACCTTCTCGTACTGGGAGCCCTTATTGGCGATGAAGACGCAGGGCATGCCGTCGTTGATGAGCGCGATGGGGCCGTGCTTCATCTCGGCGGCGGGCATGCCCTCGGCGTGAATGTAGGAGATTTCCTTGAGCTTGAGTGCGCCCTCGAGCGCGGTGGGGTAGTTGTAGCCCCGCCCCAGGAACAGCCAGTTCTCGCGGTCGATGTAGCGCTCGGTGACTTTCTTGACGTGCTCGGAGAGCTCGAGGGCCTTGGAGATGGCGTCGGGGATCTTCTCGAGGGAGGAGAGGATGGAGGCGCACTGCTCGGTGGACATGAATCGGCGTCGGCCGAGGAAGAGTGCGAGGAGGGTGAGGACGGCGACCTGTCCGGTGAATGCCTTGGTGGAGGCGACGCCGATCTCGGGTCCGACGCGGAGGTAGACGCCTGCGTCGGTGTCTCGCGCGATGGTGGAGCCGACGACGTTGACGACGCCGAGGGCGAGTGCGCCGCGGTCCTTGGCCTCTCGGAGCGCGGCGAGTGTGTCGGCGGTCTCTCCGGACTGGGAGACGGCGACGACGACGGTTCCGTCCTCGATGATGGGGTTGCGATAGCGGAACTCGGAGGCGTACTCGGTCTCGGCGGGGACCTTGGCGAGGTCCTCGAAGAGGTATCGGCCGATCATCGCGGCGTGCAGGGCCGTGCCCTGCGCGGTGAGGATGAAGCGGCGTGCTTTGACGAGCTCGCGGGCGTACTGGCCGACGCCGCCGAGGACGACGCGTGACTCGCGTGTGTCGATTCGTCCGCGCATGGTCTGGGAGAGTGAGGCGGGCTGCTCGAAGATCTCCTTGAGCATGAAGTGGGGGAAGCCGCCCAGCTCGATCTGCTCCAGCTCCATCTCGAGCTCGAGGACCTTGGGGGTGACGGGGACGTTGTCGATGGTGGAGGTTCGGAGTGAGTCCGCGGTGAGGCGGCAGACCTGGTAGTCCTCGAGTGCGATGGCCTGATTTGCGTGGGCGACGATCGCGGAGGGGTCGGACGCGACGACGTGCTCGCCGGAGCCGATGCCGACCATGAGCGGGGAGCCCTTGCGCGCGCAGACCAGAACGCCCGGCTCCTTCTCGCAGATCACCGCGATGGCGTAGGCGCCGGTGACCTCGCGCAGCGCGGCCTGCACGGCGGACTCGAGGTCCATGCCGTTGGCCGGGTCGTACAGCTCGGAGATGAGCATGGTGAGGACTTCGGTGTCGGTCTCGGAGGTGAAGACATGGCCGCGGTCTTCGAGGTAGGTCCGGAGCGAGACGTAGTTCTCGATGATGCCGTTGTGGATGAGGGCGATGCCGTGGCGGTCATCGCGGTGCGGGTGCGCGTTGGGCTCGGTGACTCCGCCGTGGGTGGCCCACCGGGTGTGGGCGATGCCGCAGGAGCCTGGGATGGAGGAGAGATCACCGACGCGGTTCTCGAGGTTGACGACGCGTCCGACGGCGCGGACGACCTTGAGTCGGTTGGCGGGTGAGAGGATGGCGACGCCGGCAGAGTCGTAGCCGCGGTACTCGAGGCGTTTGAGCCCCTCGAGGAGGAGCGGGAGGGCAGGTTTGGAGCCGACGTAGGCAACGATTCCGCACATGGGTTGGGAGATCCTTTCGGGGTCTGGCGCCGTGATTCTACGGGGCTAGGAATCGGTCTTCGGTTCGCGTCCCATCATCGGCCAGAACAGGGCGCAGGGGATGGGCATTGGGAGGAACTACGGCCGTGTCGGGGTGTTTGTTTGGGGGATGGGGAGAGGAAGTGGGTTGAGGGTCTGATAAGTGAGGCAAGGTTCTGAGGCTGCGAGCGGGTGTGGTGAGCGCCGAACGAGGGGTCTCCCCCCAGCACGAGGGTGCAAAAACGCGGTTTCGAGGCTCGTTATTTCGATGATGGGGGTTGCGTCGGCCCCTTGTTGAAGGGTACATTGGCTCGGTCCGACAACGTCACGGACCGCAGCGAATCGCTGCTGGGAAGAGGAAGAAACACGTGTCCCACGAATGCCAGAACGCACGCGCGCAGCGCTCCGTCTCAGGGAATGAGGCGGGGATTGGTGTTCTTGCGTCGGCGGGACTCCACGGGAGGCGAAGGAACATGTCTCAGCGTATGGCTTTGGTTGTACTTGTTGGTGCGGCCGGACTGGTCTCGAACGGCTCGGCTGCCGTGATCGACATCACGAGCGGCACGGTCACGATGTCGCAGCTCGTCGGCAACAGCTTCATCGTGGGCGACAAGGAGTTCTTCGTGGACTTCTACACGCCGTTCGGGATCGCGGCGAGCCAGGTCACGATCCGCCCCGTCAACTTCGGTCTGAACGGGATCGGCTTCGATCTGGTCGGCGCGTGGAACGACGTTCCCGGCGACGGCGCCAGCGTGGGCTTTGATCTCGGGTATCGGGCGCAGGTCCGCGCTCCGTTCGTGGCGCAGGGCTACCGCATCGTCGACGCGCACCTCGCGTTCAACGGCTCGGCGTCCGGCCCCGGCTCGTTCGCGAAGGTCGCGGAGTCGATGTTCAACCAGGCCAACGGCGCGCCGCTGGGCAACATGCTCGTGAGCGCGAACGGCGGCATCCCGCAGGGCGAGTGGGTGCTCAATCAGAGCATCGTGTTCGCCCCGGTGATCGAAGTGAACGTCGTCAAGAACTTCCAGCTCTTCGCCAACGGCGCGAGCGGCACGGCGAACACCTCGTTCATCCGTCAGACATTCAGCCAGATCCCGACTCCCGGCGGCGTGACGCTGCTCGGGCTCGCCGGTCTGGCCGCGGCGCGTCGTCGCCGCTGAGCACGCATCGGACGGTTGATCGCAGCGCGCCGCACCGGCGTGCCAGTTCGCCTCCCTTCCCAGGCGCCCGGCGCGCGGATCAACCGAGACGACCACGAGGCTTCGCAGCTGCGCCTGCGAGGCCTTTTTTCTGCGCTCAACCGCCCGAGCGCGTGGGGATCGGGCGGAGCGTCGGGGCGGCCAGCAGCGCGCGGGCGCGTTCGATGGCCTCGGGCAGCGTGCCCGTGAGGTTCTCGGTTCCGAACGCGTCGAGCGCCCCGGATTGCGTGAGCCGGAAGAGCGGCTGCGCGTGCACCCCGGCCAGGATCACGTGCATCTTCTCCCGTGCGCAGCGCGCCCGGAGTTCCTCCAGCGCGTAGAGGCCCGTCGCGTCGATCGACGTCACGTTCGGCATGTGCAGGATCAGCACGCGGGGCCGATCGCCGAGGGCGTCCAGTGTGTCGCGCAGCTTGTACGCGGCGCCGAAGAAGAACGGCCCGTTGATGTCGTAGACCTCGACGCCCCTGGGCTTGTCGACCTTCTCGGCCGCGGCGTCCTCGATCTCGTCCGGCTTGAGCGAGGCGACGGAGGTGATGTCGCTCATGCGTTTGATGAACAGTACGGCGGCGAGCACCATCCCAACTTCGACGGCGACGGTCAGATCGGTCAGCACGGTGAGCAGGAACGTCGTCATCAGGACCGCGCCGTCGGCGCGCGGGCCCCGGAGCAGCGCGAAGAAGCGGTGCGCCTCGGCCATGTTCCACGAGACGACCACGAGCACGGCGGCCAGTGCGCACATCGGGACGTGCGCGGCGTGCTTCCCCGCCGCGACGACGATCACGAAGAGCGTTGCGGCGTGGACGATGCCCGCGACGGGGGACTTGGCCCCGGCCTGGATGTTCGTGGCCGTGCGCGCGATGGCGGAGGTCGCGGGGATCCCGCCGAAGAAGGGCGAGGCGACGTTGGCGATGCCCTGGGCCATCAGCTCGGCGTTGGAGCGGTGGCGTGAGCCGGTCATGCCGTCGGCCACGACGGCGCAGAGCAGGGACTCGATGCCCCCCAGGAGCGCGATGGTGAGCGCGGGGCCGACCAGCGCCTTCACGTCGGACCAATGGTCCGGGACGAAGCGGCGGAGCGTGTCGCCCGTGGGGAGCGGGATCGTGGTCGGTATGGCGCCGAAGCGCGAGCCGATGGTCTCGAGGTCGAGGTGGAGAATCCGGTTGGCGAGCGTGGCGCCGACGAGGGCGAGGATCGCGCCGGGAACCTTGCGCGTCACGAGACGGGGCCAGAGGAAGACAAAGGCGGCGCAGAGGAGCCCGACGGCGGCCGTGGCGCGGTCGGTGGAATGGATGTGGGTGATGTAGGCCCTGCACTTGTTGAGGAAGTCAGGGGGCAGCGGGCCCATCTCCAGGCCGAGAAGGTCCTTGATCTGCCCTGAAAAGATGATGACCGCGATGCCCGTGGTGAAGCCGGTGGTGACGGGGTAGGGGATGAACTTGATGAAGGCGCCGAGCCCGAGGGCGCCCATCGCGATGAGGATGAGCCCGGCCATGATGGTGGCGATGCACAGTCCGGCGTATCCGTGTTCGGCGGCGATGGCGTAGACGATGACGACGAAGGCGCCGGTGGGCCCACCGATCGAGACGCGGGTTCCGCCGAGGGCGGAGATGAGGAAGCCCGCGACGATGGCGGTGAAGAGGCCCATAGCGGGAGGTGAGATTCCCGCTTCGGCCGCGACGTTGTCGGGGATGGAGGCGATGCCGAAGGCGATGGCCAGGGGCAGGGCGACGAGACCGACGGTGAGTCCGGCGGTGATGTCGGCGAGAAAATGGGCGCGTGAGTAGCCCCGAAGGGTGGTGAGGAGTTTGGGCTGGAGCAGGTGGGGCATGGAAAAGAGGAAAAGAATATCGGCGAATCCGGACGCGGGACTACGATTCTCGAGCGATGTCCGATCTCTGGGAGGAATCTCGTGAGCGGGCGGTGTGGGCCGCGGCGCCGTTGGCGGCGCGGATGCGCCCGCGGACCCTCGACGAATTCGCCGGGCAGGAGCACATCCTTGGCGCGGGTCGTCTGCTGCGCCGGATGATCGAGGGGGACTCGCTGACGAGCGTGATCCTGCACGGGCCGCCGGGGACGGGAAAGACCACGCTGGCGGAGGTGATCGCGAGCGCGACGGGGGCGTGGTTCGAGCGGGAGAACGCGGCGAGCGTGGGGGTGAAGCGGATCCGCGAGATCATCGACGAAGCTCGCGCGCGCCTCGCGGGGCATGACGGGAAGAAGGGGCGGAGGACGATCCTGTTCCTCGATGAGATCCACCGGTTCACGCGCTCGCAGCAGGACGTGCTGCTGGGGGACGTGGAGCGCGGATCGATCGTGCTCATCGGCGCAACGACGGAAAACCCGCTCTTCGCGGTGAACTCGGCGCTGGTGAGCCGCAGCACGATGTTCCGGCTGGAGCCCTTGAGCGAGGACGACGTGGTGCGAGTGCTTCGCGCCGCGCTGGCGGACGCGGAGCGCGGGCTGGGGGGGCAGGGGATCACCGTCACCGACGAGGCGTTGCGTCATTGGGCGCGCGTCTGCGACGGGGACGCGAGGCGTGCGCTGATGGCGCTCGAGGTGGCGTCGAAGAGCGGGGGGGCGCGGGAGATCGACCTCGCCGAGGCGCAGGAGAGCATCCAGCAGAAGGCGATGGTGTACGACCAGACCGGGGACGAGCACTACGACTCGATCAGCGCGATGATCAAGAGCGTCCGGGGCAGCGATCCGGACGCGGCCGTGTACTGGATCGCGCGGATGCTCGAGGGCGGCGAGGACCCTCGCTTCATCGCGCGCCGGCTGGCGATCCTGGCGAGCGAGGACATCGGGAACGCGGACCCGAGGGGGATCATGGTGGCCGCGAGCGCGTGGGAACTGGTCGAGCGGATCGGGATGCCCGAGGCGCGGATCACACTCAGCCAGTGCGCGATCTATCTGGCGCTGGCGCCGAAGAGCAACGCCTCGTACGTAGCGATCAACGAGGCCATGGACGACGTGAAGGAGGGCCGCACGCTGCCCGTGCCCGTGTTCCTGCGCGATGGACACAAGGTGCACAGTGTGGGCTCCGCGCGCGAGGGACGCGGGTACGAGTACTCCCATGACGCGGGCGCTCGAACGAGCCTCGGCGGGGTGAGCGCGCAGGACTACCTCGGCGTCGACAAGCAGTACTACCGGCCGGAGGGGCTCGGGTCGGAGGAGCTTCTCAAACGCCGACTCGAGGAGGTTCGTCGAGCGAGGCGGGGCGAGCGCGGGACGCCCGACAACGGACAGCCGGCGAAGGGGCGCTGAGGGTCGCGGGTGTCGCGCGAGCCGTCTGCTACGATCGTCCGCGCGGGGGGCAATCTGAGGAGCAACGATGGGGCAGACGGCAACGCGAGAGGGAACACGCAGGCTGATCAAGGACTTCAAACCCAACGAGCGGTTCGAGGGCCTCTTCGCGATCGCCAACGCGCAGATGGGCACGACGCGGGCCGGCAAGCCCTATCTCCGCTGCCTGTTCCGGGATCGTTCGGGAGAGCTTCCGGCGCGGATGTGGTCCATCACCGAGGAGTTGTTCGGGCGCCTGCCCACCGACGGCTTCGTCTGGGCCGAGGGCGAGACGCAGCCCTACCAGGGCGAGCTGCAGCTGATCGTGCACGCCATCGATCCGGTCGAGCCGTCGGATCGGCAGCTCCAGGACCTGCTCCCGACCGCGGAGCGGCCGATCGACGAGATGTTCGGCGAGCTCAGCGCGCTCCTTGCCACGCTGCAGCACCCCGCGATGAAGGCGCTGCTCGATGCGTACCTGGGAGACGAGCTGCTCATGGGGCAGTTCCGTGTCGCACCGGCCGCGAAGGCGATGCATCACGCCTATCTCGGCGGGCTCCTCGAGCACACCCTGCAGCTGCTGAACCTTGCCAACGCGATGCTCCCGCTCTACCCGCGCCTCTCGCGCGACATCGTGCTCATGGGCCTCTTCCTCCATGATCTCGGGAAGACCCGCGAGCTGACCTGGGAGCGGGGCTTCGGCTACACCGATCGCGGCGAGCTCGTCGGCCACATCGTCGAGGGCGCCATCATGCTCCACGACAAGGCCCAACAAGCCATGCGATCCAGCGGGATCCGCTTCCCGCCGCACGTCATCAGCGTCCTTCAGCACATCATCGTGAGCCATCACGGCGTGCCGGAGTACGGGGCCGCGAAGATCCCGGCCACGCCCGAGGCGATCTTCGTCTCCCTGCTGGACAACCTCGACGCGAAGACGCACATGGCGCTGGCCGCGACGCGATCCGAGCGCGCGTCGGCGGGGCTCGGCGGAAATTTCACCGAGAAGCAGTGGGCGCTGGACACGAAGCTGTTCAGGCCGGACCCGCTCGCGGAGTGAGTCGGCAAACCGAGCGGGATGATATCGCGCAACTCCTGCGCCACAAAGCTGTTGCGCGCACTCGCAGGGAAGCGGGTCGCGTGGCGTGCGCGTCGGTGGGCTGAAAAAAAGGGCAATCCGCGCACTTCTGGGTTGCGTCGATCTCCCTGTGTTGGGTATACCAGAATCGGTGTCCCCCTCGACGCCGCACAGCGCGAGGGACCGACCTGCACAATTGTTGCTGTTTTCCGTGCTGCACGGAGGAGGATCAGACATGCGGAATACGTTGCGTCGAATCGGCACGCGCGCCGGCGCGGTCATGGCGTCTGCGGCGGGGCTCGCCCTCGCTTCCGGGAGCGCCAGCGCGCTCACCATCAATCTCACGTTCGATGCGAACGTCCCCGGATCGACGGCGACCGCGGGCACGGTGCGCCATCTCATCAACTCCGCGGCGAACATGTGGGAGGACTGGATCGAGGACTCGCACACGCTCAACCTCACCATCGGCTGGACCAACACGGGCGGGAGCACGCTCGCCGTCCACTCCCTCACGTCGCAGAGCGGCGGGCGAGAGACCGCCGGCAACATCGACTTCGGCAGCCAGTGGTCGTGGTTCATCGACTCGACGCCGCTCGACGACAACGAGTTCACCATGGCGTCGACCATCTGGCGCGACGTCAGCGCGTCCAATCGGGCCGCGTGGTTCAACGGCACGGCGCTCAACGAATTCGAGGTTGGTCGCACCGGCAACGCGACCGGCGGCGGCGGCGCCGCTGGACTCACGGACATGCTGAGCGTCGCTCTGCACGAGATGGGGCATGCCCTCGGCATGTCCGCTGCCAACACCGCTACCCAAGCCGAGACCGCCGACGGTGACTACGACTTCAGCACGACGCTGACGCGCGGCGGCGCACTCGCCGCGGTGATCGCCTCCGGCGGCAACATCGCCCACCTCAACTGCAATCTCTGCAACATGTTCCCCTCCGTGGGCACCGGCATCCGACGTCTGCCGAGCCCCACCGACATCTTCTCGATGGCCTCGGCCAGCAACTGGACGGACATCGACCTCGACCGCAAGTTCTTCCACGCCAACAACGGCGATTGGGCCACCAACGGGAACTGGATCGGCAACGATCAGCCCGACTCCACCGAGGACGCGTACCTCGTCGACGGCAACACCGCCAACGTGAACGGCGCCGGCGAGGTGGCTCGCGGGCTGTTCATCTCCGAGGCCGCGAACGTCAACGTCAACAACGGCGGAACCCTGTCCACCTTCGCGCTCGCGATCGTCGACGGGGATGACAGCGACATCGTCGTCAACGAGGGCGGCACGTACAACGCCAACGGCGGCCTCACGCTCCGCAACGGCGACGCGCAGCTCTTCCTCTTCGGCGGCACGGTCAACGTCAACGGCACGCTCGACATCAGCGTGGCCGAGGCCGACGTCATCGGGCGCGGCACGGTGACGGTGAACGGGGGCGACCTGGTCAACGACGGCACGGTCACGGCCTCCGGCGGCGACCTCATCTTCAACACCTCCACCGCGGGCACGTGGGATCTCGACGGCGGCTCGGGCGCGGGCGTCGTCAACGCCACCGGCGGCAACATCACGTTCAACGGAACGCTCAACGACGCGTTCGACGGCGTCATCAACATCAATGCCGACCGCACCCTCACCTTCACCGACGGCTGGAGCCACTCCGGCACGGTGAACATGAACACGGGCACGACCAACGCCACACTCGCGGGCGGCGCCATGACGACCTCGGGCGTCGCCACCATCGACGTCACCGGCACGGGCGTCGCCATCGTCTCCGAGAACTCCACGCTCAACTCCGGCTTCACGGCCACCGTCGACGCCGGCGAGACCATCAACTTCAGCGGCGGCGGCACGTTCAACGGCGGCACGATCACCGGCGCCGGGCGCGGCGAGACCGACGGCAACTGGACCTACACCGGCACGACCACGATCGACGTCGCCACCCTCGACTGGGACGGCGGCTTCCTCGGGCACACCCACACCGTCAACGCCGGCGCGACGCTCAACATCAACTCCAACATCGCGGACGCCATGGACGACCTCGTCGTCGTCAACGGCACGCTCAACGTCAACGCGCCCTCGGGCCAGTGGACGATGAGCAACACCCTCACGATGAACAGCGGCGCCGTCGCCGGCGGAACCGCGGAGATGAATCTCTCCGGCGGGACCATCGACGCCAACGGCACGGCGAACCGGTTCCTCGCGCCCATCGAGATCTTCTCGACAGGGGCGGTCGTGCTGACGGCCGCCGGCGATCAGCTCCAGCTCGAAGGGCCCATCACCTACCGCGGCGGCTCCTACACCGGCGCCGGCCTCCTGCGCCAGTACGGCGACGCCACCGTCGCCACGAGCACCACCATCAACACCGGCGAGTACGACTGGGACGGCGGCGGCTTCGCCGTCACCAACGTCAACGCCGGCGCCACCTTCACCATCAACTCGGCCACCATCGACGCCTTCGCCAACAACGACTACGACGGCACGGCCAACGTCGCCGGCGCCCTCGTCATCAACACCTCCACCGACTGGATGCTCGACGGCTCGGTCAACCTCACGGCCGGCGGCGCCACCCTCTCCGGACGCGCCTTCGAGGTCACCAACGTCGGCATGCTCACCGGTTTCGGCACGGTCACCTCGCAGAACATCAACAACAACGGCACGATCGCGGGCAACGGCGGCACGCTCACCATCAGCACCACCAACTTCGCCGATCTCGACGGCTCGAACGAGAACGGCGTCCTCAGCGCACTCAACGGCGGTCTCCGCATCACCGGCAACTTCGGCAGTGAGTTCGGCTTCGACGGCACGCTCAACATCGGCGGCGGCAACGGCTTCACGATGACCAACC
Organism: uncultured Phycisphaeraceae bacterium; assembly: GCA_964410465.1. Classification (GTDB taxonomy): domain Bacteria; phylum Planctomycetota; class Phycisphaerae; order Phycisphaerales; family UBA1924; genus CAYPGJ01. The sequence continues at coordinate 114,058 of CAYPGJ010000002.1, read as the reverse complement.
ACGGCATCTTCAACAGCGGCACGATGAACATGTCCGGCGGCACGTACACCGCCCCATCGTTCACGCAGGCCGATACGCTCAACGTCACCGCCGGCGTCAACACGCTCAGCTCCGCGTCCGTCTTCGCCGCCGGCAGCACCACCTCCATCGCCGCCCCGGCGTCCCTCCGCATCAACGGCTCCGCCTCGTTCGTTCCCACGGCCAGCGTCACCGGCGGCGGAACCCTCGAAGTCCTCGCCGGCTCCACCGCCTCCGGCAACGCCAATCTCGCCGTCAATGTGCTGAACCGCGGCACGATCACGCCCGGGACCTCCCCCGGTGTCTGGGCGATCAACGGCAACTACGGGCAGACCGCCACCGGCCGCTACGCCTGGGAGGCCGCGGGAACCGGCGTCGCGCAGGCCGACCGCATCAACATCACCGGGAACGCCTCGCTGGGCGGCACGCTCGACATCTCCCTCTCCGGCGGTTTCGTCCCCGACTGGGGCGACTCCTGGACGATCATGTCCTACGGCTCGCGCACCGGTGACTTCACCTCGTTCGTCGCCCCGGCGCTCGCTCCCAATCTCTTCTGGTGGCGCTCCGTCGGCGCGACCACTTACGTCCTCGGCGTGCGCAACGGCGCCGACACCAATCGCGACGGCGTCGTCGACTTCCTCGATCTCAACAACGTCCTCTCGTTCTTCGGTCAGGCCGCCGCGGGGACCTTCGGCCTGCCAGGCCTGATCGGTGACGCCAACGAGGACGGCGCCGTGGACTTCCTCGACCTCAACCTCGTCCTCTCCTTCTTCGGGCAGTCGGCCCCGGCCAACCTCATCCCGACGCCGGGCTCCGCGGCTCTCATGACACTCGCCGCGGGCCTCATGGGCTCCCGTCGCCGCCGCACGCAGGTCGCCTGACCCACGTCCGGCTCTGGATAACCCAACGCTCCTCACACGCCCGTCCCGCCCTGTGCGACGGGCTTTTTCATGCGCCCCCCTCCCGAGGTGTCGCCGCCACATGCCCAACGGATGGCTTGCCTGCCCACATGCAGCCCAGGCCTGGCGGTCCTGTGGCATGGCGGGCCGAGCGTGTGTATCCTCTGCCTCCCCGGGGCGCATAGCTCAGCTGGCTAGAGCACCGTCGTCACATGGCGGGGGTCACAGGTTCGAATCCTGTTGCGCCCACTTCGGAAAACCGTCCCAGGCGCCGAGCCTCGCGCTCCCGCGGCCTCTCCCCGTGCCCCTCGGCCCCGAAGCCGAACAAGGCTCGCCCGGAAGGCCGGGAGACGTTAGGATCTACGGCTGGACAAGACGGGGTGTAGCGCAGCTTGGTAGCGCGTCTCGTTCGGGACGAGAAGGTCGCTGGTTCAAATCCAGTCACCCCGATTCACCCGGTTTACCGCTTGGGAAGCCGGGTTCTTTCATGTCGTAGATCGAGTGATTTTCGCTTGTGAAGCGACAGTCAGTGCATTCAGGCGACAGGTAGCCAATGCTAAGCACAGTGGTTTCCGTCGGCTTCTGCCCGCTCACTTATGAATGGTGTGCGTGATTCCGAGAAAGCCCAATCCAAGTCACGAGCCGGCGCCAGACTTGGGCCTGAGCGTTTTCGATTCTATCAATCTGCTACAGCGAACCGCAGCCATTCAGTTGCAGGCCGAGAATGCTCAACGGCTGCTGCGGTTGGAGTACTTGGCGGCCTTGATCGCCTCATTCTCAGACGAAACGGGAAAGCCCTCAGTCAGCCCTCGCCGACTTCGCCAAACAATCGAAGGCGGTATGGGCATCTCGCACCTTGAAGATCCTGTCACATGGCCGCTGGTCGAATCGATGGCCTTCTTTGGTGGCGCCTACCTCGTCATGCCCGGGCTGACCGAACACTTGCGGCCGGGCCTCGACCTGTTGCTGATGGGGGCGTTGCTTCATCCTGACTTGGATGACTTTAAGGCATTTCAGGACAGCATCGCGGTTCCTGGCCAAGCCATACTTCGATTGAGTGATGCGGTGTGCAAGCGTGCCGGCCTTGTTCGTGGTCAGGCACCTGGCTCGGCTAAGCAGCTAGAGATTCCGACAGGTAATCGACTGAATCAGTTCATTCACGCCGTGACGTGGACGGATCAGGAGATTGCCGATCTCTTCGCAGGCACGAACGTGCCTCCCAGGGCACTCGAGCCGTTCGAGTCAAGTCTTGGGATCGGCTCACCAAGCGGAGTGTGCCCGAGCGATTGGCCTTTGATCAATCAGCCGCTTGTTCGCAGCGGGAACAGGATCGTTGTCGGGCTGCCCCATGCGATGCTGACCGCCCTGAGTCGATATGTGCTGATACGTGCCCACAGCCACTCGTGCCTTGAACGCTTGGCAAAGTCATTTCACGAGTCGTCGGTGATGGCAACCGACCGCTGCCTTGATTCAATGGGCTTACCCAAGCTGGCACAGAGCCTCCAACCCGCTTCAACTCGACCATTGATGACAGAACAACTACGGCTCCTCGACTCCGACAAGCTCCTTCATGTGATTGTCGTTTCGGATGACCTTTCGACGTTTGAGCCGGATGATCCCGCAGGGGAAGCGAGCTTCCCGGCGGGGTCGGAATTGGACGCAGCATTTGCCGCAGCCTTGATTTCCGGCTCAGCGATGAAATTTCCGGTGAAGGAGATTTTGGGAATGGTCGTGTTCTCAGGAGTGGGCCGAAGGGCATGCCTTGGCTTGTCAGGCGGTTCGCCCGAGCAGGAAGTTCTGCCGTTCAACATTCAGGATCTCGTTGCCATCAGCTATTTAGAACCGTCGAATCCTCTGTACTTATGGCATTTCTCGAACGCCCGACGGCGTTTGAGGGAAAAGGCCCATGTTCAGACAATATCGATCGCAGACGAACTGTTTTTCTACCGGGACAAAGATTCCAGCTTCTACCTCACGGATGACGGCCAGTACAACTGCATTATGCTTCAGCCAAACGACGGCGGGGCCGTGCTCTTGGAGGCTCATCAGAAGTACGATCCTCACGGCATCCGTGCTGCGAGTGGTGGATTTCAAGAGTGCGTTCGTGTGCATGCCGGATCACGGCTTCCGCTCTACTGCCCGCGAGTTCCCCAGTTTGAACTGCCCGCACAATGCATCGAGCTTCCAGAGGGTGAGATCTGGGTTACCGCGGACCTCTCAAATGTGAGCCCGGAAGGTGTTGGTCGCGATGTGGCGATTGCCCTTGTTGACGCCTTGGCCTTTTGGGTTGCACGCACCGGCACAACGCCATTTGTTCGCTCCGCTGCTGCTCGCCATCTGAGGGTGGAAGTGGTGATCGAACGTTCTGACGAATGGAACCCGCCGGAGTCCGATCCAGAACCTAATTCCCGAGACACACCTCCACGGGTCGATCAAGTGACCGAGCGACTGATTCGTGTGCACTTCCACCCGGATACGCTCGTTGCCATTGCCCGCACGGATCCCCCTGCAGATCGATTTCTCTTTGAGCCATTCTTTCACGCGCTGGCTGCGCAGAGTGGGCAAAGTGCCGGCGACGCAGATGCTGCTCTTCAAGTCGTCATGCCCACGCCATATCATCGTCGGTTGATTGCATTCTCGTCGGAGGACACGGCTGCTGCCTATCCCCGCTCTCTCCCGCCGAAGCATCTGGTTCCTGTTGCCGCTGAGCAGGAAGCTCTGGACAGCGTGAATACGATATTCGACGCCGCAGGCATTCCCGAAGGAGAGGTGGCTAGCGACAAGCGGGAAGACACCATCAACGCAGTAGTGGCGGGCTTCTACAAGCAACTCACACACGAGCTATCCAGCCTCAAGCCACAGGGATTGTTGGAGTGGTTGATCGCCCACAATGAGGCGATTGTCGATGCCCGTTCCGTGGATCGCTTGGCCGAGCCATACACGCTGTCCTGCTTCGCGGAGGACGCTGGTTCAGCAAAGGAATTTGTTGATCGCTTGATCAATATTGGCAAGGCCGATCTGTCCTGCCGATTCTTGATTGAACTTGTCGCTGCCAGGCCTCCGACCGGCTCAGCCGAAATGTCCTATGGCACCTATGACCGCCTGCTGGGCCTCGCATCCAAGATCATCACGCTGGGGATGATCAGTGACGACATTCAGTATGGGTCCGACGATCCTGGTGTCGCAAGGCTTCCTTCAGGCAGGCTTGGGATCGGCAACTCGATTCGCCAAAATACTCGTGATCGGTTCATGGAGTCATATGGGGTTGGAGAGCGAGCAAGACTCTTCCGAACGGTCATTGTCCAGGATTCTGAGTACATACAGGCCAAGAGAAAGCGTGCACACGGAGCGATTCTTGGAGCATCTGCTGCCGAATTCGGGTTCACGCTCGACCAACATGCCGACCTCTTGGGGATCGCCGTAGACGAGTGTGTGCGCCAAGAGCGAGCAGTCGCGGTCATGGAGCGGGAGAAGTTCGTTGCTCTTGTTAGCCAGGAGTTGAAAATTGCGGAAGCACAGGCGTCGGATTGGATCAGTTCGCTCAGCTTGTTGGCACGCCCCGATTTCTTCAAGGTGCCTGCTCCAGCCAAACAGGCGGATGTCTATCCCTGGAAGTACAACCGCCGCTGGTCATTGCTGCGAAGGCCGTTCGTCGTTCGCGGCAATGACCTCTTGTTCGCCAGCAGCCAGCTGATCCGAGCCCGCGCCTACCTGAGGGGACTTTGCTTCACGGGTCGTTTGAAAGCACAGTCGCCGGAGATGACGCAGGCGTTGGGAGGAATGACCGAGATTGCGGGATACAGATTCAACGCGACGATTGCCGAGATGTTCCGTCGGGTGCACGGCCTTGTTGTGCGAGAGAGGGCGGAGACCTTCGGACAACTCCGGATCGCTTCAGAAGCAGGGCACGAACTTGGCGACATCGATGTGCTTGTGATTGATCCGCGACGGCGACGAGTGCGAGCGTATGAGTGCAAGGATTTGTCATTAGCACGCGTCCCGTCGGAGATCGCGAATGAGCTTGCGGAACTGGCCAAGGGCGACAAATCAATCGTGTCAAAGCATGGCAAGCGAGTGGCCTGGCTACGGAAGCACTTGGAATCGGTGTTGGACCACGAGGGCATTCCGAATCGCGGCAAGTGGGATGTGGAGGGAGCGATCATCGTGGACGAGGAACTGATCAGTCGATTCCTCGTTAGTCTTCCGATGAAGGTCGTCACCATCGTGGAACTGGAGACGCTGTTGGCTTCGGGGGCCCAGATTCCGTGATGCTGGAAGCGTCCCCGACGCACCGTCGTTGGCCTAAAGCAAACTCCGATTATCCGGTTCCCACTCCCTAACGCGTTCCGGGGGCAGTTCTATGGCGTACTCTCACCCCGATTCTTAGAACGAAAGCCCTCCGTCGTGCGTCGGGGGACGCTTTCAATATCCTTTCCCCCTATGACCCTCTACGACTCCATCGGCCTCGGCTACGCCGCCCTCCGCCGCCCCGATCCCCGCATCGCCGCCGCCATCCATGCCGCGCTGGGAGACGCCCGCTCCGTCGCCAACATCGGCGCCGGGGCCGGCTCCTACGAGCCGACCGACCGAGACGTGATCGCCATCGAGCCCTCCGAGGTGATGATCCGCCAGCGTCCCGCGGGTGCGGCGCCCTGCCTGCAAGCGTGCGCGGAATCGCTCCCGCTCGAAACCGCCTCCGTCGACGCCGCGATGGCCCTGCTCACGACCCATCACTGGTCCGACCTCGAGCGCGGCCTCTCCGAGATGGCCCGCGTCGCGCGCACGCGCATCGTCCTCTACACCTGGGCGCCCGACGTCGCGCCCTGCTGGCTCACCGACGAGTACTTCCCCGAGATCGCCGCCTACGACCGCACGATCTTCCCCTCCGCTCCCGCGCTCGTCGCGCTCATCGAGCGCATCATCGGCCCCGTCACGATGACGCCCGTTCCTACGCCGCACGACTGCACGGACGGGTTCCTCTACGCGTATTGGCGCAGGCCCGACGCCTACCTTCGTGCCGATGTGCGAGCGGCCATCTCCAGCTTCTCACGCATCGACCCCAAGCCGGGACTGGCACACCTCAGTGCCGACCTCGCCGACGGACGCTGGGCCGAGCGACACGCCCACCTCCTGCGCCTCGACGCGCTCGACACGGGCTACCGGTTGGTGTGCTGCGAGATCGACCGCGCGGCACGCTGAGAGGTCGACTCATCCCCCGACCGCGCGGTTCAGCGCCGCGCTGTCGATCTTCACCATCCCCATCATGGCCTGCATCGCCTTCGCGGCCTTCGCCTGATCAGAACCCGTGATCAGATCGATCAGCAGCTTCGGGTCGATCTGCCATGACACGCCGAAGTGGTCGGTGATCCACCCGCAGGCCACGGGCGTGCCGCCCGCCGCGACGAACTTCCCCCAATACTCGTCCAGCTCCTCCTGTGTGTCGCAGAGCACCGCGATCGAAATCCCCTGGTTGAACGTGAACTGCGGTCCGCCGTTGAGCGCGGTGAACTCACGTCCGTTCAGCGTGAACTCCACGGTCATCACGCTGCCCGTCTTGAACGGCGACTGCGGGCCGAGGTCGGGGTAGCGCGAGACCCGCGTGATCTTCGAGTTGGGGAAGATCGATGTGTAGAACCGCGCCGCCTCCTCCGCCTTGTCGTTGAACGTCAGGAACGTGCTGATCTGTGGCATGGGAAAGATCGTACGCTCTGGCGACAGCGATGTCCGTGCAACGCCCGGCCGCACCGAGTACTGCCCCCCATGAAGAAGAAGACGTCAAAGAAGATCGCGAACACACCCGCCGGCGCCGCGCCGAGAAAGTCCGGCGCAAACTCGCCCGCGATGCCTCCCGAGCACGACAACCCCGCCGCCGTTGACCAACTCCTCGACGCCCTGGACCATCCCCTCAAGTCCGTCGTCATCGCCATCCGCGCGCTCATCCTCGACGCGGCCAAGGACGTCACCGAAGGCGTCAAGTGGAACAGTTCCTCCTTCTATTGCCACGGCTGGTTCGCCACCGTCAACATACGCCCCAAGCAGGTCGTCACGCTCGTGCTCCACCACGGCGCCAAATCCGCCTCGGCCGACGCCCTTCCCGACAAGATCGACGACCCCGCCGGCCTTCTCCACTGGCACTCCCCCGACCGAGCCTCCATCACCTTCCCCACCGCCGAAGCCTTCAACCAGCGCCGCAAATCACTTTCCAATGTCGTCGCACAATGGATCGTGCGCCACCGCGCCCTCCACACCACGCCCTGACTGTCTTCATCCACCAGAGGGTCCCCCCTTCATCCACCCAAACCCGCCACTCTGCCCTTGGGAGTGCTCCAGCGCGCAGGTATCCTCGCCCCCGCAGCGCCGCACAGCGCGCCACGGCCTCTGCATGTGAACTCGCAGCGCAGGACGCTCCTTCGTCCGAGTCGCTGCGCACATCGTGGCTCATGCGCGCCCGGTGATGCGCGGGCGATGAATCACCGCCCGCAGGAGTCCTTTCACACGCGCCCGGCCCCACGCCGGCCGCCCAACACCTTGGGAGAGAACCACATGCGAATCGCACGACACGCCCTCACCGTCGCCGCCGCACTCGGCTGCGCCGCCGGCATCGCCTCCGCCGACATCCTCGTCTACACCGCCGCCCTCGACGGTCCCAGCGAGTCCCCCCCGAATGCCTCCCCCGGCGTCGGCACGGCCACGCTCACCATCGACACCACCGCGCGCACCTTCCGCCTCGTCACCTCCTTCTCCGGACTCCTCGGCACCGTCACCGCCGCGCACATTCACGGCCCCACCGCCGTCCCCTTCGCCGGCACCGCCAGCGTCATGACCCAGACGCCCACCTTCTCCGGCTTCCCCTCCGGCGTCACCTTCGGCTCCTACGACATGACCTTCGACATGACGCAGACCGGGTCGTGGAACGGCTCGTTCGTCACCGGCAACGGCGGCACCGCAGCAGGCGCCGAGACCGCATTTATGAACGCCGTGGCTCAGGGCCGCGCCTACCTCAACATCCACACGACCTCTTTCGGCGGCGGCGAGATCCGCGGGTTCTTTGTCCCCACCCCGGGTGTCACGGCCCTGCTGGGCCTGGCAGGCCTCGCGGGCGTCCGCCGTCGGCGCTGAACCGCGCCGAACGCAGACATGTCGGAGCGAGAGAGCAGCGGCGCCGTCACCAGACGAGCGCCGCTTTTTCATGAACCCTCCCAGGTATTCTCGGGCTCTCGCTCCGGACGGACGATCCCTCTGGCGCCCGGCCCCGCCGCCCGTAGACTCTTGAGCGCGGCCCCTGAAGGGCACGAGGAGAGACGAGCATGCGCCATGTGTGGACTTTGTCGGCCGGGCTTGCGGGCGTCCTGTCGAGCGCCGCGCTCGCCGCGACGTATTCATTCACCATCACCCCGGCCGCCTCGACCCTCAACACCTCTTCTTCTCTCGAAGCGCCCATCCCCGGCTCCCTCATCGGCGACTACGACGCCACCACCAACCCCACCGGCACGCAGACCCGCCCCGGCATCATCGGCGGCTCCGGCAACGTCGCTATTCCGCTCACCATGACCCTCGACGGCGCCGGCGCCTCCACCACCAACCCCACCGGCGCCTTCTCGCTCACAGCAGACACCAACGCCGGAACTCTCTCCGCCGACCAGTTCGCGGCCGACTTCCTCAACGGCGCACTCCCCTCCTTCGACGTCGATCTTCTTCTGCTCTACAGCACCTTCCGAACCTTCAATCCCAACTCCGTCTTCCCGGGCGGCGTCCCCATCCCGCTCCCCCTCGGCAGCGCGTCCATCTCCGTGCTCTCCGCCGCACAGTCCGGCCCCGCCGCCGGCACGCTCACACCCGCAGAAGGCTCCCCCGGCGTCTACACCTTCGCGCTCGTCATTCCCGTCGACGTGACGCTCGTCGCCGACGCGAACGGACAGCCCGTCGCGCCCCCGCCCTTCCCGCTCCCTCTCACCCTCACCGGCTCGCTCACCCTCGCCGGCGCTTCCGCGACGCTCGATGCTTCCATCGACGTCTCTGGCGGTCAGACCGTCCCCGGCCCCTTCCCGGGCGGAGGTTTCGAGAACCTGCCGCTTCCCCTGCCCACCGTGCTGCCCCCCGGCGCCACCGCCAACGTCCTCCTGACCGGTGAACTCCAGTCCATCACCTTCTCCACCGCCATCACCGGCGCCCTCCACGCCGTCGGCGCACGCCCCTGCCCCGGCGACGCCAATGGCGACGGACGCGTCGACTTCGCCGACCTCAACATCGTCCTCGGCGCCTTCGGGTCGATGACCGGCCAGCCGGCGTACAACGCCGCGGCCGATTTCAACGCCGACGGACGCATCGACTTCAGCGATCTCAACGTCGTCCTCAGCGCGTTCGGGCAGAACTGCTGAACGGCCGATCGGCGACCGTTGAATCTGCCGTGCGGCTTCGCCCGCCGCTGCTACTCGCCTTCCGTCCGCAACGATTCGATCAACCGCCCGACCCGCGCGCGCAACGGATCACGATCAAACGGCGACGGCACGCTCCGGCGCACGACCTCTTCCAGGGCCTCAGCCTGCTCAAGCAGCACGCGCCTCCGCCCCGCGCTTTCCACAAGCTCCTCCAGCATCTCGAGCGTCCCGGCCATCCTCGAGAGCACGCCCACGTTCCCGCCCGCGTGCTGCCGGATCTGGTCGTACGCCAGGCGCACGAGGCCCTGGTACGTCGCGCCGCGCGCGAGCACCCGAAGCTCTCCCCCGTCGAAGCGCCGCCGAGATTCGATGCGCCGCGCGGAAAGCCGCACGAGCACCGCGCCGAGATAGTCAACCGCCGTCACCGCGGTCGTCGTGTCGTTGATCCCGGGCGAGAGCGCCTTGAGCGCGACGTCCACCATCTGCCGCATGCCGAACGCCGCGTCCTGCGCCCCCGACCGCTCCGGCCCGATCGTGAACACGCTCCGCAGTTCCCCCTCGTCTTCCGCGCTCAGCTCGCCCGCGACGAGCATCGACGCCAGCGGCTGTCCCTCCACCACGAAGTCGCCCACCGCGCGTTCCATCCGCACGACCGTGTCGCGCTCCCGCGCAAACGCCAGCAGCGGGTCCGACGCGACCAACTGCAGGTACCCCGTGCGCACCGACAACGCCGGCGCCCACCGGCGGAGCCGCACCGCCTCGAACTCGCCTTCCTCGCCCTCCAGCGGCTCCTCCCGCCCCAGCTCCTCCGGGAACAACCGGTCCACCCGGCGCGTCGTCTCGCTCGCGATGCGGGACAGAATCTGTGACGCCTGGATCTGCGTCGAGATGTGGTGGATGAAATAGATGAAACACCCGATCCCGACGAACGTCAGCACCACGCTCCCGAACACCGCCAGCGACGGCACGAACGCGTGTTCCTCGCCCTCGCGGATCGTCCGCAGCACCGCGAGGCAGTACGCGAAGATCCCCACGAAAACACCGAGCACGGTCTGATTCATCCGGTCGCGCATGAAGTTGCGCAGCACACGCGAGCTGTACTGGCTCGACGCGAGCGACAACGCCACCAGCGTGATCGAGAACACCACGCCCGCAACCGTGATCATCGAAGCCGCCAGCGTCTCGAGGAGACCCCGGGATCCCGAAGCTCCCGCCCCGAAGAGCAGCGGGAACGCACGCGCCGCCCCCGGCCCCACCCACGAATCGATCTCGATCAGAGCTTCCGCGAGCAGCACCGCGAGCAGCACCAGCATCCCCGGCACGAACCAGAGGCTTGACCGGACCGATTGCCACAGGCCGAGCAGTCGTGTCATGACGGGCGCAGACCCTCCTCTCGTCCGCACGTTGAGTGTATTCGACGCCGCCCCGAACACGCCGTCACCCTGGATTCCCGAGCGGGCGATCAGTGAAGGGTGGCCACGTCCGGCGCCGCCGGAACCGGCAGGCTCCCGGTCAGCCGCCCGTCCTCCATCCGCTCGATCCGGTCCGCGAAGTGCATGATCCGGTTGTCGTGCGTCACCACGATCACCACACGACGGCGCCCCTGCTCGTCCAGCTCCCGCGTCGCCCCGTGAATCAGCGACATCACCGATTGGCCCGTCACCGCGTCCAACGCGGCCGTCGGCTCATCGCACACGATCAGCCTCGGCCTGCCAACCAGCGCCCGCGCGATCGCCACCCGCTGTTGCATGCCGCCCGAGAGCTGCGACGGGAACGCGTCCGCCCTGTCCCCCAACCCCACCGAGTCGAGCACGTCGCGCGCCCGCGCCAGCGCCTCCCCACGAGCCTCGCCGCGGATCAGCAGCGGCACCGCCGCGTTCTCCGCCGCCGAGAGCGTCGGGATCAGGTTGAACTGCTGGAACACGAACCCCACCAGCTCGCGGCGCAGCGTCGTCTTGGCCTCGCGCGACAGCTCGCTCCAAGCCTGCCCGAACACCTCAGCGCGCCCCTCGTCCGCGTCCAGCACGCCCGAGATGATCGACACCAGCGTCGTCTTCCCGCACCCCGACGGCCCGACGAGCATGAGGATCGACCCATCCTCCACGCACAGGTCGACCCCGCGCAGCGCGCGCACCGCGGCCCGTCCCTCCCCGAACGTCTTCGTCACGCCCTCCAGCCGGATCGCCTCGCTCATTTGAACACCACCGCGGGCTCGAGACGGATCACCCGACGAAGGCTCAGCACGCTCCCCAGCGACACGCACACCAGCATCGCGAACAGCGTCCCGACCAGCATCGGCCACGGGAAATAGGGGGCCAGCTCGGCGCCCGGCCTCCGGCCCGTCAGCGAGAAGATCGACGCCAGACCCACCCCGATCCCGTACGAGATCAGCCCCACGATCAACGCCTGGATCAGCACCATCCCGATCACCGTCCGCGTACGCGTGCCCATCGCCTTGAACACGGCGAAGTACTTCAGGTTCTCCAGCGTGAACTCGTGGAACGTCGCGGCCACCACCACGAGCCCCACGATGAAACCCAGCAGCACCGTGATCCCGAAGTTGATCCCGATGCCCGTGTTCGTGAGGATGTACCGGATCGTCCGCGACTCCATCTCCTTCCGCGGGTACGCCCCCAGCCCGGTCGTCTCCTCGATGTTCCGCGCCACCGCGCGCGGGTCCAGACCGTCCTTCGCCTTCGCCAGGATGAACGACAGCCGATCGCGCCCCGTCGGCGTGAACGCCACCGCGTTGTCGTACGACGTGTACAGCAGCGCGTTCGACTCGAACCCCAGCTTCGCTCGGCACACGCCCACCACCACCGCACGCCGATCGTTCAGCTTCAGCGTGTCCCCGATCCACACGTTCCCGAGCTTCGGGCGCGACGACTCCTCGATGATCACCGCGCCGGGAGCGCGCAGATCCTCCAGCCGGCCCTCGAGCATCACGGGCGGCTGGCCCACCAGCGACGTCCGATCGATCCCGATCACCTGCACCTGGTGGAACTCCCCCCCGGGCAGCTCCGCCTGCGCGCGCGACGAGAAGAACGGCTCCGCCCACGCCACCCCCGGCGTCGATCGCACCCGAAGCAGGTACTTCTCGTTGAGCGGCCGGTACTCGAAGATGTACGTCGTCCCCTTGTCCGTGATCCACAGGTCCGCCTGGGCCGTGTTCTGCAAGGGGCCCGTCGCACGCTTCAGCAGCCCCAGGAAGATCGAGCCCTGCTGCGCGATCAGCAGCACGGCGAACGAAAGCCCGAAGACCAGCGAAAGAAACTTGGCCCTGTCTCCGAACAGCATCCGAAGCGCGACGCGCGTCATGGGACGCGTAGCGTAGCCCCCTTCCGACCCGCGCGGACGCGACGCCGCGCACAACCTACCCTACACCCGCGAACAGGAGGCGAGCCCGGCATGGTCAAGTGGATCGTCATCGCGGTCTCCGTCATCGGTCTCTCCGTCGCCGTGTTCACCGCGGCCACGGCCAAAGAGCAGACCAACGCGCCGCCCCCGGCCAGCGCGCCCTCCATCAACCCCTTCACCAGCGGCATCGCCGCCACCGGACTCGTCGAAGCCGCGTCGCGCAACATCGAGGTGGCGCCCCCCGAGCCCGGGCTCGTCGTCGACGTGCTCGTCGAAGTCGGTGCACGAGTCACCGCCGGACAGCCCATCCTCCAGCTCGACCCGCGCGCGATCAAGGCCGAGCTCATCCGAGGACGCGCCGCGCGCGAACTCGCCGCCGCACGCGCCGCGCAGCTCGAGGCCGAGCCCCGCGCCGAAACCATCCCGCCGCTCGAAGCCGCGCTGAACGAAGCCCAGGCCCGCGCCCGCGACGCCGAGGCCGAGTTCCGACGCGCATCCGAGGCCATGCGCCGCGACGCCTCCACCACCTCCGAGCTCGACCGACGACGATTCGCCGCCGACGCCGCCAAAGCCGCCGCCGCCGCGGCCAAGGCGCGCCTCGACCTTGCGCGCGCCGGCGCCTGGGACAAGGAACTCGCCGTCGTCAACGCCTCACTCGCCGCCGCAGACGCCGACATCGAGGCCTGGAACATCCGGCTCGACAGGCTCACCGTCCGCTCGCCCATCGACGGCGTCGTGCTCCAACGCAACATCTCCAACGGGGAGTACGCCTCGCCCTCCAACAACTCCGGCGGCGTCTTGGTCATCGGCGACCTCTCCACCCTCCACGTCCGCGCCCTCGTCAACGAGGAAGACGCGCCGCGCCTCCGCGCCGGAGCCAAGGCCATGGCCCGCGCGCGGGGCGCCACCACCGACGGGCTCGAACTCGTCCCCCTCTCCATGATCCGCATCGAGCCGCTCGCCCGCGCCAAGCGACAACTCACCGGCGTCGCCGGCGAACTCGTCGACACCCGGGTCATCGAAGTGCTCTTCCGTGTCGACGCCCAGCCCGCGCCGGAAGGCCTCCCGGCCGGCTTCTACCCGGGTCAACTGGTCGACGTGTATGTCGATGTTCCTGCGCACAAGGCCGGGGGATGACCCTTCTCGGCCAATTGTCGCGAACCATGCTGGAACACCCTCGCCACCACTCCCGTACGGGTTCTCGTGGGGTCTCTCGCGGGCGGTTCTGCGCGCATCAACGCCGTCGATTACCGCCCGCGGGCAGCGAACGATCCTGACGTCGAGGGAGCCCCGCGACCATGCGACCACCCTGCATCACACGCCTCCTCAGCTTGACCCTGCTCGGGTGTTCGTCCATAACCCTCGCCCAGCCAGACGGTTGCCAACCCGGCTGGGCCGACCGCTTCAACTCGGGCGACCTCAACGGCGAAGTCCGAACCATGGTCGTCTGGGATGACGGCGCAGGCCCCGCTCTCTACGTGGGCGGCTCCTTCACCCTCGCCGGCGGCACCCTCGCCCCGCGCGTCGCCAAATGGGACGGCGAACGCTGGTCAAAGATCGGGCTGGGCCTCGGCGCCACGCAGTTCGACGTCGTGAACGCCCTTGTCGTGCATGACGATGGCACGGGGCCGACGCTCTTCGCAGGCGGCGCGTTCCTTTCTTCGGGCGGGGCCGCGACGAACTTCGTGGCGAAGTGGGACGGCCAGGCGTGGCAGCCGATGGGCGGCGGGATGAACAACATCGTGAACGCGCTCGTCGTCTACAACGACGGCGCCGGCGCGAAGCTGTACGCGGGCGGGATCTTTGACACGGCGGGGGGATCGCAGGCGCAGGGCATCGCGCGCTGGAACGGGCAGCAGTGGTCCGCGATGGGCGAGGGCATCCGCGGCTTCGATCGCAGCGTCAACGCGATGGCCGTGTTCCCTCCGGGAGCGGGGGGGCAGCTCTATGTGGGCGGGCGTTTCTCGCTCGCGGGGCCTGTGAGCGTGTCGAACATGGCGCGCTGGACGGGCACGTCATGGACGGGGGTGGGCGCGGGGATCACGAACACTGCGGGGCTTGCGCACGTTCGGACCATGGCGACGACGACGATCGGCGGCCCCGCGTTGCTCGTCGGTGGCGAGTTCACGCACGCGGGGGCGGTGGCGACGAACAATCTCGCGCGCTGGTCGGGATCGTCGTGGTCGTCGATGGGCGGGGGCGTCGGGCTCGCGGGCGAGGCCGTACGGTCGATCACACATCACGACGACGGCGGCGGGGCGACGCTCTACGTGGGGGGGCTGTTCACGAGTGCGGGAGGCGGCCCGGCGCGCAACTTCGCGCGCTGGAACGGCACGGGGTGGGCCGGGCTCGGCACGGGGGCAGACGGCGCCGTGAACGCGATGTCGACGTTCGTGCCGTCGCTGGCGCCGCAGCGGGGCGGGCTTTTTATCGCTGGCTCGTTCGACACGGTGAACGGGGATGCGGCGCGCGGGCTGGCACGCTGGCAGTCGTCGGAGTGGCTCCCGCTGGGACGAGGTTTCAACCGGGCGGTTGATTCGCTCGTGATCTACGACCCCACGCCGTTTACCACGCCTTCGCCTCGCCTCTATGCAGCGGGGGAGTTCACGTACGTGAACGCGATGCGCGTCGATCGTCTCGCGATCTGGAACGGAGCGGCGTGGACGCCGATCCCCGGTGGCGGCGCGAGCGGCCCGGTCCGCGCGCTGGGGCTCTACAACTTCATCGAGCGAAATCTTGTGGCCGGGGGGCAGTTCACCTCGATCAACGGCGTGAGCGCGAGCAACGTCGCGCGATTCAACGGCACGTCGTGGTTCCCGATGGGGAGCGGGATCAACGGGCCCGTCTACGCCGTCGCTGGCGTTGACGCGGGGTCTACGCCCGTCGTGTTCGTCGGCGGAGAGTTCACGATGGCGGGCGGTGTTCCCGCGAACAACATCGCGGCCTGGAACTCGGTCGGCTGGTCGGCGTTGGGCGAGGGGGCGACGGGCACGGTCCGCGCGTTGGGTGTGGCGTTGGAGGCTTCCACAACGGTGCTGTACGTCGGCGGTGATTTCACCGGCGCGGGCGCGGCGAACACACGGTTCCTCGCGAAATGGAACGGCCAATCCTGGTCGTCGGTGGGCGGGGGCGTGAACGGCGCCGTGTACGCGATCCGAGTGACCAACTTCGGGCAAGGGCTCGGGGTGTACATCGGTGGCGATTTCACGGCGGTCGGCTCCCCGCCCGTGCCCGCGCGTCGCATCGCGCGCTGGAGCCTCGGGAGTTCGCAGTGGCAGGGCCTCGGGGAAGGGATGAACGGTCTGGTGACATCGATCACGGTGTTCGATGACGGCACGGGCCCGACGCTCTACGCGGGGGGGGCGTTTGACGCGGCGGGCATCGCACAGACCTCGGGCATTGCGCGCTGGACGGGCACGACGTGGCTCGGGGTCGACGGACCGGGGATGATCGGCGGGACACTCGGGCAGACGCGAGTGAACGCCATTCTCGGGGAGCCGGGCGTCGGCGGGTCGAGCCCATCACTCTTTGCCGGCGGAGAGTTCACGGCTGTGAACCAGACGACGTCTGGGCGCATCGCGCGCCTCGAATCGTGCCTGAGTTCCTGTCCGGGGGACGCGAACGGGGATGGGCGGGTTGACTTTCTGGACCTGAACATCGTCCTGAGCGCGTTCGGGACGCAGGTGGCGCCGGGGTTGTTCGGGGACCTGAACGGGGACGGGGTCGTGGACTTCCTGGACCTGAACGCGGTGCTCTCGTTCTTCGGGGGCGTGTGCTGAGGGGCGATGGGAGGGACGGGCTTCGAAGCCTCGCCGAGCGGTGGGAGCGCCGCTATACTCGCGGCCTATCCGGGCGATTGGCGCAGTTGGCTAGCGCGCTTGCATGACACGCAAGAGGTCACTGGTTCGAATCCAGTATCGCCCACTTGAGGAAACGAAAACGCCCGCGACCGAGAAGGCCGCGGGCGTTGTTGTTTTTGTCAGATCCGGGTGTCAGCCCAACAGGCTCACCGGTCGTTGGGATCGAGGCCCATGCCGGAGCGGTTGGGGTAGGTGGGCCGCGCCGGCGTCTTGGGCGGGTTGGCTTCGAGCTCCTTCAAGATGTGCTCGATCGCGGCGTCGAGCTGGGGGTCGCCGATGCCGGTGCGCTGAGGCGAGCCGATCGCCATGAGCGCCGGATCGTCCACGACCACGATGTCGGGGTCGACGCCGTGGCCTTCGACGCCCCAGGTGCCGTCGGTCTCAAAGAAGCCGAAGGTGGGGACGGTCATGCCTTGTCCATCGATGAATCCGGGGTTGCCGGAGATGCCGACGAGCCCGCCCCATGTCCGCATGCCGATGAGTTTGCCGAGCCCTGCGGCGCGGAAGTAGTAGGGGAAGGCGTCGCCGCCCGAGCCGGCGAGCCCGTTCACGAGCATGACCTTGGGCCCGTTGTGGCCGTCCGGCGGCCAGGGGAAGTCCTTGGCGTTGCGAAGGGCCCAGTAGTTGGTCACTGGGCGGTTGAGCAGCTCGATGAAGCGCGTGGGGATCTGTCCGCCGGAGTTCCAGCGGTCGTCGATGATGAGCGCGGGCTTGGCGTTCTGGGCGTAGTACTGACGGACGAGGTCGTTCTGTCCGTCGATGCCGGTGCTGGGGACGTAGATGTATCCCGCCTTGCCGCCGGTCTTCTCCTCGACGTACTTGCGGCGCGCCTCGATCCAGTCGCGGTATCGGAGGTTGCCGTCGTTGGTGAGGAGCGTGACGACGATG
The DNA here is from genome assembly GCA_964410465.1 of uncultured Phycisphaeraceae bacterium. GTDB lineage: Bacteria > Planctomycetota > Phycisphaerae > Phycisphaerales > UBA1924 > CAYPGJ01. The sequence goes on along the minus strand of CAYPGJ010000002.1, from coordinate 96,658 downwards.
TCCTTGGCCTTGTCGTCGTGCTGCGGATTCTCGGAGATGGTGAGCGTGACGGTCTTGCCGCCGAGGCCGACAAACGCGGCCCAGGGGTCCTTCTTGGTGTCGACGTCGATGCCGTTCACGGCGAGGAGATAGCGGCCTTCCGCCGCCTCGACGCCGGGCTCGGAGAGGGGCCCGACGGCGTCGGAGTCCCACGCGGCGCCGCGGTAGATCTTAGAGATGCGGTAGGCGCCGTTCTCGAGTGTGAAGTCGCAGCCGAGCAGGCCGCAGTTCACGGAGGGCATGGTCTCGGTCTCGCCGCCCTGGTAGTAGGCGTGGCCGACATTCAGCTCGGAGATCATCTCGGCGATGATGTAGGAGACGTCCTCACGCGACGCGGCGTCGGCGAGCATGGCCTCGTACTGCTTGCGGACCTTCTCCCAGTCGACGCCGTGCATGTTGGGGTCGTAGAAGTAGTCGCGTTGGATGCGCCATGCGTCGGTGAAGACCTGCTTCCACTCGGCGCGCGGGTCGATGGTGACCCACATGGGATCGTCGTTGATCGGCTTGGGGGTTGCGCCGGAGGAGGCGTCGAGGATCGCGGGCTTTCCGCCCTGGATGACGATGAGCTTCTTGCCGTCGGGGGTGATGTCGAAGCCGCCTGACCCGGAGAGAACGTTCTTCTCCTCCTTCTTGTCGTCCTTGAGGGAGAACAGCTTGATGGCCGGGGGGCCGTCATCGCCGCGCGAGGATCGGCGGACGTAGATGAGATCGCCCTTGTCGTTGACGGCGAGTCGTCCGAAGTTGCCGCTCTTGACAGGGAGTCGCATGGCGCGCGACTCGATGCCTTCGAGGTCGATCTCGACCTTCTCTGCCGGCTTGTCGCCGTCCTTCTTGTCGCCGTCCTTCTTTTCGGAACCCTTGACGGTTCGCTTGCCCTCGATGGCGCCTTCGAAGTTCATCTCGGGCGCGGAGACGGTTCCCTTGATGGTGTCGCCGGTGATGGTGGCCTTCATGGTCGCGGTCCCGCCCGCCTCGATGGTGAGCGTGGCCGTGATGGCTTTGGTTGCGGGGTCGTAGGTCCCGTCGATGGTTGCGGAGCCGACGGTGATGGTGATGGAGCCGGTGACCTTGTTGTCGGCGTCAAGAGTGAGGTGCATGGTGAAGGTGTCACCGCCCGGGGGCAGGGGCTCACCACCGGTCATTTTGCCTTCCCACGTTCCGGAGAGGCCGTCGTCGGCGGCGCCGTTCTTCTTGCCGTCGTCCTTCTTGCCCTCGCCGTTCTTCTCGTCCTTGTCGGCCTTGTCGCCGTCCTTCTTCTTGTCCTTGTCCCAGGACTCCTCATCGGACTTTGGCGCCCAGGGGGAGGCTTTGTCCTTCTTGAGGGGGACCGCGATGAGCACCTCGGTGCCGGAGTAGAGGAACTCGGTGCCGAGTTCGCCGTACTCGGGGCTGTAGGACTGGTTGCTGCGGTAGAAGAGGTGCTCACCCTTGCGGTCGAAGGCGGGGGCCTGCGCGTTGAAGTAGGGGGAGGTGATGGCGTGCTTTTCGCCGGCCTCGACGTTGTAGACCCAGACCTGGGAGATGCGCGCGTCTTCGTTGGCGCGGTCGTAGGCGATCCAGCGGCTGTCGTGGGACCAGGAGATGGTTACGCCGCCGCCGTCCCAGGACCAGGGGTCGTTGTCGACGGTCTTCACCTCGCCCGACTCGACGTCGAGCAGGAAGATGGTGGCGGAGTTGTCGAGGTAGGCGATCTTCTTGGAGTCGGGAGACCAGGACGCGCCGAATCGGAAGTTCTTGCCCGCGTCGGTGAGCTTCTTGGTTTCGCCTTTGCCGTCGGATTGTGTGATGTAGAGCTGGTACTCGCCGGTCTCATCGCTCCAGTAGGCGATCCACTGGCCGTCGGGGCTCCAGCTGGGGTCGCGCTCGGCCACGCTCTCGGTGCGTGTGAGGTTGCGCGGCGTGCCGTTCTCTGCCGGGAGCGACCAGATGTCTCCACGAGCCTCGACCGCGACGCGTTTGGCAGAGGGAGAGATTCCTGCGCCGCCGCGGTTCATGAACTTGCTGGCGTCGACCTGCTGTGGCATGAGTTTGGGACGGGCGCCCGGGATGACGATGCTGACGGCGCGCGAGGTTCCGGCCTGGACGTCGTAGAGGAAGAGGTCCTTTCCGTACTGGAAGACGATCTCGCCGCGCCCGTTGGGGCCGGGTCCGACGGCGGGCCACTTCACGTCGTAGTCGGCGAAGCGGGTGAGCTGCTTTCGCTCTCCCGAGGAGGGGTCGTAGGACCAGATATTGAGTCGGTGCTCATCGCCCTGGTCGGAGACATAGAAGACTTTGTCGCCGCGCGGGCTCCACATGGGCTGGGTGTCGGTGCCTTCCCAGTCGGTGATTTGCTTGCTGGTGAAGTCCTTGAGGTTGAAGAGCCAGACGTCGGTGGCCATGCCGCCGCGGTAGCGCTTCCAGGTGCGCGTGTCGGTGGAGTGTGGTGTGTATGCGAGCCACTGACCGTCAGGGGAGATGCTGCCGTTCGTGCCGTAGGGGACGGGGAGCATCTCAGGCATGCCGCCGCCCGGCGCGGAGAAGAAGAGTTGGGTCTGGCGCGTGCGGAAGGCGAAGCCGGTGGACTGCCAGAGGAGCTTGCCCTCGGAGGTCCAGTCGCACAGGATTTCGGTGGAGGGGTGGTGGGTGATTCGGGCGGGGATGCCGCCGGCGATAGGGGTGACGTAGACGTCCCGGTCGCCCTCGTAATTGCCGACGAAGGCGACGCTGGAGCCGTCGGGGCTGAAGCGAGGGAAGAGTTCCTGCCCGGCGGGGCCCGCAAGGGGCTTGGCCTCGCCGCCCTCGCGTGGGACGAGCCAGAGGTCATTGGCGTACGAGAACACGATGTGCGTCGCGCTCACGTCGGGGAATCGGAGCATGCCCGCGTGGGGGCTTACCTGTCCGAGCGCGACGGTCGATGTCGCGCACCACCCAACGAACAACACCCGCGTGCCGCATTTGCCCATCGTCAAAGTCTCCTTGTGTCGCGATGTGCCCCGGGCCGAGGGACGGATGGTCCGGGGCGGATGCCCTTATACCGGGCCGAGGCTGCGGTGTTTCACCGAGGTTGGGGCGTGAGGGGGAGAACGAGGGCGTTCCGGCCCGCGAATTCCTGAAACCCCAGGATCTTGTAGACGCGCAAAGCCGGCGCGTTGCGGTGGTCGACGGCGCAGACGACGAGACGCTCGGGGCGCTTGGAGGCGGCGACGGCGATGGCGTAACGCAGGAGTTCGACGCCGAGGCCCTTGCCGCGGAGGTGCGGCCCGAGCCCCAGGTAGACCAGTTCGATCTGGCTTTGTGCCGGGCATGGGTTGAGGAGCAGCGCGCCTTCGGGGCGGCCTTCGGCGCGGATGAGCCACCAGAGGGTGGGGTCGTGCTCGCCGGTGGCGAGATGGCTGGCGAGGACGTCAGACGTCGCGCGAATCTCGCAGAGTTCGGGGCAGTCGAGCGTGTCGATATAGGTGCGGTCGAGGGCCGTGATGAAGTCGGCCTCGAGCGCGGGGGCCCAGTGTTCGAGCGTGACGCCGTCGGGGAGCGGTGGGGGGGGGGGGGGGGGGGGGGGGGGGGGGGGGGGGCGGGTCTCGCTTGGGTGAGGGGATACGACCCTGCATGTAGGAGAGGGAGGCGATGCGTCGGAACCCGGCGTGGAGGAATGCGCGTTCGGAGCTGCGCTCGGCGGGATCGAGCAGCGCCTGCGCGATGGCCGCAGCCGGAGCGGGGTAGCGGGGCTCTGCACCGGCGCGCGTAGCGTGACGGATCACGTCGGCGAGCTCGTGTTCCTCGCCCGCCGTCGTGGGAGTGGAGACGAAGCAGTTGAGTGTGCGTCCGGCGCCGGGCGTGGCGAGGCAGACCTGCCGCACCTGTCCGTCGCGCTCGCTGGCCCAGAGGTTCGTGATGTCGATGGCGAAACGCGCGGCCATCTCGAGGAAGGCGCGTCCGGCGTCGGGGGATCGACGGGCGGACTCGTGCACGAGCTTGGCCGCGGCGCGTTCGCGGTCGCGCCCTTCCACGCGCCGAATGGCGATGTTGGGGGCCGAGTCGCCCGATCGGCCCGGTCCGGATGTGGGAGAAACGATCGACATGACGAGCGGGGCGGACCCTTCTTTGACGGCCCGCGTACCGATCATAGACTAACGTTTCCCGGCCTCACAACGCCCCATGGCCCAGCAACAGGAGCCCGGCACGATGGGTTCTCGCTTCGCACGACGTTTCGCGCCCGTTCTTCCCGCGCTCGCGCTGGGTGTGTTGTTCCCGCTCGGGGGGGAAGGCGCGGGCGCGCTCGCGGCGCCGGAGCCCTCGCCCGTGCCACTTCGGTGGGAGCTGGACATCGACCCTGGGCCGCTGCGGCTGGCCATGGTCGAGGTGCCGGGGGAGGGCCTGCGCCCGTTCCTGTACCTGCCGTACAAGGTGGAAAACAACTCCGGGCAGGAGGTGTATTTCGCGCCGACGTTCGAGCTGTCGACGGATGAATCGTCCGAAGTGCTCCGTGCCGGGCGCGGCGTGCCTACAGGCGTGACGGAGGAGATCATCAAGCGGCTGAGCAACCCGTTTGTGCAGGATCAGATCTCGGTGATCGGTCCGCTTCTTCAAGGGGCGGAGCATGCGCGAGAGAGCGTGGCGGTCTGGCCGGTCGCGAACATGAAGCCCTCGCGGGCCACGGTGTACGCCTCAGGGTTCAGCGGAGAGACGCGTCGGGTGACTCCTCCGGACGCCGTGTCCGAGGGGGGGGAGACGAAGGAAGTGGTGCTCCGTAAGACGCTGATGCTGGAGCATCTCACCCCGGGCGACCTGGCGGGGCAGGGGAACGATCCGTTGCGTCGGACGAACACCCGCTGGATTCTCCGCTGACGCTCGCTATACTGTCGACCCCTCGACGGTAGGGGGGTGTTCGGAACTCAGCACAACGGCAAGAGGCCTTCGTCATGGCACATAAGAAGGGTCAGGGCTCGACCAAGAACGGGCGCGACTCGAATCCCAAGTACCTCGGCATCAAGCTCTACGGCGGCGAACGCGCCCAGCCCGGCGCGATCATCGTGCGCCAGCGCGGCACGCCCACGAAGCCCGGCTTCATGGTCGAGCGCGGCAAGGACGATACGCTCTTCGCGATGTGCGAGGGCGAGGTGTTCTATCGCTCCGGCAAGGTGCATGTCATCCCGTCCGATCCCGCGACGCCGCGACCCAAGTGGCTCGTCGTCGGCGCCGCCTGAGCGGTCGCTTCCTCAGCGTGAGTTTCTTTCCCGGCCGCGGGCGTTTGTCCGCGGCCTGTTGTTTGGCCGCATAGGCTCCCTTCATGCTCATCGACCGCGCAGAAATCCACGTACGGGCCGGCAAGGGCGGCGACGGCGCCGTGTCGTTCCGGCGGGAGAAGTTTGAGCCGAAGGGCGGGCCGGACGGGGGCAACGGCGGCAAGGGCGGCGACGTCATCCTGCACGCCGATCACAACGTGCACACGCTGCTCGACTTCCGGGGGCAGCACCACTGGCGCGCGCAGAACGGCGAGCCGGGCGGGGGCAAGAACTGCACGGGCCACGACGGCGCCGACGTCGTGCTGCGTCTGCCGGCGGGCACGATGATCTTCGACGAGGCCTCGGGTGAGATGCTCGCCGACCTCAAGCCGGGAGACGAGGTCGTCATCGCCAAAGGCGGGCGCGGAGGCTTCGGCAACGACCACTACAAGTCCTCGATCAACCAGACTCCCAGGCAGTCCACGCCCGGCGAGCCGGGCGAAGAACGCGGCCTGCGGCTCGAACTCAAGCTCATCGCCGACGTCGGCGTCGTCGGCATGCCAAACGCGGGCAAGAGCACGCTGCTCTCGTCCCTCACGCGCGCACGGCCCAAAATCGCCAACTATCCGTTCACCACACTCACGCCCCAGCTCGGCATCGCCGAGCTCGACCCCGAACGCCGGCTCGTCTTCGCGGACATCCCGGGGTTGATCGAGGGCGCCGCGGAGGGCGCTGGCCTCGGCCATGACTTCCTTCGCCACATCGAGCGGACTCGCGTGCTCGTGCACCTGATCGACGCGATGCCCCCCGACGGCACGACGCCCGCGCAGAACTACCAGGCCATCCGGCGCGAGCTCGCGGGCTATTCGACCGCGCTCGCCGAGAAGCCAGAGGTCATCGCGCTCAACAAGCTCGACCTCTTCCTCGACGAGGACGAGCAGCGCGAGGCGATCGAGGCGTTCTGTCTCGAGCTCAAGATCGGCGCGGACACGCCCGTGTTCGGCGTGAGCGCCGCGACCGGGCAGGGGCTGCGTCCGCTGCTCGAGGCGTGCTGGAAAGTGGCGAAGCAGGGGCGCGAGAGCGCCTCCGTCTGACGGAGCGCTTCGCCCGGGTCTTTCGCCGACCGGCTCAGTTCCGGATGCCCGCCTTGGCCGCGTCCGCGAGCGCGCGACGCTTGCGTTTCAGCTCCGCGTCGATGAACGGATCGAGGTCGCCGTCGAGCACCTGCTGGGGGTTCATGACCTCGTGGTTCGTGCGGTGGTCCTTCACGCGGTTGTCATAGATGACGTAGGAGCGGATCTGCGTGCCCCAGCCCCGCTCCACGGCGCCGCCGGTGGCCTCGGCCAGCTCGCGCTCGCGCCGTTCTTCCTCGATCTGCTCGAGCTTGGCCTGCACGATCGCCAGCGCCTGTCGCTTGTTCTGCCCCAGATCGCGGTACGTCGACGCCACGACCATGATGCCGGTGGGGATGTGCACCACGCGGCACGCGCTCGCCACCTTGTTGACGTTCTGCCCGCCGGGCCCCGAAGCCCGGACGAAGGGCGTGATCTCGAGGTCCTTCTCGGGGATCTCGAGCTTGGTCTCCTCGAACTCGGGCGTGATGTCCACCGTGGCGAAGGACGTCTGGCGCTTGCCCTGGGCGTTGAAGGGCGAGACGCGCGCGAGCCGGTGCGTGCCTCGCTCGCAGCACATCATCCCGAATGCGTACGGGCCCGTGATCTTGAGCGTCACCGAGTCGATGCCGACCTCGATGCCGTACTGCATCGACAGCTCCTCGATCTTCCACTCGGGGTGGTGGTCGAAGAACTTGAGGTACATGCGGAAGAGCATCTCGGCCCAGTCGTTGGCCTCGGCGCCGCCGTCCCCGGCCGAGATCGTCATGAAGCAGTTGCGATGGTCGTGCTTGCCCGAGAGGAGGGACTGGAGCTCGATGCGCTCCATCCGCCCTCGGAGCGCGAACAGCTGCTCGTCGGCCTCCTTGAGGAGGTCGGCGTCGCCGGCTTCCTTGGACATCTCGTAGGCGACCTTGGCGTCTTCAAAGTCCGCGCGTGCGGCCTCGACGGGCTCGGTCTGCGCCTTGAGGAGCTTCAGCTCTTCAACGGTCTTCTTCGCGGCCTCGGGCTTGTCCCAGAAGTCCGCCGACTCCATCTTCGCCGTGAGTTCTCGCAGGCGTTGGATCTTGGAATCGACGTCAAAGAGAGTCGCGGATGGTTGTGATCCGCGCCTCGAGGTCATCGATGACAGGCTGGTGTGCGTCGAAATGCATGGGGCGGACGATAGGGGTTTGGCCCGAGCAAGGCAAACCCGCCCGCATCTCCCGCGACGTCGAAAAAGGCGCTCCCTGACGCGCGAAACTCCCGCCTCGGCGGCGATCTCAGTGTGAGCCACAGATCAAACGGTCCAGCCACTTCGGAGTGCCCCCATGCCATCCACGATCACCCGTCGCTTCGCGTACAGCAGCTTGATCCTCGTCACCGCCGCCACGAGCCTCGCGGCGGCACGGCAACAGCCCGACGCGACGCGCGCCGCCGCCCAGCCAGTCAAACAACTGAAAACCACCGATTGGATCCACCCCTCGACGGAGCACCCGAACGGGTACGACATCGATTTCCCGGGCGGCACACTTGCCGACTACTACCGCTGTATTTCCGCGCAGCCAGGTGCGGACAAACTCCCGCCGCTCGTGGTGAGCGAAGCAGCGGATCAGGTGCGGGTGCAGGCAGTCGCTCTTCGCGGCGCCTCCTTGTGGTCACTGTATGAGCTGCCCGCTCGTCTCATCCCCGGCGTCGTTGTCAGCGGGATGGGCGATCTCGCTGCGAGCGCAAAGCCGGGCGAAGCGCCTTTCCGCTCGTCGCTGGTCGTCGGCGTCGATCCTTCGCTCGCCAAGACCGTCGTCCGGCCTGCCACGTTCGATCTCGACTTCCGAGGCGGGACGATCGCGTCGTACGCGCAAGCCATCCGGGAGGCCTGCCCGAAGGCCAACATCGTCGTGCTGGGTGATGCCGCGGAGGTTCCGCTGCCCGCGATGTCATTGCGCGACGTCACGGTCGAGGCATCGATGCGCGCCGTCGAAGGGCAGCAGCAGGACACGAGCGGCGCCGAAACGGCGCTCTTCGTTCGCGGCGTCGACATCAGCGGTTCGCCCGAGAGCGTCTACACCATTCAGCGGGCGCCGAAGCACGCCCCGCCCGAAGAGCGCCCCTCCGTCCACGTCTGGAGCCTCTCGCCATCGCTCGCGTCCGGCGCCAAGCTCGCGGACATTCTCTCGGCCATCGAGGCCGCGCTCGCCGTCGACGGACGTCCATCGAAGCTCAGTTACCACGAGGCGACCAACCTCCTCATCGTCCGCGGCGTCGAGACCCAACACCAACTCGTGGACAGCGTCATCCACGAGGTCGAGTACTCGAAGCAGGTCAAGGATGGCGAGAAGGGCGGAAGCCGCGAGTGAGCCGCGGCCCCGGACGCCGCACCCGCGCGCCGGGGCTGCCAGAATAGACACACGCCGAGCGCACGCCGCCCCGTCGGGCGGCAATGCTCGTCGCGGAGCGAGCGATTGCTCGACGTGCCCGCCATCACGAAGGCCATCGCGAGCGGCGACCGCGACGCGTTCGCACACCTGTACCACAAGAAGTTCACGCTCGTTCTCGCCGTCCTGCGTCGCGCCGCCCGCCTCGATGACTCGGCCTGCATGGACATCGCCCAGGAAACCTTCCTCCGAGTGATCCGCAAGATGAAGACGCTCGACAACGAACTCGCTCTCGACGCCTGGCTCGCCACCGTCGCACGACGCGCCGCCTACGACCACCTCCGCGCCGAATCACGCCGGCGTTCACGGGAGGTCGCGGCCGCAAGGTCACGCCCCGAGCCGCAGGCCGCCGGCGCGGTGATCGAAACCGCCGAGCGTCTCGCATGGCTCCGCGGACAACTCTCCGGGCTTGACCGAACCGCGAGCGACGCGGTCGATCTTCGAGTGCGCCTCGGCATGACTCTCGCGGACGCCGGTCGCTTGCTCGGGCTGAAACCTGGGGCCGTGGATGGCCGCGTGCGGCGAGCTGTCAACTCCATCCGCACGCAAGCGCAGGAGGACTTCGATGCCTGATCGCCCGTCGGACGAATCGCCGCTCTGGCAGCAACTCACGCGTCGGCGAGATGAGATGCTTGCTGAGTTGCTCCCCGAAGTCCCCCGTGCCGCGGCGCGTCGTCGCGCTCGGCGCGTGGGCGCTCTCGCGGTCGGCGGGGTTGCAACCGTCGCGCTCGCCGCTCTCCTCCTGCCGAGCGTGCCGCAGACTCCATCATCTCCCGTGCAGCCGCTCGCCAAGGCGCCCGATCCGATCGCTCCCACGATACGCGGCACGCCGCACACCGACGTCGCCATGCTCGCCACCGACCCGGGAATCGTCGAGCGCCTCGCCGTGATCGAACATTCCTTTCGTGTCGAACATATCTCTGACGAGGTGCTCCTCCGCACGCTCTCCGCGATCGGACGCCCGGCCGCGCTCGTCGCCACAGCGAACGGACCCCGTCTCACCGCCGATGTTGTGGATCCACCACGTTCTTCGATGTAGCGGCTTGCTACTTCATCCCCGCCAGAAACTCGCCCAGCCTCCCCATCCCCTTCTCGATCTGCTCCTCCGAGCACGCGAACGAGATCCGCACGCAGCGGGGCCCGCACCCGCCGAACTCATCCCCGGCCACCAGCGCCACCTTCCCCTCATCCAGCAACGCCTCACAGAACGACTTGGCGTCCTTGACGTCGCGCCCGCCCGCGCTCTTCTTGCCGAAGTACGCCGAGATGTCCGGGAAGACGTAGAACGCGCCCGTGGGCTTGGCCACCTTCACATTGGGCATCTGGGAGAGGAGCGCGTAGATGAGTTCCGCGCGCTTGGCAAACGCCGTGCGCATCCGCTCGACGTCATCGGCGCACTCGGTCAACGCCGTGCGGATCGCCGGGTACACGAACGACGTGATGTTCGTCGACATCTGCCCCTGCAGCGTCGAGAGCCCCTTGGCGAGCTTGAGCCCGAACTCCCCGCTCCCCGCGGCATAGCCCACACGCCACCCGGTCATGGCGAACGCCTTGCTCAGGCCGTTCACCGTCACCGTGCGCTCCGCGATCGCCGGCACGCTGCCGATGGAGAAGTGCGCGATGCCCCCGTACACGATCTTCTCGTAGATCTCGTCAGAGATCACCACGAGGTTCGGCGCGACGGTCTTCGCGGCCTCCGCCACCACCGCCGCGAGCGCCTTCAGCTCCTCCGGCGAGTACATCGTCCCGCACGGGTTGCTCGGCGAATTGAGCACGAGGCACCGGCTCCGCGGCGTGATGGCCTTGCGCAGCTGCTCGGGCGTGATGCGAAACCCGGCCTCAGGCCCCGCGGGAATCTCGACCACCTTTCCACCCGCGAGCTCGATGTGCGGCGCGTACGACACCCACGTGGGCGTCGGCAGCAGAGCCTCCATGGGAAGGTGTCCAGGAGTGGGGGGGTCGAAGAGGCAATGGAACAGGGAGTACAGGGCGTGCTTGCCGCCGGAGGAGATGACGACGTGGTCCGCGGTGACGCCGGGGATGCCGTTCTCACTGGTGAGCTTGGCCGCGATGATCTTGCGGGTCTCCGGGTCCCCGGCCGTGGGCATGTACTTGGTCTCGCCCCGCTCGAGCGCGGCCACGGCGGCCTGCTTGATGCGCTTCGGGGTGTCGAAATCGGGCTCGCCGGCGGAGAAGGAGAGGACGTCGACGCCCTGGGCGCGCAACGTCTTGGCCCGGTTCATCATGGCGACGGTGGGGGAGGGGGCGAGGGCTTGGACGCGCCGGGAGAGTTCCATGGGGGGTAGCCTACCCAAGACCGGGTTGAGGGCCCTCTGCAGGCCAGGATCGGGGTTGTTGATAGGGGGGTGTCGGGGTGCTATCCTCCCCGACTTCTCAGCCGGTCCGCGCGGGCCGGCCTGCATCGCATTGATACACCGAAGAGACCGCCAAGTGCCCCTGACCCAAGAACGACACCAGGCCACGATCACGACCGCCCAGCGCCACGAGAAGGACTCGGGCTCTCCCGAGGTGCAGGTCTCCATCCTCACGGAGCGCATCAAGGACGTCTCCGATCACCTCAAGGGCCACAAGCACGACTTCTCCTCGCGTCGAGGCCTCACGCGCATGGTTGCGCGACGCAACTCACTCCTCAAGTACCTCTCCAGCAACGAGCCGGAGAAGTACCACTCCCTGATCCAGCGTCTGGGTCTTCGCAAGTAATCACCTCGAGCGGGCGCGTGCCCGCTCGTTTTCGTTTCGGATATCACTCAGAACGGTCGGCGCGCGAACAGGCCGAGCCCGGAGTGGCAGTGGGCAACCCGCAGACGAGCCGTCTGCGCCTTGCCTTCTGCCTCTCGGGCGCCTCCGAAGCGCACGCCGAGCACACCACGCGGGCCCCGAGCCGTTCCGGCGTTCATGAAACGCCCGCGATTCGCAGAAGGCACGAACATGACCAAGCAGATCCGAGTCTCCAAAGAGATCGGCGGACGCACGCTCACCCTCGAAACCGGCAAGATCGCCAAGCTCGCCAACTCCGCGGTGCTCGCGGCGTACGGCGGCTCGGAGGTTCTCGCGGCCGTCGTCCGCGCTGAGCCGCGCGAGGGCCTCGATTTCTTCCCGCTCCAGGTCGATTACCGCGAGAAGATGTCCGCCGGCGGCAAGTTCCCCGGCGGCTTCCGCAAGCGTGAGGGCGCTCCCAACGAGAAGGAAGTCCTCACCATGCGGATGATCGACCGGCCGATCCGTCCGCTCTTCCCCGACGGCTTCGTCGACGAGATCCAGATCCAGGTCTGGGTCATGAGCCACGACGGCGAGAACGACACCGACGTGCTGGCCGGCGTGGCCGCGGCCGCGGCCCTCGCCATCTCCGACGCGCCCTTCGAGGGCCCCCTCGCCACCGTGCGCGTCGGACGCATCTTCACCGACGATGGGCCGACCTTCGTGCTCAACCCCACCGTCACCCAGATGCAGTACTCCGATCTCGACATGGTCCTCTCGGGCCATCGCGACGGGATCAACATGATCGAGGTCGGCGCCGCGGAGGTGCCCGACGAGCAGGTGCTCGGCGCCGTCGAGTTCGGCTACGAGCACATCAAGACCCTCCTCGACGTCATCGATGAGCTCGCCAAGAAGGTCGGGCGCGAGAAGAAGATGCCCGCCTCCCTCTACCTGCCCCCCGACGACATCACCGCCCTCGTCCGCGAGAAGGCGTACGACGACATGCTCAAGGCCCGCCAGATCCCCGGCAAGGAGGATCGCGGCGCCAAGGTCGACGAGATCAAGAAGCGCGTCCTCGACGAGTTCTTCCCCGAGAAGACCGACGGCAACGTCGCGCAGTGGAAGGAATCGGTCAAGCGCCGCATCTTCGCCAAGGAAGCGCTCCGCACCCTCGAGAAGAAGGCCACCCGGAACCTCATCGTCGAGAAGGGCATCCGCGCCGACGGCCGCAAGGCCACCGAGATCCGACCCCTCGAGATGACCGTCGGCGTCTTCGAGCGCACCCACGGCTCCGCCTTCTTCCAGCGCGGCGAGACCCAGTCGCTCGTCTCCTGCACCCTCGGCACCGGCAAGGACGAGCAGATCATCGACGGGCTTCTCCCCGAGTACGCCAAGAAGTTCTACCTCCACTACAACTTCCCGCCGTTCTGCACCGGTGAGGCCAAGCGCATCATGGGCCCCGGCCGGCGCGAGGTCGGCCACGGCGCCCTCGCCGAGCGCTCCCTCCTCGGCGTGCTCCCCTCAGCCGAGGAGTTCCCCTACACCATCCGCATCGTCTCCGACATCACCGAGTCCAACGGCTCGTCCTCGATGGCCTCCGTGTGCGGCGGCTGCCTCGCGCTCATGGACGCGGGCGTCCCCATCCGCAACACCGTCGCCGGCATCTCCGTCGGACGGTTCACCAACGACGACGAGTCCAAGGAGATCTTCGTCACCGACATCATCGGTGAAGAGGACTTCTTCGGCGACATGGACTTCAAGGTCTCCGGCTCGCGCGAGGGCATCACCGGCATCCAGCTCGACCTGAAGGCCCGCGGCCTCTCCGTCGCGCAGGTCAAGACCATCTTCGCCCAGGCGAAGAAGGGCCGGCTCGACATCATCGATCAGATGGAGGCCGTCATCGCCGAGCCCCGTGCCGAGATCAGCCCCTACGCCCCCCGCCTTGTCACCATCAAGATCGACCCGGAAAAGATCGGCAAGCTCATCGGGCCCGGCGGCAAGACCATCCGAGGCATGCAGGACAAGTGGGGCGTCGAGATCGACGTCGAGGACGACGGCTCCGTCGTCATCGCTTCGCCGAACGCCGCCGGTCTTGACGGCGCGCGCTCCGAGATCGAGGCCATGTGCGCCGAGATCAAGGTCGGCACCGTGTTCAACGGACGCGTCGTGTCCATGAAGGACTTCGGGGCGTTCATCGAGCTCGCGCCGGGCACGGACGGCATGTGCCACATCTCCGAACTCGCCGACGGCTACGTCAAGAACGTTGCCGACGTCGTGAAGGTGGGGGACTTCATCCGCGTCAAGGTCATCAACGTCGACGAGCAGGGCCGCATCAAGCTCTCCCGGAAGGCAGTCCTCAAGGAGGAGACGGCTCCCGCGGAGGCCTGATTCTCGCGTCCCACAACCCTTTATGCCCCAATGAGTAAGGCGCCACGTTGATCCGCCCTGCTCTGGGTGGTACCTTACGCAAATAGACACCGCGCGCGCGCCCTCCTGCCAGGACGCAGGTGCAGCGCGCTCGCATCGAAACTGCGGGCGGCACGCCCGGTGATGAATGCGCGGTTCAGCGCGCCGCCGTGCGCCACCCGACGGAGGCGTCGTATGAGTGCCTCGTCAGAGCACAACCTCTCCGAAATCACCGGCGAGGTGAAATGGTTTGATCCGAAGAAGGGCTTCGGTTTCATTGTCGGCCCCGAAGGTCAGGATATCTTCGTGCACTTCTCCGTCATCGAGGGGGACGGATTCCGAGTCCTCAAAGACGGCTCCAAGGTCACCTACGACGCCATCTTCGGCGACAAAGGCTGGCACGCCACCCGGGTCATCCGGCACCCCGAGCTCGAGGTCGCCGTACGCTCCCAGCGACGTGCTCGCTCGCCGCGCCGTTAGCCACGCTCACCCGGGCCCCCGATATCCTCAGCCCACCACGTGAACGCCGCTCCGTTCATCCTCGGCGCGCTGCTCGGCGCCATTCTCGCCGCGGGTGGCGCCTCCGTCTTCATTCTCCGACGCGCACGCCGAACCCGCGAGGCCGAGCGACGAGCCCGCAATGCCGAGCGCCTCGCCGAGATCGGCGCGATGACCGGCGGCCTGGCTCACGAGATCAAGAACCCCCTCTCCTCCATCGCCCTCAACGCCCAGCTCCTCTCCGAGGCATTCTCCGAGCTCCCCATCGAGCCCGACGATCGCGACCGCCTCTCCCGCCGAATCGCCTCGCTCCGACGCGAGGTCGATCGCCTGCGCGACATCCTCGCCGACTTCCTCCAGTTCGCCGGCGCCGTCCACCTCGACCGCAAGCCCATCGATCTCAACGACGTCGTCGCCGAACTCGCTGAGTTCTTCATGCCCCAGGCAGAGCAGGCAAACGTGCGGCTGCGCCTCGACCTCGCCCACGACCCGATCCACACTCACGCCGACGCTCCCCTCCTCAAGCAAGCGCTCCTCAACCTCATACTCAACGCGACCCAGGTCATGACCGCCTCGGCCGCTCAAGGGCACGACAACGGCCGCCCCGTCCCCGAACTCATCCTCCGCACCGAGCGCCGCAAGACACCGGCCGGCCCGGAGGCGGCCATCCACGTCATCGACACCGGCCCGGGCATCGCCCCGGAACGTCTCCCACGGATCTTCGAGCCCTATTTCACGACCAGGCCCGGCGGCTCCGGGCTCGGCCTTCCCACCGCGCGCAGGCTGGTCGAAGAGCACGGCGGCCGCATCGACGTCCATTCCGAGCCCGGCAAGGGGTCTGACTTCACCGTTCTACTCCCGATCGCCACTGCCTGACCCCCCCTGCCAGACTTGATTTAACATAACATGTATTATCAGACGTACTAGACGCAGTGGGGGGGGTAGCTCAGCGCGAGTCCTGTGGCGTCCCTCCCCGCCGGCCTCCGCACACGACCCCCTGTCCTCGCCCGCAGCGCGCGCGTGCCGCCCCACACGTGCGAACCGTGCGAGTGATGGGGTTCGCGCCACGCCCGGCACGAGGCTCTCGCTTTCCTACGATGGTCTCCCGCGCACGCCGCGATCGTGTTTTACGTAACGAGCCCCACGCCCTTCACGCGACACTCCCGGACCACGCACGCATGTTCGAACGACTCTCCGACGCATTCTCGTCCGCACTCCGCAAAGTCTCGGGCAAGTCCGTCATCACCGAGACCAACGTCCGAGAGACCCTCGACGACGTCCGCACCGCGCTGCTGGACGCCGACGTGAACTACGACGTCGCGAACGCGTTCGTCGAGGCCGCCTTTGAGGACGCCAGGGGTCGCAAGGTCACCGAGTCGCTCAAGCCCGCCGAGGAGATGATCGGCGTCGTGCACGATCGGCTCGTCGCGCTCATGGGCGGCGAGTCCGAAACCCCCGCAGGCCTCCCCACCGGCGGCGCGCCCAACGTCCTCATGCTCTGCGGGCTCCAAGGCTCGGGCAAGACCACCACGGCGGGAAAGCTCGCCGCATACCTCAAGAAGCGCGGCCGCTCCGTCATGATCGCCGCGCTCGACCTCCAGCGCCCCGCCGCCGTCGATCAGCTCCGCATCGTGACCGAGCAGGTGCGCGATGAGAGCCCCGGCGCCGCACGGGTGCTGTTCTACGCAGAGCCGGACAAGTGCGCCGAGTACGGGCGCGCCGTCGGCGTGGCCGTGGACATCTGCAAGCGCGCCCTCGCCGAGGCTCGCAAGCAGGGCGTCGACACCCTCATCCTCGACACGGCGGGCCGCCTGCACGTGAACGATGATCTGATGGACGAGCTGCAGCGCGTCCATCGCGCCGCCAGCCCGCAGGAGACGCTCCTCGTCCTGGACGCGATGACCGGCCAGGACGCCGTCGCTTCCGCGAGGTCCTTCCACGATCGTCTCGCCCTCAGCGGCGTCATCCTCTCCAAGTTCGACTCGGACACGCGCGGCGGCGCCGCGATCTCCGTCCGCGCCGTCACCGGAGCGCCCGTCCGCTTCCTCGGCGTCGGCGAGAAGCTCGACGCCCTCGAGGAGTTCCACGCCGAGCGAGTCGCGGGCCGCATCCTGGGCATGGGCGACGTCGTCTCGCTCGTGGAGAAGGCGCGCGAGGAGGTCAGCGAGGAGGAAGCCGAGGCCATCGCCGAAAAGATGGCCAAGGGCCAGTTCACGATGGAGGATTTCCTCGCGCAGCTCCGCTCCCTGCGGCGCATGGGCCCGCTCAAGCAGATCATGGGCCTGCTCCCGGGCGTCGGCTCCGCACTCAAGGACGTCAATGTCGATGAATCGCACCTCAACCGCATCGAGGGCATCGTCCACTCCATGACCCCGGCCGAACGCCGCGATATCTCGCTGCTGAACAACTCGCGCCGCCGGCGCATCGCCAAGGGCTCCGCCTCGTCACCCGACGAGGTCGCCAAGCTCGTCAAGCAGTTCGAGGCCGTCGCCAAGTTCTCCAAGCAGATGGCGGGCATGGGCATGTTCGGCCAGGTCAAGGCCATTCGCGAGATGAAGAACATCGCGGGCGCGGGCGGCGCCGCGGGACTCCCGGGCATGCCCGGCGCCGGCATGCCAGCCGGGTTCCCGGGCTTTGGCGCGCGCAAGTCCACGCACACCGCAAGCCCCAAGGCCAAGTACAAGAAACGCAAGCGCTGAGCGCGCCACTCACCCCTTCTTCGGCTTCGACTCGTTCGCTGACTCGCCGATCGGCAGCGGGTCCGGCGCATGCCCCTCGGCCCACGCGCGATACCGAGGCCAGAACACCTCCACCGCGAGGATCTTCACGCACGCCGCGGCCGGGATCGCCAGCAGCACGCCGTACACCCCCGCCACCGCCCCGGCCCCCAGCACCGCGACCATGATCGTCGGTGTATCCAGACCCGTCTCCTTCCCCTGGATGATCGGCGTCAGCACGTAGTCGTCGATCGTCTGGATCCCCCAGTACACGAGCGTCGGCAGCAGCAGGACGAGCCACCACGCCATCGGCTCGCTGCTGCCCAGCTCCGAGATCCACAGCGCCGCGATCGCCGTCGGCCACGACAGCAGCGCAAGATACGGCACGATCGCGAGCAACCCTGTCAGGACGCCGATCACCACCGGCGCCGGCACGCCGATCGCCCAGTACCCGATCGTGAACAGCACCGCGAGGATCGCCGAGATCGTGATCCGGCCGCGCACGAACCCCGAGATCGCACGGTCCATCTTCCGGAGGATGTCGACGGTGCGATCGCGGTTCCGCTCAGGGATGAGCGAGTGCCCCAGCGAATACGCCCGACCGAGCCCCACCGACCAGAAGAAAAAGAAGAACGGCGTCAGGAAGAACGCCATGAAGATCATCGTTCCCGCCGACGACGCGAACGCCCAGCCCGCCACCACGGCCGATCTGCCGCCGCCCGCGATCGTTTTGCCGACCTGCCCCGGGTTCCGCACCACCAGCGCCTCGAGCCGGTCCAGCACGCTCCGCGCCTCGTTGTCTTTCGCGCCCGACGCCTTCTCGCCCGGGTCGGCGCCGCCCACCTCCGGCGTCCTTGCATCGCGCCGCCCCGCAGCCCCGCTCTCGCCGTTGTGCTCCGCGCGCACGGGGCTCTCGCCCGCCGCATCGCCCTCCGCGTCGGGCTCGCGCTGACCGAGCGATGCGAACGCGCTGCCGACCTCAGCCCCGGTCAGGCTCGACTGCGCGCGATCCAGACGCTCGAGCGTTTCCTCGATCTGTCGCCGGATCTCCGGCCAATTCGAACGCACCTCCCCCACCGCGCGAACCGTCTGCACCGTGGCCAAACCGGCCGCGCCCACCAGCGGCACGCCGATACCAACCACCATGCCGATCACCACGATCCCCGACGCCCACATGCGGCCCGTCCGCGCGGAGAGTCGGCGCACCAGAGGCTCGAATAGGTACGCCAGCGCCAGCCCGACCAGCACCGGCGTCATCACCACGCGCATCAGGTAGCCGACGTACACCAGCCCGACCACGGCCGCGAACACGGCCACGTCCCGCACCGCCTGCACCTCCCACAGATGCAGACGCGCGACATCGCTGCCCGAATCCCCGTTGCTCGCTCGCTGACGACCCTCGTTGGTCCGGCTCATGCAGGGCCAGCGTACACGCCCCGCCACCGAGCCGCCCGACCCGAAGAGTTACAAAACCTCGATCGCCCCGAACGCCTCGTCAAAGGCGTACACGTCCCGGAAGTCCTCGATCGTGTCCTCTTCCGACGTGCGCAGCACGCCCGACTCCACCATGTCGAAGACGATGCGACCAAAGTCCAGCGTCTCACGCACGCCCCATCGACGCAAGACCAGGCCGGCCAGCCGCCCCCACTTCTCCACGGCCAACGTTCGGAGCCCGATGCAGAGCTGCCGGCCCGTCACGTGATTGTGCTCGCCAAGCTCCGGCTCGCCAAGCTCTCCGCCATGCACCATGCGGACCGTGTGCGCCAGACCCTCGCGCACAAACTCCATGGCCTCAGCGGGATACGTCTTCCGCTCCACCACCACACGCGACACGCTCTGGGCAATCGACTTGGCCACGACTCGTGCTCCACGCGCCCCTCAACCGCAACCTACCCACGGGGCGTCGAACTGTATCGGTCCGAAACGCGATCTCAAGCCACCGGACGACCCGGACTCACAAAACGGCTCCCTCGCATAAACCACCGAAGCCGCGCCTTCCCCCACTCACCCGCGTACGCCACCCCTACTCGGGCGGTGTTTTCGAGCGAGTCAGGCGACACGCGCTCCCCCAACCACTCGACGAACAGACGCCCATCCGACACCAAGTCCAGACCGTCCTGCCGGCGATCGATCCCCAGCGCCTGCGTCAGGCGCGCGGGACCTGAGCAAAGCTCCTCCGTCCTGACCGCGCGCCCTGTTCGAGCGCGGCGGCGCCGCAGCATGACCCGGCTCCCCTCGCTGGGCTCCAGCGCGCGCAGCAGCACAGCCGTTGGCTCTCCTTCTCGACCACAAACCACGTTCACACAGTGGTGCATGCCGTACGTGAAATAGACATACGCCGTCCCCGCGCGCGCGTACATCGACGCATTTCGCGCCGTGCGTCTGCCCCCGTACGAGTGCGCCGCCCGGTCCTCCTCCCCGAGGTACGCCTCCGTCTCGACGATCACTCCCGACACCCTCGTCCCCCCGCGCGTCACGTGCACGAGCCGCTGCCCGATCAGCCGCTGAGCAAGCTCGATCGCGTCGCGCTCAAAGTCGCCCCTGCCCCACCGCGCACCCGCGGTCATCGAGACGCCGCCCCAACCAGCCGCCCGTTGCGCGACAACCACTCCACCCCCCCATCGCTCCGCATCACCGCCGATTCTGGCCGCTCGCCCTCGGCCACTTCCCCGACGCTGATGGCGATCAGCCCCCCCACCACGCCGCCCGCCAGATCGAAGCGATCGCCCAGCCCGATCGCTCGCGCGGGGTTCGACGTGATCATCCGCAGGAGAGGGCCCGCCTCGCGGCTCCCGGCCTGCCACAGGAACCGGGCCTCATCCAGCGGGCTGATCCGCGCCGAGCCCTCACCCTCCGGCAGATTGATGATCGAGTCGGTCGCAAGGCAGACGTTGATCCCCGCGTCGAGCATCTCACGCCATCGATGCGGCCCGAGGCGCGCGGGGTGGCCGAAGTACGTGTGCCCGCGCGCACAGAACGCCACCGAGACGCCGCGCTCCGCGAGCCGTGCGAGCTGGGCGTCGCCGCAATCGTTCACGTGCGCGAAGAGCCATCTCGCTCCGTCCCCGGGGCCCATCGCGTCGAGTGCCAGATCGATCGGGTGCGCGCCCCGCCCGAACCACTCAAGAAGCCCGTTGTCCCTCACGCCGAGGGCATCGAGAAACGCCCGGAACGGCCCCGCCCCATCCCGGACCAGCTCACGCTCCTCGATGCTCTCTGCGACGTGGGCACTGGCATACACCCCCGCCCGGTCGCTCGCGCGGAACACTCTGCCCCCTGCCGAGTACGGGGCGTGGGGCGAGACGCCGATCCGAGCTCCCGAATCGTGCTTGGCCGCGGACCGCATGGCCCAATCCTCGGCCTCCGCTGCCCCGCGTGGCTCTCCCGCGCCGATCCCAAAGACCTCCAGATAGCTCACCCCCCCCACCGCTTCCCGCTGAAGCTCCTCCAAAGGGACGAGTGAGCCGCCCCCGGCGATATCCCCCACGCCGGCAACGCCGCCAGCGAGGCTGCGGCGGACGCCGTCACCGACAGAGGCCCGGATGGTGGCCGGATCGACGGCCCGGAGTTGCATGACCATTCGGATCCAGGAGACGAACCCGTCGGCCGGGGAGTGCGGGCGCGGGCCGATGTGGGTCAGGTCGAGGTGGGTGTGGGCGTTGACGAGAGCCGGGGTGATCACCTTGGTGGGCAAAGACTTGCGCGTGGCGTCCCCATTGGCTGGGTGACGATCGGCGTCGGCGGGGTGGCCAGCGAAAAGCAGGCGACAGGAGGCATCGTCGATTTCGATGATGACGCTCCCGGGAGAAGCGGATACGGCGAGGCCGTCGGCGACCCCGGCGGCGTCGAGACGCAGCACGCGGTTCGAGATTCTCGCACCTTGAGACGTCAACCGATTCATGCTCCGCCCCGGATTTCGTCGATTCTTGGGACGCGCAGCCGTCCGCGCGGACGGTCAGCGTATCCTTGGGAACACGACAGGGTGTGCTGGGATTGGAACCCGCCGCCCCGAACCAGACTCGACGCGAAGGAGCGCTCCCTATGCCGTCCCGCTTGTTCACCGTCCTCGCCGCGGCAGGGCTCACGGTCGCCGGCCTCACCGGCTGCACGGCCCAGCAGAAGTATCAGGAACTCGACGCCGCCTACCGCACCGAGCTCTCGCGCCGTCAGGAACTCGAGCAGCAGCTCGACGCGATGCGCCAGGAGATCGACCGCCTGCAGGCTCGCCTCGGCGAGTCGGAGGGGGCGTTCGGCTCGGCGTCCGGCACGAATCAGGAGCTGCGCGACAGACTCGCGCGGTTGCTCGATCAATACCGCCAGCTTGAGGAGCGTCTGAACGGGCTCGGCGTGGCGCTGAATCCGGAGACGGACGCCGCGCTGCAGGCGCTGGCCGCGCAGTATCCCGGCTTGATCACGTACGACTCGCAGCGCGGTCTGCTGCGATTTGCGAGCGATCTGACGTTCGATCTCGGCTCGGCCGAGGTTCGCTCGGAGGCTCGTCAGAGTCTTGAGCAGCTCGCGCGCGTGTTGAACTCGTCGTCGGCCGCGAACTACGACCTGCGGATCGTCGGTCACACGGACAACGTGCGGATCTCGTCGGCGACTGCGTCGCGGCATCCGACGAACACGCATCTTTCGGCGCACCGGGCGATTGCGGTGCGTGACGTGCTGTCGAGCGGCGGGGTGACGCCGGTCCGCATGCAGGTGGCCGGGTGGGGCGAATATCGGCCTGCGGTGGCGAATCGGGCCGGTCGCGGCGGGACGGTGGAGAACCGACGGGTGGAGATCTTCATCCTGCCGGCGACGCCGGCGATCCCGGTTGAGAGCGCCCCTGCGAGCCAGCCACAAGCGCCGGTTCGGAGCGCACCGGCCGAGATCCCGATCAAGTAAGACCGTTCGCGGTTGACTGGAAACAAGGGCGCCCCGCTTCACGGCG
The DNA here is from genome assembly GCA_964410465.1 of uncultured Phycisphaeraceae bacterium. Classification (GTDB taxonomy): domain Bacteria; phylum Planctomycetota; class Phycisphaerae; order Phycisphaerales; family UBA1924; genus CAYPGJ01. Next base: position 74,614 of record CAYPGJ010000002.1, on the reverse strand, counting down.
GGGCGTTTCTTTTGGCCGAGGAGGCGGAGTGACGGGTCGAGTGCGCGCAGGTGGCGTTCTTGTGGAGGTAGTAGATTTGGGGTCGTGCGCACGCCTGCGGTCGATGTCACTGGAGCGCTGACGCTCGCCGTTGAGACGAGCAACCCCTCGACAGGGGGGGCTGGAGAAGTTGCGCTTGGCCGCGTTGGTGCGCACGGGGTCGAGGTCATCGGGGTGATGGCGCTCGAGCCGGAGTCGACGCATGATGACGCGCTGATGCCGGCGATTGATCGGTTGACGCGCGCACACGGGGTGGGTGCGAAGGAGATCGCGCGGGTTGCGGTGTCGGCCGGGCCGGGCGGGTTCACGGGGGTGCGGATTGCGATCGCGACGGCGAAGGGGATCGGGCTGGCGACGGGGGCGCGGTGTGTGGGCGTGGAGAGCGGGTTGGTGGGCGCGGAGAGTTGGGAGGGAGAGGGAGTGATTGCGGTGGCGCTCGCGAGCAAGCGGGCGACGGCGTGGGTTGGTGTGTATCGGAAGGAGCGCGGCGGGAACGCGCGGGTGGTTGAGGAAGGCGTTGAGTTGGATGTTGAGGGATTGCGCGCGGCGTGGGAGCGGACGAGGTTTTCGGTGGTGATGGCGGATGCGCATCTGGTTGCCGAGATGCGGGAGTGGTGCGCGGCGAGCGGGGTGGGTGTGGAGGCGCTGCGGCTCACGGCGGAAGGGGTGCTCAGGGCGAGCGCGGGGGTGGAGGATGTGGGGGCGGATCGGCTGGCGCCGGTGTATCCGCGTGAGCCGGAGGCCGTGACGAAGTGGCGTCGGCTCAAGGGCGAGTAGGATCAGGGCATGGCAGTTGAGGCGATCGGAGCGCGGGTGTCGTTGCGGTTGGCGCGGCTTGCGGAGTTTTCGCGGTTTGCCGCGGCGACGACGGTGGGCGTGTTTGCCGGGGCGGGGACGTGGGCGAAGTGGTCGCGTTTGCGGCCGCTGTTGTTCTTCATCGGGACGAAGTCGTTGCCGGTGCTTGCGCTGACGGGGGCGTTCATCGGGGCGATTTTGGCGATCGAGGGGTTTTTGCAGTTCAAGTCGATCGGTCAGGAGAATCGGCTGGGCGGTGTGATCAACATTTCGGTGGTGAAGCAGATCGGGCCGGTGCTGGCGGCCGTGATGCTTGCGGGGCGTGTGGGGTGCGCGTTGGCGGCGGAGTTGGGGACGATGCGTGTGACGGAGCAGTTGGACGCGATGCGTGCGATGGCGTCGGACCCGATTCGGAGCCTGGTGGCGCCGAGGGTGGTGGCGTGCATTTTGATGATCCCGGTGCTGACGGTGGTGTCGAATCTGTTCGGGGTGTTGGGTGGGTGGGTGATCACGACGAAGTTTTATGACGCGAACCCGGCTGAGTATTGGCGGTTCACGAAGGCGTTCATCACGTGGTTTGACGTGCTGAACGGGCTGACGAAGAGCGTGTTTTTCGGGGGGGCGATCGGGTTGATCGCGTGCTACAAGGGGTTCACGTGTCGGGCGGGGGCGGAGGGGGTAGGCCGCGCGACGACGGAGGCGTTTGTGGCGAGTTTCCTGGCGATCATCGTGCTGAATCTGGTGCTGGCGAAGGCGTTGAACGACATTGACATCATGAGGATGGGTGGGACGGTGAGGTCGCTGGTGGGGTGAGGGGGAGGGGGAGAAGGGCGCTAGGGGTGAATGCCGAAGGGCACTAGGGACTAGGCATCAGGCACTAGGGGAAGGCCGAAAAGCCAAAGGCTTGAAGGCATAGAGGGGGAGAAGAAAGAGGCCATGGAGCCCTCTCCCTTCCCTCTCCCACTCGCCCCGAACAGGCTCGTGGGAGAGGCGGGCGAACGACATCGATATCGTGCGGATGGGCGGGATGGTGAGGTCGCTGGTGGGGTGAGGGGGAGTGAGAGAAGGGCACTAGGGACTAGGGATCAGGCACTAGATAAGTTCACCGCACGCCACTGCGCGCGTGACGACGCCTGCTCTTCTTGCTCACGGCTTGACGATCAGGTGACAAGACAACGAACGATCTCCATATCTACGATCTACGCGAATTGCGGTCGTCAAAGACTCCACGTTAGGTATGAGAGTTTCTGGATCATAAATGAAAAATATTACAGCTTCGCAATCTACAATGTTTTTGTACATCTCGATATCATCGTGTAGCTCTTTGGACACGCCTTTGCCGTGCGCTTTGTCGCGGATATACTTAACTTCGATTAGCGTGCGAGCTTGTTTTGAGTAAAAATCTGCGATGACTGTGCGATTCGCCGAGGAAGGAAGATAGTACTCGGCGACGAGGTCTCTGATCCAAGGTCGCAGCATAAGATATAGCGCGTCCTGGACATCTGCTTCAGATTCCAATCGCAAAATGGTGCCCTTTGACCGTCGCGTGTTCAAGTACCGGACGCATTCCATGAATTCATTCATGGCTCGCAGCAGTTCATGAACATCACATGCCTCAGATGCCTGAGGGAGAACGCTCTGCTCGGCGATATATTGCGAGAGATTGCCGATCTTTCGTATGGTACTGTCTGCCAGCGCTTTGGCCACGGGGATTACTCTTTCAGCCCCATAACGTGTGTGTCGATGCTCTGCAAAATTTCGTCGTACTCCTTTGTCGATTTATTTGCCGGCAAGTGTATGTGCAGGTCGATATGAACATGAGCGGCCTTGCTTGACGTTTTGAGATGTTGTTCGACTAGATCCGTATTGTCGGCGTCATGCAACGCATCGCTTGATCCGAAGGTCGACGATTCACAGAGTGCCTTAAACGTCTGTATCTGATGATCAATGCTCTTGCCGCCCGAGTGTATGTTGAAGAGCTTGCGAAGCGACTCCGAGCCCTCTCGGTATGGTGCATTCGAGTGTTCAAAAAGTGGAGCGTAGACGGCTCGCACTTTTCGGCCGAGAGCTGCCGGTCCGCTCTTCTCGGCCATGAAATCGGCATAGGTGTCCGTTGGTGTGCCACTCGAAGAAATTAGGTCGACGGCTTTAAGTACGCGCAGTACCGTTCTCGCGTTTGAGTCGGAGGATACGTCCCATGATTGAAGTGTTTCAAAGGAGAATTTTGTGGGCTTTGGCTTCGTCGGGATGGTTTGTAATACTCTACGAAGCACGTTCGGCGTCGTTGTGTATGGAAATTTGGCTTCGCCATGGTCGTCGCTCGACTCGCGCCGATCCTTGGTTTTCGATCGTGCTTTCTTTGCGGCTTTCTTCTTGCCCATGAATATCAACCTTCTTGGATGTCAACTGAGTACTGCGACAATTCTACTCAGTCGCCGCCTCGGCAGTCTCTGGCTCATCGTGGCTTGGCTTCTTCTTTCGCCGCGTAAGCTTGTCGGCTCGCTTGCAGTAGCGTTTCTTCGCATCATCTGCCTGCGGGCCTTCCAAGAGGTCCCGCTTGATAACCTCATCACGGAGTGTCTTGGCGATCACGCTGGGGTCAACCAGCATTTCGCTGACTCGTCGGACCTCGCGGCGGATCGTGGCCATGATCGGTTCGGAATTCACGAGTATGGCCGCGATCATGTAGCGGTTCGTGGCGTCCATGAGGTCGCGGTACTTGCCGAGGGCCTCGCGCGTGATGCCCTCTTTGGACAAGAGAAAGAGCCGTTCGAGGTCGTGGTCCTTCTTGCAGTCGACGGAGAGCATGTCGATGGTCGCGACTTCCTCCTTGTCGATGGGCTGCTTGAAGATGACGTGGTAGAGAATCCAGGTCAGGCCGTTGGTGAGGATGACCCACTCGACGCCTTGGTTGGCGGCGTAGTCGATGGCCTGCTTGACGTGGCGGTCGTTGAGTGTGGCGCCGATGGCCTTGACTTCGATGAGTACTTTGAGTTTGCCGTCGAGTTTGATGGCGAGGTCGCAGCGAGTGCCGCGGATGGCGTATTCGCCGGTGATCTCGACGTACTTGTCGAAGCCGAAGACGTCGGAGAGCAGGTCCTTGACGACGGTGACTGTGTCGGCTTCGGAGATGTCGCGGTCGCGCTGCGTTGTGAGGATCGGGACATACTGCTTCATCCCGCGGACGATGCGGTCCGAGACCTTCTTAGGAACTGCCAGCATGGTTGATCCCCGATATTGCGTAATTCGTTTCAAGCCGCAGCGTTAGGGATACGCTACCGAACTGATACCTAGTCCGCAATTGGAGATGAGAGAAAGTTTACGAGGGAGTGTCGCCCCTCCGGGGCTCAAGAGGGGGTCTGGAGTTGCTTTACCCCGGGCTGACGCCCGGGGCTATTAGCTGGCCGCCGCTCCGCGGCTTGAGTGGCCGGTGGATGCGGAGAGTTGGGTTTGCAGGGAGCCCAAGGCGCGCGACCGCTTCCTGACGGGCGCGGGTGCGGTAAGGCGGGGGGAGTCGCGGGTGGATGGAGGAAGCGAAAGGCCGATTTGATGGAGATCGGTGGTGGTGGAGTCGGCACAGTTCTCTACGAGGCGATGTAGGTGGGAAAGCGATGCACCCCCGGTGGAGCCCTCTCCTTAATCCTCTCCCACGCAGAGCCGTGGGAGAGGTGGCGGGCAGCCCCCTCATCCGTCAGCCCTTCGGGCTGCCACCTTCTCCCGCGCCCCCGGGGGGGGAAGGGTTTGCGCGATGAGGGCGAGCGATAGGAGGAAGCCCAAAGTGCGAGACCGCTTCCTGAGGGGCGCGGGTTGGGTGAGGCAGAGTACTGAGCCCCCTCACCTGTCATCGCTGCGCGATGACATCATCCCCCGCCGGGGGGGAGGGGTTTCCGCGAGCTTCTGCTCGCGGGTCGGATGAGGCATTGCGCGAGGGGGGGCGGCAGGGGGCACAGGTCGAACGAAAGGCCGATTTGATGGAGATCGGTGGTGGTGGAGAAGGCACAGTTCTCTACGAGGCGATGTAGGTGGGAAAGCGATGCACCCCCGGCGGAGCCCTCTCCTTAATCCTCTCCCACGCAGAGCCGTGGGAGAGGTGGGAAGCAGCCCCCCTCCTGTCGCTGCGCGACGTCCTCCCCCGCGCTGCGCCCCTGCCCCCGGCAGGGGCTTGCGGGGGGAGGGGTCAGGCAGCCCAAAGCGCGAGACCGCTTCCTTACGGGCGCGGGTCGGGTGAACAATCTGAAGCCCTCACCCGGTCGTGCTACGCACGACCACCCTCTCCCAGAGGGAGAGGGGTTTTACGAGGTTGCGCTCGCGGGTCGGGGGAGGCACTGCGCGATGGGGGCAAGGGGTGGCACGAGTCGAGCGAAATGCCGATTTGATTGAGATTGGTGGCGGCAGAGACGGCACAGTTCTCTACGAGGCAGAGTAGATAGAGAAGCGATGCAGTAGCCCTCTCCTTAATCCTCTCCCATTGCAAAGCCAATGGGAGAGGTGGGAAGCAGCCCCCCTCCTGTCGCTACGCGACGTCCTCCCCTTTGGTGGATCACGCATGGGGTTGATGATGGTCCCCCCCACCGGTTCGTGCAGAGCCACGAACCACCTCCCCCACGGGGGGGGAGGGGTTTTTCGAACCGGATCGCAGGCAGAGCGTGAGTGCGGCCCAGGCGAGGGTGATGGGGGTGAAGATGGCGAGGGAGAGGAGTGGGCCGAAGAGGGCGACTTTGAGTGGGGCGAGTGCCCAGGCGCCGAGGGTGTCGCCGGCGCGGTAGGCGAAGGTGTCGATGAAGGATTTGGCTTTGTATTTGTCGGCGCGGGGGAGTCCGGCGTACCAGGCTTCGCGCGCGGGGCGGGCGAGGGCGTAGTCTCCGGCGCGGCGCGCGACTTGGAAGATCGCGAGTGTTGTGTAGGTGGGGGCGAGGGCGAGTGCGGTGGCGCCTGCCAGAAAAATCAGAGGCAATGTGGCGAGGGAGGCGGGGATGCCGAGGCGGCGGACAATGCGGCTGGTGCCGAAGAGTTGGAGGAGGATGGTTGTTGATTGGACGTAGACGTCGAGCTGGGCGAATGCGGCGGTGCGGGCTTCGAGGTTGTCGCCGAAGGCGGCTTTGACGATGCGTTGCTGTTCGAAGTAGACGTAGGTTTGGGTGGAGGTGAAGAAGATCATGTAGGCGGACATGGCGAGGAGGGCTGGTGAGCGGGAGATGGAGATGAAGGCGCCGAACGCGCCGCCTTGGGAGACGGGGGTGTCGGACTGGGGCGCGGGGTCGGGGGAGTCGAGGGAATCGCGGGCGCGGAGTGAGGGGCGGGTGGTGAAGAGGTGGTTGAGTCGGATGACGCAGAGTGCGGCGGAGGACATGAGGAGGGCGGCGATGATGAGGAGTGTGGTGACGCCAAGCGGTTTGGCGTAGGTGGTGGTGAAGAGCCCGGCGAGGAGGGCGCCGAGCGTGCCGCCGACGGCGATGAGGCCGAAGAGACGTTTGCCGGATTCGCGTCCCCAGAGGTCGGCCATGAGTGCCCAGAAGACGGAGATGACGAAGAGGTTGAAGACGCTGGACCAGACGTAGAAGACGGAGGGCCAGAGGAGTGAGGTGGAGGTTTTGACGGAGGCGAGGAGTGCGCTGAAGAGGAGGAGGTTGGCGGCGAAGATGAGGAATGCGGCGGGTGCGAAGATGCGTCGGGGGAAGCAGGAGATGCACCAGGCGAAGATGGGGTTGAGGAGGGCCATGCCGAGGAGGGTGGCGATGAAGAGGTAGCGGAGGACGTGTTCGTCGTGGATGGAGCCCATGGCGTCGCGGATGGGTCGCGCGACGAACCAACCGGCGAGGACGCAGAAGAAGCAGAGCGCGCTGAGGAGTGCGGGCTCTGCTTCGCCTGGGCGCAGAGCGAGCGCGCGGCGGAGGGGGGCGGGGATGAGGGAGGTCAATCAGCCGTTCCGGGCGTGGAGGAGTTTGAGGAGTTCGGCTTCGCGCTCGGGGGTGAGGCCGGCCTTGAGCTTGTTGCGGCGTTCTTCGGGGAGTGTTGCGAACCAGGCGAGTGTGTCGCGGGCGGTGTCTTCGGGTGAGCGGAAGGAGAGGCCGCGAGCGACCGCGCGGGAGACGTCGATCTGGCCGAAGCCTGCGTAGTCGCCTTTGGGCGGGAGCCAGACGGGCATGTCGGCCCAGGGTCGTACTTCGTTTGCTTCGAGGAAGTCGGCGTCGGCCCAGGTGAAGGTGGCGCTCGAGGAGGAGGCGGCGCGGCAGGCGTCGAGGAGTTTGGAGATGGGGAGGCCGCCGACGGGGCCGGTGGCGTTGAAGGCGCCGGTGTCGGATTGCTCGACGGCGCGGACGATGAAGTCTGCGAGGTCGCGGACGTCGATGATCTGGACGGGATCGGAGGGGGCGCCGGGGGCGAGGACTTCGCCGGCGCGGGCGACGCGGACGGGCCAGTAGGTGTATCGGTCGGTGGGGTCGCCACGACCGACGATGAGGCCGGGGCGGATGTTGGCGACGCGGTTGGGGAGGGCGGCGTTTGCGGCGTGTTCGCAGAGTGCTTTGAGGGGGCCGTAGGTTTCGCCGCCGACTTTTTCGGTGGCGGGGTCGGTTCCTTCGGGGAGGGTTGCGAGGGGGTCATCCTCGTTCATGTTGATTTTGGAGTAGCCGGCGTAGACGGAGACGGTGGTGATGAGGACGTAGTGGTTGATGTTGTTGTGGAGAGCGGCGAGGGCTTCGGTGACGACGCGCGGGTAGTAGGCGGAGGTGTCGATGACGGCGTCCCACTTGCGGTCTTTGAGCGCGGCGAGGTCGGAGGTCTTGCGGTCGCCGACGAGTTTTTCAAGGTCGGGGAAGAGGTGTGGGTTGGTTTTGCCGCGGTTGAAGAGTGTGACTTCGTGGCCGCGGGCGAGAGCGGCTTCGACGGTGACGGGGCCGAGGAATCCGGTGCCGCCGAGGAAGAGGATTTTCTTTTTGGATGGGGGTGTGGGGGTGAGTCGAGCGAGCGCGCGGGAGGAGGTGGAGAGGGAGGTGAGGGCGAGGCCTGCGCCGGCGGCGAGGGATAGGAAGTCACGACGTGATGTCACAGCACGCTCCTTTCGATCGCGAGATGACCCCACGCGACGGAGTGTGTGTACCCGTGGGTGAGTTGAGGGTTTCATGGGGAGGGGATGAGGCGGAGGGTGTGGACGGGCGCACCGGAGAGGAGGGGGACGGAGAGGCCTTGTGCCCAGGTAGCGTGTCCGTCCATGTAGTGGGGAGAGAGGGGGTGGCCGGATTGTCCGGCGGGCATGGCGAAGATTGCGGCGGAGAGATCGGCGGGGCTGGCGACGAAGCGTTCGCTGGCGCCGAAGGAGCGGCCTTGCGCGCGGACGGTTTCGGCGCTGCCGGGGAGAGGGTCATTGGGGAGTGAGAGGAGGTCGGAGAGGAACGGGATGCCTCGGGCGAGTGGGTGTGAGACGTTGAGGCGGTTGAAGTCTCCCCAGGTGGCGTCGAGTGCGTTGGACTCGTGGAGGCGTGCGGCGGCTCGTGAGGCGATGACGGAGAGGAAGGTGCGCCAGTCGGACCACTCTTCGCCGGGGGGGAGCCAGTTGGGGGCGCGGGATTCGAGGATGCGGAGGAATGCTTCGTCGGAGAGAGGCCAGGAGTAGTTGAAGTCGGGTGCGGTGTCGGCGCAGGCGGACTTGATGGCGGCGGAGAGGGTGGAGGTGAGTTCGCGTCGGAAGGCGCGGAGTGCGCGGTAGGCGGAGTGGTCGGGGTCGGCGTGGCCGTTCCAGTCGGAGATGGATTGACGCATGCGCGCGACGAGTGGGTCGGTGGAGGCGGAGGTGGAGGAGAGGAAGAGGTCGCGCCAGACGTTCATTGGCGTGGCGAGCGTGTCGAGGGCGATGGCGTGGAGAGCGTGCTCGTCGAAGGTGTCGGTGGCGTGGAGCCGCTCGCTGATGCGGTTTGCGCGGTCGGAGGGGGAAAACGAGGTGGAGACGAGGCGCGCGTGGGGGAGGGAGAGGGTGCGGCCGTTGGCGGTGTAGAGGGCACCGGAGGGGGGGTCGATGATGCAGGGGCGGTCGGCGTCGGAGAGTGCGCCGGACCAGTGGGGCGTTTCGCCGGAGGGCGAGGGCGCGGCCCAGGAGACGGGGTGTTTGCCGGTGAAGCCTGTGCGGGTGGGGATGTGTCCTGCGATGCACCAGGCGATGCGGCCTTGAGCGTCGGCCATGAGGACGTTTTGGGCGGGGATGAACATGCGGCGCGCGATGGCGACGCCTTCGTCGACGTTCTTTGCTTTGAGGAGGTCGAGGATGAAGAGGTTTGCGATCTGTGGGTCGAGTGCGGTCCAGCGGAGCGCGAGAGGTCGCTGCTTGTGGTCGCGTTCGATGACGGGGCCCCATCGGGTGGACTGGATGCGGAGGTCTTCGCTGTCGCGGCGGCCTTTGACAGCGATGTGCTCGACGTGCTCGGCGAATTGCTCCCAGCCGTCGGGCGTGCGGTATTGCTTGGGGTCGTCGGGGTTTGTTTCGATGATGACGAGGTCCTGGACGTCGGCCTCGACGTTGGTGTATCCCCAGGCGAGGGAGTCGGTGGCGCCTGCGACGAGTCCGGGGGCGCCTGGGAGGCTGACGCCGACGGCGCGGTGGTCGGGCCATTCGAGTTGCACGCGGAACCAGACGTTGGGGAGGGAGAGGCCGAGGTGCATGTCGTTTGCGACCATGGCGCGGTTGTGCTTGGAGCGCGCGGCGGAGACGGCCCAGTTGTTTGAGCCGAGGACGGCGCCGTCGGCGAGCAGGGCGTCGCGGAGCGCGGCGAGCGTGCGCGGCGTCGGTGGGTGGTGCGTTGGGGAGTGTGCGGCGGGTTTGGACGCGCGGAGGTTGATGAGGTCGGCGCCAGGGACGGGGAGGGGGCGCATGGCGGCCGCTTCGGCGTCGGAGTCGATGATGAGCTGCGGCACGTCGAGTCGTGTGGCTTCTGGCGTGAGGAAGGCGGCGACTTCGGGGCCGAGGGCGTCGGTGAGGACGGCTGGGGTTTGTTCCCAGTTGGAGGTGTAGTTGAGGAACCGGAACATGGTGTAGATGGCGAGGAGGGAGTCCTCGGGCATCCAGGGCTCCATGTCGGCGCGGAGGAGGATGTATTCGGGCAGGCGCGCCGGGAGGTCGTCGAGACCAGCGTTGACGCCCTGGGTGTAGGCGTCGAGGAGTGCGCGGTGTTCGGGTGTGAGGTTGTTGAGTGCGTCGCGCGCGACTTTTCGGAAGCGGTATCGGCGGGCTTCTCGGTCCATGTCGAGGGTGGCCGGGCCGACGAGAGCGCTGAGTTCGCCGGCTGCGGCGCGGCGGGCCATGTCCATCTGGAAGAAGCGTTCCTGGGCGTGGACGAAGCCTTGGGCGCGGGTGGCGTCTTCGAGCGATCGGGCGCGGATGCGGGGCACGGCGAGGTCATCGCGTTCGACGTCGACGGGAGCGTCGAGGTGACGGACTGCGAGTTCGCCGGACTGGCGCGGCAGGGAGGCGCGGAGCCACATCCACGCGGCGCCGGAGGTGGAGAGGGCGAGGGCGGTGCAGACGAGGATGGTCCAGAGGAGCAGGCCTCGGAGGACGCGACGCTTTGGGGGCATGGGGACTCCTTCGGGGGGAGACGGTACCAGTGTCGGGGAGGTCCCTCACAAACACCCGACCCCGCTACACTCCGGTGCGGGAGCGATTTCCGGCGAGCCGGGAGCGTCCCCCGCGAGGAGCGGCCCCCGTGGGCCGGCGTCACCCCCCCACTGCTTTGACCGAGGCTTGTCGAGCGACGGATCGCTGTCCAACCCATGAACATCCGCAATTTTTCCATCATCGCGCACATCGATCACGGCAAGTCGACGCTGGCCGACCGTCTGCTGCAGGCCACGAACGCCATCACGGAGCGTGAGGCGCAGGCGCAGCTGCTGGACGACATGGACATCGAGCGTGAGCGCGGCATCACGATCAAGGCGTCTGCGGTGACGGTGAGTCACCGGACGGCGGACGGTCGGGATTTCATGCTGAACTTCATCGACACGCCGGGGCACGTGGACTTCACGTACGAGGTGTCGCGGGCGTTGACGGCGTGTGAGGGCGCGATCCTGGTGGTGGACGCGACGCAGGGGGTGCAGGCGCAGACGCTTGCGAACGCGTATCTCGCGATCAACAACAACCTCGAGCTGATCCCGGTGATCAACAAGATTGATCTACCGTCGGCGCGTCCGGACGACGTGGCGATGGAGATCGAGCAGATCGTGGGGTTGCCTGCCGAGGACTGCATCCTGGTGTCGGCCAAGACGGGGCAGGGGATTCCGGAGTTGCTGGACGCGATCTGCGAGAAGCTTCCGCCGCCTCGTGCGCCGGTGACGACGCTGACGCGGGCGTTGGTGTTCGACGCGGTGTACGACGATTACCGTGGCGTGATCGTGTATTTCCGGTTGTTCGACGGGAAGCTGAAGACGGGCGACAAGATCCGGATGATGGGGGTGCAGCGTTCGTTCATCGTGACGGAGCTTGGGAAGTACACGCCGAGGCCGGTGAAGGTGTCGTCGATGGAGCCGGGCGAGACGGGGTACCTGGTCGCGGCGATCAAGACGCTGGCGGACGTGCGGATCGGCGACACGATCACGCTGGAGCACAACCCGGCGCCGGAGGCGTTGGCGGGGTATCAAGAGCCGAAGCAGATGGTGTTCTGCGATTTTTACCCGGCGGTGGCTGAGGACGAGGCGACGGGGAAGCAGGCGACGACGAACTTCGAGGATCTGCGGGAGGCGATCGAGAAGCTGTCGCTGAACGACGCGTCGTTCACGTTCCAGGTGGTTCACTCGGACGCGCTGGGGTTCGGGTTCCGGTGCGGGTTCCTGGGGCTCTTGCACATGGACATCGTGCAGGAGCGTCTGGAGCGCGAGGGGGGCGTGAAGATCCTGCAGACGGCGCCGACGGTGACGTATCAGATCACGATGCACGACGGGACGACGCGGGAGATTCATAACCCTGCGGACCTCCCGGACCCGGGCGTGTTCGAGACGGTGGCGGAGCCGATCGTGCACCTGGACATCATGGTGCCGACGACGTCGATCGGGGACGTGATGAAGCTGGCGAACGAGCGGCGGGCCGTGTTCCGGAGCCAGCAGTACATCTCGGAGACTCGTCAGCTGCTCAAGTACGACATCCCGCTGGCTGAGATCATCTACGACTTCTACGACAAGCTGAAGTCGATGACGTCGGGGTACGGGACGATGGACTATGAGCTGACGGGGTTCCACGCGGACGACCTCGTGAAGCTGGACATCCTGGTGAACGGGGCGCCGGTGGAGGCGTTGTCGATCATCGTGCACCGTGACAAGGCGACGGCGCGCGGTCGTCTTCTGTGCCAGAAGCTGCGTGAGCAGATTCCGCGGCACCAGTTCGAGATCCCGATCCAGGCGGCGATCGGGTCGAAGGTGATCGCGCGGGAGACGATTCGCGCGATGCGGAAGGACGTGACGGCGAAGTGCTACGGTGGCGACGTGTCGCGTAAGCGGAAGCTGCTGGAGAAGCAGAAGGAAGGCAAGAAGCGGATGAAGTCGGTGGGTCAGGTGAACATCCCGCAGGAGGCGTTCATGGCGGTGCTGGAGCAGGGGGAGTAGGCGGGCCGTTGCACGCGTGCCCGGCGGGAAGGGCTGCGATCTGTGGGGTGGCGGGATGGGTGCGAGGCGCGCGACCTGTGGCCGGGGTCTTCACGAGTTCCTCATGGCGCGCTGAACCGATCTTTACGTCGGGGGGTTAGTTTCCCCGCACGTTGCTGCCGCGCACGGGCGGGAGCGGCGGGCGTTTTTTCACATGGATGCGGGGCCTTGCACGGGCTGCCGCGGGTCGGGCTGATGGCGCACGGGATCGCGCGGCGGTGTCGGTGCGCGCATGGCCTCCAGGACAGAGAGGAACTCGAGGATGTTGCAGCGCACGATCATGGCGGCGGGTGTGGTTTCGGCGTTCGCGGGCGCGAGTGCGATGGCTGGTCTGGTGATCACGGAGGTGATGTCGCAGACGAGTTCGGGGACGGCGTCGGCTGTGAACGGGGACTGGTGGGAGCTGACGAACATGGGCGCGGCGGCGGTGCAGCTTGCGGGGTATCAGTGGGCGGACACGGAGGATCGGTTGAGTGGCGGGGCGCCGCAGCCGAACTTCTTCCCGACGATCACGATCGGGGCGGGCGAGTCGATCATCATTCTGGAGGAGGCGGCGGCGAACAAGGCGGCGTGGCGGACGATGTGGGGGGCGTCTGCGTCGCTGGTGATTCTGGGGACGGACGAGATGCTGCCATCGGCGGGCGTGACGGACACGTTCTCGGGGCTGGGGAGCGGCGGGGACGCCGTGTATTTCTATGACCCGGCGGGCGCGCTGCTGTCGTCGTTTGTGTTCGGGGCGGCGACGCGGGGCGTGTCGTTCGAGGCGGACGTGTTCGGGAATGATCTCGGGCTGAGCGTTGTGGGTGAGAACGGGGCCGTGATGGCGTCGAACGGGGACGTGGGCTCGCCGGGGTTTGCGGTTCCGGCGCCGAGCGGCGTGATGGCGCTGGCGATGGCGGGCGTGTTCGCGTCGCGTCGGAAGCGGTGAATCGCGGGGCCCCCCACTGCTCTTGTGTTGTGTTGATTGACGAGAAGGACTTCAAGCGCGGCGCGATGGCCGCGCAGAGAGATAGAGGACTGCATGATGCTTTCGAAGATGATGGTTGTTGCGGGGATGGTTGCGGGCTCGAGCGCGATGGCGGGGGCGAGCTTCAGTCTTGCGAATTACCAGCACACGGCGACGTGGGGGCTGCCGGTGGCGGCGGACGAGGCGTCGGCGGTGACGTACAACTGGGACACGGGGACGCTGTTCGTGCTGGGGGATGAGGGGGACGCGATCGTGGAGGTGAGCGCGGCGGACGGATCGGTGGTGAGCACGATGGCGCTGACGGGGTTCGCGGACACGGAGGGGCTGACGTACGTGGGGGGCGGTGAGTTTGTGATCGGCGAGGAGCGTTTGCAGGACGTGTACCGGCTGACGTACACGGCTGGGGGGAGCGTTGCGCGGAGCGGTCTTGCGAGCGCGTCGATCGGGCCGACGGTTGGGAATGTGGGGATCGAGGGGTTTTCGTACGACCCGCGGAACGGCAGGTTTGTGGTGGTGAAGGAGAAGACGCCGCAGGGGGTGTATGACACGGCGATCACGTTCACGGCGCCCCCGGTTCCGCCTGGGGGGCCGGGGCCGGACATCAACCCGGGGAACTTGTTTGATCCGGGGCTGCTGGGCGTGCTGGATTTGTCGGACGTGCAGGTGTTGGCGACGTACGGGGCGTTGGAGGGGACGGCGGGCGCGGATGAGTTGCTGATCTTCAGCCAGGAGTCGGCGTTGCTGATGCACGTGACGCGGGCGGGGGCGGTGCTTTCGACGTTCAGTTTCGCGGGGATCACGGGGGATGCGGAGGGGGTGACGATCGGGGCGGATGGGACGATCTATGTGTGCGGCGAGGCGCCAGCGATTTATGTGTTGACCCCTGTGCCCGGCCCGAGCGGGGCAGCCATGCTTGGGTTGTGGGGTCTGTGCGCGGCGCGCCGTCGCCGTTGATTTGTTCGAGACGGTGATTCGAGAGAGAGATGGATGTGCGTCGCCGGCCTGTGCGAGGGTCGGCGGCGTTGTTTTAGGAGAGTGCGTTGCCGAAGTGCCTGGCCTGGATTGGGGCGAGGGCGGCGAGTATGCGGGAGAGGACTTCGGCGGGTGTGCCGAAGGCGTCGATCTTGTGGACGAGTTCGGGTGGGTAGAACTCGAGTACGGGGGAGGTTTCCTGTCGGTAGATCTGGAGTCGGCGGCGGATGACGTCCTCCTTGGCGTCGTCGGCGCGTTTTTCGCGGAGGGCGCGGCGCTTGAGCCGCTCGACCATGGCGTCCTCATCGACGCAGTCGAGGTGCACGAGGGCGAGGACGTCGGTGTGGAACTCGAGGAGTCGGCACTGGGCGAGGTTGCGCGGGATGCCGTCGAGGACGAGGAGCTGGGCGTAGGGTCGGTATTGCTGACGCGCTTTTTGGGACTCGACGTACTGCTTCCAGAGTTCGACGGTGAAGGAGTCGGGGACGAGTTCGCCGCGTGTGGAGTACTGGCGGAAGACCTTGCCGAGGTCGGAGAGGGGGTCGAGGGCGCGGAACATGTCGCCGGTGGAGAGGTGGAAGAAGCCCGGGATGGAGGCGAGGATCTTGCCCTGTGTCCCTTTGCCGACGCCTGGGGCGCCGAAGAGGAGGACGGACTTGTAGCGTTCGTGCTCGGGCATGTTTGGGGATGATCCTGTCGTTTGCGGGGGAAGGGTACCGTGGGGAGTAGGTGGTGCAACTTGGGATGCGTGGATGGGGGCGAGATTGGGTGGGGTATGGAGGGCGGGGCCGAGAAGGTGTAGGTTGGGGCGATGCGAGGGATGACGCATCGCTGGGAGTTGGCCACGGAGGGGCCGCCGGAGGGGGATGGCGTGGGTGGTCTTGCGCGGCGTGTTTTGTGGGCGCGCGGGTATCGGGGTGAGGACGAGGTGAAGGAGTTTTTGGAGCCGAGGCTGACGCGGCTGCACGAGCCGAGTCTGTTGGCGGGGGTGGACGAGGCGGCGGAGTTGATGTTGGGGGCGGCGCGTTCGGGGAAGAAGATCGCGATTTACGGGGACTATGACGTTGACGGGGTGAGCGGCACGGCGATTTTGTGGAGGGTATTGCGCGCGGTGGCGCCGAGGGCGGAGGTGGTGACGTACATCCCGCACCGGTTGGACGAGGGGTATGGGGTGAACGAGGAGGCGCTTCGCGGGCTGCAGGGGTCCGGGGTCGGTCTGGTGGTGACGGTTGATTGCGGCATCACGGGGTTGTCTGCGGCGCGGGTGGCGCGGGAGCTTGGGATGGGGTATGTGGTGACGGATCACCACGAGATGGCGTCGGAGCTTCCGTGCGCGGACGTGGTGGCGCATCCGCGTGTGCGGAACGCGCGGACGGGGGAGGCGTATCCGTTCGGGGATCTTTGCGGGGCGAGTGTGGCGTTCAAGCTGGGTTGGAGGATCGCGACGCTTGCTGAGGGGGGCGAGCGGGTGCGGGAGGATGTGCGGGAGGTGCTGCTGGATTGTTTGGCGCTGGCCGCGTTGGGGACGGTGGCGGACGTGTCGCCGCTGGTGGATGAGAATCGCGTGATAGCGCGGTTTGGATTGTCGAGAGTTCCCAAGAGCGGGATCGAGGGGCTGAGCGCGCTGGTGGAGGCGTCGGGGTTGGGGAAGGGGAAGGTGGACGCGGAGGGGGTGGGGTTCATGATGGCGCCGAGGTTGAACGCGGCGGGTCGGATGGGGCATGCTCGGGAGGCGTTGGAGTTGTTGACGACGGCGGAGGGGGATCGCGCGTGGGAGATTGCGCGGGAGCTGACGACGAAGAACGAGGAGCGGAAGCGCACGGAGCGGAGGATTTTCGAGGAGGCGGACGCGGCGGCGGAAGCGGCGGGGATGTGTGGGGAGGATCGACGGGCGATCGTGCTGGCCGGGGCGGAGTGGCATGCCGGGGTGCTTGGGATCGTGTGCTCGCGGCTGGTGGAGCGGCGGAGGAGGCCGACGATCCTGATGCGGGAGGAGGGCGGTGAGTGTCACGGGTCGGGGCGGAGCGTGGACGGGCTGGACCTGCACGAGGGGCTGCGGGCGTGCGCGGACGTGCTGGAGGGGTTCGGGGGGCACGCGATGGCGGCGGGTGTGCGGGTGAAGCGAGCGCGTCTGGACGAGTTCGTGGAGCGGTTTACGGGATGGGTGAATGCTCGCGTGGGGATGGATGATCTCGAGGCGCGGATGCGTGTGGACTGTGAGGCGGGGCTGGAGGAGTTGAGCGTCGGCGAGGTGGAGGCGCTGGAGCGTCTGGGGCCGTTTGGGAGGGGGAATCCGAGCGTTCGTGTGGTGGTGCGGGGGATGGAGCTGGCGGCGCGTCCGGAGACGATCGGCGCGCACGGGAAGCACCTGGCGCTGATGGTGCGTCGCGGCGGGAAGGTGATGCGGTGCGTGGGATGGGGGTGGGGCGAGCGGCGCGGGGCGTTGCGTGCGGGGATGGAGGTGTCGATGGTGCTGGAGCCGAAGGTGAGCCGGTGGGGCTCGAAGGTGAGCGTGGAGCCGGTGGTGAAGGACGTGTGCGTGACGCGGGGGTGAGGCCGCCCGGCCGGCGCGCGTCTGTCAGTGGGCCATCACGGAGCCGATGGAGAAGATGGGGAGGAGGAGCGCGATGGCGATGCCGCCGATCACGGCGCCCATGACGATGATCATGGCGGGCTCGATGAGCTGGGTGGCGGACTTGACGGATTCGTCGAGGTCGGCTTCCGCGGAGTCGGCGATCCGGTCGAGCGTGTCGGGGAGTTTTCCGGTGCGCTCCGCGGCGGAGATCATGGAGATGACGGGCGCGGGGATGAGGGTGGATTCGGAGAGGACGTCGGCGATGGTGGAGCCGGAGGTGATGGACTCGAGGGTGTCGTCCCAGAGGTCCGCCCAGAGTGAGTTGTTGGAGACGCCCTTGACGATCTTGATGGAGTCGACGAGCCCGACGCCAGCGGCGAGGAGGGTGGCGAGGGTGCGGGTGGCGCGGGAGAGGTAGTAGTTGGAGTACATGGGGCCGAGGACGGGCGTGCGGACCTTGATGACGTCGATGGCTCGTCGTCCGGCGTTGGAGGACTTGAAGAGGAAGCCGCCGACGATGATCGCGGCGAGTCCTGCGAGGAGGATGGGCCACTGGTGTTGGATGGCGTTGGAGATTGCGAGGACGATCCGGGTGGGGGTGGGGAGGGTTGCGGAGCGGGATTGGTAGATGCGTGCGAAGCGCGGGAGGACCCAGGTGATGAGGAAGAAGGTGACGAGGACGGCGATGGTGATCATGACGAGGGGGTAGGTGAGGGCGCCGGTGATCTGCTTGGAGGTGCGTCGTTCTTTGGTGAGGTAGTCGGCGACGCGCTTGAGCATGGGGCCGAGGGAGCCGGAGGCCTCGGAGGCTTTGACGAGGCAGAGCATGAGGTTCGGGAAGACGGAGGGGAAGAGTGCGAGCGAGGCGGAGAGCGAGCATCCTGCGGAGACGTGCTCGTTGACGATGGAGATGACTCGGCGGAGGTTGCCGGACTTTGCGTGCTTGAGGAACGCGTCGAGCGCTTCGGCGAGTGGGACGCCGGTTTCGAGCATGACGGAGAGCTGCGCGGAGCAGGCGATGACTTCCTCGCGTTTGACGCCGCGCGCTGCGCGCTTGGTCTTGAGTTCCTCGACGTCGATGGGCGCACCGCCCTCGAGGAGGTCGGTGACGGTTTTCCGTTCGGCGCGGAGTCTTGAGAGGGCGTCGTCGCGCGAGGGGGCTTCGATGACACCGGTGGTGTTGTTACCTGCGGAGTCTCGGGCTTTGTATGAGAAGCGCGGCATGGGTGGTTATGCGAGTGTGGCTTCGGCGGCTGCGGGTGAGGCGTCGTGTGCGAGGACGCGCATGATTTCGTCGCAGGTGGTTTGTCCGGCGGCGACTTTGGCGAGCCCGTCGTCGCGGAGCGTCTGGATGGACCCGGTGGCGATGGATCGGAGTTCCTGGAGGGGGATGCCGCGGGCGATGGCGTCGAGCGACGCGTCCTGCGGGACGAAGAGTTCGTAGATGCCGAGTCGTCCTGCGAAGCCCTTGCCGCGGCATCGTGAGCATCCGGCGCCGTGGTAGATGGGTGCGTCGGGGTCGGGGAGGAACGGGAGGAGCATTTCTCGCTGCTTCGGCTCCGGCTTGGAGGCGGTTTTGCAGTGTGGGCAGATCTTCCGGACGAGTCGTTGCGCGAGGACGGCGCGGAGGACGGCCGCGGTGAGGTATGGCTCGATGCCCATGTTGGTGAGACGAGTGGCGGCGGCGACGGCGTCGTTGGTGTGGAGTGTGGAGAAGACGAGGTGCCCGGTGAGGGCGGCCTGTGTGGCGATGTGGGCGGTTTCGGCGTCGCGGATTTCGCCGACCATGAGGATGTCGGGGTCCTGCCGGAGGAGTGATCGGAGGGCCATTGGGAAGGTGAACCCGGCCTTCTCGTTGACCTGGAACTGGTTGACGCCTTGGAGCGTGGCCTCGACGGGGTTTTCGACGGTGGAGATGTTGAGTTCGTCGGTGACGAGCTCGTTGAGCGTGGCGTAGAGGGTTGTGGATTTTCCGGAGCCGGTGGGGCCGGTGACGAGGACGATGCCGTTGGCGGCGTTGATGACCTTGCGCCACTCGAGGAGTGTGTTTGGTCTGAAGCCGATCTTCTCGAGTGGGACGATGGTGGTTCGGTTGTCGATGACGCGGATGACGACCTTTTCGCCGTGCTTGGCGGGCATGGTGGAGACGCGCATGTCGATGGGTCTGCCGTCGAGCATGACGTGGATGTCGCCGTCCTGAGGGAGCCGTCGTTCGGAGATGTCCATGCCGGCCATGATTTTGATGCGGGAGACGACGGCGGGGTGCATCTGGTGCGGGGGGGTGAGTCTTGTGAGGAGTCTTCCGTCGACACGGAGTCGCACGCGAGTGGCGTGGTCGACGCGTTCGATGTGGATGTCGGAGGCGCGTTCCTGGACGGCGGTGAAGAGGATGAAGTTGACGAGCTTGATGACGGGGGACTGACCGGCGACTTCCTCGAGGTTCGAGAGGTCGGCGACCTGCTTGTCGACGACGGAGAACGAGGAGGCGTCGACGTTGTCGTAGATCTCGTCGATGACGAAGACGTTTGCGGCGGGGAGGTGCGCCTGGAGGGTGGCGCGGATGTCGCGTTGCGTGGCGGCGACGAGTTGGACGCGCGCGTTGGAGAGCCGCTCGATTTCCTCGACGAGGAAGAGGTTGGTGGGCTCGGAGACGGCGACGGTGAGCGTGCCGTCGACGAAGAAGAGGGGGAGGACGGCGTGTGCCTCGATGAACTCGCGCGGGAGCTTGTCGGTGATTCGCGGGTCGGCGATCCGCGGGGTGAGCTTTGCGTAGGGGACGCCGTAGGCCTGGGCGAGCGCTTCGACGACCTGGTCTTCGGAGACGAAGTTGAGGTCGACGAGGACCTCGCCGAGGAGTCGCTGCTTGCCTGCGCGGCGTTGTTCGGCGAGCGCGTCCTCGAGCTGCGCGCGGGTGAGGAGCCCCTTCTCGATGAGGAACTCGCCGAGCTGGAGGCGCGCCTGCGGCGCGCCGGAGCGTGAGGAGGTGTTGGGTCGGGGGGGGTCATCGGAGCGACTTCACGGCGGCTTCGAGGGAGGTGTGCGATTGGAACGCGCGGTCGAGGCGCGTGATCTCGAGGATCTTGAGGATGTTGACGTCGGGGTTGACGAGGCGCATATGGCCGGACTTTTCGGTGGCGCGGTCGCGGAGCCTGAGGAGGGCTTCGAGCGCGGCGGAGTCGATGAATTCGAGGTGCTCGCAATCGACGACGAAGTCTCGCACGCCGGCGTCGAGTCGCTCGGCGATGGCGCGGTTGAAGGGCTCGACGTCCTCGGCGGTGTAGTCGCCGGAGAGCGTGAGGACGGTGACGTGGGCGTAGTCCTGGTGGGAGAGCTTCACGCGGCCTTTTCCTGCTTCTCGAGGTTCATGTCGCGTTCGACCATGTGGTCGAACTGCGAGAAGTCGAGCGTGAGGAAGATGCGGGCGAGGTCGGGGTCGAACTGGACGCCGGCGCCCTTCTCGATCTCCGCGAGGACGCGGTCGCGCGGCATGGCGGGGCGGTAGGTGCGTGTGGAGGACATGGCGTCGAAGGCGTCGGCGAGGGCGATGAGTCGCGCGACGTGCGGGATGGCGTCGGCCTTGAGGTTGTGCGGGTATCCGCGGCCGTCCCAGCGCTCGTGGTGATAGAGGACGCCGGGGAGGATGTCCGCGAGCTGCGGGATGTCCTTGAGGATGTTGTGTCCGATTTCGGGGTGGAGTTTGATGAGCGCGAACTCTTCGTCGGTGAGCTTTCCGGGCTTTCGGAGGACGGACTCGGGGACGCCGATTTTTCCGACGTCGTGGACGAGTCCGGCGATGTGGACGCGTTCGAGCGCGGCCTGGTCGAGTCCGGAGGCCTGTGCGAGGAGCCTGGTGAGGTGCGCGACGCGGTCGGAGTGACCGCGTGTGTAGCGGTCCTTGGCGTCGATGGCGGCGGTGAGTGCGCGGAGGGTGCCGATGAAGGTTGCCTGCTGGTCGTCGTAGAGCGAGGCGTTCTCGAGGAGGACGGAGAGGTAGGAGGCGGAGGCGGCGAGGAGCTTGATATCCGCGGAGGAGACTTCGGGGTCGGTTGAGGTTTTGTGTCCGGCGATGATGGCGGCGAGGAGTCGGCCTTCGCGCGTGACGGGGTGCGCGAGGACCTGTGCTTCGATCGGCGGCGCCGGGTCGTGGAGGAACTCCCGGAGGGAGAGGACGCTGGGCGTTTCCGGGTTGATTTTGGGGATGAATCGTTGCGAGGCGGAGCGGACGCGTCGTTCGTCGAGGTCGGAGGAGGCGGCGCTGGAGAAGAAGGTCTGTCCCGCGAGCGGGCATCGGTGCGCGTCGCGGACGAAGACGATGATGAACCAGCTGTACGGGAGCGTGGCGCGGAGTTCGGAGAGGAGGTGGGTGATGAATCGGGCGGGGTGGACGAACTCGTTCATGGCGCGGCCGAGGTTGTAGAGGAGGTGGAGTTCTTCGTAGGCCTCGGAGAGCTGGGAGGAGAACGCGGCGACGGATTCGTCGGCGGTGGAGAGCGCGCTGCTGTCTTCGAGGAGCCAGCGGAAGAGGAGCAGGTTGCGGGCGGCTTGCTCAGCGGTGTGCGGCGCCCAGGGCTGGAGGGAGTCGGAGACGGCCTGTGCGTCGAGCGAGGCGGCCTGGCAGGCGGCGCTGAATTCCTCGGTGGTGAGCGCGTCGGGTGTGATGTGGAAGGCGGTCGGGTAGTCGGCGCGGCGTCTGCGTTCGGTGCGGATGGCTGGGAGGGCGAAGAGGCCCGGGATGAGCTCGAAGGGCTGGGGGTCTTCCTGCTCGTTCCATGCGGAGGCGGCGTCGATGAGCTTGCGGGCGAGGAAGCGTGAGGAGAGGAGCGAGTGGAGGTGGTTTGGGAGTGAGTGTTGGCGCGAGATGACACCGCCGGGCGTGATGACGGCGAATGGGAGTCGGAGCGCGGCGCTGCGCGCTTCGAGGGTGTCGGGATTGGTTTGCGAAGCGTTCAAGCTGCGCGGTCCTCTTGGGCCTGGTCGCGGGTGATTCCGAGGAGTCTGTCGGCCTTGGACAGGACTTCGCGCGGGCTGAAGGGCTTCGCGAGGACTTCGCGGATGGTGGTGTTGGCGAGGTCTGACTGGGAGAGGGCGTGGCCGCGCGCTGTGAGGAGGATGGTGGGGATGTGCGCGGTTGTGGGGTTTGCGGCGAGGTTCTGGGAGAGCTCGAGTCCTGACATGTAGGGCATCTGGAGGTCGGAGATGATGATGTCGGGTTTCTTTGCGAGCGCGAGCTCGAGCGCCTCTTCGCCGTCTGAGGCGGTGATGACCTCGAAGCCGGCGTTGCGGAGCTTGAGCGAGACGACGTGTGTGATGTGCGCTTCGTCGTCGACGACGAGCGCGAGTGGAGCACGGGGGGGTGTGGAGTCGGGAGTGGTCATGCGGCTTTCCGGATCGAGGGCTCGTACGGGATCGTGAACCAGAACTTGGAGCCGAGTCCGACGGTGGAGGCGACGCCGACTTGTCCGTGATGGACGGTTTCGACGATGTGCTTGACGAGGGCGAGGCCGAGGCCGGTGCCTTTGGCGACGCGTTTGTAGTTGTCGATTCGGTAGAACTTCTGGAAGAGTTTCGGGAGCGCGTCGGGGGGTATGCCGAGTCCGGTGTCGGAGATGGAGACGAGTACGGACTTCGTGGCGTCGTCGTTCTCGATGGCGACGGTGACGCGTCCGCCTTCGGGGGTGTACTTCACGGCGTTGGAGATGAGGTTGAGGATGACCTGGTGGACCATGTCGCGGTCGGCCTGCGCGGTGTAGATGAGCGGGCCGGGCTTCGAGATGAGCGAGATGTTCTTGAGCTTGGCCTGCGGCTGCATGATCTCGATGGCGTCGCGAGCGATCTTCGCGAAGTCGACCTCGGAGCGTTCGATCTGGACGATGCCGGCCTCGATGCGGGAGATGTTGAGCATGTTGTCGATGAGTCTCGAGAGTCGGTCGGCTTCGTTCTTGATGATGGTGTAGAACTCGCATCGCGAGTCGTCGTCTCGTGCCTCTCCGTCGAGGAGCATCTCGACGTATGCGTTGATGGAGGAGAGGGGCGTGCGGAGCTCGTGGGAGACCTGCGAGACGAAGTCGGTCTTCATCTGGGAGGTTTCGCGCTCGGCGGTGATGTCGCGGAAGATGGTGACGACGCCGGCGGGCTCGGTTCGTTCGGCGTCGGGGAGGGGCGCGAGGAGGATCTCGAAGATTCGTTGTGGCGGCGGTGTGGCGTCGTCCTTGGGGGCGCGGGGGTCGGGGAGGGAGAGCTCGGAGGTTCGTCGGTCGGAGAGGCTGTTGGACTGGCGGATCTCGCGGATGAGCTCTCGGACCTGCTCGTCGATGGGGAGATCATCGATGGGCTTGTGTGTGGAGTTGGGGTCGAGGTTGAGGAGGCTGCAGGCGGCGTGATTGGCGGAGGTGAGCTCGTCGAACTGGTCGGTGACGATGACGGCGTCGCGGAGGGTGTCGAGAACGGCGAGGTTGAGCCGGAGGTCGGCTTCGGAGACGCGTCGCGCGACCTCGAGTTCACGGGCGCGGGATGCGGACCTTGAGGCCTGTTGGGTGAGGGTCTCGCGCGAGTCGGCGATGGCCGCGATGAGCGGGCGCAGCGGCTTTGGGTGCTGGAGCGGGTCGAACTCGGCGGGCGGCTCGTCGAGGAGTGCGCGTGAGATGGCGAGGAGTGACTGCCGGAGCGGCTTGACGGCGAGTGCGGCGGCTGCGGCGACGGCGATGGCGGAGACGCCGCCGACGAGGAAGGGGGCGTAGAAGGAGTCGGGGATGATGGCTGCGGCGGCGCCAGCGACGAGGAGCGCGGCGGCGGCGGGCGCGAAGTTTGATTGTGCCGGGATGCCCACCGATCGGCTCCTCCTCTGCGGGCGTCGGCCCGCGGATCAGGGCGCGACGGGGTCGGCGACGTGGACGGCGCCCGTGAGGAGGCTTTCGGCGTGATTGGTGTTGGGGTTCAGGCGAAGCGCGTTTGCGAATGCTTGCTCTGCATCGTCCGTGCGGGACATGTCGCGCAGGAGGACACCTCTCATAATCCATGCGGAGGCGTTATCGGGGTTGTGCCGGATGGCGAGATCGGCGGCGTCGAGCGCCTGCTGCGGTTTGTGATCTGCGCGGAGGGCGGCGGCGAGGAGGAGATGTCCTTCCGGGCGGGTGGGAGCGAGTCCGATCACTCGGTTGGCCGCGGAGCGTGCTCGCGCGGTTTCGTGGAGCCGGATGGAGACGATGGCGAGGTCGATCCATGCCTGAACGTCCGAAACGCCGTCGGAGCCGGAGGTGAGTGAGAGGAGGATTGAGCGTGCGTCGACGGGTCGGTTGAGTTCGAGGAGGCAGCGTGCGTGCATGCGTTGGAGGTCGCGGCGGGGCGGCTGTCCCTTGGCGCCTGTCTGGAGGAGTCGCGCGATGTGGAACTCGGCCTCGGGCCAGCGGAGGCAGGCGACGAGGGCGCGGGCGTAGTCCTCGAGGATGGCGCGGTCGTCGGGCGCGAGGAGTCGGGCCTCGTTGAGGAGGGATACGGCTTCTTCGAGGTCGTTGCGGAGGGTGGCGCGGTGGGCCATGGCCTGGCGGACGGCGGCGGAGGAGGGGAATCGCTCGCGGGCGTCGCTGAGGAGCGCGTCGGCTTCCTCGGTGCGCGAGAGGTCGGTGAGCATGTCGGCAGCGGCGAGCGTGTAGAGGGGGTTGGTGGGCTCGAGCCGCGCCGCGGCGAGGTAGTGGTCGAGTGCTGAGGCGGACATGGACTGCCGCTCGTCGAGGATGGCGGCGTAGTAGTGGGCTTCGTGGTCGTCGGGGTTGATCGCGAGCGCGTTCTTGACGGAGGCTCTTGCGGGCTCGAGGAGTCCCTGCTCCATGAGGATGCGCGACTTGAGGACGTGGACCTTGGGGACGTTCGGGGAGAGGGCGATGGCGCGTTCGATGGTCCGCGTCGCTTTGGGGAGATCGCCGGCGAGGAACTGTTGCTCGGCCATCTCGTACTCGGTGGCGGCCTTCATGGCGTCGAGGCGCTGGCGTGCGTGTGCGAGTCCCTCGGAGGTATGGACGCCGTGCGAGGAGCAAGCGGCGAGCCCGACGGCGAGGATCGTCAGTGCGGCGAGGGTCTTGGGGGTGTTCATGTGCGGTCGAGTCTCAGTTTGAGTCGGGCTTGTCGGGAGCGACGAGCTGCTCGAGGAGGGAACGCGTGGGCCAGATGTCTCGCTCTGCGAGGAGTTCCTCGCGGAGTCGGATGGCGTCGGGCTGCATGGGGTTGAGTTCGAGGGAGCGGCGGAGCTTCCAGAGCGCCTTTTCGTGCTCGCCGTTGCGTGAGAGCTCGTGCGCCTCGACGTTGAGCTTGGCGGTCATGCTTTCGCGCGACCAGGGGAGGAGTCCGGATCGCGTGCCGGCGCGGATGCGCTGCGCGAGGCCGTCGGCGTCGTCGGCGTGGTCGGCGAGGAGCTTTTCGGAGACGACGGTGGGCGTGATGAGGAAGATGATTTCGGTGCGGATGATGGCGTCGTCGTGGCCACGGAAGGCGGCGCCGAGGATCGGGATGTCGCCCAGCACAGGGACCTGCCTGCGGTTGAGCGTGGTGGACTCCTTGAAGAGGCCGCCGAGGACGATGGTGGAGCCGTCGCGGACGAGGACGTTCGTGGTGACCTCGTTGGTGAGTTCGTCGGGGATGGAGGAGGCGGCGCCGGAGGCGCCGGTGACGGTGCGGATGGTTCCGGAGGAGACGGAGGGGCGGAGCTCCATGCGGATCATGCCGTCGTTTGCGATGAAGGGTCGGAAGGCGAGCTGGGTGCCGGTGTCGAGGAATTCGACGGTTTGGGTGGTGGCGGTTTCGGTGGCGGTGGTGGAGAGGTAGCCGAGTCGCTGTCCGACGAGGACGCGGGCGGGCTGTCGGTTGAGTGCGAGGAGCTTCGGGTTGGAGATGATGGAGACGTCTCCGACCTTGTCGAGCATGGAGACGAAGGCGGCGATGTTCTCGTCGATGATGCCGATTTTGATGGTGCCTTCTTCGGAGGTGAGGCCGGGGCTGGAGGTGACGTTGTAGCCCTGTCGGTCGCCGGTGGCGCCTGCCGGGGGGTTGCGGATGCCGTTGAAGACGGAGAGCGGGCCGCCGTCGTTGAGGAAGTCGGAGAAGTTGAGCGATGCGATGGCGGAGAAGTCGACGCCGAAGGCGTTGTTCTCGGTGATGCGTGATTCGAGGATGGTGGCTTCGACGAGGACCTGCGCGGGTCGGGTGTCGAGTTGTCGGAGGAGCGCCTCGATCTCGTCGACGTTTTCGGGGTAGTCGAAGACGACGAGCGTCGCGGCGAGGGCGAAGCGTTCGTCGCCGACCGGGACGTCCTGGATGGAGAAGGCGGCGACGTCGCCGTTGGTCTTGATCTGTCCGACGGCGGAGAGGAGCGGGGTGACGAACTGTGCGGCGTCGTTGGCGTTGAGGTAGTTGAGGGAGATCGCGCGGGAGATGGGTCGGCGGGCGGCCTGGTTGATCTGGTTGAGTTCTTCGAGGGAGTAGACGTAGATGAAGTTGCCCTTCTCGATGTAGCCGTATCCGTTGGCGTGGAGGATGGCGTCGAGGGCTTCGAAGAAGGTGGCGCCGTAGATGGAGGCGGTGATGGTGGCGTTGATGTTCTTGCCTGCGATGATGTTTCGCTGCGACTGGATGGCGAGCATCTGGAGGACGTTGGCGAGTGATTCGTCGTTGAGCTGCATGTCGACCGTGAGGTGCTCTGAGACCTTGACGGTGGAGTTGGGGGAGGGGGGCTGAGTTTGCGCGTTGGGCTGCGCGTCGACCGGGGCTTGCGACGCGGTCTGCGGCTCGGCTGCGGGCGCGGTCTGTGGGGGGAGAGGCTCGGCGGGCGGGAGGACGGGTGGGAAGCCCGACTGGCTGATCGCCGAGGCGCAGAGCGCGAGAGCGGCGAGAGCGGCGGAGATGGTTCGGATGTGGGGCCGATTGGGCATGCCGGGTCTTCCTGATGGAGCGTGGGGGCTTGCGGCCTTACTTGCGTGGCTTCTCGAAGGTGAGCGTGTGGGTGGCGCCGTCGAGCGTGAGGGTGACGGCGTTGGCGGTGATGTCGGAGACGGTGAAGCCTTCGAGGTCATCGCCGATGGCGACGGTGCGTGAGGCGGCGGCGGAGGCGTCGCGGATCTCGATGACGGCGACTGGTCGTGGTCCGATGATGAGGGAGCGGACGCGCATGCGTTTGAGGATCTCCGCGGCGCGGCTCGCCTCAGAATCGGGGGGAAGCGCGGCGCCCGCTTGATCTTCGGACGGAGCGCTCCCGGACTTTGGGGCATGTGCGGTCGGAAACTCGACGGGGTCGAGTGCGAAGGGGTCACGGGTGAGTGAGGCGGAGACGGCGTAGCGGCGCATGGACTGGACGAGCTTGGCGGGGTCGATGGCGGGGATGGTTATCGGCTGTGCTGGGGAGCCCGGCGCGACGTTGGGGTTGGAGTTCGCGTATTGCGTGGGGGCCTGCGCGGTGGTGGCGGCGCCGGCGCGCTTCGGGGCGACCTTGAAGGCGGCGCGGGCGCCGACGACGAGAGCGACGAGGGTGAGGGCGGCGAGGACGCCGGCCTTCTTCTTGTCCTCGAGGATCGCGAGTTTGATTTCGGCGAGGCGCTTGTTCATGGCTTGGTGGCGGCGGGGAGTTGGCGGGGGGCGTGGAGGAGTTCGAGGAGGATCTCGACCCTGAGGTGCGCGTCGGTCTGGATGGGGGCGTTCTCCTGGGGGGCGAGGGCGGCGCGTGCGATGCGCACGGAGCGGACGCGGAGGAGACGGTCGGCCTGTTCGACGTGCCGGAGGAGGGCGTGGGCGTCGGCGTACTCGGCGCGGAAGGAGATGGTGAGAGGCGTGACGACGATTGGTCCGACGGCGAGTGGCGCGGAGACGGAGAGTTCGCGGTCGCGGATGTCGCGTGTGTTGAGGAAGATGGTGATGTCGCGGATGAGGGCGGCGGATTCGGGCTCTTCGGGGATCGGCTTGATGGACGTGGCCGCGTAGGAGGCAAGGGCGTCGCGCGAGGCGGCTTCGCGCGCGATGAGGGAGATGTGGTCGGGGGCCTGTTCGAGCGTGTTGCGGACGGCGTCGCGTCGGTGTGATGCGGCGTTGGCGGCACGGAGGGAGGGATAGATGAGCGCGGAGCTGCCCGCGGCGAGGAGGAGCGCGAAGCCTGCGCAGAGTCGAAGTGTGCGTTGATCGAGCTTCATGGGGCTTTGGCCTGGGGCACGGACGCGCTCAGCGGAGAGCGTGCGGCCAGGTTGACCTCCAGCGAGAGTGAGAACTCGCGAACGGTGAGCCCGGCGAGATCGCGCGGACGCGCGTGGTCGAGGGTGGCGCGATCGAAGAGCGGGTGCGCGTCGAGGGAGGCGACGAGGGAGGCGATGTCGAGATCGGAGCGTGCGACGCCGGTGAGCTCGAGGGCGAGGGAGACGGGCGAGGGGGGGAGCGGCGTTTCGCCGGGGTTTGGGGGCGCGGAGGCGAAGGATGGCGTGAGTGCGACGGATGTGAGGGTGATGGAGGGGGGTAGGGATTCGGCGATGACGGCGAGTATGTCGGAGGTGAGGACGGGGAGCGCGAGCCGCGCGTTGAAGGAGATGGTTCGGGAGAGGGACTGGATGTCGTTGCGGATTCCGTCAAGCTTTGCGGAGGCTTCGGCGTCGAGTGAGGCTTCGCGTTCGAGTCGAGCGGTCGCGGACCGGAGCGAGGCCTGGTGGACGCGGAGTCCGATGGTGATCAGGAGGAGGAGTGCGACGGCGGCGGCATAGACGGCGACCCAGCGCGCGACGGAGCGTTTGGACGAGATGCGTTCCTGGGTTGGCGCGGGGAGCAGGTTCATGCGTGGCTCATGCGGCGCGGGAGCGTGGTTTGAGCGCGGTGAGTCGCTGCTTGAGGGAGGGGGCGGCGGTGGAGGCCGGGGTGTCGGTTCGGAAGGAGAGGCCGGCGGCGACGGCCCATTGGTTGAGGGCGCCGCGCCGGTCGGAGCCGGCGAAGGAGGCCTGTGCGAGGTCGATGCCCTCGAGGGGTCGTGCGAGTCTGGTGGGGATGTCGGTGGTTTCCTGGATGACCTCGGCGAGCCTGGGCTCTGCGGCTTCGCCGCCGACGAGGAGGATTTCCTGTGGTCGGTCGCCGCGGAAGGTGACGAGGAGGTAGCGGACGCAGAGCGAGATCTCGTGGGCGAGGTCCGCGATGGTGGGTCGCACGGCGTCGAAGATGGCGCGATCGATTCGGGGGTCGATGGTGATGGAGGGGTCTTCGGTGACGGCGCGCTGTCGGTCTCGGCGGAGGGCGGCGATGGACTCGAGGTCGAGGTTGAGACGCTGCGCGGCGGCGTCGTCGAGGAGCTGTCCGCCGAAGTCGAGTTGCTTGACGAACGCGACGGAGGCGCCTCGGAGGGCGATGACGGTGGAGGTGGACCAACCGACGTCGACGACGATGCGCATGTGTCGCTGGTCGTCCTGTCTGCGGTAGAAGCGTCCGATGGCGCGTGCGAGTGCGAGGAAGGAGGGTTCGACGGCGACGGGTGTGATGTTCTGTTCGAGGAGTGCGTCGACGACGATGCCGACATCGTGGTGGGAGGCGCCGGCGAGGATGACCTCCTCACGGAGTTCGTCGCCCTGGCGCACCTGGCCTGCGCGGAGCCATCCGATCTCCGCGTCGGGCGAGTCGAATCCGAGTCGTTGGGCGCCGTCGACGCGCACGGCCTTGTCGGTCTCGAGGTCGGAGAGGATGGGGAGTCTGACGGATCGGGTGCGTACGAGCTTGTCGTCGATGGCGAGGACGCACTGGCGGCCGACGAAGCCGGCGGTATCCAGGCGGCGGGCGACGCCTTGGGCGAGTGCTTTGGCGCGCGCGGCGGGGTCGGCGAGGTTTTCGGGTGCGTTGATGCGTGCGGCGGCGACGACGGAGAGTGCGCCGCGGAAGCGGCGGAGCTGAATCGCTTTGGCGCCGCTGGAGCCGCAGTCGAGCCCGATGGGGAGGATTCCGGGTTGTAGCCAGCGCTGGAGCATGGTTGTGATTTACTTTGCGGCGCCCGCGGTTTGTGCGACCTGGACCTTGACGCGTCCGGAGGTGAGCGCGTCTCGGATGGCGTCTGCGGTGGCGTTGAGCCGCTGGAGTTCGGTGATCATGCGAGAGCGATCGTCCGCGGGGTTTGCGATTCCCGGCGCGGGTGCGGCGTGTGCGCGATCGAGGAGTGTCGAGGAGGAGAGTGCGGCGCCGGCGATGGCGCCGAGCACGAACGTAAGCGCGAGCGCGGCGCGTCGAGAGCGAGTCTGTGTGTGCATGGTGGATCTCCGATGTGGGCGTATCCGCTGAGAGAACATCGGACGTCGGCGGGCCCGACTGGGGTAGGGGCGGGCAAAAAGGGGCGAGCGGCGCGATGCGTGGGTCCGTGCTCGGTTGAGCAAGGGTCCGACGCGTCGCGCCGCTCGAGCGCTGCGAGACCGGAAGACGTGCGCCCCCGAGGGATTACTCGTGCGAGAACTTGCCGTCCGGGAAGCCGGCTGCCGGGGTGTGGGTGAAGCCCACGGCCCAGAAGTTGCCGGCGTTGTCGGTGGCCCATCCGGCGGTCGCGGCGGCCTTGAGCACGGCCATGGCCGAGGAGGCGCCGACGATGAGGTTGGACTTTCCGACGTAGGAGTTGTACGGCTCGGCCTTGAGGTACTTCTGTGCGATGAGGACGCCCCATCCGTTGTTGGCGGGCGCGGGCGCGGACTCTCCGAGTGTGGGGTAGGTGCCGGCGTTCTGGACCTTGTAGAGCTCGGTCTGTGCGGTCATGGTCTGGAGCTGGGACTTGAGGGCCGACTTGACGGCGGAGTCCGAGGCGTTGGAGAACTGCGGGATCACCACGGCGGCGAGGATGCCGAGGATGACGACGACGATGAGCAGTTCGACGAGGGTAAAGGCGTTGCGACGGTGCATGGGTAACTCCTGGCGTTGGCTCCGCGGGATTCCGGTCTCGCGAAAGCGGCTCGTGAAAAGCGTCAGACGCGCGTGCCGGTAAGGCGCGGCGCGTTTGGCGGTGATGGGATCGGCGAGCGGGGTGGTCGACTGAAGCCGGAGGGATCGGAGAATGGTGCGGGGGACGACCCTCAGCCGTCATAATCGTCACGCGGCACAAGGAAAAGGCCGGGTTGCATGGCCCGGCCTTGAAGCGTCGTGCGAATCGTTGTGCGGCGTCGTCAGGCGAGGATGTTGGTCGCGGCCTCGATGGCCTGGACGACCTGTCGAACCTGGAAGGGCTTCTTGAGGAACCCTTCGAAGCCTTGAGAGCGGAGCTGCGCGGCTTGGCCGTCGGTGAGCTTGCCGGACATGGCGACGATGCGGGTCATCTGGAGGTCTTCGTTGGATCGGACGAGTGAGGCCACGTGTCGCGCGTCGCCCTCGGCGAGGTGGATGTCGAGGAGGATGACATGCGGCTTGAATCGCTCGCACTCGAGCCCGGCCTGGAAGCCGGTGGTGGCGGTGCGGACGGAGTAGTTGGTCTGCTCGGAGAGGACTTTATGGAGGGCGTCGACGATCTCGCGTTCGTCATCGACGACGAGGACGCGGGTCTGGCCGGTCTGGAGTCCGTCCATGGGGATCCCGTGATCCTTCATGAACTTGATGAGGTGGTTGAGGGGGATGCGCCGGTCCTTGGATCCGGGGATCCGGTAGCCCTTGAGCTGACCGGAATCGAACCACTTGGACACCGTCCGTGGGGCGACGTTGCACACCTTGGCCACTTCCCCTGTTGTGAGCACGTCCTTCGCGAACGCCATACGGAGGGTCTCTTCTGGTTCAAGGGAGCGCGTCGAGCCCGGCACACGATGCCTGAGCCACGGAGGTTCCATCGGCGGGTGTGTGCGCAGGCTTGACGCGGCAGCGGGATGGGAGCGCAAGATTCCCGCTATCGGGACGTTGGGCGGGGTGATCGGGCGGAGGTTGGTTGACGGGAGGGGGGGGGCTCGTATCTTCTGCGACCGTGCGCTCCCATGGCTCCCTTCCTTAGGAAGGGTCAACCGTTGGCGTGGGGCTGCGTACCGGATGGCCCGAGGACCGCTCGGGAGCGAGACAGGCAGATTCCGCTGGGCAACAGGAGCACGCGGCGTTGGAACAGATCAAGAGAGGGTCGGAGCGTCGGGTTCTCGCGGGCGTCGCCGCGTTGCTTTGCGGGCTTGCCGCCGGGACGGGAGGGCCTGTGATGGCCCAGTCGGGCGGTCAGCAGGCAGGGGCGAGCGCCGCTACGAACCAGCAGCTGCTGACGGATTTCATCCACTATGTGAAGATTGACCAGAAGGAACTGGCCGCGGCGAATGGTCGGGCGCTGCTCGATCGTGGTCTGACCGGCGAGCAGTTCCTGGGACTGGTGGAGGATTCCCCTCAGGCATCGCAGCGGTTTGACGAGGCGATCCGGCAGGCGTTGCGTGATCCGGCGCTGGAATCGCTTGCGGCGGAGTTATTCGGTCGGTTCCGGCAGGGGCAGCTCGATCGCGCACGGAATCCCGAGGAGATTTCCAAGAGCATCGCGCTGCTCGATGACACGCAGCGAGCTCGGATGCTGGCGCGGGAGCGGCTTGCGGCGGCGGGCGAATATGCGACGCCCCAGCTTCTCGAGGCGTTGTCGCGGGGCGAGGAGTACCTCGTGCAGCGGGCGGCAGAAGATCTGCTGGTGGACATGGGCGGGGACGTGGTGGCGCCGCTGTGCACGGCCGTGCTCGCGGTCGAGCCCACGCTGCAGGAGCGTCTGTGCCGCACGCTGGGTCGCATCGGGCGGGGGGCGGCGCTTCCGTTCTTGGCGGAGGTGCATGAGCGGACGAACAGCGATGCGGTTCGAAAGGCCGCGTCGGAGGCGATCGCTCGGCTGGGCGGGGTTCCGGAAGGCCAGAGTGTTGCTGATCTGTTCGTGGCGTTGGGAGAGCGGTATGCGGCGGAGTCTCCGGAGCTGACGCGGTTCCCCGGCGAGTCGCACCAGCTGGTGTGGAAGTATGAGTCGGGGGTTGGGCTGTATTCGGCGCCTGTGCGGAGCGAGGTGTTCCACGAGGCGATGGCTATGCGGATCTGCGAGCACGCGCTGCGTCTGGACGCGGGCGTGCGCGGCGCCGCGGGGCTTTGGATCGCGTCGAACATTTCGCGTGAGCTTGATCAGCCCGCGGGGTACGAGAACCCGCTGTACCCGCCGGCCCGTCGCGACGCGATGTACTACGCGGTGGCGTCGGGGGCGTCGGTGATGGATGGGGTGCTCGGTCGTGCGCTGGGGGAGCGTGACACTGCGCTGGCGCGCGTGGCGATCAAGGCGTTGACTCAGACGTCGGGTGGGCGGTCGATGGCGAGCGCGGCGTCGGAGGGCTCTGCGCTGGCCTCGGCGTTGACGTATCCGGATCGTCGTGTGCAGGTGGAGGCGGCGCTCGCGCTGGCGGGCTCGGCGCCTGGGGCGGAGTTTGCTGGTTCGGACCGGGTGACGCCGATCCTTGGCGCGGCGATCCGCGACGCGGGGTCGCGGTTTGCGTTGGTGATTTCGCCGGACCCGGAGCGCCGTCAGGCGTTGCAGCGATTGGTGGAGTCGGCGGGGTACAAGGCGCTGGCGCCGGCGGCGACGCTGGACGACGCGGCTGGGAGCGTCGCGGACGCGTCGGGCGTGGATCTGATCGTGTCGGACGGGTCGGGGAGCGCGACGGAGGCGTTGATCGCGAATGCTCGCTCTTCGGCGAAGATCGGCGCGACTCCGATTCTGGCGTTGCTGCCGCACGCTTCGTACAACGAGCTGCTTGCCAAGTATGAGCGCGAGGCGCAGACGCGGCTGATGCGCGCTGGCGCGACGCCTGAGCAGGTGACGGAGGCGGCGAAGGCCCTCGTGGAGCGCGCGGCGGGCGCTGCTTGGAGCGAGGACGAGGCGCTGGGATACTCGCTGAAGGCGGTCCGGGCGCTGCGTGACATGGCAATCGAGGGCTCTCGCGTGTTCCGCGTGGAGGACGCGTTGCGTCCGCTGCAGACGGCGTTGCGAGAGCAGAAGGGTCGTGTTCGCCTCGAGGTGGCGGACGTGCTGGCGCGGATCGCCGAGCCGTCGGCGCAGCAGGGGGTGATGGACGCGGCTCTGGGCGCCTCGGGCGACGAGCGTCTGTTGCTGCTGGAGCGCGTGGGTCAGTCGGCCCGTCGCTACGGCAATATGCTCGAGGAGCGGCAGATCCGTCGGCTCGTGGAGCTGACGCGGAGCACGGACGACGCGGAGGCGACGGGAGCCGCGGCGTTGATGGGCTCGTTGGATCTGCCCGGCGGGCAGCTCGCGCCGCTGATCTTGGGCGAGTAACGGCTGGGCGCCCGTTGGGCGCCGGAGGGTCGCGCGATGGAGCGCGCGGACGAGTTGTTGCGCATCGAGGGCTTGTGTGTCGAGTTCCGCGCCGGCGGGGGCGCGTTCTCGCGCGCACGTGCGGTGCGGGCGGTGGACGGCGTGTCGTTCGATGTCGGTGTGGGCGAGGTGGTAGGGCTGATCGGCGAGTCGGGATCGGGGAAGACGACGGTTGCGCGGGCGGCGGTGCGTCTCGTGCGGCCGAGCGGAGGGAGCGTGCGGTTCGGCGGAGAGGACGTGTGGGGAGCGAGCGGCAGCGTGTTGCGTCGTGTTCGTCGGGAGATGCAGATCGTGTTCCAGGACGCGGGGGGGGCGTTGAGCCCTCGTCTCCGGGTCGGGTCGATCGTGGGCGAGCCGCTCGTGGTGCATCGCGTGTGCGGCCGCGCGGAGCGGCGGCGGCGTGTGGGCGAGGCGATGGAACGGTGCGGCCTGAGCGCCTCGCTTGCGTCGCGTCTCCCGCACGAGCTGTCGGGTGGTCAGAGGCAGCGCGTGCTGATTGCGCGAGCGCTGACGGTTCGTCCGAGATTGCTGATCTGCGATGAACCGACGAGCGCGCTGGACGTGTCGGTGCAGGCGCAGGCGCTGAACCTGCTCAAGGAGCTGCGCGAGGCTTTCGGGCTGGCGATATTGCTTGTGTCGCACGACATGGGCGTCGTGAATTTTCTGTGTGACCGGGTGGTGGTATTGCGCGGGGGGAGGGTGGTGGAAGAGGGGATGCGCGAGCGAGTGCTGACGGCGCCGCGCGAGGAGTACACGTGCGCGTTGATGCGTGCATCGCTGGAAGCGAGGGGGCGTCGAGCGTCTTGACAGGGGGCGTTGCGGTGGTAGGGTTCGCGTGTTCAACGGAGCCCGGAGGCGTTCGCGCCGAAGGGTGAAAAGGGAAGGCGGTGAGAATCCGCCGCGGTCGCGCCGCCGTGAAGGGCACGATCACCCGTTCCTCGTGAGCCACTGTGCCGTCCGGGCATGGGAAGGCCGAGCGGGTGAGCCCGAAGCCGGAAGACCTGCCGTTGACGCGTGTCGTGCGCCCTCGCGTCTTGGGGCGTCGGCGCGACGTCTGCGCGCTCCCGGCGGATGCATCGCACCGACGAAGAACCCCCCGCGATCGGCGAGAGTGAGCATTCACTCGGGAGCCGTCCTGCGCGATTCAGGACGAACAACGAGGCCTCGGACATGCCTGGTGTGCGCGTTGCGCTCTGTGTTGTGACGGTGGTGTCGTCTCTGGGGGGTGTGTCGGCGGGGTGCCCGCTGTTCGGTGGGTATGGGAGTTCGTTCCGTGTGATTGCTCCGCCGCCGATCGGGGCGGGGTCGTTTGGCGTGGCGGGCGCGTCGCTGCCGGATGGGCGACTGCTGGCCGTGACGGGGGAGCGGGTCTACGTCGAGAGCGACGTCGGTACGGGCGTGTGGTGTGTGGCTGGTTTGCTGCCCGCGACGGCGGAGCCGACGTTTGTAGCGGTGAGCCCTTCGGGCGCGCGGATCGCGGTCGGGATGAACCCGGGTCTCGTCGTGTTTGAGCGGGAGTGGCTTGCGTCGTGCGGCGGGGCGCCTGTCGCGCTGGGGAGCGTGGGTGTGGTGTTCAGTGTTGAGCACTACGACGGGGCGTGGATCGATGAGGATCGGCTTGCGCTCTCGGCGCCGGGGGGAGAGGTGCTCGAGGCGTTGCTCGGCACGGGCGGGGGCGTGTCGACACGCGTGATCGTCGCGAACATCGGCGGGGCGTCGGGGGGCGTCGGCGTGGATGCGGCGGGGAATCTGTACACCGGGAACGGGTTTGATTTTGCGCCGGGCGGGTCGGAAACGGGATGGGTGAAGGCGTTCGCGCCGGCGCTTTGGGCGAGCGCGGCCGCGGACTTTGAGTCTGAGGGCGTGCTCGTGTGCGACGTGTTGTCCGCGGTGGGGCTGCGTTTTGACGGCGAGGGGAATCTGTTGGTCGGGGGCGGCGACTTTGTGAGCGGGGACACGGGGTATGTGGGGGTTGTTTCGGCGCTGGCGATCTCGGACGCGTTGAGCGGTGGCGGGCCTGCGAACTCGGCGGACCCGGCGGACGTGCGTCGGCTCATGCCGACGTCGGACCCGTTTGCGTTCTACGGCGCCTTCGCGAACGGCGCGCAACGTGAAGTCGTCGCGACGACGGTAGACTTCGCGACGGGCGTTGCGACGTGGCACGCCGCGGCATCTCCGGCTCTTCGCGGCGACACGAACGGCGACGGCGTCGTGGACTTTGCGGATCTGAACGTGGTGCTGAGCGCGTTCGGTTTGATGACCGGCGGAGGAGCGGCGAGCGGGGATGTGAACGGGGACGGGCGAGTGGACTTCGTGGATCTCAACATCGTCCTCGGGGAGTTTGGGAGGGCGTGCGCGTGATCGATCAATTGATTGGAAGACGCTGTGCGCTCGCGCTGATGGCTGCGTGGTCGTGCGCGGGCTCGTCGGTGGGCAGCCCGTTCGCGACGCGCGTCGTGGAGTACCGCCCTGCGCCGGGGCAGTTCGTGATGTCGGCGAGCGGTGAGGGCATTTTCTATAACGTGGCTTCGAAGGCGCTCGGGGCGCCGCAGGGCGGCGGCACGCTGGTCGCGGGGAACGCGAAAGCGGTGACGCTTGGCGGGTTTGGGGGGTCGATCACGCTCGGGTTTGATCACACGATCCGCGATCGCGCGTGCAATCCGATGGGTCTGGACGCGATCGTGTTCGGCAACGCGGTGTGGGTCAGCGGGAACCCGCTGCGTCGGTGGGCGGAGGGCGGGGTGATCGAGATCAGCCGTGACGTGAACGGCAATGGCGTTGCGGATGACGCGTGGTTCGTGGTGCGCGGGGCGAGTTTGCCGCAGATTCCTGCGGCGGCGTGGCGCGTGGCGTCGTGGGACAGCGATCCATCGACGCCGACGCCGCCGGCGAACGTGTCGTGGTATCCGGCGGCGCCGGTGTATCCGGGCTGGCCGGCGTCGTATTCAACGAGCGCGTACGAGCTGCCGGGCGTGTTCGCCGGGTTGATCCTCGAGAACCCCCCCACTGCGCCGTCTGGAGAGGAGGCGTACTGGGGGTACGCGGACGTGTCTCCGACGCTGCTGCTTGGCGACATGAGCGGCGCGAACGGCGATCCGCTCCGTGACAACCGGCTTACCGATCCGGAGGATGTGCCCGGGATGAGCCCGGAGCAGTACTACACGTGGCCGGACGATCCGCGTGCGACCGGCGTCTCGGCGGGGTCGGGGGGCGGTGACGCGTTCGATATTGCGTGGGCGGTCGATCCGACGACGGGGGCGCCGGCGGCGCTCGACGGGTTCGATTTCATCCGGATCTCGACAGGCGTGGAGATGGTGAGCGGCGTCTTCGGGGAACGGAGCGTCGAGGTGTCGGGGGTTGCGGAGGTTCGGAGCCGGTTCGCCGTTGAGGGAGATGCGAACCGGGATGGGCGCGTGGACTTTCTTGATCTGAACATCGTGCTCGGGAGTTTCGGGGCGTCGGGGTGCTGCGTGGCGGGAGACGTGAACTGCGACGGTCGCGTGGACTTCCTCGACCTCAACATCGTGCTGGGCGCGTTCGGGGGCGGGGCATGAGGACGCGCCGTGCGATGACGATCGTGGAAGTGCTCGCGGTGGTGGGCGTCCTGGGCGCGTTGCTGGGCGTCGCGTTGCCGACGATCGGCGGGGCGCGCGAGGCGGGGCGTGAGAGCGCGTGCATGTCGGGGATTCGCTCGCTCCAGGTCGCGAACGAGGCGTATGCGGGGGAGCATGAGGATCGGTACGCCCCGGGGGCCGCGCACCGGCGGGTGGGGCTGCCGGGCGTCGTCGTGACAAACCTCGATCGCTGGCACGGTGCGCGTGAGAACGCGTCGCAGCCGTTCCAGCCGGAGGGGGGGGCGTTGACGGCGCACCTATCGGGGGCGGGGGCGAGCGAGGGAGTGCGCGCGTGCCCTGGGTTCCGGTTTCAGCTCGACGCGCTGCGCGAGCGGGACTTGGGGTTCGAATCGGGCGCCGGTGGGTATGGCTACAACAACGCGTTCGTCGG
This sequence comes from uncultured Phycisphaeraceae bacterium, assembly GCA_964410465.1. Lineage (GTDB taxonomy): Bacteria > Planctomycetota > Phycisphaerae > Phycisphaerales > UBA1924 > CAYPGJ01. The sequence goes on along the minus strand of CAYPGJ010000002.1, from coordinate 36,361 downwards.
CACGGAGCGGGAGGAGGGGCCCGCCGGTCGTTGGTCGCCGGTGCGCGAGGGTCTCGGGCGCGGTGCGCGACGGGGCCGGTTTGCGTCGCCGTCGCGGACGATCGCGTTTGCCGACAGCGCGTTCGGCGGTGATGAGGGGGTGATCGAGTACTCGTTCGTCGAGCCGGCGTTCTGGCCGGACATGGTCGGGGCGCGACCGGACCCGAGCATTCACTTCCGGCATCGGGGGCGGGCCGAGGTCGTCTGGCTCGACGGGCACGTCTCGGGAGAGCGGATGACCTTTACTTCGTGGAGCGGTCTGTACAGGACCGACCCTGCGCGTGTGGGGATCGGGTGGTTCGGTCCGGAGGACAACGGGTTGTTCGACTACGAATGAGCGAGGCGCGTGACGAGTGTGTGGTTGATCGGTGTGTGTGCGTGGGGATCACGCTGAGGGAGATCGTTTCGCTCGCGCGTCGAGAGGAGATCGGGTTCGAGGAGGTGCGTCGGCGCGAGGGGTGTGGGGCTGGATGCGGGCTGTGCGCGTGGTATGTCCGGGCGGCGATCGCGAGCGGTCGGACGGCGTTCCCGTTGATGGGGGAGCCGGCGCTGCGCGCGATCGTGGAGGGCGAGGAGAAGCGGGCGGAGGGCGGGGCTAGCATCGGTTCGCGCGTGGCGGCACGGGCCTCAACTCCCGGCGCGCTGCCGGACGGCGAGGCGACGCGCGGCGTGAGGAAGGAGTATCCGATGCGGGTGCTGGTCGCGATTCCGGTGTACAACGAGGAGCGATACGTCGAGTCGGTGATCCACCGGGTGCTGGAGCACGCGACGGACGTGCTGGCGATCGACGACGGGTCGACGGACGGGTCGGGGTGTCTGCTCCCGAAGCTGCCTGTCTGCGTGATTCGCCATGCGAAGAACCGTGGGTACGGGCGCGCGATGCAGCACGCGTTCCGGTGGGCGATGCTGGACGAGTACGACTGGGTCATCACGATGGACTGCGACGAGCAGCACGAGCCGGCGGCGATCCCGCGGTTTCTGGAGGCGGCGCGGGCGGGCGGGTTCGACGTCGTCAGCGGGTCGCGGTACCTGCCGGGATCGGAGGGGCGGGACGCGCCTCCTCCCGAGCGGCGCGCGATCAACACGCAGATCACGGCGGAGATCAACGACCGGCTGGGGCTTTCGCTCACGGACGCGTTCTGTGGGTTCAAGGCGTACCGGGTCTCGACGCTCTCGCGTCTGAGGCTGAGCGAGGACGGGTACGCGTTCCCGATGCAGTTCTGGGTGCAGGCCGTGGCGCAGGGCCTGCGCATCCGCGAGATTCCTGTGCGGCTCATCTACAACGATCCGTCGCGGACGTTCGGCGGACCGCTGGACCATGCGCCCACGCGATTGGCGCATTACCAGCGGGTGCTGCACTGCGAGATCGAGAAATGCCGCGATCTGCTGCCCGTGAGCGCTCGCCAGGGCGTGCGCACGGGCTGCGGGGAGGGCTAAGCGTGATCGAGCGTGCGGGGCTGATCCGGGAGATCCGCATCGAGCCTCGCGCCGACGCGTGGGGACCGGCCATCGCGCGGTCGTGGGAGCGTTCGAAGCACGACGTTGCCAGGCTCGCGGTGCGCGGGCGTCTTGGTCTGCCGACGGATCGGCCGACGCTGATGACGGGACACCAGCCCGGGTTCTGGCACGGGGGAATCCTGAGCAAGTACGTCGCGGTGGATGCCGCGTGCGAGCGTTTCGGCTGCGCTGCGGGGTGGATCGTCGCCGACCAGGACGACGTGGACCCTGGGCTCATCCCCGCGCCGACGGAGAACGGGGACGGGAGGCTGACGCGCGCGTCATTCCGTGTTCTCCCGGCGCCGCCCGCGGGAGCGGCGATCGCGAGCGTGCGGGCCGCGAGCCCGATCGCGCCGGATGCTTCAGTTGCGTTGCCGCCTGTGCGGCGTGGCATCGATCGCGCGATTGCCGCGTGCCGGGCCCACGAGGCGGCGGGCTCACTCGGCGAGCAGGCGGCGCTTGCGGCGCGGGATGCGCTTCTGGGAGTCGTGCGGCCCGCGCCGATCTCGTTCGCGAGCCGCTTGTTTTTGGATGACGTTGTGTGGGGATTCGTGCGCGAGATGGTGGAGGACGCCGCGGGGGCGGTATCGGCGTACAACCGTGCGGCGTCGCGATTCCCGGGCGGCGGGGTTGCGGCGCTGAGCGTGCGGGGCGCCCACGTGGAGCTTCCGTTGTGGCGGCTTTGCCCGGGGGGCGCGAGGGAGCGTGTTTGGTCTGACAGCGTGGGTGATGTGCCGCGAGCTGAGTTGGCGCCGCGTGCGCTGCTGATGACCGCGATTCTGAGGCGGTTCGCGTGCGACCTGTTTGTCCATGGCACGGGAGGGTGGGAGTACGACCGGGTGAGCGAGGCGTGGATGCGCGAGTGGCGGGGGCTTGAGCTTGCTCCGATGGCGCTTGTGACGGGGAGTGTGCTGCTGGATCTCGGTCGGGGCGCCGGCGTGAGCCGGGGCGATGCCGCGCGGGCGGTGTGGCGGGCGCATCACGCGCGGCACGACCCTGGGATGCTGGGACGGCAGGGGCTGGCGGACGAGAAGCTCGCGTTGGTGCGTGCGATCGCGGAAGCGCGGGCGCGTGGCGAGGCGCCGGGACCGACGTACGAGCGGTTGACGTCGATGCTGCGGGCGTATCGGGCGGGATCGGCGGAGGAGCTTGCACGGCTCGATCGGGAGGCGGCGGAGGCGCTCGCCCGTGTGAGCGAGGGGGACATCCTGCGCGATCGGACGTGGCCGTTCGTGCTGCACACTCCGGAGACGCTGCGTGCGTTGCGCGCGCAGATGCGGGCGGAGTTCGGGGTGGAGTCGTGAGGCGGCGCATCTTTCTCGCGTTGAGCGCGGCGGCCCTCGGGTCGTTGCCTGGCGGGTGTGAGCGGGCCGGTCCGCGGGCGACAGCGGGAGGCGAGCGGGACGCGGTCCGCATCGCAGCGCTCAGCCCGGCGATTGCGATCATTCTGCGAGATCTCGGGGACGCGGAGCGCGTTGTTGCGCGCCACGGGTTCGACATGGCGCTCGATCGGTCGCTCCCCGTGGGTGGGGACCAGACGGGGCTCGATTACGAGACGCTGCTGCGCGTCCGTCCGACGCACATCGCGCTGGAGTGGGGAACGCGCGAGATGCCGCCACGCCTGTTGTCGCTCGCGAGAGAGCGCGGGTGGGTCGTTCGATCGTTCCCGATGCTCACGCTCGACGAGATACGTGCGGCGACGGTGGAGCTCGGCGAGATGACCGGCAGGGCGGAGGACGCGGGCGCCATCAGCACGCGGATGGATCGTGCATGGTCGACGCAGGAGGGCGTGCGCGAGCATGCGGGGCGCGTGCTGACGTTGTATTCGGTGCGTCCGCCGGGCGCGGCCGGACCGGGGTCGTTCCATGTGCAGATGCTGGAGGCGATGGGCGCGCGCTGTGTGCCGGAGTCGGGGGCGCCGTACATCTCGCTGGATTCGGAGGACCTGCGGCGGCTCGATCCCGACACCATTCTGGTGCTGGCTCCCGGCGCTGAGACGGCGCGCCTGGAAGAGTTCATGCAGCCGCTCCGGGCGCTGAAGTTGCGCGCGGCTTCCGGCGGGCGTGTGATCATCGACACGCACCCGGAGAACCAGACGCCGAGCACGGCGATGGTCGGGCTGGCGGAGCGACTGCGCGAGGCGTTGTTGGGACTCGAGGGCGTGGGCGCGGAGCCTCGGCCGTGAGGCTGGCGCCGAGACCGTTGCTTTGCGTGCTTGCGGTCAGCGCGATCGGGGCGGTGGTGTTGCGTCTCGGCGTGGGCCCGGACGGTCTGGAATGGCCGCGGGACGCAACGGAGTGGACGCTGCGCGGCGCGCGTGCGCTCTCGGGCGCGGCGGTCGGGGCAGCGTTGGCGGTGGCGGGCGTGTTCCTGCAGGCGTTGCTGCGGAATCCGTTGGCGGAGCCTGCGGTGCTTGGGTTGACGAGCGGGGCGGGGTTGGGCGTGGTGGTCTCGTTGTACGTGTCGTACATCACGACCGGTGCGATGCTGCTGTACCGCCCCCCGGCCGAGGCGGCGCTGCTCGGCGCCCTCGGGGCTCTCGCGATTGTCGGGGCGTTGGGCCAGCGCCGCGGGGTGCTCGAGCCGTTCTCTCTGGTGCTGACGGGCGTGGTGGTGAGCCTGATCTGCGGCGCCGGGATCGTGTTCGTTCAGCATCTGCTGCCGGATCAGGGCATGGCCATGGCGTCCCGCTGGACGTTCGGTGCGATCTCGGACGACGTGCCGGGATGGTGGATCGGCGGCGTCGGGGCGCTCACGGCGGTGTGTGTGCTGGTTGGGATCCGCGTGGGTCCGGCGATGGACGCCGCGACGCTGAGCGATGACGAGGCTCGTTCATTGGGCGTGCGGCTCGGGTTGTTGCGGGCGGGACTGTTCGTCGCGTCGGGGGCGCTCTCGGCCGGCGCGGTGCTGCTGGCGGGCCCGATCGGCTTTGTCGGGCTGGTCTGCCCGCACGCGGTTCGGCTGCTCTGCGGCGCCAAGCATCGCGTCGTGATCCCTTCCTCGGCGCTTCTGGGATGGACGCTCATCGTGCTCGCCGACGCCGGTGTGCGCGTCTTTGACGTGGGGTCGGGACGCATGCCTATCGGGGTGCTGACCGCGCTCCTGGGCGGACCGCTCTTTCTCTGGTTGTTGCGCCGAGAAAGGACGTGGGGATGACGCTACGGATCGAGGGCTGCTGGGCGGGCTATCACGCGCGCGAGCCCGTGCTGTGCGGGCTGTCGGGCGTGTTCGATCGCGGGCAGCTCGGCGTCATCGCGGGCCTGAACGGGTGCGGCAAGACGACGCTGCTCCGAGTGCTCGCGGGTCTGCTCGAGCCTTCGCGCGGGCGGGTGACGCTCGGGGGCGAGCCGGTGCGCGCGTTGAGCCGGCGCGATCGCGCAGGGAGGTTGGCATTCGTCCCGCAGCGGTCCGGCGCACCGCTCGGTTTCACGGCTCTGGAAATGATCGAGATGGGAGCGCGCGTGTCGGGCGCGTCGGTTGCGCGGGGTGAACGAACGGCTCGTGTCGAGCGAGCGCTCGCGGTGATGGAAGTCGCGCATGCGGCGGACCGCCCGTTCGGCGCGCTGAGCGCGGGGCAGCAGCAGCGCGTGACGATCGCGCGCGCCCTGGCCCAACTGGGCCCATCGCCTGCGGGGCGCGTGCTGCTCGCCGACGAGCCCACGGCGTGGCTGGATCCTCCGCACGCCGTGCGGACGATGGAAGTCTTGCGTCGGCTCGCGCGGGAGGGCGCGTGCGTGGTGTGCGTGTTGCACGATCTTGCGCTGGCTCGCCGATATGCGGATGCGGCGCTCCTGTTGGGCCCGACGGGTGAGGCGGTCGCCTGGGGCGCGGCGTCCGAGTCGCTGGGCGCCCGGCGGCTTGAGGAGGCGTTCTCTGCGCGATTCGTCGAGGTGGAGACCCCGATGGGCCCGGCGCCGATCGCGCTGGCTCCGGAAGGCGGAGTCTGACAGCAACTCTCGGCCCGCTTAGGATGGTCCCGTCGTGAACAACTTCAATTTCAACATGTGGATCATCGTCGCGGTCGCGGCGATCTCGTTCCTCCAGTGGGCGGCGCGGAAGGCCAAGGAGCAGCAGATCCGCAACGAGCGCAAGCGCGCCCTGCAGCGTGCGCAGGAGGAGTCGCTCCGCACCGGACGGAGCCAGTCCTCGCCCGCGACGAGCCCGCAGCCGTCTGCCCACGACCAGCAGCAGGCGCGACTCCGCGAACTTGCCGAGATGCGTCGCAGGCAGCTCGAGGAGCTCCGCCGGCAGCAGCGAGAGGCGGCCCAGAAGAAGCGGAGCACGACGGTGCGGACGCCCACGGCGTCGCCGTCTCGTCTACCCACCTCGGGGCCGCTGTCCTCCGGACCGATCGTGCGTCCGACCAGCGCCCGCCCGGCGGCGCAGCGGGCCGCCCAGAGCCGTGCTGGATCGACGAAGCAGTCTGCGCCGGCCCGCCCGGCCCGACCAAAGGACACGCGCACCGGCCCGCAGGCCCCGGCTCCCGCCGCCTCGAAGCCGGATTCGCTCTTGGTGGCACGGCTGCCGACCACGACAGGGACGGGTTTCGGATTGGCGGACGCGGTCAGCGCGCCCCGTTACACCTCGGGCGCCATGGACTGGCAGAGGGCGATCATCCTCTCGGAAGTGCTGGGGACCCCGCTGGCGCTCCGGAAGCCGGATGAGCACTCGGACCGGGCCTGGTGAGCCCTGCGCGGCCCTTTTTCCCGCTGGCCGGTATACTCGCGGTTTCGTTGCCACGCCATGCACGCGTGCGGGAGTCTGCATGAAGGACATCAAGTCGCTCAAAGAACTGGTTCGCCTCATGGTCGAGAACGACCTGACAGAGATCGACCTGCGAGAGGGTGAGGAGACCATCACCATCAAGCGGGGCATCTCTGGCCCGTTGGTCAGCTCACACGCCCCGGCGCCGGTGTTCCAGGCGCCGGCAGCCGCACCCGTCCCGGCGCCGGCCCCGGCTGCATCCCAGATCGAGGACAAGCACGCCGCGATCGAGTCGCCGATGGTCGGGACGTTCTACTCGTCGCCGGACCCGGAGTCCCCCCCGTACGTGGGCGTGGGCAAGACGGTGAAGCCGGACGACGTGGTCTGCATCATCGAAGCGATGAAGGTCTTCAACGAGATCAAGGCCGAGCGTGCCGGGGTGGTCGAGAAGGTTCTCGTGCAGAACGGCCAGCCCGTCGAGTTCGGGCAGAAGCTGTTCCTGATCCGTCCCGCCTGACCCCTCTCCACCCGACCCCGCGCCGCGAGCCCACATGTTCTCACGCATTCTCATCGCAAACCGAGGCGAGATCGCGCTGCGCGTCATCCGCGCGTGTCGCGAGCTCGGCATCGAGACCGTCGCCGTGTATTCCAAGGCGGACGCGACCGGGCCCTGGCTCCGGCACGCCGATCAGACGGTGTGCATCGGTGAAGCCAAGGCGGCGGACTCGTACCTGAACATCCCGCGGATCATCGCGGCGGCGGAGGTCTACAACGTCGACGCGATCCACCCGGGCTACGGGTTTCTTTCGGAGAACGCGCACTTCGCGGAAGTGTGCCGGGATTGCAAGATCGAGTTCATCGGCCCCTCGCCCGAGGCGATGAGCCGGCTGGGGGACAAGGTCTCGTGCAAGCAGGTCGCGCGGGCGAGCAAGGTGCCGGTGTTCCCCGGCTCGGACGGCGCGGTGGACAACGAGGTCGAGGCGGTCAAGGTCGCGACGAAGATCGGGTATCCGGTGATCATCAAGGCGGCGGCGGGCGGGGGCGGTCGCGGCATGCGGATCGTTCATAACGAGGCCAACCTTCGGACGGCGATCAAGCAGGCGTCGCAGGAGGCGCAGGCGGCGTTCGGCAACGGGTCGGTGTACATCGAGAAGTTTCTCGAGTCGGCGCGTCACATCGAGATTCAGGTCGTGGGGGATAAGCACGGGAACGCGATCCATCTGTTCGAGCGCGACTGCTCGACCCAACGGCGGCACCAGAAGATCATCGAGGAAGGGCCGGCGCCGCACGTCGATCCGCGGAAGCGCGACGAGGTGGCGAAGGCCGCGGCACGCCTGCTGAAGGAGGCCAAGTACGCCGGGGCCGCGACGGTCGAGTTCCTGATGGATGAGAAGCAGAATTTCTACATGCTCGAGTGCAACACTCGCCTGCAGGTGGAGCATCCGGTGACGGAGATGATCACGGGTGTGGATCTTGTCAAGCTGCAGATCCGGATCGCCGCGGGGGAGGAGATCCCGTTCAAGCAGCGCGAGGTGAAGGTGCGCGGGCACGCGATGGAATGCCGCATTAACGCGGAGGATCCCGAGCGCAATTTTGCTCCGTGCCCGGGGCCGATCGACCGGTTTGTGCCGGCGGGCGGGCCGGGGGTGCGGATGGACACGCACGTCGAGGCCGGGTACCGGGTGCCCCCCAACTACGACTCGATGATCGGCAAGCTAATCGTGCATGCCGAGACGCGCGACGAGTGCATCAAGCGGATGGAGCGCGCGCTCAGTGAGATGATCGTCGAGCCGATCAAGACGACGATCCCGCTCCAGCGTCACCTCATGCGCAACTCGGCGTTCCAGCGTGGCGGCATGGACATCCACTTCCTCGAGCGTCTGCTCAAGAACTGAAGCCGGCGTCGAGCATCGACCCGAGCATCGTGCGCCACTCGCCGTAGGTGTACGGGATCGCGCGCCTCTCGTGGAGGGCCTTGATGCGCGCCAACGCCCGCTCGCACAGGTCTTGTTGCCATCGCTCGGCGGTCTGGTCGCAGAAATACACGCGGCACCCCAGCGGGCGATGCGGGTGCGCGCCGCAGAGGTTGTCCGTCTGGAACGGGCACCCGCCGCGTTGCAACGCGTCCGCGAGCGTTTCGCGGGTGAGCGTCGCGCCCTCCTCGGCGCCGTCGGCGCGTGCGCGGCTCACCCCCCGGATCGTCAACGCGACCTCGAGCCCGGTCGCATAGAGCCGGTGGCCCGTGCGATCGAAGTTGCAGCACCGGCCGGACGCCCAGCACGCGGGGCCTCGCTCCTCGATCTCGCGTCGGACGTCCGCGTAGATGGATTCGATCTCTGAGGAGATGGCCGGGTCGCACGCGGCGCGCATCCACGCGCCCTGATCGCTCGATGCTTCCATCGCTCACTCTCGCCCCGCGCGCGACGCCGAGGGTTCGGCGCGCACCTGCGCATCACGGTTGATACGGATCTCTTCGACGGGCACGAACGGCCCACGCCCGACCCCCTCGCAATGGCGTCCCAGGCGCTCCCAGGCCCGACGGTCCCTGAGATGCTCGGGCCACCATGGGAACGTGCGGCATTGCGTCGGTCTCGCCTCATACAGCGAGCAGACCGCCTTGCCCGGCATCGAGGCCCTGTCGAGGAAGACGCAGTCCTTCCCGTGCGGCGTATCGACCTCGTTGAGCGATCGGCCGAGCGAAGTCACGTGGGTGTAGCGGGTCTGAAAGGCGTCGAGGCTCAGCCCGAGCTTTCGGGCGATCGCTCGGGATTCCTCGGGCGAGACGAGGACGTACCCCTCTGCTCCGGTGCAGCACGCGCCGCACAGCGTGCATTCGAACCGCAGCCCCTCGTGGTACCACTCCTCGCGCGCCATGGGCGCCACTGTAGGAACGTCGCGCACGCTTCGTAGAATCCGCCCATGCCTCCCCCCCCCACTGCCACGCTGAGACCGGGCGACACGCTGGGCCTGATCGCGGGCCAGGGACGCCTGCCGTTCATGGTCGTGGAGGGGGCACGCCACGCGGGCCTCCGGGTCGCCGCGATCGGGCTGGCGGGGCATTGCGACCCAGCGTTGCGCGACCTGTGCGATGCGTACCGCGATGCGGCGGTGCTGCGGCTTGGCGGGTGGGCGAAGAAGCTGCGCGGGATGGGGGCGAGTTCCGCGGTGATGGTCGGGCGGGTGGAGAAGTCTCGGCGTGTCGACGACCCGCTCCGCATGTTCCGAGAGATGCCGGACCTCACGACCGCGCTCGTCTGGTACCGTCGTCTGCGGCATGACCGTCGTTCCCCGGCCATTCTCAGGGCCGTGGCCGACACGCTCGCCCAAGGCGGAGTTCCACTCATCGACTCGACGGCGTACATCACCGAGCATCTGGCCAGCCCTGGGGTGATGACCCGGCGCGGGCCGACGCGCGAGGAGCTGTCCGACGTCCGCTTCGGCTGGCCCTTGCTGCGGCAGACCCTCGCGCTGCACATCGGGCAGGCCATTGCGGTGAAGGAGCGGGACGTGCTCGCGGTCGAAGCGATCGAGGGCACCGACCGGATGATCGAGCGCGTCGGACAGCTCTGCGCGCGGGGCGGGTGGACGCTCCTCAAGGGAGCACATCCCGATCACGATCGGCGTGCGGACGTGCCCACGATCGGTGAGCCAACCATCCGGCGACTTGCGCAGGCGGGGGCTCGATGCGCGGCCCTGGGCGCCGGGGATGTCATTCTCATCGACAAACCCAGGACGCTCGCCCTGGCTGACGAGCTGGGCGTTGCGATCATCGGTGTGCCGCCGGAAGGGCCGGATGCCCTCTGAGACTGCGTCCTGCGGCGGGGGCGAGGGGCGTCCGTTCGTAGGGCGCGGCGGGCTGAAACTCCAGCACGCGCTCGAACAGTTCCGGCTCGTGGTGCGAGGGCGTGTCTGCGCGGATCTCGGGGCGAACGTCGGCGGCTTCACCGACTGCCTGCTGCGCGCCGGGGCCAGCGCGGTGTACGCGGTGGACACGGCCTACGGCGTTCTGGATTACCGCCTGCGCACCGACCCGCGCGTCATCGTGATGGAGCGCACCAATGTGCTGCACGCCGACCCACCGGGCGAGACGGACAAGCCGTCCGTCCTCGTGATGGACCTGGGATGGACGCCGCAGCGTCTGGCCGTGCCGGCCGCGCTCCGCTGGCTCGCGCGTACGGAAGACGCGCGCGTGGTTTCGCTGATCAAGCCGCAGTACGAAGCGGAGCGTAAGGATGCGCGTCGGGCGCCCGGCATTCTTGAAGATGACAACGCTGAACGCATTGCGCAGGAGACCGCGGAGCGGATGCCCGAGTGGGGCGCCCGATCGCTCGCGCTCATTCGATCTCCGATCCGCGGTGGCGCAACGCGGGGCGTCAAGCAGGGCAATCTCGAGTGGCTGGCGCTCCTGGAGCGCTACGGGGACTGAGTCTCACGCGGACGCCGGCTCGCTGGTGCTGACGTAGTGGAGCAGGTCGTCGGACATCCTCGCGATCCCGTCGAACATCACGCCGGCGCCGAAGAGCAACGCATCGATGTCTGTGGACGAGAACTCTGACGCGTTCATCGCGGCCTTGAACGACGCCCAGTGCTCCCGCTGCGCGTCGCCGTACGGGTCGAGGTACCGATCGCCCTTGCCCGCGTCCAGACCGTAGGCCTTGCGCACGGCCATGGCGGAGAACTTCGAGCCGTTGTTGCTCCCTTCGACGACGTAGTGCATGCCGAGGATGGCCATCGGCGCCTCGCGTTGCGCGCGCTCGATGGCTTTCACGAGCGCCGTGGTCGCCGGTAGCGGTTTGATCGCTTCACAGTCGACGCCGAAGAACGCCAGGTCTTCGCGCAGGTACGGCTCCTGGTGCTGCCAGGGCTTGACGATCGATTTCAGCTCCGGGCGTTGAAGAACCAGCGCTCGCAGGGCCTCCTCGAGGGCCCGATGCGCCAGGAACAGCTGCCCCAGCATGGCGACGTAGCCGTCCTTGGGCAGCCGGCCTTTGAACAGCGCGCGCTGCACGGGGTGATGCTCGGCCGCATCGTGCAGCGGCTGTGTCGTGGTCTTCAGCCGCTCCATCACGCCCATCGTCGTCGCGGGGTTGTTCAGAATCATCGCTCTCTCCGGGTTTCGCGCCGTGGTCAGCGAGTCCCCCACCACGCCAGCACGGCAGGCACGGTGAGCCACAGCAGGCCCTTGATGAGGAAAAACATGAACCCGGCCACGCCGAAGCGCTTTATCCAGGTTCGCGCCCCCCTTGGAACAGGGCATGCGTTGGGAGTCGCTTCCGGCGTGCTCTGAGACTCAGTCTCAATCATGTGCGGAGCCTATCCCGTGATTCTTGTCACGTCAAACCCACTACGGCCAAACAGCATGCGCTCCGGCTCGCTCCGATCCCACAACTGTGGTATCTGCCCTCTGTGGCCAACCTCTCCGTCCAGCCCAACGAGCGCGTGCCTTTCGATGTGGTCTATTCGGATCATTGCCTCCTCGTCGTGAACAAGCCGGCCGGCGTCGCCACACAGCCGGGGAAGGGGCGGCAAGGCGACACGCTTCTCAACGGGTTATTCGCCCGCTATGGACCGGATCTTCAGAACGTCGGAGCGCAGCGTGACTGGGGGCTCGTGCACCGCCTGGACAAGGGCACGAGCGGCCTGCTGGTGGTGGCGCTCAAACCCTGGGCGCATGACCGCCTCCGAGAAGCTTTCGAGAGCCGCGTGGTCGAGAAGCGGTACATGGCGATTGTCTGGGGCCGGCCTCGAGAGGACGCGGGGGTTGTGCGGCTTTCCCTCGCGGAATCCACGGATCCGCGGAGCGGGAAGAAGATCAGTGTCGTGACGCGCGAGGGCAAGCCGGCCGTGACGGCGTACCGGGTCGTGACCGGAAAGCCGCGAGCCTCCCTCGTGGAATGCCGCATCGGGACGGGCAGACTGCACCAGATCCGTGCGCACCTTGCGGCCCTGGGCCATCCGGTGCTCGGCGATGAGATCTACTCCCGGGGCGATGCCCGTGACGCGGCCAAGCGCGTGATGTTGCATGCGACCCACCTAGGGTTTGCGCACCCGGAGTCGGGTGAACCCTTGGCGTTCGACGTCGATCTTCCCTCAGACATGCGTGAGGCACTGCGCCGATTCCGGCTCCGCGAACGTCCGGAAGAGCCGGACTGAGGCTTGGTGCGAGCCGAAAATATGCATCGATGAGGTGATGATCCGAAAACCGAGGGTAGATTGTGCGTATATGGGGAGAGGCATGGACGTGAAGTCGCAAGGATGCGGTACGGGAACTGTTCGATGATTACCTGGGTCTGGATACTTGCGGTCGGGTCTGCGGTAATGGCCGTCTGGGCTGTGACCTCGGCGATGCGCGCAGGGAAGCGAGGCACTGCTGCGCGCGTTCCTGGGCCGATTCGGCTCGAGGACACCAATTCGACCCGGGTTCCGCTCCGCGAGGAAGTCGTCGTCTCCAAGGCCCTTCCCGACATCGGGCTCGGTGGAGACGACTCGGGGTGGTGGCAGCTTGAGAATAAGGCCGACGCGGTCGGCGGCGAATCTCAGCAGAATCCCAACGAAGGAACGACGCCGGGCGCTCGAGTGGTGATGACCCCTGACGGTCCGATGTTGCTGACACGGGCGCCGTTCAAGCTCAAGCGATCCGTCATGACCCATCGAGAGCGGCAGTTCGCACGAGCGCTCGCGGTGAAGCTGCCGTCGGGCTATGTGGCCTGCCCTCAGGTGCGCCTCGACGGCCTGGTGTCGCCGGTGAACCCGCGTGGGTGGGACGCTCGCGACTGGGCCACGTGGCGGCGGCGCGTGCGGATGCGGGCCGTGGACATCGTCGTGTGCCGTCTCCCAGAGTGGACTCCGGTGGTGGCTCTTGAGATCACGGGCGCCGATCATGATGCGCGGACTGCTTCGCGTGACGGGATCGTGGCCGAGGTCTGCGCGGAGATTGGGCTGCCGGTGGTGCGCTGCTCGCGCACGCCCAGCGAGGATTGGAAGCTTATCGAGCCGTACGTGCGCGGTGAGGTGCGGGCGGACGCGGGGCCCGACGTCCGCTCGTGCTGACCGGCGGGACAGTGACAACGGCGCACGAGTCCGTCAGGCGTCCCGACCTTGACGGTGCGATCTCGCTCGTCACAACGATGAACCGAAGTTCGACAGCAGGATGTTCAGGTCGGTGAAGTCCACACGATTGTTGTAGTCCACGTCACCGATCAGTCCCTGGCCTGACTGCCCAAACGTCGACAGCACCGCGTTCAGATCGGTGAAATTCACGGCGCCGTCATGGTTCGTGTCGCCTGGGAGTGGTGGCGGCAGGGCGACCTGTCCGATCGCCTGCGTCCAGAGCGAGGCCAGTCGTTCGTTGCCGCGCTGATTGAAGTGCCCCACGTCAGATCGCAGCCCGTCGCTCAGCTGCTCCATGATCGTTCCACCCTGCGGATGCTGCAGGAGCGAAACCGCGGGGATGTTCCGCCCAGCCGCCTCGAGGAGGATGTAACTGTCCCACGGAGATGGGCCCGGCACGAAAAACGGGTCGCCGTGCGCGAGATCGCCGAGCCACAAGAGGTCGGTGTGGGGGAGCGCGCTTCGGATGATGTTGGCGTAGAGGCCCTGCGAGAAGGCGGACGAATCCTGTTGGGCAAACATCTCCAACCACACGTCTGGAGCCATGGTCTGCATCCACGCGGGGATCGCCGCGGCGAATGAGCGGTCGATCTGCGTCTGGTAGCCGTTGCCGCCCCAACCACCGACGCCGAGGACAAACCCGTCCACATCCGGCCGCCACGCCGACAGGCCGAAGAGAACCACGCCGGCTCCGGAGGGGCCGGCCGCGATCCGCAGGCCTCTCCACACGAGCGGATCGAACGGGTCAAGCGCGGGGAACGTGTACGAAAGCGTCTCGAAAGACCACGGACCGAAACGGAGTGTGTGTCCGTTTCCTGGGATCACGCCGAGCGATTTCTCGAAGAACACCGTGGTCTTTCCGGCCGTGGTCACGTTGAAGTCCACCGTGGACACGAGCGAGATCGCGCCGTTGACATAACACGCGAGCCCGGGCGTGATTTGCGCCGACTTGTCGCCGGCGAGCGCGATCCGCGTGCCTCCGATCACCTGGTCGCCTGCGGCGGTGCTGATCGTGTGCGTGAACGTCGTCGTGTCGAGTGGGATCGTTGTCGTCCCCGCGACATCCGTGCCGAAGAACCCCTGCGAGGAGTGCTTGTTCGGTGTGAACTCGACGCTCGACGAGCCCGGGTATTTCAGCACGTGCGCCTGGGACACGAGCGGGGCGGTCGCGATCATCAGCCCTTCCGGCCTTGCTCGCATCGTGTAGATCGTGGTCGGCGAGAGAATCACACCTCCGCCGGGTCCTGTCGCGTTCCCGATGTCCGAGTTGCTCCAGAATCTTGAGAAATCGGTGAACCCGACGAATGAGAACGCGCCCGCGACGAACGCGTTGTTGTTCGTGCCCGTGAACCCGAACCAGGGGTTGAAGTAGTTGTCCGGTCGTCGGTTCAGCACCCCGGATATCTGGTGCGGCTGGATGCCGATGAACCCATGCGCAAAGTTCCCCGGAGAGAGCGATGTCCCGTCGTTGCCCTGCACGGCGCGCGAATTCGCCGACGTCATCACCCGGATCGGCCCGCCACCGGCGGGACCTGTGAACAGTCGCCTCGCCCGCGGCGCCACGGCGGACACCTGCGTGAACGGCGGCAGCGGCGGACTCACCTGAGGGACATCCCGTACGAAGAATCCAGAGAGAGGCGCGTCGAACGGGGAGCGGAACGTAAAGCCGCCGGTCTGCGTCACGGGGCGTGCAACGTTGATCGTCGTGCCAAAGATCCCGGACCCCGTGTCGTACACCTGGTAGTTCTTCGTCGTCACCGGCGAGCCGACCTGCGAGACGCGCTCGCCCGTTGTCGAGGCGACCTGGAGCGCGTTCACGGGCAGTGTCGTGATGGAGTGGTTTACCATGAACACGCACCCCGCCGTTCCGTTCATCAGCCCGCCCGAACCCGTCGTATTCATGGAGTACGGCGCGTGGTGCGTTCGTGATTCGAAGACGGCGGTCACGTCCTGCGCCGAGACAGGGTGATTGCGGACGGCGAGGATCGCGTACGCCCCGACGAGCCCGAACGACGTATCGGTGGCGCCCAGTGTCAGAGGACCGCTCGCGGGCCCCGCCACAAACCCCGGCGATGCCGCAGAGATGCCCGATTTCGCGCCCCCCGAGACCGAGCGGACATCCACACGCAGCGCGCCGCCCGAATACGAGCACGCGAGCAACGACCATTCGTTGATCGGGGCGCCGCCGGCGGGCGTGCTGGCCGTGAGTGACGCGGGCGTGCCCGATGCGCGGCTGAGCGTCGCTGAGACCGCGCCGGACGGCTGCACGACGAGCGAGAAAACGCCGGGCACGGTGAAGACGGACGCGGGCAACTCCAGCTCCGCAACCGGGCGGACCCAGACGAACACGCTGAACGACGGGGAGGTCAACGCCGTCGTGGCTCCGGAAGGGGTCTGCGGGAGCCGCAGCGTCGCCGTTGCGAGGTTGGTGTCGACCGCCCCCTTCGCAACGTGTCCGGGATGGAGCGCGCATGCGAGCGCCGCGGGAAGGATGAGGGCGCGTAGAGCGGACAGGGCGATTCTCGGCATCGGCTCTCTCTCTGTGCTGGACACGCGGCTTCCGCGCGGATCGCGGCGAACGGAGTAAGGATTGCCCAGCCCCGCCCGTGAGTCAAAGCCCGTTCGGTGGAAGGACGGGCAATTTGGCGGTTTGGGAGGGGTGTCGTCCGCAAACCATCTTTCGGTAGTGTGATGCCATGAGCGTTTCCTACTGGCGTCGAGGGGCAGGAATCACCGAGTCCGCCGCGGATGTGGTCGTCATCGGCGCCGGTATCTGCGGCGTCGGCGCCGCCCTCGCCCTGGAGCGGCGAGGCCTCCGTGTCATCGTGCTCGAGAAGGGCAGTCTCGCCTGCGGCGCGAGCGGACGAAACGCCGGGTTCCTCATGCGCGGCTGCGCGGAGAACTATGCGGTCGCGTGCGACACCTACGGGCGTGCACGAGCCGCTCGCCTCTGGCGTTTCACCGAGCAGAACCTCGATGCCCTCCGCTCCGAGGGCGTTGAGTCACTCCCCGGGGTGCAGAGGATTCCCTCGTGTCTGCTCGCGATGGAAGAAACGGAGGCCGAGGAGCTCGCCCGCTCCGCCGAAATGCTCCGAGCCGACGGGTTCCACGTCGGGTGGGTGGACCGTGGGTCCTCTCCGAGCGATCTCGTCTGGAAGCGAGGGCGTGCGATCTGCGGGCTTGTGAACCCGAACGACGGAGCCGCGAACTCCGTTCAACTCCTCCGATTCCTCGCCTCCAAGCTGCGCAGCCCCGTCTGGGAAGGCCGTCACGTGCGCGAGATCCGCGAATCCTCCGTCGGCGTGACCATCGAGACGAATGCCGAGCGCGTCCATGCCGCACGCGCTCTCGTCTGCGTCAACGGCTACCTGTCCTCGCTGCTTCCCGAACAGGCCGGGCTGGTGCGTCCCGTTCGCGGCCAGATGCTCGCGCTGCGGGCGCGTGGCGCGCATCCGGGGCTTGCCATGTCGTACTACGCCAATCATGGGTACGAGTACTTTCGGCAGACCGTCGACGGCACGATCGTTCTCGGGGGGGGGCGCAAGCAGCACGCCGCGGACGAGGTCGGGTGCGAAGACACGACCACGGAGGCGGTGCAAGGGTTCCTGGACTCGTTCGCTCGCGACGCGCTGGGTGTCGAGTTCGACGTCGTTGCCCGCTGGAGCGGCGTGATGGGGTTCAGCGCCGACGGCCTCCCCGTGTCTGGCCCGGTGAGCGTCGCCGGAAACGTCTGGTTCTGCGGCGGCTTTACCGGGCACGGGATGTCGATGGGGTTCCTTGCCGCGCAGCAGTGCGTCGCGGCGATGCTCGACAATACGCCCGTGGAGTTCCCCCTCCCGCCGGCGCAGGAAAAAAGCCCCGCGACACAGCGCGGGGCATGAGGAACAATATCCCAATTCGATCGGGACTCAGCGGCGACGACGGACGCCCGCCAGAGCGGCAAGGCCGAACAGCGCGGTCGCGCCGGGCGTGGGCACGGACAGCGGGTTGTAGAAGGCCAGCAGCTGCCCGCCTTCGACGAGCTCTCCCGAGATGCTGTAGTGCGCCTGGACATCCATCAGGAACCATCCGTCGCCGAGAATATCCCACGCGTCGATGATGCCCGAAGCCTCCTCGTTGGTGGTGAGGAAGTTGGCGCCGCCGGGAGCGAAGAACGAGGCCGTGTGCTCGGCCAGCTCGGTGAGGACGCCGGAGCCGATGTTGTAGTTCCAGATCTTGGCCAGGCGGCTGCTGCTGCCCGGGTCTTCCTGGATGATCACGTTGCCGAAGCGGTCGACGGTGAGGTTGTCCATCGACACCGGTCCCTCGGTGCCGTCGAGCAGCGTCGTGAGCGTCGCGCCGGAGGTTGGGTTGGTGATGTCGGTGAATTCGAGCGAATAGAGCCGGTTCGGCGCGCCGCTGGCGCCCGTCGTGCAGAATATGAACTGGTTGGGGTTCGACGGGTTCCAGTGGCCGTCCTCGGGACGCGCGAAGTTCGTCACGCTGTTCGCGTTGGAGGCGGTCTGGAGCTGCGCTCCCGTCAGGCTCGCCCCGTTCCCGAAGTTGTGGAACGTCACGCCCGAGGTCGGGATCACGCCCGCGCCCTCGTTCATCACGCCCGCCACCTGCACGCCGAAGAGCGAGCCGTTCGTCAGACCCGCCCGTTCGATCTCGCTGCCCGCGCCGGTCTTGTTCCCGACGTACATGTACAGCTGGCCGGGCGTCGAGTCGTCCGTTCCGATCACGACCGTCTTGTCCTGCTCGAACGGGCTCGCCAGCGCGTTCTCCCAGGAGAACTTGCCCAGCCACGGCAGTTCCCACGCCTGCCCGGCGTTCGCGCCCGTCACGATCGTGCCGAACGCGCGGCCCTCATTGCCCGTTTCCTCGCCGGTCAGGTAGATGCGCTCGTTGGTCCCCAGACCGGTCTGCGAGTTGTAGAACGCGCCGGGACGTGCGAGGTCGGAGGAGCAGAACCGGCTGAATGCCGTCGTCTGCTGCACGAACTGGCCGCCCTGCCACACGTTTGACGACGTGATCGCGTCCTGCCCGGATATCACCTCGAGCGTGTTCTTGTTGATGACCCAGCGCGACACGAACGCGCCGCGAGAGCCGTGCGCCCGAACCACACCGGCCGTGCTGCCCAGCTCGTGATTCATGAGCAGGGTGAACGTCCCGTCCCCGTTGTCGAAGGCGCCGAGCCCGTCGGGGATGCCCACCATGCGGTAGCCTGGGTTGTTCGTCGGGGTGTCGCCCACGGTGAGCATCGAGATCGCCTGCACACCCGCCAGCGTCGGGGTGATGTAGGGCGAGGTGCTCGTTGAGGGCCCGATGGTCACGCCGGCGGACGCGGCGCCGGCCAGTGCGACAAGGGCCGCGCCCGTCAGCGGGACGCGCGCAGCGATAGCGCGAAGGCTCTGCATGATCGACTCCTCCCAATCAGGTAAGGCGAAACGAGACTCCGGCGGGTCACTCTGACCCGTCCCGGGTGCGGGAGGGATTAGACAAGCCGCGCATTGGCGCGGCGCAAAGACAGCATGAGGTTCCTGTGAGGACCGCGTGGCCGGGCCGGCTCACGCCGTGCGTGTCGGGCCGTGCCCCGTGGTCAGCCGGTCGCGAGCCTCCGCGAGCAACTGCAAGATCGGCAGGGCCGATGCCTCGCCCATCCACTCTTCATCCCGATGCAGCATCGGGTCCGTCACCGTCGGCAGCGCCCGGAGCGCCCCGATGAGTTCCGTGAGAGATGCTGACGGTGTGGAGTGTGGCGCCATGGTGCAATTCGATCGGCGAGCGACGCGCGCGTCTTTCGTCGCGCACGCGCCTTTCGTTCGATTCCGCGCACTGGCGCGCGTGACGCGCCGGCGCGCACGCCCGACGCGCGCTCCCCCCCTCGGATACCATGCACTCCTTCACCAACCCCGATCCCCGTCCAGGGGGTCCACCGGAGCGAGAGCCAGTCATGTCCAGCGGAATCGCGGAGCGTTCCAAGCCCGTCCACAGCCCCAAAGAGAAGGCCCTGGCCCTCAATGGAGGCGCCCCAGTCTCCGCCCAACCCGTTCCCATGGTCGCCGCAGGCCTCCACGACGCCGACATCGATGCCGCCATCGCCGTCCTCCGCTCCGGCATGCTCCGCCAGGGCGCCCGCTCCAACGAGTTCGAGAAGCGCTTCGCCTCCATGACCGACGCCACCCACGCCCTCACCTGCGCCAACGGCACCTGCGCCCTCCAGCTCGCCTACGAAGCCCTCCTCCAGCCCGGCGACCTTGTCCTCGTCCCCGCATGGTCCTACATCGCCACCGTCTCCATGGTCGTCGCCCGCGGCGCCAGGCCGGTCTTCGTCGACGCCGACCCCGCCACCTATCAGATCGACCTCGCCGACGCGGCGCGAAAAATGCGCCCCGGCGTCAAGGCCATCGCTCCCACCCACCTCTACGGCAACGCCGTCGATGTCGACGCCACCCAGACCCTCGCCGCCAAGCACTCCCTTAAGGTCGTCTACGACGCCGCCCAGGCTCATTTCGCCACCTACGCGGGCAAGGGCATCGGCGCCTACGGCGACGCCGTCACATACTCCTTCTACGCCACCAAGAACATCTCCACCGGCGAAGGCGGCATGGTCACCACCAACAGCCCCGACCTCGCCCGCCAGATGGGGCTCTACCGCTCCCACGGCGAAACCCAGAAGTACATCCATGAGGTCATTGGCTACAACTACCGGATGACCGACGTCGAGGCCGCTATCGGCCTCTCCCAGCTCGACCGGGCGGAGTCGATCACTTCCAAGCGCCGCGAGAACGCCAAGGCCCTCGACCGGCTGATCTCCAAGATCCCCGGCCTTCACCCCCCCACCACCACCCCCAAGGCCGAGCCCGTCTTCCACCAGTACGCCGTCCGGATGGACCTCGACGCCTTCCGCGTCACCCGCGACCAGTTCATCGCGGCCGTGCAGGCCGAGGGCGTCCAGGTCGCCGTGCACTATCCCCGCAGCCTGACTCAGCAGCCGGCCTTTGCGAAATTCGTCGAGCCCGGCGCCTGCCCCGTTTCCGAGCGCCTGTGCCAGAGCCTCTTCTGCATCCCGGTGCACCAGAACCTCACCGCAGCGCAGATCGCCTGCATCGGCGATGCTCTCGCAAAGGTCGCCGACGCGTACCGCCTATGACCATCAGCAGGTCGAACCGAACGCCGAGAGCACCAGGTTCAGGTCCATGAAGTTGACCTGATCGTCACCGTTCGTGTCCCCGGGCAGACAGAGACCCGTCTGACCAAAGTCGGAAAGCACCCGATTCAGGTCCGCAAAGTTCACGGCCTTGTCGAAATTGAGATCGGCCGGACACGTCCGCGGCATGCCGCCCGGGTTGCGATGCAGCTCGCACACCGCAGCCGCATCAAGCGCGCCGTCGTACAGCCGGACGTCGTCGATCCAGCCGGTGAATCGCGGGATGCGCTGGCCCGCCGTCGTCGGCGCCGCGCCCACCAGAAACGGCGAAGAGGTCGAGACATACGCTGACGCCGGCCGCGAGGACTCCAGCCGACCGTCCACGTACATCGTCACTTCCCCCCCCGGCGTGTACGTCATCGTCAAGAGATGCCACTGGTTGTCGTTCACCGGCGTTGCGCTGATCGGAACCCCGGCCGTCGCGGCCGAGACGAACGAGAACGCCTTCGTGAACAGCGGTCCGCTGCCACCGTTGACGCCCAGACAGTAGCCGGCCGTGACCGACGGAACGAACCGCCCGCACACGATCGTGTAGGCGATCGATGCAGTTCTCACCCAGGCGCTCAACGAGAGCGGCCCGCCGCTGAACGGGATCGCGGGCATCTCCACGTACGCTCCGCCCGCCTCGTCGAGCCGGATGGCGTTGCCGGACACGCCGCCCGCGACAAAGTGCGCCGCATTTACAAGAGTGCCGTTGTGCCCGTTCGGCGACGAATCAAACGCTGTCGGCCCGGCAGCCTCGTCGAACCGCCAATGACCCACCAATGTCGGATCGCCGAGCGCGTTCGCGCAGGCCGCCATTGATACACATACCGCGGTGATTGATCGCAACATGTTGCCTCCTTCGGGAAAGACATCCCTCATAATGCGCCCCGAGAAGAGAAGCATCGCGAGCCCCGCCTGCCGATCACACGCTTTTCACGCACGCCGAACTGCCCGAACTCACGGTGGGTACAAAGCGCCCGCTCACGGCGTGCAGCTCGACCCATACGCCGAAAGCACCTGGTTCAGATCCGCAAAGTTCACGGATCCGTCCGCGTCGATATCCGCCGGCAGGCACACGCCCGACTGTCCGAACGCCGAGAGCACCGCGTTGAGGTCCGCGAAGTTCACCGTGTTGTTCATGTCGATGTCCCCGTTGCACGCCGGGGGCGCGGGGACGCCGGGGTTGTTGAAGATCGCGCAGATCTGCGGGCCCGAGAGCCGGCCGTTGTACACCTGAAGATCGTCGATCATGCCCTCATACGCGGGCTGACGTCCGCCCGAGGTCGTGGCCACGGCTCCCACCAGCAGGGGCGCAGGTGTCGGGCTAAACCCGGGATTTGGCTTCGAAGCCTGAAAGATCCCATCGACAAACAACGTGACCGGGCTCCCCGAGCCGAACGTCATCACAACGTGATGCCACTGCCCGTCATTCAGCGTGATCGTGCTGATGGGCTCCTGACCCGGGATCGCGGACACGTACCCGTACGCCTTTCCGGGCAGGCCGTACGTCCCGCCGTTGTTCAGAGCGACGAAGTAGCCGGCCACGATCGTGGCGATATGCCGCCCGGCGATGATCGAATGATTCGCCGAGGTTGTCTTCACCCATGCCGAGATTGACAGCGGAGGCGTGTTGATCGGGATCACCGGCATTTCAACGTAGCCGCCCCCACCGGCGGGCAATACAAGCGCGTTCCCCTCGATGCCGCCCGCGGCAAACATGGCCGCGTTGTTCAGCGTGGCGTTGAAGCTCCCGGGGCCGGAATCAAACGCCGTGGCGCCGGCGGCCTCGTTGAACTTCCAATGGCCGTGCAGCGTCCCCACGCCGAACGCAGGGCCTGTGAGAACCGCGGTGACCATGCTCATCCAAAATACCCGTCGCATCGCGCTCTCCTTTGAAAAGGGGAGCGTAGCGGAGAGCGGCAGGACGATAAAGAGAAATCTACCCCGCCATACCCGGTCTTCATTCGCCGTTCGGGAGCGGTTAGACCAGCAGCGTCGCAGGCGCCTCGAGCGTTGCCTTCACGGTGTTCAGGTACGCCGCGGCCATCGCCCCGTCGATGATCCGGTGATCGCTCGACATCGTCATCTGCATCCGGTGCCCGATGACGATCTGATCCTCCCCATCGATGTTCCGCACCACCGGCTGCTTGATCGCGGCGCCCACCGCCAGGATCGCAGCGTTCGGCGGGTTGATGATCGCCGTGAAGTGCTCCACGTCGAACATCCCCAGATTCGAGATCGTGAACGTCGCGTCCGACTGCTCGTCGATCGTCAGGCCCTTGGTCCGCGCCTTCTCCGCCATCGCCCTGGTCGACTGCGAGATCGACCGCAGCCCCATCCGGTCCGTGTCGCGCAGCGTCGCCACCACCAGACCGCCCCCTTTGGAAGCGTCCAGCGCGATCGCCACGCCGATGTTCACCCGCCCGTGCAGCTGGATCGCGGCCTCTCCGCCCTTCTCCTCGCTCCACGACGCGTTCACGTGCGGGTGCTGATGCAGCGCCAGCGCGCACGCCCGAACGAGGAAGTCGTTCACCGACAGCTTCACGCCCTGCGACGACAGCTGTGCATTCAACTGCTCACGTAGCGTGAGCAACGCGTCCATGTCCACGCCCACCGTCACCTGGTAGTGCGGGATGCTCGTCTTCGACTGCACGAGCCGCACGGCGATCGTCCGACGCATGTTCGAGAGCGTCACGTGCGTGTCGGCCAGCGGCGCGAGGTCCGCCTGAATCGTCGGCGGCGCCGCGACCGGCGTGGCAAGCCCGCGAGCAGGTTGAGCCATGGGCTGCGCGACGCGCTGCGTCGTGGTCCCTGCCCTCGCCGCGGCCTCGATGTCTGCCTTCACAATGCGCCCCGACGGGCCCGTCCCCTCAACGCACCCCAGATCGACTCCAAGATCCTCGGCCATCTTCCTCGCCAGCGGCGACGCGAACACGCGCCCGCCCGCCTCGCGCACCGGCGGCTCGGCCACGGCCGTGCCCGACGACGACCCGCTGGTTCCTCTCGTCTCGCCACCACCCGCCGACCCTGCGCGTGCGGCGTGCTTCG
Source organism: uncultured Phycisphaeraceae bacterium (assembly GCA_964410465.1). GTDB lineage: Bacteria > Planctomycetota > Phycisphaerae > Phycisphaerales > UBA1924 > CAYPGJ01. The sequence continues at coordinate 12,786 of CAYPGJ010000002.1, read as the reverse complement.
CCTCCGCGCCGCCCGAGCTCGACTTTGCAGCCCCTCCACCCGCGTGCTTCGCCTTGATCTCCCCTGCGTTCTCGTTCTTCCCGGCAAGAACCGCGATCACCGAGCCCACCGGCACATTCGAGCCCTCGGCCGCGACGAGCGCCGCCACCGTCCCGGCATCGAACGACTCCAGCTCCATCGTGGCCTTGTCCGTCTCGATGTCCGCGAGGATGTCCCCCGCCTTCACCGTGTCCCCCTCCTTCACATTCCACTTCACCACCGTGCCCTGCTGCATGGTGTCCGAAAGGCGCGGCATCGTGATCTCGATCGGCATGAGGTCCTCAGAAAGCGAAAAGTGAAAAGCAAAAAACGGAACGGAACGCGGGCACGATCACCCCAGAGCAGCCGTAGCGTAGCGATTCTCTCCCCCGCTCAGAAGCAGAGGGCTGCGGAACGCTCTCGCCCGCGACTCCTGCGAGGGGAACGGCCAGAAGTCACCCGGATCACGCACGAACGCCGCGGCGGCAGCTCGAGGGGCGACCGAGATCCCTGTGAGCCAAAGCAGGCCATACGCACCGATGCTCGCCGCGACCAACGCGAGCCCAAGGGCGGTAGCGCCGACGACCAAAGCCACAACCGAGCCGAGCCCCGCGAACGCGAAAACGCCCAGGACGATCCATCCGAGGTAAGGAACGAATCCGGCTCGCGGCAGGCGTCCCATCTCCTCATCGCCATGCAGGAACACCACCCAGCGCGCGACAAGAGCACGGAGCACATCACCCCCGCGCCACCGATGCTCGCGCAAGTCGCAGTACGTATGCCACAGTGCCCCGTCGATCGCGTCGATCGCCGAATCCAGTCCGAACTGCGCAAAGATGTCGTCGCGCCGATCCTCGTATGCGTGGTTCGTCAGGCGACCCGACGCAAACTGGCGCAACAACTCCGCATACGCTCGGCGCGCGGAAGTGTTGACCTGTGGCAGAGAGTCCATCGTTCAGTCTCGACCGAGCGACTTGAGAACGGCCGCGACGATCTTGCCTTTGTGAGGCAGATACTCGGCCTCCAGCGTCTTCGCGTACGGCGTCGGCACGTCGTCAGAGTTCACACGCAGCGGCTGATGATCGAGGTAATCGAAGGCCCGCTCACACGTCTGCGTGATCACCTCGGTCGCCACCGAAGCAAACGGCCAGCACTGATCCACCACCACCAGACGACCCGTCTTCTGCACCGACCGGACGATCGCATCGATGTCCAGCGGGCGGATCGTCCGCATGTCCAGCACGTCGATCTCGATCCCGTGCTCCTCGCGCAGGATCGCGGCCGCCTCCACGCAGAAGTTCACCGGCCGGCCGAACGACACCACCGTGCAGTCCTCGCCCTCGTGCCGCAGCGCGGCCTCGCCGAACGGGATCGTGTACTCCTCCTCCGGCGGCGGCACGTGCCCCTTGTCCCCGAGCATGCGCTCCGACTCGAGGAAGAACACAGGGTCCTCGTCACGGATGGCCGTCTTGAGCAATCCCTTCGCGTCGTACGGGTTCGACGGGATCGCGATCTTCACGCCCGGCACGTTCGAGTACAGCCCCTCGACGGACCAGGAGTGCGTCGAGCCGAGCTGCCCGCCCGCCCCGTCGTTCCCGCGGAACACCACGGGGCACCCCCACTGCCCGCCCGACATGTACAGCATCTTCGGCACGTTGTTCAGGATCTGGTCCGCGGCGACCAGCGAGAACGACCACGACATGAACTCGATGATCGGCCGCAGCCCGTACATCGCGGCGCCCACGGCCAGCCCGGCGAACCCGTTCTCCGAGATCGGCGAGTCGATGATCCGCTGCTCCCCGAACTCCTCGAGCATCCCCTGCGAGACCTTGTACGCGCCCGAGTACTGCGCGACCTCCTCGCCCATCAGGAAGATGCGATCGTCGCGCCGCATCTCCTCGGACATCGCCTCGCGCAACGCCTCGCGGAACTGGATCTGCCTCGGCCCCTCCCCGTTGGGGAATTCGCCGTTGGCCGCGTATGGATGGATCGGTGTTTCGGTGGATGTGAGCATGGCTGGTGTTCTCAAAGCTGAAGTTGTTCGGCGTCAGTCGAGCAGCGGGTTCTTCGCGCCCTGCACGTACTGCCCGCTCGGGCTCATACCAGGGTGCGGGTTCACCATGACGTCGGAGTACAGCTCGGTGGCAGGGTCCGGCGCCGGAGACTCGTCCGCGAACGCGATCGAGTCGCGCACGATCTCCGCAAGCTCCTCCTGCATCGCGTTCCACTGCTCTTCCGACAACGCCTTGCGGTCGCGCATCAGATGGGCCGCGAGCATCGCGATGGAATCGCGCTCCTTCTCATAATGCTCGACCTCCTCGCGCGTCCGGTACTTCTGCGGGTCCGACATCGAGTGGCCCTTGTACCGGTACGTCTTGATGTCCACGAACGCCGGCTTCTGCTCCTCGCGGCACTCGTCCACGATCGGACGGAACCTGTCGTACAGATCCAGGATGTTCATCCCGTCCATCGACGCGGACAGCATCCCGTACGCCTTGCCCTTGACCGTGAGGTCCTCGGCCATCGTCGTCCCGCGCCCGATCGCCGTCCCCATCGAGTACCCGTTGTTCTCGACGATGGTGATCACCGGCAGCGAGTACAGCCCCGCGAGGTTCATGGCCTCGTGCAGGCAGCCCTGATTGAGCGCGCCGTCACCGAGGTAGCACAGCGCGACCCGCTTCTTGGGCTTGCCGCCCGACGCCAGATCGCGCTTGAGCACCTCCAGCTCGTACTTCACGGCGAACGCCAGCCCGGCGCCGAGCGCCGTCTGTGCGCCCACGATGCCGTGGCCGCCGTAGAGGTGGTTGGGCTTGTCGAACATGTGCATCGACCCGCCCTTGCCCTTGGCGCAGCCCGTGATCTTGCCGAACATCTCGGCCATGCAGGCCCGCGGCGACATCCCGCGCGCCAGCGCGTGCCCGTGATCGCGGTACGCCGTCACGACCGGGTCGTCATGGTTCACGCTGCCGAACGTGCCGACGACGAGCGCCTCCTGCCCCGTGTAGACGTGGCAGAAGCCGCCGATCTTGGCCTGCTGGTACGCCTGCATCGTCCGGTTCTCGAACTCCCGGATGAGCTGCATCTCGCGCAGCCACTTCAGCAGCGTTTCGTCGGGAAGCGAAGCCGAGGCTCGCTTGGTCGGGGCGGGTTTCGTGGGTGCGGTCACGGTGGTCATGCGTGGATGAGGTCTCGGGTGGGAATCGGTGCGCGTCGTCGCCCTTCAGGATCGGCACGTCTCGCGCGCTCCGGTGAGCGATACGCGTCAGAACGGCCGCGGAGGCGCCGATTCGGACGATGATCGGGTCCGGCGCGCAGTCGTGAAGAATAGGGCAGAAGCCTCCGCGCGACAAAGCACACCAGCGTTCACGGCAACGGGGCCTTGGGACAGAGCGCCCCAAAGTCGGTGAGCACCCTCCCCAGATCGAGGAAATCGACCCGCCCGTCGGCCGTGACGTCCGCCGGGCACGGGTTGGCGCGCGGGGGCACGAACGAGAGTTGCGGCGGGACGCTCAGCGTCGGGAAGACCGTGACAACGTCCTGTTCGCCGGTGCTCGGGGAGATGCGGATGACGAGGGTGCGGGAAGGGTCGGGCGGAGCCGGGGGGGTGAGGTCGCCTACGTACAGATGGCCGTAAGGTCCGACCGCGAGGGAGGTTGGGGCACGGAAAAGACCTGCGTCGGAGAGGGTGGTCAGGGCCCCGCTGGCGGGATTGACGCGGTAGACGCGGCGGGCAGCGGCATCGAGGGCGTAGATGGCTCCAGCGGGGGTCGTGGCGACGTCGATAGCGGATTGGAGGCCTGCGGCGGGCGTGAGAGTGGTCTGGGAGCCGTTGGAGGGGTTGATGCGGAGGATGGAGCCGGCGACTCCATTGGCCACCAGGAGCGTGCCAGAGGGCTCGAAGGCGAGTCCGCGAGGGTCGAAAAGTGCGCCACCCGTGGAAATGGCCGAGACCCCCCCAGTGACGTGGTTGATGCGCACGATCCGCGACATTGGCGCTGCGTCGATGACGGCGACATAGATGTCGCCATTAGGGGCTTCCACCAGCGCGGAGGGGCCGAAGGGAGAGTTGAGAAGACCGCCCGAGGCGAGGACGGTTGGCGCGCCGACCAACGGCGCGCGCACGAGCACGAAGCCGGGCGGTGAGGGGCGCGCGATCGCGAGGATCGCGGCGCCGGAGCGCTCGACAACGGCGTCGCGGATCTCGGTGAGCAGGGGCGATGTGAGCGGGACATAGCTCGTGCCGAGCGTGATGGCGCGGAGTCCGTTGTTGGGAATCGCGAGTACGAGGTCGCCCGGGAGCACGGTTGCGGCGTGCGTGGCTGCGGCGAGAAGCAGTGAAGCAAGAGCCTGCGGGGCGGGCCTGGCGGTGTTCGGCATTCGTCTCTCCTCCGAGCGTGGATTGTTCGGCACGGTGCGGGAGGAGGCCAGCGTTGGTCCGAAAAAAAAGGGCGTGCGACCCTATCGTGCCGGGGTCAGGCGGACGCGGACGTGCGTGCCGCGGGGAGGGGTATTCACGGGGTCGGCGATCCAGACCGGTTGATCCACGGCGGCTTCCGGGCTGAAGACGGTTGAGAGCGCGATGGTTTCCGTGCCGAATGTCGCGAGCCCGATGAGCGTGCCGGACATGTCGGCGTCGTAGATGGCGCCTCCGGGTCGCTCGACGATCTTTGAACCGGCGAAGAGGAAGGGCTGGTCGGGCATGGGTTCGTTCGTTCCCGCGTGTCGCACCCACGACGCGGCGGGCGAGACGTGGTCATCGCCGTCGTCTCCGACGGTGATGAACTCGACGCGCAGCTTGTCGCCGGCGGGCGGCTTGAGCACGGTCTCACGGTTCTGTGTCGTCCACTCGGCGGGGGAGCCGGGCTCGAGTCCGATGAGGAGGAGCGCGGCGTGGATGTGGGACGGCTTGGCGTCGGTGACGACGAGGGACTCGTGCTCTCGGGTGTCGGGGATGCAGGCGATCTGCTCGAGGTAGATGAGCGGGTGTCGTCCCTTGGAGTCTGGGGTTCGCGCGTCGATGGGCACGATCGCATCGAATTCGACGACGCGCGCTTCGCGGTCGAGGCGGACGTGCGGGAAGGGCTGCGTGTCGTGGGGTTGCGCGCTGAGGATCGCGGCGAGCGTGCAGACGTTGAGGAGGATCACGCCAAAAAGAATACCGCTCGCGTGGGCGAGCGGTGTGATGGTCGCGGGATGTATCGGGGCTCAGGCCTGCGGCGCGGGCGGGGTCTCGGGCGCGGTGGCGATGGCGAGCCCGCGGCGCTGGTCGCGGAGGCGGCGCTTCTTGCCGACGCGTTCGCGGAGGAAGTAGAGCTTGGAGCGGCGGACGCCGGCCTTTCGCACGACCTCGTACTTGGCGATTCTTGGCGAGAAGACGGGGAAGATGCGCTCGACGCCCTGGTTGTCGACGATTCGACGGACGGTGAGCATCTCCGAGCCTCCGCGTCCCTTGCGGGAGATGAGGACGCCCTGGAAGATCTGGATGCGCTCCTTGTCGCCCTCGACGATCTTGCAGTGGACGTTGATGGTGTCGCCGATGTCCATGTCCGGGACTTCGGTGGCGTGCTGTGAGGAGACGCTCTCGATGAGTTTCTGCGTGTCCATGGGTGTCTCGTGTCGTGTGTCGTGCGGGAGGCCGCGGGGTGTCAGTCTCGGTGTTCGTTCAGGAGGTCTGGTCGTCGATTTCGTGTTCGTTCGATCATCTGCAGGAGCCTCCACTGCGCGACTTTGGCGTGGTCCCCGGAGACGAGGACCTGTGGGACTTCGAGTCCTTCCCAGGACTGCGGGCGAGTGTAGTGCGGGCAGTCGAGGAGACGCTCGCGTTTGGGGCCCGTGGGAGAGAAGGAGTCGGCCTGGGCGGAATCTGCGTCGCCCAGTGCGCCGGGGAGGAGTCTGACGATCGCGTCGATCAGCGCGAGTGCGGGGATCTCGCCTCCGGAGAGCACGAAGTCCCCGATGCTGATTTCGAGTGGCTGGAGCCTCTCGATGACTCGCTCGTCGATTCCCTCATAGTGTCCCGCGATGAGGAGGAGCCTCGGGAGTGAGGCGAGTTCCTCGACGAGGGGCTGGCTGAGGGGGACGCCCTGAGGCGTCAGGAGGACTCGCTTTGGCGTGTGCGGGTCCGCGGCTTCGACGTCGAGCACGGCGTCCCAGAGTGGCTGGCACATCATGACCATGCCAGGTCCGCCACCGAAGGGGCGATCGTCGACCTTGCTGTGTTTGTTCTTCGCGTATCTCCTGATGTCGTGTGTGAACCATTGAACGAGGCCGGCGTCACGCGCGCGGCCCGTGATGCTTGCGGAGAGGACGGGCTCGAAGACCTCGGGGAAGAGGGTGAGGACGTCGATCCGCATCGTGTTCGGGGGCGTGCGCCCTTAGTCCTTCTTCTCTTCGGCGCTCGCGGAGTCGCCGCCGCGCGCCTTGGTGCAGGCGTCGGCGCGGGCCTTGACCTTCTTCTCCCACTCGGCGCGGTCGATGATGTCGCGCTTGGCGAGCATGGAGGCGATGGTGCCGGAGGGCTGTGCGCCGACGCCGATCCAGTACTTGATGCGCTCGAGGTTGAGGTTGATCTGCTTGGTCTCATCGGCGGCCATGGGGTCGTACCACCCGAGCTGCTCGATGACCCGCCCGTCGCGCTTTGCGCGCTGATCGACGGCGTTGATGCGGTAAAAGGGCTTGTGCGGCGCGCCCATGCGCTTCATTCGGATGCGAACCACGGCGGTCTCCCGTCGGATCAGGGTCGGACAATGTGCGACGACCGCCCGCCGGCTCCACCAGAGAGACCGTGCGGACGGGAACCGAGCAGTTTAGCAGCCTGTCAGGGGAGTGCAACGTGTCCGTTGCCCCCCCCATCATCGCGGGGAGGCGCCCCGGGCACGCTCGATCGCCTCTCGGACCATGGCGGGGGTGTAGGCGTCGTACTTGATGGGCTCGTCGAGGGCGGGGCCGAAGACGGCCAGGAGGGGGATGCCGACCCAATCGAGTTGCTTGAGCATGGCGGCGCCGTCGGGGTTGTTGGCGGTGAGGTCGATCTTCATGGGCTCGACGGAGGGGGAGTTCAGGAGCGCTGCGATTTCCCTTGTGTGGAGGACGGTGGCCTCGAGGGTCTTGCAGTTGAGGCACCACTCGGCGGTGAAGTCCAGGACGACGACCTTGCCTTCAGAACGGGCCTGCTCGAATCGCTGTGGGGTGAAGTAGGTCCAATCGATGGGGCCCTTCTTGGTGAGGTCGCGGGCGACGCCCATGGAGGCGCCGATGAGCAGGGCGCCGAGGATGGTGAAGGTCACGCGGCGGAACGGCTTCTTCGTGATGCGGAAGGTTTTCACGATGAGGATGAGGCCTGCGAGGGTGACGAAGGCCGCGACGACCCACCAATAGAGCTTGCTTGGCGGGTCGGGGGGCGTCGTGATGACGGCGACGAGACCGATGCCGAGGAAGAATGCCGCGACGGCGAGCATGAGGAGACCCATGACCTGCTTGACGAGTTCGGAGGCGGGTCCGGTGCGCGGCACCTTGGCGACCCACTTTGGCCGCGCAGAGAGGATGAGGTAGGGAAGGGCCATGCCCAGGCCGATGGCGGCGAAGGTGAGCATGGTGAGGGCCTCGGGCTGCTTGGTGGCCCACGCGGCAGCGGAGCCCATGAACGGCGCGGTGCAGGGTGTGGAGAGGACGGCGGTCATGACCCCGAAGAGGAAGGAGCCGTGGGGCGTGTCGTGTGAGGGGTTGACCATGTAGACGGCTTTGGGGAGTGAAACGGTGAAGAGGCCGAGCATTCCCACGGCCATGACTGCGATGAAGAGTCCGACGACGACGGAGAACCATGGTCGTTGGAAGAGCGCGTTGATGGCGTCGAAGCCGGAGATGAAGGAGATGGCGGCGCCGATGGCGAGCCAGAACGCGACGACGCCGGCGGACATGATGAGGCCGAGGGTGAGGCATCGGGCCGGGTTCCCGGCGGCGGCGCTGAGGCCCATGATTTTGAGCGGTATGACCGGGAGCACGCAGGGGGTGAGATTGAGGAGCAGTCCGCCGACGGCCGCGAGTAGGAGCAGGAGCGCGACGCCGAGTGCGCCTTTGGCGTTGACGTCGAACCGCAGGCCGAACGCGTTGAACTCGACGTTGTCCGCGCCCTGGGCCATCCGTGCGAAGACTGCGAGATCGAAGTCTGCGAAGAGGGCGGGGTCGGAGGGTGTTGCGGCGGGCTGGCCTGGGGCCTGGATCTCGATCCTGACGTTGATTGTGTCGGAGTCTGGCGGGAGGCAGAGGGTGTCGTCGCATGCCTGCCAGGAGACGGTCACGGGGATGGTGACTTCGCCGGGCGGTGCGGCTTGTGCGATGACGATCGGGATGTAGGCGACGACCTTGCCCTCGTGGAGGGGGATCTTTGCCGGGGCGGCGCCGAAGGAGACTTCGATGTCGTGTGTCGGGGGCCACTGGACGGGGCCGACCGCGGCGATGAACGCTGGGCGGTTGTCTGGGGAGACGCTGATGCGTGTGGGGATGGGGGAGAGGTCGAGTTCTGGGGGAAGATTGGGCTTTTCCGGCCAGACGTGCCAGGAGTGGGCGATGTCGAGGACGACGGCGATGGCGATCTGGTCGCCAGGGGCCGCGGCCGGCTTGGAGGGGATGGCGCTGACGAGGACCTTCTCGGCGCGTTCCTGTCCGGGGAAGTTGAGCTGGGCGTGAGCGGAGTCGGCGGGGAGGAGGGAGAGCACGCCGGCGAGGAGGCCGGTGAGGCGGCGCGCGAGGTGTTCGAGGGTGGGGCGTTGCATACGGGGTTTATAAACGCCCGAGGGGGTCGGGGGTTTCGTGGGTTGGGGGGTCGGCGAGCGCAAAGGGTGCGCATGCTTCAAGGGTTTTCGCGCCGCCTTCCGATAGTGCTGGGGACGATCGAGGCTCAGTCGGAGAGACGGCGCGCATGGCAGACGTTCTAGACCAATCCGAGATTGACGCGCTCCTTCAGGCGGTGGAGTCGGGGGACGTCGAGGAAGAGCAACGCGAGGCGCAGATTTTCAGCCGTCGGAAGCGCGACTTCGAATCGCTGGAGATCCGGCGGTACGACTTCAAGCGTCCGGAGCGGGTGTCGAAGGATCAGATGCGTGCGCTGCAGACGCTGCACGAGGCTTTCGCAAGAAATTTCGGAGCGGCGCTGTCGGGGTACCTGAGGACGATCGTGGAGGTGAAGGTCGCGTCGTGCGATCAGATGACGTACTGGGAGTTCATCGCCGGCCTGCCGAACCCGACGAGCTTCAACCTGCTCGCGGCGCCTCCGCTGGAGGGGGCGATGTGCCTTGAGATCAGCCCGCTGATCATTTATCCGATCATCGATCGGCTGCTGGGCGGGACGAACCACGAGCTGTTCATCCCGCAGCGTCCGCTGACGACGATCGAGGAGCGTTTGATCCACCGGATCATGCACCGTGGGCTGGCGTCGTTGAGCGAGGCGTGGGCGTCGCTGAAGAAGGTGGATTTCACGCTGAGCGGGAGCGAGTCGAACCCGCAGCTCGTGCAGATCGTGCCGCCGAACGAGGTGGTGATCGTGATCGGGTTCGAGGTGAAGATGGGGTCGCGGGCTGGGGCGATGAACCTGTGCATCCCGTACAACGTGATCGAGCCGGTGGTGAGTGAGCTTTCTCGGCAGACGTGGTTCAGCGCGACGCCGACGGGGCTGCGTCAGAAGTTCACGGAGCGGCTGACGCACGGGCTGGCGGCGGCGGGGGTCGAGGTGACTGGGATGCTCGCGGAGACGACGATGACGATGCGCGACCTGGTGTCGTTGTCGGTGGGCGACGTGATCTCGACGGAGAAGCCGGCGTCGGAGCACGTGCTGGTGTGCGTTGAGGGGCAGAAGAAGTTCCTGGCGCACATCGGCCAGTTCCGGGGTCAGCGTGCGCTGAAGGTGGACCGGGCGATCTTGACGGAGGACCGCGTGTAAAGGGGGAGATCAGGCGGGGTCGAGCGCGCGGAGTGCGTCATCGACGGTCGGGGCGGTTCGGAATCGCGCGTCGAGCTTGAGGAGTTCGAGCATCCGTCGGACGGGGGGCGCGAGTGAGGCGAGGCACATGCCGGCGTCGCGGTCGTCGCAGAGCTCCTGGACCTGGAGGAGCATGGCGATGCCGACGGAGGTGATGAGGGAGACGTCGGAGGCGTCGAGGATGAGCGCGGCGTCGTCGCGGGCGGGGAGGCGGTGTTGTATGGAGAGGCGGAGGGGCTCGGCGGTGAGGTGATTGACCGCGGCGGGGAGGCGGACGACCAGGATCTGGTTGTCCTGGCCGGCGAGATGGGATCGGACGTCCATGTGGTGAGGAGGATGTGGGTGGGAGGGTGGAGCGTCAACCGGGTGATGGGGGAGGCGTTCGGGTTCTGATTGACCGGGAGGGCGTGTGGCTTATACACTGGGTCGACGTACGTCCGTAGCGGTGTGCCCGCTCCGGCGTCGGGAACCACGGTCATGAGCATGGTCCGCGACAATGCGTGGTGAGTGTTTCCAGGTCCGTCCGGCTCGGCCTTTGGGCTTGGTCGTACGCCTTGGCGTCTTCGGGAGGTTGGCGATGAGCTGACCGCCCCTGAAGATGGGACAGGCTTTGTGCCTTCGGGTCGGGAGACCGTCTCTGGAGGCGCGGGTCGTGTGTCGCGGGCCACGCGCGTCTTTTCGGACGCACGTGGCCTTGTGTTTTCCCGACGGCGGGGAGGGATCGAGCGTGACGGTGCGAGAGCGGATTCGAACAACTCGACAACCAGGAATGACGAGGGCCGCGTGAGCGGCGACAACCAGCATGAACACCCCCGAGATGCTCCGAGTAATTGATTCGATCGCGCGCGACCGGAACGTGGATCGCGAGGTGCTGATCCGCGATCTTGAGGTGGCGATGGTTTCAGCGGCGCGGAAGCACTTCAACACGCTGGACGCGGAGGAATTCGCGTGCGAGGTGGATCGTCTGACTGGCGAGCTTCGGCTGACGCGTCACGGCGAGCCGATGTCGATGCGTCCGGAGGACTTTGGACGGATCGCGGCGCAGACGTTCAAGCAGGTGATGATCCAGCGGTTCCGTGAGGACGAGCGTCAGAGCCTGTACGACGAGTTCTCGGGTCGGATCGGTGAGATCGTGATCGGTGCGGCGCACCGGTACGAGGGCGGGGCGTTGGTGATCTCGCTGGATCGTGGCGAGGGGTTTATGCCGCGTTCGGAGCAGATCCCCGGGGAGCAGTTCCAGGCTGGGGACCGGGTGCGGTGCATGATTTTGGATGTTCGTGACACGGGCTCGCAGGTCAAGATCGTGCTGTCGCGCGGGCACCCGGACTTCATCAAGAAGCTGTTCGAGGTGGAGGTTCCGGAGGTGGCGGAGCGGATCATCGAGATCAAGGCGATGGCGCGTGAGCCGGGGCACCGGACGAAGGTGGCGGTGTCGTCGATCGACTCGAAGGTGGACGCGGTGGGCGCGTGCGTCGGGGTGCGCGGGAGCCGCATCAAGAACATCGTGGACGAGCTGAACGGGGAGAAGATCGACATCGTGCGGTGGAACGAGTCGAGCCAGATTCTCATCCAGAACGCGTTGAAGCCCGCGATGGTTGCGGAGATCTCGCTGTGCTTCGAGCTTGGGCGCGCGACGGTGGTGGTCAACGAGGACCAGTTGTCGCTGGCGATCGGCAAGCGCGGGCAGAACGTGCGTCTGGCGGCTCGGCTGACGGGCTGGGACGTGGACATCCTCACGCCGGACGAGTTCAACAAGGGCCTGGAGATCATGGCCCAGACGCTGGGCGCGGTGGAGGGTGTGACGGAGGAGATGCTGGACAAGCTGGCCGCGTTGGGCATGGTGAGCGTGTTCGACATCGAAGAGGTTGGCGTGCCGGTGCTGACGGAGGAGCTGGAGATCTCCGGTGAGCTGGCGCAGAAGATGGTGGACGAGGCGTCGGCCAAGGCCAAGATCGTCGCGGAGCAGCAGGAGCGCGAGAAGGCAGAGGCGGAAGTTCGTCGCAAGCAGGAGGAGGAGGCGGCTCGTCGCCTGCTGGCCGGGGAGATGGGGGCGGACGAGGACGCGGATCTGCGTGCCGCGGCGATCCTGTCGCTGGGGGCGGTTTCGGACGAGCCCGCGGCGCACAAGGACCAAGCCCCGACGGACCCGGACGCGCTGGATCGCATGTCATCGGACGACAACTACCGCTCGACGGGGACCGGGGCGCCCGCCGACGAGGAAACGTCCGCGGGGGCGTCGTGAGCGTCGCCTAACGCCTTTCTGTTGGATGGTTTGTTCTGTCGGATGTCCTGAATCGCCTGACTTTTCTCGGAGCCCCCATTGGCCAAGCGCATCTTCGAACTCGCCAAAGAGATGGATCTTCCCTCAAAGATGATCCTGGAGAAGTGCCAGGCCGAGGGGATTCCGAACATGAAGAACCACATGGCGAGCGTGTCCGCCGGTCTGGAGGCCACGATTCGTGAGTGGTTCGCTTCGAGCCAAGAGGACAGCAGCGTCGCCACGGCGGTTGAAACGGCCGAGAAGGTCGATCTGACGAAGATCAAGGCGCAGCGGAAGGCGAAGGCCCGGAAGAAGCCCGGGGGTGAGGACGAGCACGACGACTCGGAGGACGCGGAGGCTGAGACTCCTGCCCCAGCCGCTGCCCCTGAGGACAAGCCGGCGCCGGTCGCCGCGCCTCCGGTGAGCACGCCAGCGCCTGAAGCGAAGGCCGCTCCGCAGGCCGCGCCCCCCGCTGCTCCGTCGATTCCCTCGTCGCCCGCGCCGATCGCGCCGGCGCCACCCCCGCCGACGCCTG
>CAYPGJ010000001.1:70612-294459 GCA_964410465.1 uncultured Phycisphaeraceae bacterium | reverse complement strand
CGCGCCGAACGCGGCAAGCGTCGCCGTTTTCACGCCGAGCATCGCGCGCTTGGCCTCGTTCGAATAAGTGACGAACGCGCGGTCGACCACGTCCGACGAGCCGGGAATTTCGGTCAACGCCGCGGCGACAAGCCCGCCGGTCGCGGCGAGCCCCGCGGCCAGGCGCAGCAGCCCGCGGCGCGAGAGCGACGGGTCGAGCACGACGGCCTCGACCTGTTCTTCGGGCAGGGCGGAACCGATCAGACGCGGAATCAGGATGTGGCGGTCCACAGTGGGTCTTCCATCGGCGAGGTTGCGTGCGAGTCTCCAAAGTCGCGACGCGAATTCAATGTACCCCGCTCGGCTCCGCCGGGCGACCGTCCAATAACCGTACTCGCGCGACATCTTGTTGTCCGCGAGCGTTCGAAAAAAATGGAGCCGGGGGGTATCGAACCCCCGTCCCGAGACAGTCTCTGCATCGCCTCTACGCGTGTGTCCGCTGATTTGATCTCAGACCGCCGGGCTGCCAGCGGCAGCGTCCCGACGATCCCAGGCGCGGCGTTGTCTTGCCCCCACTCCCCGAGCCTCAGAGCGGAAGCCAGCCCGATGGTCGTTCGGACAGGGTCTTATCGGGCGTGAGACCCCGCCGAGCCGCCTGAATATCAGGCAGCGAGAGCAAACTGCGTGTTGGCAGTTATGTGTGTGCACGCTTGATAACGCGGGCATGCGTGCGCCGCGACGCGCCACGATGCAAAGCGCTTGTCCGGTCGAAACCAATTCGGCCCCAGTTGCCAAAGACGCTCGCCGCGGGATCGCTCCCTGGGCGACCAGCCATCGGCTCATTCTAGGCCAGCGATCATGCGCCCCGGGCCAGCCGCTGGAGCTGCCGGCGCTGGATGGAGCTTGCGATCGCCTGGAGTCCCTTTTGGAGCGAGTTTGGCCCCCGCTCCGCCGGCACGTGCAGCCCGTAGCGCGTCTTGTCGGGGAACACCGGGCTTGCGCTCTTGATCACCGCGGAGCCGGCGTGCGTCGCGTTCTCGTAACGGATCGACACCGACACCGACGTCCCCACCTCGTACTTCCGATCGCTCACTACGGCGAACCCCGTGAACGAGACGTCCACCACCGGACAATCCTTCCCCTTGTTGAACGACGCCACGATCCCGCCCGTCGCCGTGCTCACCCGGAACGATTGGCGGTTCTCCGACGGCGTGGGCTCGTCGAGCAGCAGCACGCCGACGACGCAGCGCGTGGGCTCATCGACACAGCGCTCCACCTTGGCGCGCTGCTCCGAGAACCGGCCCTTCAGGTCGAAGTAGAGGGTGATCTCGTCCCCAGGCATGGGCGGCGCATCGCCCGGCTCCACCAGCTCGACGGTGCACACCGCGTCCAGCCGCTCCACGACCACCGCCGGTTGCAGCGCAGACCCTCCCTCCTCCTCGGAAGCGAGACGTACGAAAATGGAAACGCCTGGGGCGAGCATCGGTTCGCGGGTGCGACGGAGCCCGATCATGGGGCTTGCCGAAGGTGGTTCGATGCATCGGCTCGGCTTGATCCGTGTTCGACTTGAACGGGGTGGGAGGAGAACGGATCGGGCCCGATAGATTGTGGTCTGTGCCCGCGCGTTAGGATGGGGCGCATGCGTGTGGCGGTCATTATTCCAGCGGCCGGGGCGTCCCGACGGTACGGCGGTAAGTCCAAGATCGACGAGGATTTGGGCGGTCGTCCGGTCCTTCAGAGAACCGTCGAGCTCTTCACCTCGCGCGACGACGTGGGGCTCATCGTCGTCGCAGGTCCGTTCGACAGTTATGAGGAGTTCAAGCTCAAGCACGCGGACCGTCTCGCGCTGATCGGAGCCGCGATCTGTCGGGGCGGAAAGACCCACCGGCACGAGTCCGTCCGCAACGCGCTCGACTTCGCGCGAGGCGAGCACGCGCAGGCGTGGGCGACGTGCACGCACGTCGCGGTGCACGACGCCGCGAGGCCCGCGGCCGGCCCCGAGCTGATCTCCCGGGTGTTCATCGCTGGGGCGAGCTTCCCCGCCGTCGTGCCGGGCGTCGATGTCCCGGACACGATCAAGCGCGTCGGCGAGGAGATCAAGGACAAAAAGGCCGATCCGCTCGCCGCGATCCTCGGCGCCGGGGGCTCGCCAGGCCCGGGCGCGGGGCTCGCGCGCCCGATCCGTGAGACCGTTGCGCGGGACGCGCTCGTGCTGGCGCAAACGCCGCAGGTGTTCGAGCGCGACCTCTTCGAGCGCGCGTACGCGCAGCCCGACCTCACGAGCACGGACGACGCGCAGCTCGTCGAGAGGCTGGGCGAGCGGGTCGTCGTCGTCGAGGGCGATCCGCGCAACATCAAGATCACACGCCCCGCCGACATCTCGCTGGCGCGGAGCATCATGGGGCTGAAGGGCCCGGTGGAGCGCGAGGCGCACAAGCGTTTCTGACGCCCGCGGATCGCGCTGTATGCTGCGCGTCGTTCCCGAGGGCGTTATCCCCCGAGGGCAGAGGAGGCGCGAGCATGAGCGAGCGAGTGTCGATCGAGTCCCTGCTGCGGGAGGGCCGCCGGTTCGAGCCGTCCGAGGGGTTCTCACGCCGAGCGCACGTGGGCTCGATGGACGCCTATCGCGCGCTCCACGAGCGTTCGCTGCGAGATCCCGAGGGCTTCTTCGGGGAGATCGCGCGCGAGCTGCACTGGTTCGCCCCGTCGAGCTCGGCCCTTGAGTGGGACGCCAAGACCCCCTACGACGCGCGGTGGTTCGTCGGCGGCAAGACGAATCTCTGCTTCAACTGCGTCGATCGGCAGGTCGAGGCCGGCTTCGGCGACCGCACGGCCATCATCTGGGAGGGCGAGCCGAAGGAGCACGATCGCCCCGAGGTGCGCCGCCTCACCTACAAAGACCTTCAGCGCGAAACCTCGCGCCTCGCCAACGCGCTCAAGGCGCTGGGCGTGAAGAAGGGGGACATCGTCACGATCTACATGCCCATGGTCCCCGAGCTGGCCGTGGCGATGCTCGCGTGCGCGAGGATCGGCGCCGCGCACTCGGTCATCTTCGGCGGGTTCTCCGCCTCCGCCATCGCGGACCGCGTGCACGACAGCAAGAGCCGGGTCATTCTCACGGCCGACGGCGGGTGGCGGCGCGGGAAGATCGTGCCGCTGAAGGAGAACGTCGACTCGGCCTGCGAGCAGACGCCGACGGTCGAGCACGTCGTTGTGCTCAAGCGGTGCGGGAACCAGGTGGCGTGGCGCCACGAGCCCTCCGCGTCGCACCACAACAAGCGAGACCACTGGTGGCATGACCTTGTGGGAAGCGTTCCGGAGTCGTGCCCGTGCGAGCCGATGGACAGCGACGATCTGCTCTTCGTGCTCTACACCTCGGGCACGACCGGCAAGCCCAAGGGCATCATGCACGCCACCGGGGGCTACATGGTCTGGGCGTATCTCACGTCCAAGTGGGTGTTCGATCTGCACGCGAGCCCCGACGAGGTGTTCTGGTGCACGGCCGACTGCGGATGGGTGACGGGACACTCGTACGTCGTCTACGGCGTGCTGCCCAACCGGGTCGCCAGCCTCATGTACGAGGGTGCGCCCGACTGGCCCGCGCGCGACCGATTCTGGGACATCGTCGAGCGGCACAAGGTGACCCAGTTCTACACCGCGCCCACCGCGATCCGCGCGTTCATGAAGTGGGGTGATGAGCACCCCCGGAAGCACACGATGGACTCGCTCCGAGTCCTCGGCAGCGTGGGTGAGCCGATCAACCCCGAGGCGTGGGTCTGGTACCACGCGCACATCGGCAATGAGAAGTGCCCCATTGTCGACACGTGGTGGCAGACGGAAACCGGCGGGCACATGATCTCTCCGCTCCCGGGCGCCACCCCGACCAAGCCGGGCTCCTGCACGCTCCCGCTCCCGGGCGTGGACGGCGCGATCGTCGATGAGCAGGGTGTCGAAGCGCGTCCCAACGAGGGCGGCCTGCTCGTCGTGCGCAGGCCGTGGCCCGGCATGCTGCGCGGCATTCTCAACGATCGGGCGCGCTACCTCGAGACCTACTGGTCTCGTGTGAGGACGGCCGCCGGCGAGCCGTACTACCTTGCGGGGGACGGCGCGCGGCGCGATGAGGACGGCTACTTCTGGGTCATGGGGCGCGTCGACGACGTCATCAACGTCGCGGGGCACCGGCTGGGCACGATGGAGGTTGAGAGCGCGCTGGTCAGTCATCCGGCGGTGGCCGAGGCCGCCGTCGTGGGCATCGCGCACGAGATCAAGGGGACGGGGATCGCGGCGTTCGTGACGCTGAAGGAGGCCAGCCAGGCCGAGCCCGACGAGACGCTGCGAGAGGCCCTCCGGTCTCACGTCGCGAAGGAGATCGGCGCGATCGCCAGACCGGACGTGGTGCGGTTCACGGCCGCGCTGCCGAAGACCCGGAGCGGCAAGATCATGCGCCGCCTCCTGCGGGCGATCGCGGAGGGCAAGGAGCAGGTGGGGGACACCACGACGCTGGAAGACTACGGCGTGCTGGCGAAGCTGCGCGAGAGCGAGGAATCCTGAGCGATGCAGATGACCCCCGAGCGCTGGGGCGCGACAACACGGTACATCAACGAGATCTTCGGGCAGGAGGACGAGACGCTGCGCACGCTGATGGAGCGCGCCGTGCGCGAAGGCCTGCCCGACATCGCGGTCGACGCGGGCACGGGGCGTGTGCTCTCGCTGCTCTGCGCCATGACCAACGGCGGGCACGGAGCGCGCGTGGCCGTCGAAGTCGGGACGCTCGGGGGCTACTCGGCGATCTGGATCGCGCGGGCGCTCGCGCCGGGCGGACGGCTTTACACCATCGAAGCGGAGCCGAAGCACGCCGCGTTCGCGCGCCGGATGTTCGGAGAAGCGGGCGTCGCGGACCGCGTCGAGGTCATCGAGGGCAAGGGGCTCGACGTGCTGCCGTCGCTGCTCGAGCGGGATGGCGCGCGCGACGGCATCGACTTCGTGTTCCTCGACGCCGTGAAGACCGAGTACCCGGCCTACTTCGAGCGGGTCGCGGCGCGTGTGCGCCCCGGAGGGCTGATCGTCGCGGACAACACCCTCGGCTCGGGAAGATGGTGGATCGACGGGCTTGACCCGTCGCTCGAGGGCACAGCGCGAACCGAGGCGGAGGAATCACGTCGCGCGGCCGATGCGCTCTGTCGCGCCCTCGCGGCCGACACGCGATTCGAGAGCGCGATGATCCCGATCCGGGAGGGGCTTCTGGTCGGACGACGGTCGGGTTAAGACCCCTTCGGCGCCGACGCGCTCTCCGTGTCGCCCCCTTGCTGGCGGGCGAGCGACGTGTAGGCCGCGAATCCGAACGGCTCGGCGCCCTCCGAGTCCGTGTTCAGGCGTCGGGCTTCGTCCTCGAGCTCCTTCATCAGCTCGTCGGTGAGGGAGTGGATCGCGCGGATCTCGTGCAGCGGGATCGTGAACATCTCCCCGGTCGGCGTGCGCACGTTGAACACCGTTGCTTGCACGGCCATGCAGAGCTGCATCGCGTGGGGCGAGGCGATCGAGCAGGGGAACATGGGCTCCACGGCCCCGAGCGGGATCCGCTCGCCGGCGTGCGTGAGGATGCCGATCCGTCCGTCCGCCACCTCCGGTCTCTCCGACGCCAGAAGGGGGAAGGTCAGGAGGATCTCGCGGACGACGTTCTGCCAGAACAGCGATCGAGACTCGGCAAGCCGGTGCAGGGGCTCGATGCCTGGCGCGCGCGACGCCGGATGCAGCAGCGGTGGAGGGGTCGACGGGGCGGAGGCGGGCGTGGGGGGCGTGTTGGAGACTGGGTCAGGGATGTTCACGGGAGGAGTCTACCGGGACAAAAAGAAAACCGGCCGACCCGTGAGGGCCGGCCGGCGGAAGATATCGCAGGAGCGATCAGACCAACTCAGAACAGGAGCTGGAACTGAGCGCGGACAACGAACTGGTTGTCCTCGCTGCCGGTGTTCTGGAAGCCGATGCCTCCGCCCGGAGTGCCGAACACGCCGCCCGGCAGGCCGCCGCCGGCGCCGCCGTCGGTGAAGGCCGTGTCGTTCGGGTTGTCGAGGTTCCACTGGACGTCCAGCGTGAACTTCGCGGCATGGCCGTGCATGTAGTAGTTGAAACCACCGGTGACGGTGTTGAACATGTCGTTGCCGGAGCGGGCGACGCCCGTGCCGTTGACACGGTCGCCGTCGGGGATGATGGCGTCCCAACGACCGAAGATTTCGAAATCATCGGCGAGGTAGACGCCGCCCTGCGCGACGAACGCGAAGTCGTCGAACGAGGGGGCAGCGGCAGCGGCCGTCTCGATGTGCGAGCCGATGAACGCGCCGTACAGGTTCCAGCCGTCGCCCTTGGTCATCAGGTCGATCGTGTACAGCAACGACTCGGTGTTGCCGGCGATCGTCCCCTTGACGTCGGGGGAGTCTTCGAAGTGAACGGCGGCGCCGATCGCTCCGAAGTACGGGGAGCCGCGCTGCGACGTGAACTCGTCGTACTGCTTCCAGTCGCCGGCCCACATGAACTCGACGCGGCCCGTGAGGGCGTAGTCGGCCGGGTCAGCGCCGAACGACGTGTTGCGGGAGCCCAGGCCGTCGGAGAACGCGAACATGGCGCGGAACGCCTCGTCCGTGTACGCCATCTGGATGGCCTGCGAGTAGTCCTGGTTGAACACCTCGTTGGTCAGCGAGCGGTCGACCGCGAGCTGACGGGCGGACGAGATGCTCTCTTCCTTCAGGAAGGGCAGCTTGAACTGACCCCACTGAGCGGAGAACCCGTTGTCCCACTTGTAGCCGACGTACGCGTCCTCGAGGCCGAGCGTGCCGCCCGTGCGGGGGCCGCCGGTGCGATCGAACGCGCCCCTGACCTTGTAGAACAGGTTCGGCTCGAACACGTGACCCGAGAACTCGAGCTTCGTCCGACGGGTCTCAAACCCGGGGTCGAAGTCGTCCACGAACGGGCCGCCCGGGCCGACGCCCTGGTTCGGGTCGTCGCGGAAGTTCACGTAGTAGCGGAACTGGATCTGTCCCGACACGTTCAGGCGGAAGTTCCCGTCCTGAGACGCCAGGAAGAAGTGCTTGCCATCGTGGCCAGCCGTGCCGCCGCTCTGCAGCAGAGACGAACGAGTGTTCGCGTCCGCAAGCATCTCGGCGACAATCGCGCGGACCTCGTCCGCGTTCTGGGAAGTCCACGCGGCGCTCTGCTCGGCGACCGCAACGCCGCCAAGGCTGAGCGCAGCGCCAGCGAGCATCACGATGCTCTTCGTCTGACTCATCTGCGACATCTCCGTTGGGCGTCTACCTCGCACCACCGACGCCCGTAAGTGGGTCCTTACCGTCCTTGTCTTCCGCAGAATGGGCCGACGCGGCCACACTCTCGGACGGCGTTATGTTCTCCGACGATCACTGGAGGGGCCGCCCATCGCGGTCTCCTTCCCAGTGGGGCCTCCGGCCCTGCATGCAAGTGCGGACTATACACAGGAGGATAGCGAACGCAAACTCACATAAACCCTTGTCGGCATCTCGCCGCTCTGTGGACGAGAGATTCCTCCGATAATCTCGCCTTTGAACCTTGACGAATTCCTAACATTCCACGCACGCCTCTGCGTCCATCGGCAGGGAAAATACCGGCCCGACACGTTCACGAATCACCGTAACCATCTGAGGAGACAAGGTTTGCAACGACGCCCCCGAGTCCTGGTGGTCGACGACGAGCCGGACCTGGTCGACCTCGTCTCCATGAACCTCACCACAGCCGGTTATGACGTCATCCACGCCACCGACGGCCTGGAGGGTCTCCACGCCGCCCGGGCTGAGCAGCCGGACCTAGTGATCCTCGACGTCATGATGCCCGAAATGTCCGGCGTCGAGGTCGCACGCCGCCTCCGCGCCGATCCCCGCACCGCCTCCACGCCCGTCCTCATGCTCACCGCACGCGCCTCCGAGGGAGACCAGGTCTCTGGTCTCGCCGCCGGCGCCGACGACTACATCACCAAGCCCTTCTCCATGCGCGTCCTCCTGGCGCGCGTCGAGGCCGCGCTCCGCAGGGCCCCGCAACGACCGTCTCTCTCGCTGCTCCGACTCGGCTCGGTCGAGGTCAACCTCGAGACGCACGAAGCCTTCACCAACGGCGAGCGGGCCTCCCTGACGCCCACCGAGTTCCGTCTCCTCGCGGCCCTCCTCGACGCTGGCGGGCGCGTGCTGAACCGAGACTCCCTCATCGAGAAGGGCATGGGCCCGGGCGTCGCCGTCACCGATCGCGCCATCGATGTCCACGTCGCCGCGCTGCGCAAGAAGCTCGGCGCCAACTCCTGGCTCATCCGGACCGTCCGAGGCGTCGGGTATCGTGCCACCGCCGAGCGGGAGGACGGCATGGAGGGCGTGTGACCCACGCGATACAACGCGTCGTCCTCATCACGACGCTCGCCGCATCCGCAGCCGCGCTCACCGCGCTCGTCACGGGGACACGCGCCTCCGGCGCCCTCGTCGGCGTCTCGGCCTTTCTCCTCGGCGCGCTCGCGCACCGTCTTCTCTCGCCGCGACCCGCGCGCGACGACACACGCGCCGCACAGCGCGCCGAGCACCACACCCACGCCGAATCCGACGCGGACCACGCGCTCCTTGATTCGCTCGCCGACGCCGCGATCGTCCTCGATCGCCACGGCGTCATCCTCCGCGCCAACCCCATGGCCGAGCGGTTCGTCGGCGCCGGCCCGCTTCTCACGCGGCGCGCCGTCGAGGTCTTCACGCGCGCCGATCTGGCCGGTGCGCACGAGAGCCCGCCCCGCCGCTGGATCGCCCGCATGCGCATCGGCGGCGTCGAACGGTGGGTCGAGGCCACCATCGGACGAGCGGGCGACGAGACCATCCTCACGCTCCGCGACGCCACCGACGCGGCCGAGGCCTCACGAGTCCGCACCGACTTCGTCGCCAACGCCTCGCACGAGCTCCGGACCCCGATCGCGGCCATCCGCGCGGGGCTCGAAACGCTCGAGTCGGGCGCGATGCGCGACGAGCAGGTCGCCGGACGTCTGCTGACGATGCTCATCGGTCAGGTCGGGCGGCTCGAGTCGCTCGTGCGCGACCTGCTCGATCTGGCGCGCGTCGAGAGCCCGGACCTTCCCGTGCGCGTCGAGCCGCTCCGCGCCGGCGAGCTCGAGGACGCGCTCCGTGCCGAGTTCGCACCGGTCTGCGCCGAGCGACGGCTGAACCTGCGGTTCGACTGGGGGCCGGGCGTCGACGGCGCGATGACCGACCCGCGTCTCAACGCGCTCGCGCTCCGCAACCTCGTCGAGAACGCCACCAAGTACGCGTACGAGGGCACCGACATCGACATCGTCGGGCGCGTCGTCGAGGGCCGCCTGCGTTTCGAGGTGCGCGACCGCGGCGTCGGCATTCCCGTCGCGCACCAGCAGCGCGTCTTCGAACGGTTCTATCAGGTCGATCCCGCGCGCAGCGGCGGTGGCAAACGCGGCACCGGGCTCGGGCTCGCCATCGTCCGCCACGCGCTCCGCGCCATGGGCGGCGCCGTCGGGCTCTCCTCCGTCTGGAAGGAGGGCGCCACCGTCTGGATCGAGTCTCCCATACCGCCCGCGCCGCCCTCCAGCGACCGATCTGTCTGATTCAACACGGCGACGAACCGCGAACCGTCTAGAATCGACGCGGATCAGACGTTCGAAAGGAGACTGCGAATGCGCGGCGCAAGAGCAATCAGAAATTGGGCGGGCGCGGCCGCATGCGCCCTCATCGCCACCACCCCCGCCATCGCGCAGAACGCCCTCGGCTCGGGCAATTCGCTCGATCGGAACCTCCAGAGGGGCGGCAGTGGCATCAATTCCCAGGTCCGCGATTACGCGCAGGAGATCAGGCTGCGGCAGTCGATCGTCACCGGCGACGTCGCCGGCGGCAAAGGCTTCCGCGGCTCCGTGGGGTACACGGCCTCGAACGACTTCCGCGGCTCCCTCGGCTCAAACTCCATCTATTACTTCGTCGCTGACGCCTTCCGAGGCGGCGGCGGCTCCATCGGCAGCGGCACGCGAGGCTCACCCTTCCGCGGCGTCGACGCGCTCCAGCAGCAGCTCGGCCTCACCATCGGCGGCGGCGTCAGCGCCCTCAGCCGTGCCGGCGCCGGCGCTTCCGCGGGCGACATCCAGTCCGCGCTCAGCAGCGACCCGCGGGCGTTCTCCGTCGACCCCTTCCGGCAGAGCGAGTCCGGGCTCCTCTCCCGCTCCGGCGCCCTCCGATCCACCAGCGGATTCGTCACCGGTGAGGCGTCCGAAGCGCAGCGTTTCGACTTCGTCAAGCGCTCCGGTGAACGCGCCAGCGCAGGCGCCTCCGCGCTCCGCGGCGTCTTCGAAGAGCCGCTGCTCCGCGACCGATTCGCGGAGGCCGCGAAAGACAGCAAGGCCTCCTCCGAACACCCCTCGTCCAAGCTCGAGTCCAACCCGCTGGGCGAGCGGCTCTCCGACCCCGCGACTCCCTCGCCCATCCAGTCGCGCATCGACGCCTCCAAGCCCTACGGCGATCTGCTGCGCGTGCTCCGGGACGACGGCGCCGCGAAGGACGGGCGCGCCAAGGAGCCAGACTCGCCAGACTCGAAGGATCCCTCCGCCCCGCGCGACCCCGCCGGCGGCGAGAAGAAGGACGCCGCGAGCGGCCTCGACCCGCTCAGCGCCAAGCTCGACGCGCTGCGCAACAAGCTCATGCCGACCTCTTCCGAAGCCTGGGCGACGAAGGAGCGCATGACCGAAGAGGAGAAGGCCAAAGCCAAGCGAGCCGAGACGGCGGAAGCCCTCGAGGCCGGCAACATCCGCGAGTTCACGAAGGAGGTCTTCGGAGAGCGCAGGCCGCTCGTCCCCACCTTCCTCAACCCCGACGCCGATCCGACCGGCTACGACCGGAACATCGGCGAAGGCGAGCGTGCTCTGCGTGAATCGAAGTGGTTCGACGCCGAGGAGGCGTTCACCCGCGCGCTCCGATACCGGCCCGGCGACCCGATCGCCTCCGTGGCTCGCGCGCACGCGCAGATGGGCGGAGGCATGTTCCTCTCCGCGGCCGTGAACCTCCGCGACACGCTCCGAGGCCACCCGGAACTCGCGGCCGCGAAGTACGACGGCGCGCTCCTCCCGCGCGCCGACCGACTCGCCGGCATCCTCGACACCCTCCGTGTCAACGCCGCACGCAACGACTCCTTCGGTCGCGACTCGGCCCTGCTCCTCGCGTACCTCGGCTGGCAAGCCGGGTCCAAGGAGGATGTCCGCGCGGGGTTCGACGCCGTGAAGCGCATCGAGGACTATCTCGAGCTTGACCGCGACCCGCTCCACGACATGCTGGAGGCCGTGTGGGCGGAATGAGCCGCGCGTTGCTGCGCCGCACGGGCGCCGCGGATCAGCCAGGTCGAGCGGGATGAGCCAAACAGGTCTGTCGATCACCGACTTCCTCACCGACGGCTCTCTGGCCGCGCTCTGTGATTCCGTCAGCAGCGTCACCGGCACGCCCGTGCGACTCCGCGACCCGCAGGGGCGCGTCATCGTCAGCCGCTCCGCCGACGCCACGCCCTGGGCGCTAGAGGGCGACGGGGGCGTCGCGGTGCTCGACGACGGCGACGCCTTCTCTGCGCCGCTCGCCCTCTCCAGCGGGCTCATCGGCACGCTCGCCATTCCCGCCTGGGCCGGCGCCGGCGTTTCCGAGGCCGCGCGTCTCGGCGTCGAACGATTCCTCACCCTCCTCGCCTCCATCGTCAGCGAGATCTGCGAGCGCGAGCTCCAGCTCCGGCACCGCGTCGAAGAGCTCGAGGTGCTCCGCCGGCTCTCGGGCCTCCTGGTCGGCGCCTCCGACACCAACGCCCTCCTCGACGTCGCCATCCGCTCCGCCGTCGAGATGCTCGACATGGACGCGGGCGCCGTGCGCGTGCTCGACGAGACCGGCGATCAGCTCCTCCTCCGCGCCTGGACGGGTCTGAGCCGCGAGTACGTCGCCGAAGCCAAGAGCGTCGACGCGGGCGACGTCCCCGACGGCGCCGCGCTCCGTGGCGAGGTCGTCGTCATCGAGGACATGCAGCGCGATCGCGAGTCCCCCCACGCCGAACTCCGCGTCCGCGAGGGCCTGGCCAGCATGATCAGCGCGGGCATGGTCTTCCGCGGCAAGGCCATGGGCGTCATGCGGCTCTTCTCCCGCAAGCCGCGCAAGTACACCGCCGGCGAACGCGGGCTGTTCAAGGCCATCGCCGAGCAGAGCGCCGCCGCGCTCGCGAGCACCCGCCTGCTCGAGACGGAGCGCGAGCACCAGATCGTCCAGCGGCAGGTCCGCCTCGCCGCGGACGTGCAGCGACGCATGCTCCCGCGCGCCGCCCCGCGTCTGCCCCGCGTCCAGATCGCCGCTCGCGCCATCCCCTCCTACGACCTCTCGGGCGATTTCTACGACTTCATCGAGCTCGCCGGGCACGTCGGCATCGTCGTCGGTGACGTGGCCGGGAAGGGCGTTGCCGCCGCGCTCCTCATGGCCGCCGTCCGTGCCTTCCTCCGCGCCTATGCCCAGGACGTCTATCACCTCAACGAGGCCGTCGCCCGCGTCAATCGCGCCCTCGTCCGCGACACGCTCGACAACGAGTTCGCCACGCTCTTCTACGGCGTCATCGACCCCGCCTCCCTCCGGCTCACCTACTGCAACGCGGGTCACGAGGCGCCGCTCCTGGTCCGACCACGCCCCTCCGGAGACAACGAGATCATCGAGCTCGACGTCGGCGGCATGGTCGTCGGCGTCGACGCCGCGCAGAGCTACGACCGCGCCATCATCGACCTCCGGCCCGGCGACACGCTCCTCGCGTACACCGACGGCCTCCCGGACAGCATGAACTTCGACGGCGACAAGTTCGGCAAGCGCCGCGTCCGCGCCGCGCTGGAGGACGCGCTGCGGCTCGATCCGCAAGCTTCCGCCGAACGCATCGCCGATCACGTCATCTGGGAGAACCGACGATTCGTCGGCCTCAACCGGCGCACCGACGACACCACCGTCGTCATCCTCCGAGTCACATAGTCTCCGCCCCGGGCTCGCCCGACTCCTCCGATTCCGCTTCCTCCGACTCCGCCGCCTCGTCCGCACGCGCGAGCAGGTCCCGAGGCACGAGCATGATCAGCGAGTCCCCGGGCGCGGCCGCCAGCTCCTCGTTCCCCGTCAGCACCCGCACCCGCTTCTTGGATGTGATCAGGAAGAGCGGCGTTGCGCGCGGCCCCTCCTCCGGACGCATCGTCTCCAGCGTCGCATCGTCCGCGAACGGCATCGTGCGGATCTCGCCCCCCGACGCCAGCAGACGCTCGATCTCCCGGTACGACGACTCCGGCGAGAACAACCGGCGCCCGTGCGGATGCCCCGCGTTCCCCTTGGATTCCGCGGGATCCACCTGCCCGACCAGCTGGTACACGTTCTCACGACCCAGCACCCGCATGAACCGCTGGCACGCCATCACGTTCACGAGGTCGTTCGCCGTGAGCGCGACCAGGCGGCCCATCCCGCCAAGGTCGATCTCCTCAAGCAGCGATTCGTCCAGGATGTTCGCCGAGTGGATCGGCAGCTGCGCCCCGCGCGCCGCCCTCGAATTCGCGCGATTGTTGTCCACCAGCAGCGTCCGAACTCCGGCGTCGCGCAAGGCCGCGGCAATCTCGCGCGCCCAGCGGTGCGCGCCGACGATGATCACCCCCTGCGGGTTCGGCTCGGCCAGGCCAAGACGCTTCGCGATCGGACGCGACGACAGCCCGTACAACGCCACCGTGCCGATGATCACCGCGAACGTGAACGGCGTCAGAAGGTTCGCATGCTCGAAGCCCTGCGCCTCGAGCCGGATGCCGAACACCGCGGCGATCGAGGCCGCCACGATGCCTCTCGGCGCCATCGCCATCAGGAACATCCGCTCCCGCACCGACAACGCCGAACCGATGGTCGAGAGCAGCACGCACGCCGGACGCACGATCACCACCAGGATCACCAGGAACGCGAGCACCCCGGGCGAGAGCAGCGACCGCACGTCCTCCCAGCTCAGCCGCGCGGCAAGCAGGATGAACAACGCCGCGATCAGGAGCACCCGCAGGTTCTCCTTGAAGTCCACGATCTGACGGATCTCCGCCCGCTTCTGGTTCGCCAGGGTGAGGCCCATCACCGTCGCGGCAAACAGCCCCGACTCGTGCTGCATCGCGTTCGAGATCGCGAACGCCGCCGTGACGATCATCAGCGACAGCGGGTTCTCCAGCTGCTCCGGCACCAGGAAGCGCGACAACGCCAGAGCCAGAGCCCGCCCCGCCAGGAACCCCACGATCGTCCCGATGGCGATCGTCTTCACCGCGACGATCAGGATGCTCATGGCCCCGCCCGCCCCCGTCACCCCGGCCGTCACACCCTCGAACACCAGCACCGCCAGCATCGCCCCGATCGGGTCGATCACGATGCCCTCCCACTTCAGCACCGGACCCACCGCCCCCGTCGGACGGATGAACTGCAAGAGCGGGATGATCACCGTCGGGCCCGTCACCACAAGCACTGCGCCGAACAACAGCGACAGCTCCCATCCGAACGGCAACGTGAGCTTCGCCGCCAACGCGGCCAGCAACCACGTCACGCCCGCCCCGATCGTCACCAGGTTCCGCACCGCCGCCGCCCCGCGCGTCAACTCCGAGAACCGGAGCGTCAGCCCTCCCTCGTACAGAATCAACGCGACGGAGAGCGACACCACCGGCACAAGAAGGTCGCCCAAAAGCACGTCGGGGTTCACCAGCCCGGCGCGGCCGACGACGAACCCGGCGATCAGGAGCGTCAGAATTGAGGGGACGCGGATCTTCCACGAGAGCCATTGGGCGCCGACGCCGAAGACGAGCACGGCCGCGAACGCGATGAGGGTGGATTCGGGGGACATTCGTTGGCCTGTGCTCCGGCGGGCCTTGGGCGGCGCTGGATTGCGTCGCGGCGGGCGTTGGGCCCATCATCGTGGGTTTTGGTCAATCAGCAACCGGCGAGCGCGCGTGCTGCGGCGGCGCCGGCGACGTGGCCCGAGGCCCACGCCCATTGGAAGTTGAAGCCGCCGATTCGGCCGTCGACGTCGCAGATCTCGCCGACCAGGTGGAGGGCGGGGCGGGCGCGGGCCTCCATGGATTCGAGCCGGAGGGCGGCGAGGGGGACGCCTCCGGCGGTGACCTCGGCGAAGAGATATCCCCTGTTGCCGGTGATGGGGAGTCGGAGCGCGGTGCAGGCGGTGACGATGTCGCGCCGGGATTCGCGCGTGAGGGACGAGCAGGGGGTGTTGGCGTCGTCGCCGGTGAGGGCGCGGGCGAGTCGTTCGGGGAGATGCTCCCGCACGATTGTGAGTGGGGTGGTCTTCCCGGCGGAGCGGAGACGGGCGTCGAGGTCCTCAGAACTGTGGAATGGCAACAAATGTATTTCGAGGGCTACGTCCGGGTCCTGTGCGCGCGCATCCAGGTAATACCGGGAGGCGTCGAGGACGCTGGGGCCGGAGAGCCCGAAGTGGGTGAGGAGGGTGGAGTTGGTGAAGGAGATGATCTTCTTGCCCGTTCCGGTGCGCACGGTGATGGTGGCGGGGATGGTGATGCCGCTGAGCGCGCAGAGGAAGTGATCCTTGGGGAGGGTGAGGGGGACGAGGGCGGGGTGGAGACGGGGCGTGACCTCGACGCCGAGCGAGCGTGCGATGTCGAGGCCGTGGCCGTCGGAACCGGACTTTGGGAGTGAGAGCCCGCCGGTCGCGAGGATGACACGGCGGGCGTGGAGCACGCGTGGTCCTTCGCCGTCGCCGTCGCGCGTGATGCGGAAGCCGTCGCCTTCGGGGGTGACGTCGGCGACGCGCCAGGGATGGATGATGCGCGCGTCGGCGTCGCGGGCGGCGCGGAGGAGGGCGTTGAGGACGTCGCGCGCGGAGTCGGTGACGGGGAAGAGCTTGCCGGTGTCTTCCTTCTTGAGTTCGACGCCCAGCTCGCGGAAGAAGCGGATGGTGTCGGGGACGTCGAATCGTTTGAGGACTTTGCGGATGGCGGGGCGTGTGGAGCCCGCGTAGGCGGAGTCGTCGACCTCGTGGTGGGTGACGTTGCATCGACCGCCGCCGGCGACGAGGATTTTGGCGCCGAGGGTTCGGGCGCCGTCGAGCGCGACGATGGAGAGTTTGGCGTTGAGGCGCCGGGCTTCGCGTCCTGCCGAGATGGCGGCCATGAGCCCTGCGGCGCCGGCGCCGACGACGGCCACGTCCACGTGTTGTCGCGGTTCATCGGCGGGCACTTCGGGGCGATGGTACGGGGGCGTGCGGGAGCGGGATGGGGGCGCGCCCTAGGATCGTGCTTATGTCGTCAACGCCGTCGAGCAGTGGGAGGAAGTTCCGGGAGTATCGCGCGCAGCGGCGCGCGAAGCGGGGTTCGGGGGAGTCCGTGGATTCGTCGGGCTCGTCCGGGGCGTCCGCGAGACGGAAGCGGTCGCGGAGTTTCTTCGCGTTGCTGAGGGCGTTCTGGGGGATCGTTGGGGAGCATCGGGGGACGTTCGTGGCGTCGCTGGGGACGGTGACGGTGGCCACGCTGCTGGGGCTGGCGATGCCGGCGTCGACGAAGGTGTTCATCGACTACGTGCTGACGGACAAGCCGGGGCCGAAGGGGATTCCGGATTGGATCGCGGTGTCGCGCGAGCCGAGGGAGTTGCTGTGGGTGGTGGCGGGCGCGTTGGTGGCGCTCGCGGCGTTGTCGGTGGTGGTGGGGATGTGGGGTCGTTGGCAGACGACGCGGTTGCGGAAGCGGATCGAGGTTTCGCTGCGTCGGCGTGTGTTCGATCACGCGGTGCGCCTGCCGTTGCACCGGGTGTACGCGCTGAAGAGCGGTGGTATCGCGAGCATCCTGCGGGAGGACACGGGGGGCGCGGCGGAGCTGTCGTTCACGATGCTCTACAACCCGTGGCGCGCGGTGGTGCAGCTGGTGGGGACGCTGCTCGTGCTTGCGTGGACGGACTGGAGGCTGCTGCTGGGGG
The DNA here is from genome assembly GCA_964410465.1 of uncultured Phycisphaeraceae bacterium. GTDB lineage: Bacteria > Planctomycetota > Phycisphaerae > Phycisphaerales > UBA1924 > CAYPGJ01. The sequence goes on along the minus strand of CAYPGJ010000001.1, from coordinate 277,477 downwards.
CGTTGCTGCTGATGCCGCTGGTGTGGTTCACGCACCGGACGTGGATCGGGCGGATCCGCCCGGTGTTCAAGGACATCCGGCACACGCGTCAGGTGATCGACGCGCGTTCGACGGAGGCGTTCGGGGGGATGCGCGTGGTGCGCGGGTTCGGTCGCGAGCAGGGAGAGGCGGGCGCGTTCGTGAAGAGCAACCACTTCATGATCCGGCAGGAGGTGCTGGCGTGGTGGTGGAGCCGGTTCGTGGACATCTCGTGGGCGCTCTTGATTCCGGTGGCGAGCGCGGGGTTGTTGGTGTACGGGGGGCAGAGGGTGCTGGAGGGGACGCTGACGATCGGCGACATCATGATGTTCAGCGCGTACCTGCTGATGCTGCTCTCGCCGCTCGAGACGATCGCGGTGAGCTCGACGACGATGCAGACGAACCTGGCGGGTCTGGACCGCGTGCTGGACCTTCTGGAGGAGCCGAGGGAGTTTGCGCGGACGAGCGAGCGGGAGACGATCGCGCTGGACCCTGCGCGGGTGGAGGGTCGGGTTTCGCTGGAGGGGGTGTCGTTCGCGTATCCGAAGAACGCGGCGGGTGAGCCGGGTGAGCGGGTGCTGCACGACATTGATTTGGACGTTTCGGCGGGGGAGGTGATCGCGCTGGTTGGGCCGAGCGGGGCGGGGAAGACGACGCTGTGCAATCTGATCGCGCGGTTCTACGACCCGACGGAGGGGGTGGTGCGGTTCGACGGGGCGGATCTCAAGCGGATCGAGACGCGTTCGTATCGCGCGCTGCTGGGGGTGGTGGAGCAGGACGTGTTTTTGTTTGACGGGACGGTGTCGGAGAACATCCGGTATGCGAGGCCGGACGCGGGCGAGGAGGAGATGCGCGAGGCCGCGTCGGCGGCGAACGCGGCGGAGTTCATCGAGGGGTTGCCGAAGGGGTACGGGACGCTGGTGGGGGAGCGGGGCGTGCGGTTGTCGGGGGGGCAGAAGCAGCGGATCGCGATCGCGCGTGCGTTGTTGGCGGATCCGCGGATTTTGATTCTGGATGAGGCGACGAGCAATCTGGACGCGGAGAGCGAGGCGCTCATTCAGGAGAGCCTTGCGACGCTGATGCGGGGGCGGACGTGCTTCGTGATCGCGCACCGGCTGTCGACGGTGCGGCACGCGGACCGGATCGTGGTGCTGGAGGCGGGTCGGATCATGGAGGTGGGCTCGCACGAGGAGCTGCTGCGTGCGGGGGGGCGGTATGCGAGCCTATTGAACAGGCAGTTGAATGTGGCGGGTGGCGCTGCGGGCTCGGCGGGGGCGGAGGACCCTGCGGTGTCGGCGGCGGTGGCGCGGGGGTTGCTGGGGGGGAGTTGAGTGCCGTAGATGTAGACGGCGCCAGGCGGGATAGTCGAGGGTGTCAGTTCGGCCCGGGTTCGCCTCTGTTCAGGAAGGCATCGACGAACTCAGCAGTCACCATCTTTTCCGCGATGCTTCTGATGATCACGTACGGAGGCATGAGCGGATCGTGAAATCGATATCGGTACGCTCGCGGATTTCCAGTCCGCTCCAAGACGTTCGCCCGCTTGTCGGTGCAGAATTCCGAGAGATGCCCGTTGAAGGTGGCGATCTGAACCTCACGTTCGAGAACAGCTGAAAGCGGCTCAACGACGTCGACGGCTTGGAAGTATCCGAGTGCATTGTCTGGCAGAGTGCATGCGGTCAGTGCGCATGCGAGCAATACGTGCGAGAAAAGCGCGGCTTGGTGTGCGGAGTGTGTGGCGGTTGCATATGTCGTAGCGGTCGTCTGATCGACGCCTTTTACGGCGTCTGCCAAGCCCTGATTTACATCATTGAGCGAAACAGAAAAACTGCGCCTCTCACAAGCACGACGTACCGCAAACTGCCCGACCAGGTGAGTGAAGTGCGGAAGTCCCTGAGACATGCGAGCGATCCGCGATGAGGCATCCGGATCAAAGGTCATGTCGAGAGATTCTGCGGCTTTGAGCAAGATTTCGCCTAGTTCTGCGGTAGTCATGCGCGGCATATGAATCTGTACGAGCGCTCTCGGGATCGACGAATGGTCCCTCACAAGCCCGTCGACAGTTTCAGCCACGCCGACGAGAATCACCGTAGATGGAACTGCTGCGTCGGAGAGAGATTTGATCAAGTCGGTGAATGCCGCCGCCGCTCTTCTTGGGAGACGATCGAACTCGTCAATTACCATGACTGAGCTAGGCAATCGTGCGAGGATGCGGCGCACGTCGTCGATGCCGAGCTCCTCGCCTATTCCGTAGGCTTCACGAAGAGTTCGTACTTCCTGTGTCGTGGGAGCATTGAATCCGACTAGCGGCTTGTCCTCCACGAAGGTGATTTCGTCGAAGACCTTCCGCCACACGCTTGCGAAGGTGTCTTCCTTGTTGGCGTTCACACGAACCACCAAGTGCTTGACCTTCGGGTTCATCACCTCCAGCAAGGGACCCACGATGTTCGCGAGGGAACTCTTGCCGACGCCTCTTTCGCCAAATAGAACGACATGCAGGCCGACTTGTGAGACCGCATCCACGAGAGCGTTCATCTGTTTCCAACGACCGGCAAATAGCGCTCGCCTATTCACGGGGGTGCGAGGCGAAAAGACGGCTGCAGCCTGCATCGACTTCGCCAGAGCCTGCTCGTCGGTCATTTTGGTCGGGGTGATAGCCATGCCCTCAGGATACGGTCTCAGGGGCGAGTGTAGGAGCTACTTGCCCAAGTACCCTCTATACTTGGTGAAATTACCCTCCGATAAATACCTGCTGCGAGGGCTTGACATTTATATGCAATTCAAGTAATGATTATGCGATGTTCGATAAACCTCGCAGGCAGGCTCGGATTCTGGACACGCTGCGGCGTACGCGCGTGCCGAATCAGGAGGCTCTGCGGGCGATGTTGGAGCGGGAGGGGTTTCAGGTCACGCAGGGGACGTTGTCTCGGGACCTGCGTGAGTTGGGCGTGATCAAGACCCCGGAGGGGTACGCGATTCCCGGGGAGATCGGGTACGACAGCGGGGAGGCGGCGCAGCGGGCCTTGGAGCGGGCGTTGCAGGAGTTTCTGGTGACGGCAGAGGCGGCTGGACAGCTCGTGGTGGTGCGGACGGGCGTGGGTCACGCGCAGTCGCTGGCTGTGGCCATGGACGGTGCGGGGTTGGATGAGGCGTTGGGGACGATCGCCGGGGATGACACGATCTTCATCGCGACGCGCGATGCGGAGGATGCGCGACGGCTGGTCGGCACGCTGCTCGAAGGGGCGCGAGGGGCGTGAGCCAGGGACAAGCGAGCATGTCGGCGGTCCGCGCGATCGTCGTTGGCGCGAGCGGCTACAGCGGGGCTGAGGCCGCGGGGTTGTTGCTGCGTCATCCGGGCGTGGAGGTGGCGGGTTTGTTCGGCTCGCTGCGGCGCGCGGGGAGCGCGGACGAGGCGCCGGCGCGGTTCGACGAGTTGCACCCGCGGTTTGGGGGCGCGACGGAGCTGCGCGTTGGGCCGTATGACGTCTCGAGCGCGTTGGCGCTGAGGCCGCAGGTGGCGTTTCTGGCGACGCCGCACGAGGTCTCGGAGCAGATCGCGGGGGAGTTGTTGCGCGCGGGGGTGGTGGTGATTGATATCTCAGCGGCGTTCCGTTTCCGGGACGCTGCGCAGTACGCGAGGGCGTACGGGCATGAGCACGGCGCGCCGGAGCTGCTGGAGCGCGCGGTGTACGGGATTCCGGAGATCAACCGGGGCGCGCTGAAGGGCGCGTCGCTGATCGCGTGCGCGGGGTGCTATCCGACGTCGGCGATTCTGGCGTTGCGTCCGTTGGCGAAGGCGGGCGCGATCGATTGGGCGCGTCGTCCGATCGTGGACTCGACGTCGGGCGTGTCTGGCGCCGGGCGCGGCCTGAGTCAGACGGCGCATTTCTGCGAGGTGTCGTTGCAGCCGTACAAGGTGCTGAGCCATCGGCATCAGCCGGAGATCGGCGAGCACGTGGGCGGGCCGGTGTATTTCACGCCGCACCTCGGGGCGTTCGAGCGTGGGATCTTGTCGACGATGCACGTGGAGTTGTTGGGTTCGTGGGACGGCGCGTCGGCGCGGAGGTTGATGGAGGAGACGTACGGGGGTGAGGCGTTCGTGCGGGTGCTGGCGGAGGGGAGGTGGCCGAGCGTCGCGGCGGTGCGGAACACGAACCGGTGCGACATCGGCTTGGCGGCGGACGAGGAGGGTCACCTGATTGTGGTGAGCGCGATTGACAATCTGGTGAAGGGCGCCGCGGGTCAGGCGGTGCAGTGCATGAACGTGCGATTCGGCTTTCCGGAAGGAGCATCGCTATCGTGATCGCTTTCCATTCGCTGGGCGAGACGCCCTCTGACGGGACTGAGATGCGGACGACACCACGGACGACACCTGACGTGCAGTTTGGCTCACCTCGGCCGCTGGTTGTGAAGCTCGGCGGGGCGGCGCTGGATCGCGATCCGGACGCGTCGCCGGTGTTCGATGCGCTGGCGGCGCTGCATCGCGCGGAGTCGGCGGGTGTGATTCTGGTGCACGGGGGCGGGAAGCTGGTCGATCGGCGGATGGAAGCGCTGGGGATGGTGTCGGAGCGTCGCGAGGGCGTGCGGATCACGCCGCCGGAGCACGTGGAGGAGGTGGTGGCGACGCTGGCGGGGATCGTGAACACGCACGTGGTGGGTGAGCTGTCGTCGCGCGGGTGCGCGGCGGTTGGTCTGTCGCTGGCGGACGGGTTCGTGGCGCGCTGCAAGGTGGCGGATCAGTACGACTTTGATCCGGGGAGGGTTGGGAAGGTGGTGGGGGGTTCGCCGAGGTTGGTGGATGCGCTGCTGCGGGCGGGGTTCCTGCCGGTGTTCTCGTCGATCGGCGCGGATGCGCGTGGCGGCGCGTTGAACATCAACGCGGATGATGCTGCGGCGGCGGTTGCGGGGATCGCGGCGGCGCGGATGCTGGTGCTGCTGACGGACGTTCCGGGGGTGATGGACGCGAACAAGCGGGTGCTGGCGACGCTGACGGAGGAGGAGATCGAGGGTCGGATCGCGACGGGGGAGATCGCGAACGGGATGATCCCGAAGGTTCGTGGCGCGTTGCGTGCGGCGCGGGCGGCGGGCGCGCCGGCGGCGATCGCGTCGTGGCACGAGCCGCAGAGTCTGGTGAAGCTGGCGCACGGGGAGACGGTGGGGACGCTGGTGTTGCCGCCGGAGGACTCGGCGCGCGGTGTGGAGGTGGTGTCGAGCGCGACGACGGGGGCCGGGGCGTGAGCCGCGCGCGGGTGATGGGCATGGCGCGCGGGCGACGCGGGTTGCGCGGCGCGCTGCTCCGACGACGACGCTGAGGCGTTGGTGTTGGGGGTCAGCGCGGGAGCGCTGCGTGTGCGGGGGTTTCTTTGCGAGTGATGAAGGATTGGAAGGTCGCGGGTTGAGGTCGCGACGTTTGGAGGTTTGATCATGGCGCAGGCGACACGGGCGTTGAAGCTGGTGACGGGGGTTTCGGGGACGGGTGTGGAGCCGTTGAGCGCGGGCGACGTGCTGACGGGGGCGGAGCTGTCGCGCGCGGATCTGGAGCGGGTGCTGGGGACGGCGGCGCGGTTCAAGGGGAGCCCGGGGCCGTACGCGAGCGCGCTGGCCGGGAAGACGATGGTGATGCTGTTCGAGAAGGCGTCGCTGCGGACGCGTGTGACGTTCGAGGTCGGGGCGTATCGGCTGGGTGCGCAGGCGATCTATCTGGATCATCAGCAGACGAAGATCGGGCAGCGGGAGAGCGTCCGGGATTATGGGAAGAACCTGGAGCGGTGGGCGCACTGCATCGTGGCGCGGACGGATTCGCACGGGACGGTGGAGGCGCTGGCGCGGGAGGCGGGGATCCCGGTGATCAACGCGTTGTCGGACACGTCGCACCCGTGCCAGGCTTTGGCGGACATGCTGACGCTGAAGGAGCGGTTCGGGAAGCTGGAGGGGCTGCGTCTGGCGTACGTGGGGGACGGGAACAACGTGTGCGCGTCGTTGATGCTGCTGGGGGCGCGGTTGGGGGTGAAGGTGACGGTGGTGACGCCGAGGGGCGCGGCGCCGAGAGATGCGGCGGTGGAGGCGGCGTGCGCGGGGGCTGAGGGGAAGGGGAGCGTGGAGGTGACGGAGGATGTGGGGGCGGTGGTTGGTGCGCAGGCGGTGTACACGGACACGTGGACGAGCATGGGGTCGAGCACGAGCGCGGAGCGGGATGCGGCGTTCGGGCCGTACCAGGTGAACGCGGGGTTGATGCGGAAGGCGGGGAGCGAGGCGGTGTTCATGCACTGCCTGCCGGCGCACCGTGGCGTGGAGGTGACGGACGAGGTGATCGATTCGGCGGCGTCGCTGGTGTACGAGCAGGCGGAGAATCGTCTGCACGCGCAGGCGGGGCTGATGCTGCACCTGATGGCGGTGCAGGGCCGGAGCCCGACGCTGGCGGATTGAGCGTGCTCGCCGGGGCGTGTGGATTTGGGATACTGGGTGTCGTGACGAGGCTGGACGGATCGCACTGCGGGCAGAGCGGAGAGAAGTGCAGATGAAGCGTGAGGCGCCGAAGAAGATCGTGCTGGCTTACTCGGGCGGGTTGGACACGTCCGCGATCATGCCGTGGCTGGTGGAGACGTACGGGAGCGAGGTGGTGGCGTTCGTGGGGGACGTTGGTCAGGGCGAGGAGGAGCTGGGGGGGATCGAGGAGAAGGCGAAGCGTTCGGGCGCGAGCGAGTGCCATGTCGTCGATCTGCGGCGCGAGTTCGTCGAGCACTACGTGTACCCGACGATCGCGGCGGGATCGATGTACGAGGGGAAGTACCTGCTGGGGACGTCGATCGCGCGTCCGGTGCTGGCGAAGGCGCAGGTGGAGATCGCGAAGCGGGTGGGCGCGGACGCGGTGGCGCACGGGTGCACGGGGAAGGGGAACGATCAGGTGCGGTTCGAGAGCGCGTTCGCGGCGCTGGCGCCTGAGCTGACGGTGATCGCGCCGTGGCGGGAGTGGGACCTGCGTTCGCGTGAGGACTTGTTGAACTACCTGGCGGCGCGGGACATCAAGTCGAGCGCGAGCAAGGAGAAGATCTACTCGCGCGATCGGAACCTGTGGCACATCTCGCACGAGGGGCAGGTGCTGGAGGACTTGTGGAACGCGCCGGCGGAGGACATGTGGACGATGTCGGTGTCTCCGGAACGGGCGCCGGACAAGCCGGAGAGCGTGCGCGTGGGGTTCGTGGAGGGTCGTGCGCGGACGGTGAACGGGAAGGAGCTGGCGCCGGAGGAGATCGTGGCGACGCTGAACCGGATCGCGGGCGCGCACGGGGTGGGGCGGATCGACATCGTCGAGAACCGGCTCGTCGGGATGAAGTCGCGCGGGTGCTACGAGACGCCGGGCGGGACGGTGATGGTCGAGGCGCTGCGTTCGCTGGAGGAGGTCGTGTTCGACCGGGACACGCTGCACTACCGCGAGCACCTGGCGCTGACGTTCGCGGAGCTGGTGTACGACGGGAAGTGGTTCACGCCGCTGCGTGAGGCGCTCTCGGCGTGCGTCGACTCGATGACCAAGCCGCTGACGGGCGAGGTGGAGGTGAAGCTGTACAAGGGGCGGGCCACGGCGACGCGGCGCAAGAGCCCGAACTCGCTGTACTCGGAGGCGTTCGCCACGTTCGGGCGCGACGAGGTGTACAACCAGGCGCACGCGGAGGGGTTCATCCGGCTGGCGAGTTTGCCGAGCCGCATTCGCGCGCTGAAGAAGACCGGCGGGGCGCACTGAGGCCGTGGCGACGCAGGGCGGGGCCACGATGTGGGGCGGACGGTTCGAGGGCGCGGCGGACCCGCTGTTCCGCGCGTTCAACGATTCGCTGTCGTTCGACTGGACGTTGGTGACGCAGGACATCGCGGGGTCGATCGCGTGGGCGGGGGGCTTGCGCGACGCGGGGGTGCTGACGCGTGAGGAGGCCGGGCTGCTCGTGAACGCGCTCGAGGCGCTCGCGCTCGAGACGGCCGCGATGGATCGGGCGCCGGTGGAGTCGGGCGCCGAGGACGTGCATTCGTGGGTGGAGATGAAGCTGGTCGAGCGCGTGGGTGCGCTGGGGAAGAAGCTGCACACGGGGCGGTCGCGGAACGATCAGGTCGCGACGGACCTGCGGCTGTGGGTGCGGAACGAGATGTCGCGCCGGGTTGCCGAGATTCACGCGGCGCAGCGGGCGTTGCTCGCGCTCGCTCGGCGCCATCAGCGCGTTCCGCTGCCTGGGTACACGCATTTGCAGCGCGGCCAGCCGGTGTCCGTGGCGCACTGGTGCCTCGCGTACGTCGAGATGCTGGAGCGCGACGCGGGCCGGCTGCTGGATGCGCGCCGGCGGATGAACGCGTGTCCGCTGGGTTCTGGGGCGTTGGCGGGCACGGCGTACCCGATCGATCGCTCCGCGCTGGCCGACGCGCTGGGGTTTGATCGGCCCACCCCCAACTCGCTTGACGCGGTGAGCGATCGCGACTTCGTCGCGGAGGCGCTCGCGGCGCTCGCCATTCTCTCGGTGCACCTTTCGCGCCTGGCTGAGGACGTGATCGTGTACGCGACTTCGGAGTTCGGGCTGGTGCGATTGAGCGACGCGGTGTCTTCGGGCTCGTCGCTGATGCCGCAGAAGAAGAACCCGGACGCGCTGGAGCTGCTGCGGGGCAAGTCGGGGCGGATCATCGGCGCGCTGGTTGGTCTTCTGACGGTGATGAAGGGCCTGCCGCTCGCGTACAACAAGGACCAGCAGGAGGACAAGGAGGGGGTGTTCGACGCGATGCGTTCGGCGTCGATGTGTCTGCGGATGCTGGTGTTGGTCGCCGAGGGGATGACGTTTGATGAGGAGGCGTGCCGCGAGGCCGCGCTTGGCGGGCACAGCAACGCGACGGAGCTGGCGGACTATCTCGTGGGCAAGGGGATGGCGTTCCGGGATGCGCACGACGCGGCGGGGCGCGTGGTGCGGAAGGCGATCGAGAAGGGGGCGCCGATCGAGGGGCTGTCGCTCGAGGAGCTGCGCGCGGTGTCGCCGGAGATCGGGCAGGACGTGTACGCGTGTCTGACGGTGGAGGCGGCGCTGGCACGGCGGGACGTGGTGGGGGGGCCGGCGCCCGCGCGCGTGGGCAAGGCGCTCGCTGAGGCGGAGGCGAGGCTCGCGCCCGCGCTGGCGGAGACGCACGCCATCACGACGCGCAAGGCGATGGCCTGGGACGCGGAGGCGATCGCCGAGGTAGTGAACTCGTGGTCGGGGAGCGGGCAGACGATCGCGCGCGAGGCGTCGGACGTGGCGCGTTCGCTGCGGCAGTTCACGGTGGCCGTGCGTGCGGGCGCGACGGGGGAGGATCGCGTCGTGGGCTGCGGGTCGCTGGTGGTCGGGTCGGACCACATCGCGGAGATCCGTTCGCTGGCGGTGCATCCGGGGTTCACGCGCCAGGGCGTGGGGAGCGCGCTGGCGCGCCGGCTGTGCGAGGACGGGCGGCGGTTGGGGCTGGATCGTGTGTTCGTGCTGACGTGCGAGCCGGAGTTCTTTGCTCGGCTCGGCTTTCTGCGTGTGGAGCGGGAGGCGCTGGGCGAGATGGGCGCGAGCGCGTGGGCGAGGCGTGATCGGACGAAGGCGCAGTGGCGATTTATGGCCTGGGAGTGCGACTGGTGAGCGAGAAGATGAGCGTGGTGTCGGGCTCGGCGTCGTGCCCGAAGGGGTTTGTGGCCGCGGGCATGTCGTGCGGGATCAAGGAGGGCGGGAAGCCGGACCTCTCGTGGATCGCGTGCGCGAAGGGCGCGAGCGCGGCGGGTGTGTTCACGACGAACCTGCTGCGCGCCGCGCCGGTGACGCTGAGCGCGAACGCGCTCAAGGCGTCGAAGGGCGTCGCGAGGGTCGTGCTCACGAACTCGGGGTGCGCGAACGCGGCCACAGGGGAGGAAGGCGAGCGGCGGGCACGCTCGACGATCGCCGCTGCTGCCAGGGCCGCGGGGTGCACGGTCGACGAAGTGCTGGTGATGTCGACGGGGCTGATCGGGTCGATGCTGCCGAGCGAGAAGATCGAGGGCGCGATCCCGGCGATCTCGGGGGCCGCGAGCGCGGGCGGGCTGATGGATGCGGCGCGGGGGATACTGACGACGGACGCGTCAACGAAGACGGCCGAGGTGAAGGTGCGGCACGAGGGTCGCACGCTGCACGTGTCGGGGATCGCGAAGGGCTCGGGGATGATTCACCCGAACATGGCGACGATGCTGAGCGTGCTCCTGACGGATGCGCGCGTGGAGCCGGGGCGGTTGGATCAGACGTTGCGTCGCGCGTGCGATCGGTCGTTCCACAGGATCACGGTGGACGGGGACACGTCGACGAACGACACGGTGCTGTTGCTGGCGTCGGGGGAGTCGGGCGAGTTCCCGCAGGGGCTGGTGGATGAGGCCGTGAGCGCGGTGGCTCGGGCGCTGGCGATCCAGGTGGTCGCGGACGGGGAGGGCGCGCGGAAGCTGGTGCACGTGCGCGCGACGGGCGCGCTGGATGCACAGATGGCGCTGGGTGTGGCGCAGACGGTGGCGTCGAGCCTGCTGGTGCGGACGGCGATCGCGGGGGGTGATCCGAACTGGGGGCGGATCGTCGCGGCTGCCGGACGGGCGGACCCCAGGATCGACATGGCGAGGTTGCGCGTGGATGCGGGCCCGGACGGGGGGGAGTTGAAGACGCTGTACGCGCGCTCGGCGCCGGTGGAGGGGGTGCGGGAGGTGCTGGCCGCGGTCTTCGGGGGGAAGAAGATCGAGATCGTGATCGATCTGGGGCTGGGGGGGTCGAGCGATGAGTTTTTCACGTGCGACCTGACAGAGGGGTATATTCGGATAAACTCCTCGTATTCCACCTGAGCCCGTTTGGGCATTGCAGGCGTTGGTTTTCGGTAGCGTTGCGAATCAGTCTCAACGCTCGTAGGATCGTCCGCGCATGTCAGCCGTCACCCCTGTCATTCCGCCAGCATCCCGCGCGGCCGTTTCCCCGGCCGAGCCCGCGCCCGCGTTGCGGGTGGAGGTGGTGTCGGGGGTGGGTGGTCGGATGCTGTCGCAGATGCGGGTGGGAGAGCGTGCGGTGGTGTGCGAGGCGCGCGTGAACGCGGAGGGCGCGGCGGTGCTGCGGGCGATGGGGCTGCGTCCGAGCGCGAGCGTGCGCGTGTGCCGAGCGGGCGAGCCGTGCATCGTGGAGATCGGGAGCGCGTGCGGGATGTCGTGCCGCATCGGTCTGGCGAAGTCGTTGGCGGATCGTGTGCTGGTGTCCGCGGCCGGCGGGGGCGAGGGCTGAGGCGTGACGGCGGCGCCGACGACGGTTGGCGCGCTGCGCGTGGCGTTGCTTGGGAACCCGAACACGGGCAAGACGACGCTGTTCAATGCGCTCACGGGGCTGAATCACAAGACGAGCAACTTCCCGGGCACGACGCAAGAGGCGCGCGTCGGGAAGGTCCGTGCGCGAGAGACGGGGCGGTGGGCCGAGGTGATCGACCTGCCGGGCGTGTACTCGCTCGAGCTGAATCAGGTGGAGGCGGCGCTGTGTCGTGCGGCGTTGGATGGCTCGGCGGCGCCCGCGGGTGACGATTTGCGTCCGCCGGACGTGGCGATCGTGGTGGCGGACGCGACGAATCTGGCGCGGAACCTGACGCTGGCCGGGGAGGTGCTTCGGCGTGGCGTGCCGACCGTCGTGGCCGTGAACATGATCGATCTCGCGGACAGGCGCGGCATCTCGATCGACGCGGAGAAGCTGTCGCGTCGGCTGTCCTGCGACGTGGCGCTGGTGTGCGCGCGGACGGGGTCGGGGCTCGGGGCGTTGATCGAGCATGCCGAGCGTGCGGCGGCGCCGGGCGAGCGCCCGCCGGAAGGGGAGGGCGCGCTGGCGCGTTGGGCGGAGGAAGCGGCGCGGGAGTGCGCGACGGTGCGGTCGGTCGAGGCCGCGCGCCGGGAGGATGCGTGGACGGACCGGGTCGATCGTGTGCTGACGCACCCGGTGCTGGGCTTGGCGGCGTTCGCGCTGGTGATGACGGGGCTGTTCTGGGGGGTGTTCCGTCTGGCGTCGTGGCCGATGGACTGGATTGATGGCGCGTTCGGGAGTCTGGCGACGTGGGTGGAGGGCGCCTTGCCCGGCGGCGTGCTGACGGACTTGCTGGCGGGGGGCGTGATCTCGGGGGTGGGCGCGACGGTGGTGTTCCTGCCGCAGATCTGCCTGCTGTTCTTCATGATCTCGATCCTGGAGGGGACGGGGTACTTGGCGCGTGCGGCGTTCGTGACGGACCGGTGGCTGCGTCCGTTCGGTCTCTCGGGGCACGCGTTCGTGCCGCTGTTGAGCTCGCACGCGTGCGCGCTGCCGGGGATCATGTCGTGCCGCGGGATTCCGGACCGGCGCGAGCGGCTGGCGGCGATTCTGGTGGCGCCGTTCATGAGCTGCTCGGCGCGGATTCCGGTGTACGTGCTGCTGTGCACGCTGCTGTTCCGGGAGAGCCCGGGGAAGCAGGCGATCGCGTTCGCGGGGTGCTACGTGCTGGGGGCCGCGGCGGGGGTGGTGAGCGCGCTGGTGGCGCGCCGGACGGTGGCGAAGGGCGAGTCGGCGCCGATGGCGCTCGAGCTGCCGTCGTACAAGCCGCCGAGTGTGCGCACGGCGTTCGTGACGATGTACGACAAGGGGCTGGTGTTCCTGAAGCAGGCGGGGACGAACATCCTGGCGATCACGGTGGCGCTGTGGTGGCTGAGCGCGTACCCGAAGGTCGAGGCGCCGGCGGAGGTGACGGAGATGCGCGCGCGGGCGGCGTCACTGGTCGAGGCGCAGCCCGGCGCGGCGGAGGCGATGTTGGAGGACGCGGATCGGATCGAGCATCGTTACGCGGCGCGCCGTTCGTTCGTGGGACGGCTGGGGAGCGTGGTGGAGCCCGTGCTGGCGCCGCTGGGGTACGACCGGCAGCTGTCGATCGGCGTGCTGGCGTCGTTCGCGGCGCGCGAGGTGTTCGTGTCGACGATGGCGGTGGTGACGAGGGGGGACGGGGGCGATGACGAGGAGGGGTTGGTGAAGAGCGTTGCGGAGGCGAGGCGGGACGACGGCCGGCTCGTGTTCACGGAGCGGACGTGCTGGTCGCTGCTGATCTACTACGTGCTGGCGATGCAGTGCCTGCCGACGCTGGTGGTGACGGCGAAGGAGGCGGGGGGGTGGAAGTGGGCGCTGCTGCAGTTGGCGTGGATGAGCGGGCTGGCGTACGTGGCTGCGTTGCTGGTGTATCAGGGGCTGGGCATGGCGGGGCTGGCATGACGGCGGCGGCGATGCCTTGGGGGGATTGGCAGTTCTGGGTGGCGACGGGGTGCGCGTGCGCGGCCGTGTGGTGGGTGGCGCGAGGGTTGTGGCCGAGGAAGAAGAAGCGCGGCACACGTGTGGCGTTGACGATCAAGAAGACGGACGGGGAGTGAGGCGCGTCGGCGTGCGCGTCAGCGGGTGAGGGCCATGAGGCGCGCGATGCGCTTCTCGATCGGGGGGTGCGTGGAGAAGGCCGAGTCGATGGCGCCGTGCGTGCGGAGGGATTTCTTGAGGGGGTTGATGATGTAGAGGTGTGCAATGGCGCGATTGGCCTTGTCGGGGTCGATGGGGGTGGAGGCGTCGGCGAGCTTGCGGAGCGCGGAGGCGAGGCCCTCGGGGTATCGGGTGAGCTCCACGGCGCCGGCGTCGGCGAGGTACTCGCGCTGGCGGGAGATGGCGAGCTGGATGAACGTGGCGAGGATGGGCGCGATGATGGCGAAGATCAGCGCAAGGACGAGCATGACGATGATGAGCGGTCCGCCGCCCTTGCCGCTCTTGCCCGAGCCGCGGAAGCGTGCGTGTCGGAGGGAGCGCAGGAAGACATCGCAGAGGAACACGATGAGTCCGACGAGCGTGGCCATGAGCATCATGAAGCGAACGTCGTAGTGGCGGACGTGGGCGAGCTCGTGGGCGATGACGCCGGCGAGCTCGTCGCGCGTGAGCTTCTCACGGAGCGTGGTGGTGATCGCCACGGCCGCGTGCTTGGGGTCGCGCCCCGTCGCGAACGCGTTCATGGCCTGTGAGGGGATGAGGTACACGCGCGGCATCGGGAGCCCGGCCGCCAGGCGCAGCTCGTCGACCACGTTGAAGAGCTGTGGGTCGTCCTTCTTCTCGATGGGCACGGCCCCGGCCATGCCCAGGATCGCGTTGGCGCCGCCGAACCAGGACCAGGCGCAGGCGATCGTGCCGAAGGCGAGCGCGGCCGCGGCCCCGAGCAGGGCGGAGGGAAGGAGGTCTTCCGGCGTGAACGATTCGCCGGGCTGGCCCTCCACGGCCGCGACGGCGGGCCCGACGGCGGCGGCGATGAGGGCGCCGAGGATGACGAGGATGAGCACGAGCGCGACCATGAGCATCGCGCTGCGGCGCTTGTTGGAGGCGATGAGGTCACGGAACGTGACGGTGGGGGGGTAGGCGCGCAGCGCGTCTCGCTCCGCGTGGACGGCGCCGGGGGTGGTGGCGATCTGGCTCACGCGCGGGAGAAGGAGACCTTGGGCGCGGCACGCTCGCTCGACGACTCGAGCTCGAAGTACTCACGCGTCTCGAACCCGAACATGCCCGCGACGATGTTGGACGGGAACTGCTGTCGCGCGCTGTCGTACTGCGCCACGGTGTCGTTGTAGTGCTGGCGCGCGAAGCCGATCTTGTTCTCGGTGGAGGACAGCTCCTCCTGCAGGTTGGCGAAGTTCTGGTTGGCCTTGAGGTCCGGGTACGCCTCCGAGAGCGCGAAGATCCGGCCGAGCGCCTGGGTCAGCATGTTCTCGGCTTCGGCCTGGTCGTGGACGGTGGTGGCGCTGACGGCGCGGTTTCGCGCGGCGATGACGCCCTCGAGCGTCTCCTTCTCGTGGCCGGCGTACCCCTTCACGGTCTCGACGAGGTTGGGGATGAGGTCGTAGCGGCGCTTGAGCTGGACGTCGACCTGCGCCCATCCGTTGTCGGTGTTGATCCGCAGCCGGACGAGCCGGTTATAGATGCCGATCACGATGAACGCCACGACGAGGGCGATCCCGCCGAGGGCCAATCCGTAGAGCACGCGCGCCTCCTTTCCGCTGTGGCGCCCTTCCGCAGGGCGCCCGGGACGCAGTTCACCCCCCGCGGATGTCGCGCGGGCAGGGTTTCTTTCGGGAACACCCTAGCAGGGTTCCACCCTTCCTTGAGCCCCCCGACTTGACAACCGATGAACGGACGGGAGAATCCCGCCACATGCACAGGAACCGCCAGCCCGAAACCGCCAAGACCTTCCAGGTCGGCGGCGTCGCTGCGCCGGCGTTCATTCAGGCCAAAAAAGCGGGCAAAGAGCTGAAAGGCGCCGTGTCGCCGGTCGGCCTTGCATGCCCGTAGCGCCCTGAGTTAGCACCAGGGAACAAGCGAGCATTCAGGAACCCGCCGGCAAACGCCCGGCGGGTTGTGGTTTTTGCACCTCTTACACGCCTCATCACGGAGACAGAGTCATGGAACAGACTGCCACTCAGACCGCCCTCTGCGTCGAATGCGCCGCCGAGCTGGAGATCAAGCCCCGCACGCTCGCGGGCGAGGTCATCCCCTGCCCCGACTGCGGCGCCGAGCTCGAGGTCGTCTCGCTCCTCCCGCTGCGCATCGAGCTCGCGCCCCCGGTGAAGGAAGACTGGGGCGAGTAAGTCCCGCGATCCGAACGCACACCACCGAACCCTTCACGGAGACCTGCCTCATGCGCGTGTCGATGCTTTATTCCCGCATCCGTCTCGAAGAGAAGCTGCTCGCTGACGAGCTGACCGCCCGCGGCGTCAACCTCGAGATGGTCGACGTCCGGGACATCCGGTTCGATCCCCACAACCTCGGCCGATGGACGGAGGTGGACGTCGCCGTGGAGCGGTGCATCTCGCACTCCCAGGCCGACGCCGCCATCCGCGTGCTCGAATCGTGGGGCGTGCCCTGCGTGAACCCGCTGCGCGTCGCGGACGTGTGCGGCAGCAAGCTGAACACGTCGCTCGAGCTGGTGCGCCACAACGTGCCCTGCCCGCGGATGCGGGTCGCCGTGACCCCCGAGGCCGCGCTCGACGCCATCGAGGAGATGGGCTACCCCGTCGTGCTCAAGCCGGCCGTGGGCTCGTGGGGCCGTCTGCTCGCCAAGGTGAACGATCGTGACGCCGCGGAGGCGCTCCTCGAGCACAAGGCGACGCTCGGCTCGTACCACCACTCGGTCTTCTACATCCAGGAGTATGTGGAGAAGGCCGGGCGAGACATCCGCACCTTCGTCGTCGGCGACGAGACCATCTGCGCCATCGAGCGTCGGAGCGAGCATTGGATCACGAACACCGCGCGCGGGGGCAAGGCTACCGCGCTGCCGGTGACCGACGAGCTGGACCGCATCTCCCGCGCCGCGGCCGCGGCCGTGGGCGGGGGCGTGGTCGCCATCGACCTGCTCGAGGACCCGCAGCGCGGGCTGCTGGTCAACGAGGTGAACTACACGATGGAGTACAAGAACTCCATCGAGCCCACGGGCGTGAACATCCCGGGCAAGATCGCGGAGTACGTCCTGCACGTGGGCCGACAGGGGCGCGTGCCGGGCGCCACCCTCGTCGAGCCGCGCACGCTGGTCGGAGCGAACGCGTGACGATCCGTGTCTCCGTCGTCGGCGCGTCGGGGTACGGGGGAGGAGAGGCCCTGCGTCTCCTCCTCCAGCACCCCCACCTCGAGGTCGCCCAGATCACCAGCCGCGCCAACGCCGGCAAGTTCGCCCACGCCGTGCACCCTAATCTCCGCGGCCTCACCAGGCTCCAGTTCACCACGCCCGACCAGGTGGAGAAGTGCGACGCCCTCGTGCTCGCGCAGCCCCACACCGTCGGCGCGAAGGAGATCGAGCGCTGGGCGGGCCTGGCCGATCGGATCGTCGATCTCTCCGCCGATTTCCGCCTCAAGGACCCCGACGCTTACGCACGCTGGTACGGCGAGCCGCACCCCTCTCCCGGCTGGCTCGACCGTTTCGTCTACGGCCTGCCCGAGACACGGCGCGAATCCCTCAAGAACGCTCGCTACGCCTCGGGCGTCGGCTGCAACGCCACCGCCGCCAATCTCTCCATCCTCCCCCTCGCGCGCGCCGGGCTCATCGAACGCGTCATCTTCGACCTCAAGGTCGGGTCGTCCGAGGGCGGCGCGGAGCACGGCCCGGGCTCACACCACCCCGAACGCTCCGGCGCCATGCGCACCTTTGCCCCCACCACCCACAGACACCTCGCCGAGGTCGCGCAGGAGTGCGGGGATTTCGAGGCGCATTTCACCGCCACGGCCGTCGAGGCGGTGCGCGGCGTCCTGTGCACAGCCCACGTCTTCACCACGGAGCCGGTGGACGACAAGCGGATGTGGCAGCTCTACCGCGCCGCCTACGGCGGCGAGCCCTTCGTCCGCATCGTCCGCGAGAAGACGGGCCTGCACCGCCTGCCAGACCCCAAGATCCTCGCCGGCTCGAACTACTGCGACGTCGGCTGGGAGGTGGAGGACGGGGGACGGCGCGTGGTGGCGATCAGCGCCATCGACAACCTCGTGAAGGGCGCCGCGGGCAGCGCCGTCCAGTGCCTGAACCTCATGCTCGGGCTCGAGGAGACCGCGGGTCTCGCGTTCCCCGGCCTCCATCCCGTCTGAAGCAGCTTCCCCCACATGCACAGAGCACATCATGCGTGAAACAGTGGTCATCAAGGCGGGCGGCGGAGAGGGCATCGACCTCGACGCCATCTGCACCGACGTCGCCGACCTCGTCAACGAGGGCTCGCACCGCGTCGTCCTCGTGCACGGCGGCTCGGCCCGACTCAACGAGGTCTCCGCCGCGCTCGGACATCCGCCCACCTTCCTCACCTCTCCCTCCGGCCACGTCTCCAGGCGCACCGACCGCAAGACGATCGAACTCTTCGAGATGGTCTATTGCGGGAGCGTGAACAAGGGCGTGGTCGAGCGCCTCCAGCGGCTCGGGGTCAACGCCGCGGGACTGAGCGGGCTCGACGCGCGCATCTGGCAGGGGACGCGCAAGGCCGCCATCCGCGCGATCGTCGAGGGTCGCACCGTCGTCGTGCGCGACGACTACACGGGAACCGTCGACACGGTGAACGTCGGGCTGCTCGACCACCTGCTCGCCAGCGGCATCACGCCCGTCCTCACCCCTCCCGCCGTGTCGATGGAGGGCGAGGCCATCAACGTCGACGCCGATCGCGCGGCCGCGATGACCGCCGCGGCCCTCGGCGCCTCCACCGTGCTCTATCTCACCAGCGCCCCCGGGCTGCTCCGCAACTTCCCCGACGAATCCACGCTCATCCCGCGCATCCCGCGCGCGGACATCCCGCGCGCCGCCGAAGCGGCGCAGGGCCGCATGAAGAAGAAGGTGCTCGGCGCCGAAGAGGCAATGAATGCCGGCGTCCGCAGGATCATCTTCTCCGACGGCCGAGTTCCGAACCCCGTGCGCAACGCCCTGGCCGGGCAGGGGACGGTGTTCGAATGAACCATCGCGCGATGCTCCTCCCGACCCAAGATCTCCCAGAACACGCCATGAATGACCACGACGCCGTCGGCCTTCTCGAAAACCTCGTGTCCATCCCGAGCGTCTCGCGCAACGAGCGCCGAGCCGCAGAGCGCCTCGTCGACGAGCTGGGGCGGCGCGGCGCGCGGGCGTTCGTCGATGAGGCCGGGAGCGCCGTCGGCGTCTTCGGCGAGGGCGACGGCGCGCAGGACATCGTGCTGCTGGGCCACATCGACACCGTCCCCGGGGAGATCCCCGTGCGCATCGAGAACGGCGAGCTGTGGGGTCGCGGCGCCGTGGACGCCAAGGGGCCGCTCGCCGCGTTCGCCGCCGCGGCCTCCCGCGTCCGCGTCCCCGACGGCGCGCGCCTCATCGTCGTCGGCGCCGTGGAAGAAGAAATCTCGACATCGAAGGGCGCCCGCCACGCGGCCACGCGGTACGCGCCGCGCGCCTGCGTCATCGGCGAACCTAGCGCCTGGGACTCCGTGACCATCGGCTACAAGGGCCGCCTGCTGGCCGACGTGCGAGTCGAGGCGCCCTGCGCCCACCCCGCGGGCCCCACGCCCAGCGCGGGCGAGATCGCCGCGGACATCTGGATCGCCACACGCGCCTTCGCCGACGAGTTCAACAAGGACCGCACCGGCGCCTTCACGCAGCTCCAGGCCGCGCTGCGTGACATCCGCACCTCCTCCGACGGGCTCACGCAGACCGCGGCCATGACGCTCGGGTTCCGCCTCCCGCCCAACCTCTCCCCCGAATCCGTCGAGAGCGTCATCCTGGCGCGCGCCGCGGTGCTCGACGCGGCCGTCGAGTTCCGCGGGCGGGAGACGGCCCACGTCGAGCCGCGCACCAGCCCCGTCGCCCGCGCCTTCGTCAACGCCATCCGCACCGCGGGCGGATCGCCCTCGCTCAAGGTGAAGACGGGCACGGCGGACATGAACGTCGTGGCGCCCGTGTGGAAGTGCCCCATCGTCGCGTACGGGCCCGGCGACAGCTCGCTCGACCACACGCCCGTCGAGCGGATCTCGATCGAGGAATACCTCCGCTCCATCTCCATCCTTGAGCACTCGCTCTCGCACCTCTTCGACCATCTTCCCGACCTGCCCCATCCCGATCGCGCGCGCTGACTACCATCCCGGCCCGCATGAGCGCCACCAGAGTCACGCACCACGCCGACCCGGCCGTCGGCATCGCATGGGCCGTCGCCGCGTACCTCGCGCGGGCGCTGGCGCCCATCTACTTCAAGGCCGTGGCGCACGTCGCCGCGGTGGAGGTGCTGACGCACCGGGTCATCTGGGGCGCGCTGCTTCTGGCGGGGCTGCTCGCGCTGAAAGGACGAACGCGCGAGCCATGGCGCGCATTCCGCGACCCCAAGGCGCGCCGGGTGCTCGCCGTCTCGACGTGCCTCATCGCCGGCAACTGGCTGATGTTCATCTACGCCGTGGCCAGCAGCCGAATGCTCGATGCGTCCCTCGGGTATTACCTCAACCCGCTCGTCAACGTCGCGCTCGGCGTCTTTCTCCTGAAGGAGCGACTGAACCGCGCGCAGGTGGTGGGGCTCGCGCTCGCCGCGCTCGGCGTCGCGTGGTTCGCCATCAGCTTCGGCTCCCTCCCGTGGCTCTCCCTCGGGCTCGCCATCTCCTTCGGCTTCTACGGCCTGCTCCGCAAGCGAGCGCCGGTGGATGCGCTGACCGGGCTGGCCGTCGAGACGTGGCAACTGCTGCCCCTCGCGATCGCGTACGCCGTGTGGGCCGGCGCGACGGGCGCGGGCAAGTTCCCCGGCACGCCCGCCGACAACATCCTGCTCCCGCTCGCCGGCGTCGTCACCATCGTGCCCCTGTGGTGGTTCACCGAGGGCGCGCGGCGCATCCGCTTCACCACCCTCGGCTTCCTCCAATACATCGCACCGTCCGGACAGTTCTTGCTGGCCGTGCTGGTGTACGGAGAGACGTTCACCCTGAGCCGCGCGATCACGTTCGCGTTCATCTGGGCAGGGCTGGCGGTGTACAGCGTCGATCTGGCGCGACGAGCCCACAAGCGCCGCTCGGCCGAGCGGGAGGCCACCGACCGTCTCGCCGCGATCCAGGGCCAGGTCGGGGCGCCGCATGAGGAGCCAGACGCGACCGAGCAGCGCGACGCTCAGCCCGTCGCGCAGCGCTGAGTCGCTCAGCGCGCCCGCAGCCGCTCCAGCCGCTTCGCCGCTTCCTCAAGCGTCTCGCGCTTCTTGCAGAACGCGAACCGGACGAGATGCTTCCCGAGATCCTTGCGCGAGTAGAACGCGCTGGGCGGGATGGCCGCGACCCCGATCTCGCTCGTGAGATGCCGGCAGAACGCCACGTCGTCCTCGAAGCCCAGAGCGGAATGATCCGCCATGATGAAGTACGTCCCTTCCGTCGGGAACACGCGCAGCCCCGTGCGCTCCAGCACGCCCGCGAGGAACTCGCGCGACGCCCGGTACTCCTCCACGAGCCCGCGCACGTACTCCTCCCCGTTCGTCAGCGCTTCCGCCGCGGCGTGCTGCAGCGGCGTCGCCACGGCAAACGTCAGGAACTGGTGCGCGCTCCGCACCCCCGCGCTCAGCCCCGTCGGCGCGATCGCCCACCCGATTTTCCACCCCGTCAGGCTGAACGTCTTGCCAAGGCTCGACAGCGTCACCGTGCGCTCCGCCATCCCCTCCAGCGTCGCGAGCGAGACGTGCGGCCTCTCCTCCAGGTACACCAGCCGCTCGTACACCTCGTCCGTGATCGCGAGCACGTCGTGTTCGTTGCACAGTCGCGCGATGATCTCCAGCTCGTGGCGCGTGAACACCTTCCCCGTCGGGTTGTGCGGGGTGTTCACGAGAATCGCGCGCGTCCTCCCCGTGAACGCCGCCCGAAGCTCCGATTCGTCGAACCCGAAGCCGCCGCCCGCCCCCAGCCCGGGCCGCAGCGGCACGAACTTCACTCCCGCACCCGCCATGGCAGCGCACGCGCGATACGAGTCGTAGAACGGCTCGAACATCACGACCTCGTCGCCCGGGTTGAGCAGCCCGAGGAACGTCGCGGCCAGCGCCTCGGTGCAACCCGACGTCACCGTCACCTCACGGCTCGGGTCGCGCGCGATCCCGGTCCGCTCCGCCCACTGTCGCGCGATAACCTCGTTGAGCGCGGGCAGGCCCTGCATGCGGGCGTACTGGTTGGCCGAAGGGTCCCCGCCCGTTGTTGCGCGGGCCGCCGCCTGACGCACGAACCCCGGCCCGTCGAAGTCCGGGAAGCCTTGCGACAGATTCACGGCCCCGTGCTCCTGAGCCAGGCGCGTCATCTCCGCGAAGATCGTCGTGCCGAACGGGGCAAACCGCTCCGATACCCGCGCTTCTGGACCCATCGTGCCGACACTACCGCGCGTGCCCGCGGCCCGCCCGGACCCCGCGCCCATCGCCCTCGTTTTTGTCCGAAAACCGCTGTTCCCAGTTCCTTCCGACCCAACCCGGTGGTAGTTTGAACCCGTCGTCCCCGGGCGCGTTGCGCGCCCATCCGCCCCGTCCTCGACCCTCGCAGGAGACCCGCGAGATGCTCAACGCCGCCCCGCGCCACGCCCTCCGAATCATCCTTCTTGCCGGCCTCGCCGCCGCCTCGGCCACCGCGCAGTTCGTCGAGATCAACGGCAAACCCTACTCCGTCTCCGTCTCCCGCTCCGACGCCGGCGAGCAAACGCTCTACACCGACGCGAACGGCACGTACACCATCGAGCAGCTCCGCGCGAAGGTCGCGGCGGAAGAGCCGCAGATCATCAGCGCCGCGCTCGCCTCCGCGCTGAGCCGCGCCGCCGACGACGCGCTCATCGACGTTGTCGTCCTCCTGCGCCATCAGCCCGCCTCGCCCATCTCGCGCGAGGTGCGGAACGCGCTCAAGCCGCAGAAAGACGCCCTCTCCGCCCAGATCCGCGAGATCACACGCCGTGCGCTCCCCAACGAAACAATGACCCCCGAGCAGGAGCGGGGCTGGGTCGCCGTCCCCGCCGACGCGAACGATCAGGCCGCGCGACGCCAGCTCGCCGAGCGGCTCGACGAACTCGAAGCACAGGCGCGACGCGAGATCTTCCAGCGCGCCGCCGCGGCCGTCGCGCCCGACCACGCAGCCCTCGCCGACTTCGTCCGCAACCTCGGCGGCGAACTCATCATGAAGACCGAGGCCGTCAGCGCCATGGGCTTCCGGCTCCTCGCACGCGACGTCGCCGTCCTCGCGGCGCACCCACTCGTCGCCTCCGTCGACCTCGACCACCCCGGCGCCCCCGAGCTCGACAACCAGCAGACCTCCCTCGGCCTCACCACCGGCTTCTGGGCCAACGGCATCACCGGCGGCGTCCACGACGTCGGCGTCCTCGACACCGGCGTCCAGCAGTCTCACCCCAACCTCTCGCCACACACCTTCCTCTCCAACATGGGCGTCAGCGACACCGATACCCACGGCACCGCCGTTGCCGGCATCATGGCCTCCACACACGCCTCGTTCCGTGGCATGGCCTTCGGATGCGACAAGGTCGTCGTCGCCCTCGCCGGCTCCATCACCACCTCCATGCCCGGCATGAACTACATCGCTTCCACCGGCGAGCCCGAGGACGTCAACTACTCCTTCGGCAACGGCACCGCCAACACCACCGACTACTCCACCACCGACCAGTTCTTCGACGGCGTCATCTCCTCCTTCGGCTTCATGGTCTCCAAGTCCACCGGCAACGGCGGCTTCGGCTCCACCACCCCCACCATCACCCAGCCCGCGCCCGCCTACAACCTCCTCGCCTCCGCCAACATGGACGACTTCAACAACACCAACCGAAACTCACACCGCATCACCTCCTCCTCCTCACGCGGCCCCACGCTCGGCGGCCGCAAAAAGCCCGACATCACCTCCCCCGGCAACAACACCACCACAACCACTCCCGCCGGCGGGTTCACCACCACCTTCGGCGGCACCTCCTCCGCCTCCCCACACACCGGCGGCGTCTTCGTGCTCCTCTGGGACATGGGCGCCAACGACACCAAGGCGGGCAAGGCCGTCCTCCTCAACACCACCGACGCCATCAACGACAACGGCACCTCCACCACCGCCGACGACACCTGGGTCAACGGCTCCTTCTGGAACCGCCGCTACGGCTGGGGATACATGAACCCAGCCCAGGCCTACCTCCACGGCCTCGACTTCTTCATCGACTCCGTGCCCCCCGCCCCCGAGACCGCCGACTTCAAGCTGTACGCCGGCCAGATGTTCACCCACGAGAAGGCCACGCTCGTCTGGGAGCGCCACGTCGCCTACAACGGCGCCACGTTCCCGACCCAGATCGAAGGCCTCTCCAACCTCGACCTCTTCGCCTTCCGCGAGACCGACAACGTCCCCCTCGCCTCCTCCCAGTCCACCATCGACAACGTCGAGCAGCTCAGCCTCACCACCGACGAATTCGTCGTCCTCAAGGTCGAGGCCACCGGCGCATTCGATCCCGACATCACCTCCGAAGAGTTCGCCCTCGCCACGCAGGAGAACTTCGTCGCCAAGACCGGCCCGGCCTTCGGCGGCACGTTCTCGACGCCAGGAACCATCACCCCGGGCTCCAACTTCACGCTCACGCTCAACCTCCAGAACACCGGCGACCTCCGCGCCCACTTCATCGTCGCAACGCTCAGCGGCGCCACCGTCGTCGGCAACCCCATCCAGAACGTCGCCTCCACCGCCGCCGGCGCCTCCACGCCCGTGTCCTGGACGGTGCAGGCGCCCCCCGTCGCCGGACCGCTCGTCGTGAACGTCGCCATCAACTCCGACTCCTACGGCGAATCCTTCAGCGCCAACATCCCCTTCACCATCAGCATCGGAGGCTGCCCGGGCGACGCCAACGGCGACCTCGTCGTCAACTTCGCCGACCTCAACATCGTCCTCTCCCAGTTCGGCCAGGCCGGCGTCGGTCTCCAGGGAGACGTCACCGGCGACGGCGTCGTCAACTTCGCCGACCTCAACCTCATCCTCTCCAACTTCGGCCTGACCTGCTGATCCGCCCCGCCTCGCCGGCGCCCCGTCTACAGTCCACGCTCGCATGAGCGCGGACCTCAAACAGCTCGACGCGCTGCTCGCGCAGTGCATGACCTTCGACGCGCGCCGCCTCCGCAGGCGGCTCCGCGCGCTGCGCGACGCCTCCACCCCCTCCCGCAACAAGCCCCGTCGCAATCCCTCCGCCCCCGACTCCTACGACGCCATCCTGCAGGACGCCCGCCGCTCCGCCGCCCGACGCGCCGAACGCGCTGAGCGACTCCCGCGCCCAACCTTCCCCACCGAACTCCCCGTCTCCGCACGCCACGAAGAGATCGCCGCCGCGATCTCCGCCAGTCAGGTCGTCGTCCTCTGCGGCGAGACCGGCTCCGGCAAAACCACGCAGCTCCCCAAGATCTGCCTCTCGCTCGGGCGAGGCGTCTCCGGCCTCATCGGACACACCCAGCCGAGACGCATCGCCGCACGCTCCGTCGCCGCACGCATCGCGCACGAACTCCACTCTCCGCTCGGACGCGACGTCGGCTACGCCATCCGCTTCCAGGACGCCATCCAGCCCTCGGCCTACGTCAAGCTCATGACCGACGGCCTCCTCCTCGCAGAAACCCAGTCCGACCGACTCCTCGAGAAGTACGACACCCTCATCATCGACGAGGCCCACGAGCGCTCCCTCAACATCGACTTCCTCCTGGGATACGTCCGACGCATCCTCCCCCGACGCCCCGACCTCAAGCTCATCATCACCTCCGCCACCATCGACCCCGCCCGCTTCAGCGCGCACTTCTTCAACGCCCCCGTCATCGAGGTCTCCGGCCGAACCTACCCCATCGAAACGCGCTACCAGCCCGTTAGCGCCGAAGACCCCGACGAGGACGACCCCAACCTGCAGGACGCCATCGTCAGCGCGGTCCGCACGACCCTCCGCGACACCCCCGGCGACACCCTCGTCTTCCTCTCCGGCGAACGCGAGATCCGCCAGACCGCCGACGCGCTCACCGACGCCCACGTGAGCGCCGACATCCTCCCTCTCTACGCCCGTCTCACCTCCGACGAGCAGCAGCGCGTCTTCGAGCCGCACAAGAAACGCCGCGTCGTGCTCGCCACCAACATCGCCGAGACCTCCGTCACCGTCCCGGGCATCACCGCCGTGGTCGACCCCGGCTTCGCGCGCATCTCGCGCTACTCGCCCCGCACCAAGGTCCAGGGCCTCCCCGTCGAACGCGTCTCACAGGCCTCCGCCGATCAGCGCAAGGGCCGCTGCGGCCGCGTCGCCCCCGGCCTCTGCATCCGCCTCTACTCCGAAGAAGACCACCGCGCCCAACCCGCCTTCACCGAACCCGAAATCCTCCGCTCCAACCTCGCCTCCATCATCCTGCAGATGAAGTCGCTCCACCTCGGAGACGTCGAAGGCTTCCCCTTCATCGACCCCCCCGACGCACGACTCATCCGCGACGGACTCGACACCCTCCTCGAGCTCGGCGCCATCGACGAAACACACCACCTCACCCCCCTCGGCCAGGAACTCTCACGCCTCCCCGTCGACCCGCGCATCGCGCGCATGCTCCTCGCGTCCACGCGCGAAGACTGCCTCTCCGAAGCACTCATCATCGCCTCCGCGCTCGCCGTCCAGGACCCACGCGTCCGCCCCTCCGACCAGCAGACCGCCGCCGACGCCGCGCACGAGCAGTTCCGCGACGAGACCTCCGACTTCCTCGCCATCCTCAACCTCTGGAAGTTCTGGCAGGCCGAGAAGAAGCAGGGCGCCTCCCGCGCACGCAAGGCCTGCAAGTCCCACTTCCTCTCCTACGTCCGCCTCCGCGAGTGGGAAGACGTCCACCGACAGCTCCGCTCCATGATGGACAAGATGGGCTACCGCGAGTCCAAAGACGCGGCCAAGCCCGACGCCGTCCACCGCGCACTCCTCACCGGACTCCTCTCCTCCATCGGCAAGAAGTCCGAAACCCGCGAATACCAGGGCCCGCGCGACCTCCGCTTCTTCATCTTCCCAGGCTCCGGCCTCTTCGAGTCCGCCGGCAAGTGGGTCATGGCCGCCGAACTCGTCCGCACCTCGCGCCTCTACGCGCGCACCATCGCGCGCATCCAGCCCCAATGGATCGAGCGCGCCGCGCCACACCTCGTCAAGCGCCTCACCTCCGACCCGCGCTGGTCCTCCGAACGCGCCGAAGCCATCACCACCGAGCGTGTCACCCTCTGGGGCCTCGAGATCATCTCCGCACGGCCCGTCCCCCTT
The DNA here is from genome assembly GCA_964410465.1 of uncultured Phycisphaeraceae bacterium. Classification (GTDB taxonomy): domain Bacteria; phylum Planctomycetota; class Phycisphaerae; order Phycisphaerales; family UBA1924; genus CAYPGJ01. Next base: position 250,708 of record CAYPGJ010000001.1, on the reverse strand, counting down.
GCGACCTCCGACCCAAAGCTCGCACGCGAACTCTTCATCCATCACGCCCTCGTCGAGGGAGACCTCCAGCGCCCGCCGCGATTCCTCGCGCACAACCTGAAACTCGCACGCGAACTCCAGACCCTCGAAGAGAAGGCCCGCCGGCGCGACATCCTCGCCGACACCCAGCGACGCTACGACTTCTACGACAAGCACATCCCGCCGACCGTCCACTCCGCCCAGACACTCGCGCGCTGGCTCGACCGCGCCTCCAAGAACAACCCCAAGCTCCTCCTGATGTCGCGCGAAGACCTCCTCGCGGCCGACGCCTCCGACGTCACCGAAGACCGCTTCCCCGACGCCCTCCCCCTCGCCGAGACCCGCGCGCCGCTCCAATACCGCTTCGACCCCGCCGACACCGCCGACGGCATCACCATCACCATCCCCGCCCACGCCCTCTCACAACTCTCCGCCGATCGCGCCGAGTGGCTCACCCCCGGCCGTCTCCCCGAGAAAATCGAAGAACTCCTCCGCGCCCTCCCCAAAGACCTGCGCCGCCGCCTCGTCCCCCTCCCCGAGATCGCGCAGCGCTTCGCCCGCGACCTCCCCTTCGCCCAAGGCCCCCTCCTCCCCGCACTCGCCGCGCGCGTCTCCGCAGAACTCTCCGAACGCGTCACACCCGACGTCTTCCGCGCCGATGCCCTCCCAGAACACCTCCGCATGCGCTTCCGCGTCGTCGACGAAAAAGACACACCACTCGCCGAGGGCCGAGACCTCGTCTCCATCCGCCGCTCGCTCGGCGTCAAGCCCGACCAGGGCTTCGAGTCCGCCGACGATCCCCGCTTCTCCCGCGACCGCATCACCACGTGGGACTTCGGCGACCTCGAGGACGAAGTCCTCATCCGCGTCGGCGGCGAGCACGCGCCCGCGTACCCCGCCCTCCTCGATCGTGGGCACTCCGTCTCACTCCGTCTCCTCCCCACGCGCGCCGCGGCCAACGCCGCAACCCACCTCGGCCTCCGCCGACTCTTCACCCTCGTCGCGCGCGAAGACCTTAAGCGCATGCTCACCCGCATCCCCAACCGCGACAGACTCCGACTCCTCGCCGCCACATTCGCCAAACCCGCCGATCTCGACGCCGCCATCACCGAGCGCATCGCCGAACGCGCATACCTCAGCGACACCGCTCTCTCCGCAGGCACGCCGCCAATTCGCTCCCAGGCCGCCTTCACCGCGAGCCTCGACTCCGGCTGGAACCGTCTCGGCCCAGCCGCCGACGAGGTCGCCCGCGCCTTCCACGCCGCCCTCGAGGCCCGCCAGCGCGCCGCCGCGCTCCTCACATCGCTCAACGCCCCCGCCCTCGCGCAGCTCCGCGTCGAGGCCGAGTGGGCTCTCAACAACCTCCTCCCCAAGGACTTCCTCCGCGCCCTCCCCTGGAACGCGCTCCTCAGCGTCCCGCGCTACTGCGCCGCCATCGAGTCCCGCGTCCGCAAAGCGACCACCGGCGGCCTCCCGCGCGACGCACAGAACGCCGCCGAATGGGCCGACTGGTGGCGCAAATACGTCATGCTCCGACGCGACGCCGACGACGCCGGGCGCATCTCACCCGCCCTCGACCGCCTCCGCTGGCTCCTCGAGGAATACCGCGTCGCCCTCTTCGCACAGGAGCTCGGCACAGCGGAGTCCGTCTCCCCCAAACGCCTCCAGCGCGCTCTCGACGACGCCTCCGCGCCCGCCCCTTAACGGTCCGGCACGTCGTCCACCGGAATCCCCACGTCGATCTTGAACAGCTTGGCCGCGTTCTTCCACATGATCATCTCGCGCGCCTTGTCCGTCAGCTCCAGCCCGTTCATGAACGATCGGTACGACTCCATGCTCGAGATCGGCCAGTCCGTCCCGTAGAGCAAATACCTCGGCTCCCCCGCGTACATGATCATCTCGCGGATCTGCCCAAGCATGAACTTCTCGAACCGGTCCTCGAAGTCCCCCAGCACCAGACCCGAGATGTCCGCCCACACGTTCTTGTTCTTGTACACCACCTCCATGCAATCCCGGATCCACGGGTTGCCGATGTGGCACGCCACGATCTTCAGCTCCGGATGATCCACCGCCACGTCGTCGAGGTTCAGCGGGTGCGCATACCGCACCTTCCCCTTCGGCGAGTACGTGTCACCCGTGTGGAACATCACCGGGACGTCGTACTCCTTGGCAAGGTCGTAGATCACCGTGCACCGCGGGTCGTACGGATAGAACGGCTCGTACCCCGGGTACAGCTTCAGCCCCTTCACCAGCCCAGCCTTCAGGTAGTCACTGATCTCCCGAAGGTCCCGCTCCTTGTAGTTGAGGTACGAGATCCCCGCCACCACGAACAGGTTCGGGTAGTCCTTCACCGCCTCGATCACCGACGACGTCGACGGCCGGTGCTCCGTCACCTTGTACGACGTCAGCACCAACGCATAGTCGATCCCGTTCTTCGACATCGACTCCTCGAGATTGTCCAGACACTCCCGGATCGACCGCACCCGCTCCTCGTGATAGTTGTTCAGGTGCGTGTGCACGTCGATGATCATGCGTCCTCCTTCGTCGCGTCGTGGCGCCGCACAGAATACCCTCGCACCCTAGCGCGTCGGAGCCGCGCCGCCCACGTCAAGGCGCCCGCACCGTCATCCCGTGCTTCGCGATGATCCCCATCGCCACCCCCATGTCCGGCGCCCCGCCCTTCCTCCCCACCTCCCGGTCCATCTCCTCGAAGAACCGCTCAAACCCCGCGGGCCGCGTCATCACCAGCACACGCGCCTCCCCCGCACCCGCGTTCCGAAACGAGTGCTCCTCTCCCTTGGCCGAATACATCGCCTCCCCCGCGCGCAGGCGAAACGCCTTCCCGCCCTTCGTCCCCTCGATCTCCCCCTCCAGCACCACGAACGCCTCATCCTCCATCGTGTGCGTGTGCGCCGGCACGCCCACGCCCGCCGGCGCCACCACCAGGAACACCGACATCGCCCCGCCCGTCCGCTCCGCGTCCAGCAGGCACGTCACCCGCTGACCCAGCACGTCCCACACGACATCCGCCGACACCGTCGCCACGCCACGCACTCCTTTCGCGTTGTCTCTCCGACCAGGCCAAATCTATCGCGCCGATCCAAGCCTCAGTTCTCGACCCGCGTCCCCTCCGCCGCGGAATACTCCGTCCACCCACCCTCATACAACCGCACGCGCGGATATCCCAACTCCCGCGTCAGCGCCATGTACAACAGCGTTGCCTCGCGCCCCGTCCCGCAATACACCACCACGTCCTTCTCCGGCGTCACCCCCGCCTTCTCGAAGATCGCCCGCAGCTCCTCCGCCTTCTTCACTCGGCTCGCGTTCTCCTCCGTCGTCAGCGTCCGCCAATGCACGTTCACCGCCCCCGGAATGTGCCCGTTCCGCGCCCACACCCTCGTCTCCCCCCGATACTGCTCACCGGGCCGCGCATCCACGAACAACACCTCATCACCCCCAACCCACCCCTTCACCTGCTCCAGCGTCACCCCCGTCATCCCCGACACGTCCGTCCACCGCATCTCACCAGGCTTGTAACTCGCATACGCCTGCTCCACCCGCCCCCCCTCGCGCACCGCCTCCACGCCGCCATCCAACAGCGACGTGTTCGTGTGCCCCAGCCGCTCCAGCGCGTACATCGCCATCGTCGCGCTCAGGATGTCCCCGCCCTGCGCATACACCACCACGCGCTCGTTCCCCGTCACCCCCGCCTGCCCGAACACCTCGGCCATCCTCTCCGCTGACCGGAACTGCGCCGGCAATCCCCCGCTCGGCCCCCGCAGCGCATGCGCATCCAGATGCACCGCCCCCGGCGCATGCCCCTCGAAATACGCCGAGTACGACGGCCGCACGTCCAGCACCCGCACCTCGCGCGAATCCCCCTCCTCCGAAAGCCACTTCGCATCCACCAGCCACCCCGCCTCGCGCTCCGCCGGCTCGTCCGTCAACCGATACGCAATCCGCTTCCCCAGCAGCGCCCCGACCTGATCCACCCCCATCGCCATCTCCCGCGCCTCCCCCAGCGCCTCCTCGATTCCCAAGCCCCCCTTCGACGCCCGCAGCGCCGCCCACATCAAGCTCGCACGCCCACCCACCGTGCAGTGCATCAGCGCCTTCCCGTTCGCCCGCGCGAGCGCCTCCTCCACCCTCTTCAGCGCCTGCGGCGAGTACGTCCACTGCCCGCCCCCCAGCGGCACGTGCACGAACTCGATCCCCAGCTCCTTCGAGAGCGCCGCCTCGTCAAACGGCAACGCCTTCCGGTCCGCCATCTCCCGCGCCGTCCGCAGACAAATCACCATCGTGAGCCCGTCCGCCGCCAAGGCCCGCAACGACTCCTCCGTCGGCTGACCCGTCACATACACCCCGTCCCCCGTCACCCACGCCCCGCCGTACATCACCTCCACATCCTTCGCCTCCCGGATTCCCCCGTCCGCGCCGCGTGCGCTGCCCGCCCCCATCCCCGCCATCGCCGCCACCACCGCCGCCGCGCACACAACCCGCAAGCTCTTCGCCATGTCATCTTCTCCAATGCCGCACGAGCGCGGCCACAGGTGTTCGAGTGTGATCAGGTTCAGCCGCGGCATATACCCCTTTCAAGCCGAAAGGTTCCTCCGAGTCGTACCTGCGTGCGGGCTAATAGGGGGGTGATGGGCGATTCTGGGTATTAGAATCCCGGGCATGGACCAAATCCACATCTCGGTTGAGCCAGCGGGAGTTAGAACCGCAGAATCGTTAGAAGAGTTCAAGTCAAAGTGGAGCGCAGAGTACGCAATTTGGTCGCAGGCATTTCAGCGACCCCTCGCAAGCCCGTATTCAAAGCAAGTGGCATCGCAGTTCATGAATCGGATAGCGCCGTTTGGCCAAGAGGTTGCAAATACGCCGAATACACTCAATTCAGCGGATGCGGCGATCAGGCTGAACGAGCTGAAAGCAAAGTACGAAGATATCCTCGGTCGCAAGCATTTTGTTACACGAGATACCCCCGAGGGACTACTCATAGCCGAGTTGGCGAACCAGAATATTGATGCCGCGCTTGGGGCAGCATCACAGATCTGTCGAATCGACACTTCACAAAATCGACATGACGTGGCATATCCGCCGTCAGCGTTCATTTCTGGGGAAGCGAAGGCGTCCATGTTCTTGGCGGGTCTGTTTGATGGAGATACGAATGTATCTCGGACCCAGTTGTCGAGGCTCGTTGAAGAGGGAATTCGCGAGATTGATCGGCTGCGTGAAGCGTTGGTGATCGCAAAGCAAAGGCGTCGTCGCCAAACAAGAATCATGCTGAATGTCGCGCGCATGCGGCGTGACGAGTGGGATCGGGTTGCAGGCGAACTTGAGTCAAAGGGCCGATCACGCATGGGCCAGTTGTTGCGCGAAGGATTGTCGCTGCGCGAGACTTACCGACAGCGTCTAGAAGATTTGGAAGCTGTGTACGAGAAGAAGCTATCGCTCGAGGCTCCTGTCCAGTATTGGAATCGCAAGAAGGTGTTGCACATCCGGGCCGCCTCTATCTTCGGATTCTTCTTTCTCGTCGGATTAGGCGGCCTTGGCTGGTGGTTGGCGAGAGAAGCTCATCTACTGCTTGCGCCTGACGCTGGTGTGCCACCCGTTTGGAAAATCGTCCGCAGCAGCTTGTTTGTGTTTCTTGGCGTCTGGCTCTTGCATCTGCTCGCGAAACTGACACTCAGTATGGTCCACTTGGTGGCAGACGCAGGTGAGCGAAAAACGATGACGATGACATATCTCGCGCTTCTGCGCGAAGGCGCGGTCGTCGATGCCGAGCGTGAGATCGTGCTCAGGTCTCTGTTTAGGCCAACCACAACGGGCATTTTTAAAGATGCCGGTGGTCCGCCCCTAATTCAGATGGTGTCGTCGATCAAAAAGGACTCATGACATGACGCGGTCGGACAGCAAGTCTTACCCCATGTGCTTGATGACCGCCTCCCCGAACTCCGAGCACTTCAGCAGCGTCGGGTTCTGGCCCTCGCTCCGCATCAGCCGCTCGAAGTCGTACGTCACCGTCCGCGCCGCGATCGCCCCCTCCACGCCCTTGATGATCAGATCCGCGGCCTCCGTCCACCCCAGATGCCGCAACATCATCTCACCCGACAAAATCACCGACCCCGGATTCACCTGGTCCTTCCCCGCATACTTCGGCGCCGTCCCGTGCGTCGCCTCGAAGATCGCGTGACCCGTGTCGTAGTTGATGTTCCCCCCCGGCGCGATCCCGATCCCCCCCACCTGCGCGGCCAGCGCATCGCTCAAATAGTCCCCGTTCAGGTTCAGCGTCGCGACCACGTCGTACTCCTTGGGCCGCGTCAGGATCTGCTGCAAGAACGCGTCCGCGATCGCGTCCTTGATCACGATGTCCTTGCCCGTCCGAGGATGCTTGAACACGTGCCAAGGCCCGCCGTCCAGCGGCGTCGCCCCGAACTCCCGCACCGCCAACGCATACCCCCACGCCGCAAACGCCCCCTCCGTGAACTTCATGATGTTGCCCTTGTGCACGAGCGTCACAGACGTCCGCTCGTTCGCAATGGCGTACCGAATGGCCGCGCGCACGAGCCGCTCCGTCCCCTCGCGCGACACCGGCTTCACCCCGTACCCCGCCGTCTCCGGGAAACGCACTTTCTTGAACTTCTCCGGGAAGTGCTCCTGCAGCAGCGCCCTGAACTTCTCCGCCTCCGGCTTCCCCGCCTCGAACTCGATGCCCGCATAAATGTCCTCCGTGTTCTCACGGAAGATCACCATGCTCACGTCCTGCGGCCGCTTCACCGGGCTCGGCACGCCCGCGAAGTACTGCACCGGCCGCAGGCACACGTACAGGTCGAGAATCTGTCGGAGCGCCACGTTCAACGACCGAATCCCCCCGCCCACCGGCGTCGTCAGCGGACCCTTGATCCCCACGAGGTGCGCCTTGAACGCGTCCAGCGTCGCCTGCGGCAGCCAGTCCCCGCTCGCGTTGAACGACTTCTCCCCGGCCATCACTTCCTTCCAGTGGATCTTCCGCTTCCCCCCGTACGCCTTCTCCACAGCAGCGTCGAACACCTTCACCGACGACTTCCAGATGTCCGGACCCGTCCCGTCACCCTCGATGAACGGAATGATCGGGTCGCTCGGAACGCTCAACCCCTTCGGAGTCATCGTGATCGTCGTCGGCATGTCGTCTCACTCCCAGCGTGGTGTCGTGGCGAATTCACCCCCGAAAAACCCATCTCCCCGGCGAGCCGCACATCATACCGAACGCCCCCGGCAACCCTCCCCTCGCGCAAAAAAACGCCCCGCCGGGCGCTCCGACGGGGCGAACCTCTCTCCCGCAATCATCCCCCGCTCCTCCCCCGCGTCGCTCACCGCGCACGCCGACGCAACGCCGCAAGCCCCGCGAGGGCCAGCAACACTCCCGCCCCCGGCGTCGGGATCGTCAGCAGCTCAAACGCCATGTCGTGCAAGCCGTGCTGCGGCATGATCGGCTGCCAGTTCACGTACTGCCACTCGTTCCCCGGCATGATCAGGTTCCCCATCGTCGCCACGTCCAGAAACGAATCCGGGCTCGTGTGCCAGCCCCAGAAGTGCTCCGTGGGAATCGGATCGCCGTTGTTCGTGAACGTCCACGTCCCGGGCACAACCTCGTGCCCGTTCTCCGCAACGATCGACAGCCAGTACACGTCTCCAGCCGCCTGCTGGAACCACCCCGGCGTCGCGTACGCCGCGTTCCCGTGATCAAGATGCGTGTCCTTCAGATGCACCGCGTACTCCCACACCCGGTGACCGTCCCAACCAACCAACGTCGTCGGCGTGATCGTCACCGCAAGGTCCGGTGCGATGTACGAGCCCAACAACTCCCCGGGCCTGCTGAACGGCGCCCCTCCCGGCAGCCCCGCCGGAATGTCCCGGAAGAACGACAACGCAAACCCCTCCTCCACCACCGCCTCCCACCGACCCGTCGACGGATCGAACACCGGCTCCGGCGCCGGCGCGCCCGTCGCGCTCGGGAAGTACGACCCCCACCACCGAACCGTGTGGATCGGCAGCCCCTGCGACGGGAAATCGTCCGCGATCGTCCAGTTCGGCTGGATCGGCGCCGTGCTCTGCATCACCAGACGCCAGTCCACGTCCGACGGGATGTTCTCTCCCGTCATGTGCTGCGGCAGCTGCGCATACTTCCGGATCGTCCCCGGCTGTGCACCCCACGCGCTCCCCGACAGCAACAACGACACAACAACCCCGCTCGCCGCAACGCGGCAAGCACGATTCACGCGAGACTCCATCTGCATTCTCCTGCGCTTCAAAGAACAGAAACGGCCACTCTCGCCGCGACCCCCGCCGCGACGAACACTGGCGCGCCCCTTCCCGTTCCGTGCCCGCTTCCCCCCCGCAAGGCCGGACGCCATGGACCGGCCCGTCCGTGCGTTGCGCCCACGACATTCCCTCGCGCGCACGCTCGAACTCGCGCATTGTACATCACGCCATCCGCATCAAGACGTCTTTTCCCCGCTTTTCCCGACCACCGCGCGTGCGAACGCCATGCAAACAAACACGCCCCGCCGGGGTATCCCGACGGGGCGCGCTCAATGTCTTCAACGCTACTTGACGCGCCGTTACCGACGACGACGCAGCACGCCCAGCCCCGCAATCCCAAACAACGCCGCCGCGCCCGGACCCGGCACCACGAACTCCAACTGAGTGATCGTGAACGCCGCCGCAGCCCCCGTCGTTCCCGCGAACGTCGTCGTCGTGAACGAACGGAAGTCCGTGCCGTACCCCGGGCTCGTCGTGTTCACGGCGTCCAGGAACCGCGTCGGCGTGAATGTCCCGCCGTCGTGCCGAATCTCGATCACGATGTCGCCGCCCGTATACGTGAACGGTGTCGAGAACGAGATGATCGGGCCCCACGGGTTCGCCGCAGGCGAGTTCGCCCCGCCAGTGAACGAGTTCGCCCCAAGCGTCAGCGCCCCGCTCCGCGCGAGCACCGTGTCCCCGCCGAGGTTCGCCGCGAACGTCGTGCTCGCGCCCGCAACGCCCAGCGCAGCCGTACCCACCCGCACCTCGTAGTTGTTCCACGAGATCGGCGTCGCCGGCCATGTCCCCGCCGCGTTGAACGCCGTGTTCGAGTACAGGCGGAAGTACATCCCCGTGATCTGGCTGCCCGCCGAGATCGCGCCCAGCTGCGACGCCCCGATCAACAACTGCCCGGCGCGCGGCGCGCCCGTGTCGCGGATGAACGTGTTCAGACCCGTCTCCCCGCCCGTCGACGCGAACGCATTCGGCACGGTCGTCTGCGCAGCGAGCGCGACGCCGCACGACGCTGCCATTCCGATCAACACTCCTGGACGTGTCATTTGCCACTGCTCCTTTGCGAACAGCAACGCTCGCGTCGATCGCGCGCGAGCACCACTGTTCTCCCGGCACGACCAACGACGCGGAGGGAGATCCGCTCGGCCGTCCCGTGTCGCATTCAGCAGGGTGACGTGTTTCCTGCCGCTCCCGACCGGCGCTCCACAACAGAACGCCTTCTCCAGGCGAACCTACTACCCGTCAGCACCATGTACAAGGGGGCCGACCGCCGTCTCCGTCCGAGATAACACGCTAAACCGCGCTCACCGCACGGCTTAGCCCTCCCCAAAAAAAGTGAGCACGCTCCCCCTTCACCTCCCAAAGGCAACCGCGCCTCCCCGACCGATAACACCCCCATGCAACCCTTTCCGTTCCTCATCCAGACCAGGTCCATCTCCCGCTACGACCTCCTCTCCGCCATGGCGCACGAACTCGCCGACGCCCTCCGCGACGCCGGACACACCGTCAACCCCGAGACCGTCGCGCAGCCCTACGCGCTCCTCTGGCTCAACTTCCTCGCGGACGTCAACGACATCCCTTCCGACGCCTTCACCCCCGCCGCACGCATCGCGCTCCTCCAGTTCTTCGTCGATCACCCCCTCGCGCTCTGGACACAGCAGCTCGACGCCCTCGCGCGCCTCCCCAACTTCCGCATGCTCCTCCCCTGCGCAGACTCCGCACACCTCCTCCGGCTCCGCTGGCCCACGCTCCGCCACATCCACTGCCTCCATGGCGTCCCCGCGCGCGCCCTCGCCTCCCACGACTCCATCTCCGCCCGCCACGACCCGCGACAAACGCACTCCGACACGCCGACCGACGACCTCCTCATCCTCGCCTCCATCCACCCACAGTCCGACCTCGACGACATGCGCGCCCGCATCCCCTTCAAACTCCAGAAGGGCGCAGACGAAGCCGTACAACTCCTCCTCGATCACCCCTCCATGACCTTCGAGCAAGCCGCCGATATCGCCCTCGCCACCCAGGGCGTCCTCACCGGCGAATGGAACATCCTCGCCTCGCTCTGGCGATACGCCACCGCAGCCGTCAACCGACAACGCCGCATCGCCCTCGCGCAAGCCCTCGACGGGCTCCCCGTCGTCATCCACGGCGCCGAGCCCTGGGCCGACGTCTGCGCCTCCTCCAAATCCCTCCAATACCGCGGCAACCTCCCCTACGCCGAAATCCCCGCCGCACTCGCCCGCGCCCGCGTCTGCCTCGCCTACGGCCCCACCCAGTTCACCCACTCCTTCTCCGAACGCCTCCTCCTCTCCCTCGCAGCCGGCTGCGCCACCATCGCCGACGACCGCATCCTCGCACGCAAGCATTTCGCGCGCGACGACCAACCCGAACTCCTCGCCCTCGTCGACGCGTCCCGCCCCGAGCACGCCCGCGACGCCGCCGAATCACTCCTCAAAGACCCCGATCGCCGCGCTTCCATGGCCCACGCCGCGCGCGACGAAGTCGAACGCGCACACCTCTGGTCACACCGCCTCGACACCTTCCACACCGCCATCCGTGACGCCATCGCCTGACCGATTCCCTCAATCCCCATGCCTCTCCCGCAACCTCGACGACAGCCTCAGCAACAGGTGCACCCGCTCGAACTCCTCCACCCAATCATTCACCGTCGCCGCAACCTCCTCCTCCGGCTCCTCCGCCCCCGGCAACGGACACGCGCTCCCCAACTGCTTCGCCGCCACCGCCCGGTACCGCGCCAGCACCCGATCTCCCACCAGCGACACAAAGTGAAAATCCTCGGCCATGAAAATCGCCGTCGGCGCCCTGTGCCCATCATTGATCTTCACACGATCCGCCAACTCCCGGTGCGCATCCCGATCCACAAACCGCACGTCCACCATCCGGCCCTTCCCCGAATGGCTCGGCCCGCTCGCCTCCCCGATCTTCGCCAGCATCGGACACTGCGCCGAACAATCCCCACACCACAACCCCGACGTCACCAGCACCTTCATCTCACGCGTGAACGACGAAATCAAATCCTCCTGCCGGCTCGTCAAACGCACACGCTCGTGCGCACGCCCCCACGCCTCCCGCTGCCCCGCCGTCCCCAACGCCACATAGTGCGTGTACGACAGCCCCTTCGAAAACTCGCTCTCCAGAAACGCACGATCCAGCATCGTCACTCCCTCTCCGCGTTACGCCCGTGACCCTTCCGGGGACGCCTTCACCGTCTCATGCCGCAGCTGCCCGCACGCCGCCGCGATGTCCCTCCCTCGGCTCGCGCGAATGTGCGCATTGATCCCCTTCCCCCGCAACACCTCCTGAAACCTCCGCACATCCTCCGTCGCCGGACGCTCATACGGCATCCCGCCAACCTCGTTGTACCGAATCAAATTCACATTCGCGCGCCCGCCCGCCTCCTTGTGCATCCTCCACACCACCTCCGCCAACTCCCGCGCATGCTCCTCACGATCATTCACCCCGCGCAGCAGCGTGTACTCCAGCGTGATCTCCCGGCCCGTCTTCCGGAACCACGCCGCACACGCCCCCAACAGCTCCTCCACCGACGTGAACTCCGCCCACGGAATCAACTTCCTCCGGATCTCGTCGTTCGGCGCGTGCAGACTCAACGCCAGCGTGATCGGCAGCTCCATCTCCTCAGCAAGCCGCTCGATCGCCCTCGGCAGCCCCACCGTCGAGATCGTGATCTTCCGCGCCGAGATCCCAAGCCCCCACTCCGCCGTCATCGTCCGCACCGCCCGCATCACGTTCGCGAAGTTCGACAGCGGCTCACCCATCCCCATGAACACCACGTTCGACACACGCCCCACCCCCTCCAGCCTCCCAAGCCGCCACACCTGCTCCACGATCCGCCCCGCGCTCAAGCTCCCATCCAGCCCCCCGACCCCCGACGCGCAGAACCGACACCCCACCGGACACCCCACCTGGCTCGACACGCACGCCGTGCGCCGATCATCAGTCGGGATCATCACCGTCTCCGTCTGATACCCCTTGCTCGCCCCCGCGCCGCTCCCCAGCACCTTCAGCGCCGCACGCGCCGTTTCCTCCCCGCGCTGCGCATCCACCCCCGCGCCCGCATCCCCTTCGCCCGCGGAAGCGCTGTCCCACTGGATCAACAGCTTCTGCGTCCCGTCGCTCGCACGCTGATGCGCCAGCGTCTCCCCCGACAGAAACGTCATCCTCTCCCGCAGCGCCTCCCGATCCCGCGCGCCCAGATTCGACATGAGCCCCGGCTCGCCCACCCCCTTCCGGTACACCCACTCCAAAACCTGATCCGCCCGATACCCGCCTCCGCCCAGCCCCTGCTCCGTCCACCACGCGCGCAGCGTCTGCGGCGTGAAATCAAACACGTGCGCCGCCGGATGCCTCAACCCGCGTCCCTCACCCATATCACCCCAACTCTACCCGCCCGTCCCCTCATTCCACGTCGAACCGGAAGCCCGCCGGCTTCACCGCCAGCACCGCGCAGTGCGCGTCGCGCAGGATCCGCTCCGCCACCGAACCCAGAAGCAACGCACGCAACGTCGACCTCCCCCGCGTCCCCAGCACCGCAAGATCGACGCCCTCCCCCCGCAGGGCCTCCACGATCCCCGACGCCACACCGCCGCTCTCCACCAATCGAACCTGCGCCGTGCCCCCGTACTCGCCGCCCGCCTCCTCCGCCAACGCGCGAAGACGCGACGTCAACACCTCGCGATACTTCTTCTGGAAGTCCGGCTTCGCCTCCGGCGTCGGCGCTCGATAGTGCAGCTTCTCCCAAGGCGGCGAGAACGCGTGCATCACGATCAACCCCGCCCCGTCCCCCTTCGCGATCCGCGCCGCCTCGCGCATCGCCGCGCGAGACGTCTCCGAAAAATCAACCAACGCCGCCACCTTCCCGTACGCCCCGAACCGACTCTCCTCCACCACCAGCACCGACGCCTCGGCCTTCCGCGCCAGTCCCAGCGCCACGCTCCCCGCTCCGCTCCCCATCGTCCCCGCCCCACGCTCACCGATCACGTACAGCCCCGCACCCACACGCTTCCCCAGACGCAACAACTCCTTCAGTGGCTCACCCACAATCGCCGACACCCGCGCCCACTCCCCCGACGCCCCCGCGCCGGACAGCTCGTCCCGCGCCTTCTCTTCCGCCGCCGCGATCGCGTCCCGCTCGATCTCCTCCCGCGCCAACCCCGTCGCCTCCGCCAGCTCATCGAGCACGTTCGAATCGATCACGTGCGCCACGTGCAGCTCAACCCCGCGACGACGCGCCAGCCGCGCACCCTCGCCCACCGCCGCGCGCGAGCACGCCGAGAAATCCGTGCCCACAACCACGTTCCCGCTCTGCGACATCAAGCACTCCACTTCACGCGCGACCCGCGCTGATCGTCAGCGGCGTCGCCCCGTACAGCTCACGCGTCACCTCGGGCTTGCTCACCCGGATCCGCCTCGACTCCGGATCGACGCCGTTCTCGCGCATCAATCGCTTCAGCGACGCCGGCAACGCAAACTCCTGATCCTCCTCGAACACGTCCCGCACCTCGATCTCCCCACCGTGCTTCTCCAGGAGCGCGCGGCACAGCCCCGCCACCAGGTCCTCCGGCGCGCTCGCCCCCGCCGTCACCAGCACCGTCTCCTCCCCGCCGAACCACTCCTCCCGGATCTCCGAAACATCGTCGATCAGATACGCCTTCACCCCGACGTTCTCCGCGATCTCCGTCAGACGCACCGAGTTCGACGAGTTCTTCGACCCCACCACCAGCACCACGTCGCACTCCGGCGCGATCTCCCGCACCGCCGCCTGCCGGTTCGTCGTCGCGTAGCAGATGTCGCTCGTCGGCGGCTCCTTGATGTTCGGGAACGCCGCCTTCAACGCCGCGATGATCACGCCCGCGTCATCCGTGCTCAGCGTCGTCTGCGTCAGGTACGCCAGCTTGTTCTCGTCACGCACCGTCAGCTTCGGAATGTCCCCCGGGCTCTCCACCACCTGGATCGCCTCCGGCGCCTCCCCACGCGTCCCCACCACCTCCTGATGGCTCGCGTGCCCGACCAGCAGAATCTGGTACCCCTGCCGCGCGTACCGGATCGCCTCCATATGCACCTTCGTCACCAGCGGGCACGTCGCGTCCACCGTCGTCAGACGCTTCCGCTGCGCCGCCTCACGCAGCGCCGGAGACACACCGTGCGCCGAGAACACCAGAATCGACCCCTCCGGCGCCTCCTCGATGTCCTCCACGAACCGCACCCCCCGGTCCACGAACCGATGCACCACGTGCTTGTTGTGCACGATCTCGTGGTACACGTAGATCGGCTCGCCGGGGCACAGCTCCAGAAGCTGGCTCACCACGTCGATCGCCATGTGCACCCCGGCACAGAAACCCCTCGGATTGGCCAGCAGAATCCGCATCAGCGCCTCGCTCCCAAAGCCCGTCCATCACCCGCGCCACTCGACGCGCGCTCCCCCAACACGCATCATACGCCCTGACCAAACCCCATCCCCATGCCCTCCCAAGCCCTCCATCACGACCCCGCTGCCGCCGACCCCGCTCCACCTCCCCCCGCGCACGACATCCACGCACTCGCCTCCACCCACTACGAGAACTTCTCCGTCCTCTCCCGACTCGTCCCCAAACGCCTCCGCACCGACTTCGCCGCCGTCTACGCCTTCTGCCGACGCGCCGACGACCTCGCCGACGAGCAAGGCGCCGACCTCGCCGCCCGCGATCGCGCCCTCGCCCTCCTCGCCTCCTTCCGCGCCTCCCTCGATCAGGCCGCCTCCACCCCCGACCCCGACGCCCTCACCGACCCCGCCTTCCGCGCACTCGCGCACACCATCCGCAACCACAAGCTCTCGCTCATCCCCTTCCACCAGCTCCTCGACGCCTTCGAGCAGGACCAACGCGTCACCCGCTACGACTCTTGGACCCAGCTCCTCCACTACTGCGAACGCTCCGCCAACCCCGTCGGACGCATCGTTCTCGCCCTCCTGGGCCACTCCGACGGCTCCGGCGCCGCCTCCAACCCCGACGATGCGCAACGCATCGCCCACTCCGACTCCATCTGCACCGCCCTCCAACTCACCAACTTCTGGCAGGACGTCCGACGCGACCTCCTCGAACGCGACCGCGTCTACATGCCCCGCGAAGACACCGGCCTCTCACCCGATGACCTCCACGACCTCCTCGCGCGCGAAGACGACCCCGCCGCGCGCATCCGCTTCATCAAAGCGCTCCGCCCCCTCGTCCTCCGCACCTGGCCCCT
This sequence comes from uncultured Phycisphaeraceae bacterium, assembly GCA_964410465.1. Taxonomy (GTDB): domain Bacteria; phylum Planctomycetota; class Phycisphaerae; order Phycisphaerales; family UBA1924; genus CAYPGJ01. The sequence goes on along the minus strand of CAYPGJ010000001.1, from coordinate 235,135 downwards.
CTTTCACGCCGCACGACACCTCCCAGCGTCCCTCAGCCCCGACGTCGCCCCCATCGTCTGGCTCTTCGCGGCAGGCGGAAGGTCCGTCCTCCGCTCCGTCGAACGCGCAGGATGCGCCACCCTCTGGACTCGACCTACCCTCACCCCTGTGCGCAAGGCCTCCCTCGTCCTAGTAGCCTCTACCCGACTCTGGCGACTCTTCCCATGACCACCAGCCCCAACATCCCTCCCGCCTCCCTCCAGGCCGCCTTCGAGCACTGCCGCGCCATCGCACGCGAGCACGCCCGCAACTTCTACTACGGCCTGCGTCTCACCCCCGAGCCACGACGCTCCGCCATCTACGCCCTCTACGCCTTCCTCCGACTCGCCGACGACGACACCGACCTCCCCGACAACAACCCCGCTTCCGCAAAGACCCGCCTCGCACGCCGACGCGAAACGCTCAACGCGATCCTCGACGGCGCGCAACCACCGAACGACCCCGTCTGGATCGCGCTCGCGCACACACTCAACGCATTCCCCATCAACCCCGACGACCTCCGAGACATGCTCCTCGGCCTCGAGGAGGACCTCGACCACCAGGGCTACCAGACCCGCGACGACCTCGCCCGCTACTGCTACCGCGTCGCCTCCACCGTCGGACTCATCTGCATCGCCGTCTGGGGCCTCAAGGACCCGGACTCCTCCTCCCACGCGCGCGAGCTCGCCGCCCGCAGAGGCCTCGCCTTCCAACTCACCAACATCCTCCGCGACATCAAGCAGGACCTCGCCGCCGGCCGCTGCTATATCCCGCGCGAAGACCTCGCCCTGCACTCCCTCACCACCGACGACCTCCTCCACTGGCGACACCCCGAGCGATGCGCCGCGCTCATCGCCGACCTCGCGGACTGGGCGCAGGCCCAGTACGACGCCTCACAACCGCTCGACGAACTCGTCGACCACGCATGCCTCCCCACGCTCTGGGCCATGACCACCATCTACCACTCCCTCCTCCTCAGGCTCCGCGCCAAGCCCGACCGAATCATCTCCACACGCCGCGTCCGTCTCCCCGCCCCCACCAAGGCCGCCATCGCCGCCACCGCGCTCTTCCGCGCGCGTCGCGCCGCCGTATGAGCAACCGTTACGACGTCATCATCGTCGGCGCCGGCGTCGCAGGCCTCGCCGCAGCCATCCGGCTCGCCGAGCACGGCGCGCGCATCCTCCTCCTCGAAACCCGCAAAAAGCTCGGCGGACGCGCCACCTCCTTCACCGACGTCCGCACCGGCGAAACACTCGACAACTGCCAGCACGTCGCCCTCGCCTGCTGCGTCAACTACCTCGACCTCCTCAAGCGGCTCGAGGTCGACAACCTCCTCAAATGGACGTCCCGCCTCTACTGGATCGAGGACGGCGGCCGCGTCTCCACACTCAAGCCCGGGCTCCTCCCCGCACCCGCGCACCTCACCGAATCCTTCGCCAAAGCCCACTTCCTCTCCCTCTCCGAAAAAACCGCCATCGCACGCGCCATGCTCGCCATCCTCCGCAAGAGCGCGCACGAGCCGCGAGGCGCCAGCCCCTTCTCCCACTGGCTCGAAGTCCACAACCAGCCCCAGTCCGCGATCGACTCCTTCTGGACGCCCATCGTCGTCTCCGCCTGCAACCTCCCCTGCACACGCGTCGACGCCGCCGCCGCCCTCAAGGTCTTCCGCGAAGGCTTCCTCGCCACCAAAGACGCCTCGCGCATGTCACTCGCCGCCGTCCCGCTCGTCCGACTCTACGACCCCGCCGAAGAACGCATCCGCGCCGCCAAGGGCGACATCCTCCTCGGCGTCTCCGCGCAGCGCATCACCCCCCGATCCGTCCTCACCACCGACGGACAGGTCTTCCACGCACGCCACGTCATCTGCGCCGTCCCGCCCGAACGCGCGGCAAAGATCATCGACCCACCCCTCTTCAAAACCGACCCGCGATTCGCCGCCCTCGACAAGTTCCAGCACTCGCCCATCCTCGGCGTCCACATCACCTTCGACAGACCCGTCTCCGACCTCCCCCACGCCGTCCTCGTCAACCGCCCCACGCAGTGGCTCTTCAACAAGTCGGAAGAAGGCGAGAAAGTGCAGCGATGGCACGCCGTCATCTCCGCCGCCGACGACTGGATGGGCCTCGAAGAACACCAGATCGCCCACCGAGTCCTCGTCGACTTCCACGCCTGCATCCCCGAATCTCGCAACGCGCGAATGGTCAACGCGCGCCCCGTCAAGGAAAAACGCGCCACCTTCGCCGACACCCCCGACATCGAACCGCTCCGACCCGACGCCCTCGGCCCCTCAGGCGCCTCCGGCATCATCCTGGCAGGCGACTACACCAACACCGGATGGCCCGCGACCATGGAAGGCGCCGCGCGCTCCGGGTACGTCGCCGCCTCCGCCATCCTCGGCGCACGCGCCGGACTCACCCTCGTCCCCGAACTCAAACCCACCTTCCTCACGCGAGCCCTCTCCGCGAAGCGCTGAGCACACAACCCTCACGCGACCGACGCCGCGACACGTACGCAACTAATCTATTTTCACACACTTATGCGCCGTCTCTGCCCAAATTGACACCGGGGCTCGCACAATCACACAATCCCTCCGTTGACGCCGGTTTCAGGCACTGTACGCTGGCGGGCTGTCGGCTGATGAAAGTCCTCTATGAAAGGAGCCGATGCCTTGAATCGCAGACTTGGTGTGCTCATGGCCGTATACGGACTGACCGCACTCACAAACGCAGGCGACCCGCCGCTCACACCCTGCTAGAGCGCGACCAACAACGCTCCACCCGGCTGCATCCGACACATTCTCTCCCCAGGCTGCATCGACCCCGTTCCGCCCGTGGGGAACGCCTGGGGATGGCAAGGCCGAGAGGACAGGCAGTGTGGGTTCAGGCTCCGCTTCAGATTCAGAGCCATCTGCCCCTGCGGACCACCGATCGCGAGCATTCCCTGCCTGCCGCGCCCTGATTCGCCATGCATATCTCCGGAGATGCAACGCAATGAAGATCCTCAACTCCGCCTCTCGATTCGCGCGACAAACACTCGCGTGCACCGCGCTTGCCTGGACCGCCGCGGCTCCTGCGGGCCAGATCCAGGACCTCGTCGCACAATTTGTCGACATCAACGTGCTGTCGCTCCAGGCCGACGTCCAGTTCATGGCCGAGCCCGCGGCCATAACCAGCGACTACGGCTGCGCCATCGCCGGCATCGGTGTCCCCGGCGAGGGTGATTACTCCTTCTTCGCCTCCGGCCCTAACTGGCGCACGACCTCCACCGTCGACCCCGCCGTTCTGCCAGGCGTTACCTCGGAAGCCGCATGGAACGGCGAACTCTTCCAGTGCATCGACTACACGACGGGTGTGCTCGGCATCTTCGACAGCGTCCCCTCCGCGCAAGCCTGGCCCTCGCTTCAGAACCCCCTCTTCGCGCTCGTCGAATTCCTCGACCCCGTCTCCGACGCCACCGCCGGCCGAATACTCCTCCTCGACGAGGTGCGCACGCAGGCCTCCGCAGCAGACCTCACCGACGTCCAATGGACGCAGGACCCCGTCACCAGAAGCCTCGTCTACACCGATTTCCCCGGCGCCACGCTCGACGCATGCCAATACTCCATCCGCGTTGTCGCGCAAGACGCCGACCACGCGAGGCCCGTTCGCATCGACCTCCGCAACGCCTCCGGCGCCGTCGTCGCTCGAACCACCTTCGCCAACTGGCAGCCCCCGGACAACGCCCCCTCGAGCGCCCCCGCGTGGCCCCGCAACTACGTCTTCGAGGTCTTCGATCCCCCAACGGGCCTTCTCGTCTCGAGAATGACTATGACCGTCACCGACCTCCGCACCAACGAGTCGCCCATGCAGCAGAGCGACTTCCTCATCCCCTGGACACAAGCCTCATACATTTTCGTGAACGATCCTTCCGCACTCTTCTCCCCATGAGCCCGCACCGGCCACGAATCGCGATCTCTCTCCTCACGCTCACGATCTGCGCCTCCTGCGCGCAGCGATCCGATCAGCCCATGGCCATGTCCGCAGTGCCCCTCAACGCAAGCCGAACGGTCGCGCTCGCCCGTGCCACGTCGCTGCCCGTCGTCGTCGACGCATGGATCGCCGGTGATCATGACCGCGCGCTCCGCGAAGCCGCGGCCATGGACCCCGCCGACCACGAACGACTCCGCATCGACACCATCACCCAAGCCCAGTACGCTGCCCTCACCTACGACCAGCAGACACAGGCGCTCGCCGCCGCGCACGCCCGCCAGCAGGCCTGGGGCGCGCTCATGTACGCGATGATCCTCGATGCCCGCCGTCTCGCGCACGAGGGCCGCGATCACGACGCCCGCAGCACACTCACCCTGATCCGCGCCGTCGGTGAAGCCAACTCGACCTCCACCCACCACCCCCTCCTCCACGTCCACGCCCTATTCGGCGAGGCGCTGATCAGACAGGCGAACGAAGAGATGAGGAAGCTCGCCCTCTAGCCGTGCACCAACGCCCCGCGCGCGCAAGAAAACGGCGATACCAGTCGAGTATCGCCGCGAATGTGCGCACCAGGCCCGGAACTAGGCCCGCTCGGCCAATTGTCGCGAATCAGGCCTTGGCGGGGGCCGCCTTCGACGCCTTGACCGCCGTCGCCACGATCGCGTCGAACGACGCCGGGTCGTGGATCGCGATCTCGCTCAGCATCTTGCGGTTCAGCAGGATGCCCGCGTGCTTCAGCCCGTTCATGAACAGGCTGTAACGCGTGTCCCGCATGCGGCACGCCGCGGTGATGCGCGTGATCCACAGCCGACGCATGTCGCGCTTGCGGCGGCGACGGTCACGCCACGCGAAGCGCCCGGCGCGCATGAGCGCCACCTTGGCCTGCTGGAAGTGACGGCTCTTCGTCCCGAAATAGCCGCGCGCCTCCCGAAGAACGCGCTTGTGCTTCTGCTTGCGGGCAGCTCCCTTGCGAACGCGAGGCATAGATCAACTCCTCAAACTTTGCCGGACGGGGCGGCTCAGGAAAGCGAGCCGGCTTCGATCCCGGACAGCGTGGAAATGCCGAAAAAAACCGTGAAATCAGGCCTTCGCCGCCGCGGCCTTGCTCTCCGCGGGCGAGGGGCTGCGACGCAGCGCCGTCCGCGGCTGATTCCGCCCCCGAAGACGACGGAAGATCATCTTCTCGAGGCGCTTCGCCTCGCCGGTCGTCATGAACACCGCGTTGCGGAACTGGCGGATGCGGCTGCCCGGCTTGTCCGAGCGGAGGTGCTTCCCGCCGCAACGCTTGTGCTTCACCAGACCGGTCTTGGTCACGCGGATGCGCTTCAGAAGAGCTTTGTGCGTCTTGTTCTTGGGCATGGAGATCGCTCCCGCGCCGAATAAGGGTTGTGTTCGTGGGTCCCAACGCACCGGGGACAATGTCCGGGCGCGGCGTCCGGGGCGGCACATCCGCCCAAAGACGAGCCGAGCAGTGTAGTCAGGCCCCCCAACCCCCGCAACGACCTCTCAAGGCGCCACGAACGCGTCGTCCTCCGCCTCCGGAATCTCCACTCCCCGAAGCGAGGGGTGCGGATTGAACTGGCGCGAGCGGGGCAGCCAGATGTTGTCCCCGTTCGCAAGCACCGGCGAGGCAAGGAATAACGCCGAGCCGTCGTTGAGGAGCGTCCACTGCCCCGCCCCCCGGTGGTTCACGGATCGGGCCAGCGGGTCGATCGGCTCGCCCCGCCTGGCCCGGTCGATGACCGGGGACTTGTCGGTCAGGACGATGAGCCGCACGGGCCCGTCCCACCGGAGGGCCGGTGTCGGAAGTTGGTAGGAATACGAGACTTCGCGCGGGTTGCGCCAGTCGGTGAACTGCTTGGTGTTGAGGTGGATGACGGCGTCGGTGTTGCCGGGGCAGGTGAGGTCGTGGAGGGGGGCGTAGCCCTCGCGGACGAGGGAGAAGAGGTTGGCCGAGTGGGATTCCCCAGCCGTGCCCACGTTCCACCAGGGCGAGCCGCCCGAATAGCCCGCCGTGGCCATGGGGAGGGCGCCGTTGTGGTCCTGAGCGTAGAGGGAGAAGCCGACTGCCGAGTTGGCGATGTTGGAGGCGCAGGCGGTGAGGCGGGCCTGGTCGCGCCAGCGGGCGGCGGTGGGCCAGAGGACGAAGAGGCCCAGAATGAGCACGGCCGCGACGGAGACGAGGTCGGCGAGCCGGAAGGAGCCGACGCGGAAGCGGTCGGCGCGATCGAAGCCCCAGCGTGACTGCTCGGCGTCGATGGCCTGCTGAACGCGGGAAAGCGTGGCTTCGACGAGGGCGGTCCTGTCCTCCGCAGAGAAGACGAGATCGGTGGAATCGTCGAGCGAGGCGAGCGTGGCAGAGACCGCGGCGGCGCGCTCGGCGAGCGGCGCGGGGACTCGGGCGAGGTCCCAGCCGGCCTCGGCCAGCGCGTCGAGGGCTTCCCGATCGACGGCGAGAGGCATGGGGGCGCGGGCGATTCGCGCGAGCGTGACGTCCACGAGCGTGGCGTCATGGGCACGATCGCGTGGAACGTCGAGACGCGAGAGGAGGGAGGCGATGGCGCCGGCGCGGGACTGGAGCGGCGCAGGGACTTTGGAGAGGTCGAGACCGGCGTCCATGAGCGCGTCGAGGGCTTGCGCGTCGCTCTGGCTCAGTCCGTCCGTGTGGTGTGCCGGGTTGGTCATGTCGATGGTCGTTCCCGCCGAGTCAGCGCGTCTCCGTCTGGCTGTGGCAGCCATGGTCGTACGTCACCGGTTCGTCCGTGTTCGCGCACCGTCCCCGGCCCCCGGGATTTCGCCGGCGGAGTCGGGGTTTCCGGGTGTGTTTTCGGTCTGTGCCTTCCAGGCTTTGGCAAATGCGCCGACCGCCGCATGCAGACGGGACTTGACGGTGCCGAGGGGGATGTCGAGCGCCTCGGCCATGAGGGCGTAGGGGAGTCGTTGAAAGTAGGCAAGGAGGAGGATCTCGCGGAGATGGTCGGGGAGTGAATCGACGGCGCGCTGCACGGCGGCGTCACGCTCGCGGGCGTCCATGTCGTCGCCGGCGCCTGCGGCGTCGGCGGCCATGAGGTCCATGTAGGTGCGGGCGCCGTCGTCATCGCCGCCGCCGATGGGGGCGGAGAGATCGACGGTGGGTCGGCGCGCGGAGCGGCGTCGGAGGTCCCGGGCCTTGTTGGCCGCGATGGTGAAGAGCCAGGGCTTGAAGCGTCGTTCGACGTCGAAGGCGTCGGCGGAGAGGTGGACCTGGAGGAATGCGTCCTGGAAGGCGTCTTCGGCGAGTGCGCGGTTGCCGAGGAATCGGATGAGGAAGCGGAGGAGCGCGTCCTGATGTCGCTCGATGAGGAGGCGGAAGGCCGCGGCGTCGCCGGAGCGGTAGTCGCCGATGAGTTGTTCGTCGGTGCGTTCCGGCAAACGGTGGCGTCTCCTGGGGCGTGTCCGTGCCTGTCAGGGAAACGATCGGAGTGTACGCGTTGGCGTTTGGAGGGCGTGTGGAGATGGAACGTCGGCGGGCGGGGTTGGGTTCGGGGGAGAGTGGGGGGGGTTGATGGGGTAGGATGGTGGCTTGGCGCGGGTCGGGGCGGATTCTCCGACGGCGCATGGCAGGCAGATGAGGAGCGCAGGCGGAATGGGAGTACCCCTCTCGCAGATGTGGACGGTGGCGTCGTACGTGCTCGGGCAGCGGATGCGCGGAAATCGGAAGTATCCGCTCGTGCTGATGCTCGAGCCGCTGTTCCGCTGCAATCTGTCGTGCGCGGGGTGCGGGAAGATCCAGTACCCGGCGCACATCCTGAAGCAGAACCTGACGCCCGAGCAGTGCTTCAAGGCCGTGGACGAGTGCGGGGCGCCGATGGTGTCGATCCCGGGTGGTGAGCCGCTGCTGCACCCGCAGATCCGTGAGATCGTGGAGGGGCTGGTCGCGCGTCGGAAGTACATCTACCTGTGCACGAACGCGATCCTGCTCAAGGAGAAGCTGGAGGCGGGGTGGTTCAAGCCCAGCAAGTACCTGACGTTCAGCGTGCATCTCGACGGGCACGGCGCGCACCATGACTTTGCGGTGTGCCGAGACGGGGTGTTCGAGACCGCGACGGAGGCGATCCGGCTCGCGGTGCGGCGGGGCTTTCGGGTGACGACGAACACGACGCTGTTCGATGGGGCGGACCCGAACGCGGTGCGGAAGTTCTTCGACGAGACGATGGAGCTTGGGGTGGAGGGGATGATGGTGTCGCCGGGGTACGCGTACCCCAAGGCGCCGGACCAGGCGTCGTTCATGCAGGAGCGAGCCCGGACCAACACCTTCTTCGAGATGGCGCTGTCGAACCGGAAGAAGCACTGGAAGTTCAACCAGTCGCCGCTGTTCCTCGAGTTCCTGATGGGCAAGCGCGAGTACGAGTGCACGCCCTGGGGGAACCCGACGTTCAACATGTTCGGGTGGCAGAAGCCGTGCTATCTGCTGCAGGACGGGTACGCGGAGACGTTCGGGGAGCTGATGCGCGAGACCAAGTGGGAGAACTACGGTCGCGCGAGCGGGAACAAGGCGTGCCAGCAGTGCATGGTGCACTCGGGGTACGAGGCCAGCGCGGTGGACCACACGTTCACGTCGTTCGGTGGGATGTGGGGGACGGTGAAGGCGATGGTGTTCAACCGGTATGCGAATCCGGGCGCGGCAAAGCGGCTGAAAGAAGAGGCGAAGAAGCCGCACGGGCCGCTGGCGCATCTGGGGTTGACGATCGAGGGCAAGCCGTTCACTGCGGAGCCGGAGACGGTGGAGGCGGCGTAGTTCCGCCCAGCGCCGTCGCGTCTGCCGGACTTGGCGGCGAGACGGTTTCGGCGCTCGGCGTGTGTCGCAGCACCAACCAGGCTACGCCGAGCAGCAGTGCGTTTCGTGCGAGTGATACGCTGTTCTCGACACGATTGCTCTGCGCGAATCGAAACAGTGATTGACAGCCGCACGACGGAGCGTCGGGGCGCGCTAGCATCCAGACGATTGCGGCGGAGAACACGACGAGCACGGCGATCGTGAGCATGGCGACTCTGCGCCGGGCGATGCCAAGTAGCAGGAACAGCCCGAGCGCTGATTCTAACGACACGAGCAACCCCGCGCCCACGAAAGCCGTATTCGCGTCGATGGGCAGAAGGTACCGAAGAGCAACGACGGTCGGCTTCGGGTCCATCGCCTTTGCAACGGCGAAGAAGATGAGCACGACGCCGAGCACGGGCGCGCCGGCCGCGGTGAGTCGAGAGAGCATCACTGATGTTCTCGCGCTCATGTGTCAGTGCTCGATGCCGAGAAAATCATCGCCCGCGACATTGTTGATCGTGACCTGGTTGAGGCGCCATTGAGCAGCGGTGGTGTCGTAGAACGCGGTGAGACGCATGGGGAACCAGACGCCCGCGGTCCCCTTGCAGCCGATCGCTACGCGAGCCCACGTGAGCGGGCCTGAACTCGCCGCGATCGATTCGGGGCTCTGCGGCGGGTCCCAGTGGGGTCTTCCGCCGTAGGAGATGGCTCCTCCCCAGAGCTGGTCCAGGGGATGCAAACGCTCCAGCGCGTGCATCGCCTTGTCAGGATCGGATTCGCGTGCGAAGTCGACGATGAGACTCAGCGGGCCGGCGCTGGCTCGTTGCGGACGCTGCAGGCCGCGCGAATGCGAGAGTTCTCCGGTGAACAGGGCTTCGAAGATGTGGGTCCGGTCTGCGTCCGGGGGCAGTTCGCGTCCGGTGAGGTAGCGATATCCGACATCGAGACGGGCCGCTTTCGGATCGTCCGATCGGATGCGCCACCCTTCTTCGGTCTTCCACCGGATGTATCCCTCGGCGTCCGCGCGAGCGCGGAGCGCGATGAACGTGGCGATGCAATCCGCGAGCCCCGCCGCATCCGGTCGCGGGGCCGAGGTAGGAAATGCCGCTCGCTGGGCGGCGCTCTCGATCGCGGCGCGCAGTTCGTCGGTGGCCGTGGCGTCCACGCTCGGCTCATGGGAAAGCCGATCCGACATGGATCGAACCATCGCCAGAGTGGCTGCGTCATCGCCAGCGGGTCGGCGTTGCCAGACGATGAGCCCCGCGGCGCCGCAGAGCGCGAGCCCCAGAGCCGCCACTACGGACTTGCGCATCAGCAACCCGTCGCCGGGACGCACCGGCAGGTATTTACGCCGCTGAGCGATGTACAACATTCTCCCCTCTTGTTACTCGGACAGGTGATTTGCTGCTGAGCACACGGATTGTTGCACTGGAACGTGTATTCGTTCTCGCCGAGCCCGCCCTGAGCGGCCACCAACGCCGGTACCGCCGCGAGAACAAGCATCCAGCACGCGGAAAAGGCACTTATCGAACCTCGCTTGACAGGCATGTCCTGACACTCCTTAAGATGCGATCATGAATTCACCAATGTCAGGACGCTACATCAAGGGGGGGGCGTGTCAATAGGCAAGCTGGCCGCAGCCCGCGCTTTCCGGAGGCCAGCCTTCACGCTGCCGGAGTTGCTGGTATCGATGGGGGTTGTTGCGGTGCTCCTCGCAGTGGCGCTACCGTCGCTGGGATGGGGGAAGCGGGCGGCGTTGGAGACGGGCGAGTTGGCGCACCAGCGCGAATCAGGGCGGGAGCTGGAGCGCTTCATCACGGATCACCAAGAACGTTTTCCGTACTTTGGGATACCAGGGACGGAGATGGCTGAGTTTCGATACGGGATGTACGGGTTCACCTGGTACTGGCATCAATCGTTCTATTGGGGGCTGTTTATTGAGACGAAGGGGTACCGGGGCGTGCTGTCGTGCAGCGGGCCCGCGAGCGATTGGCCCGTTCGCGCGAGCTACGGCGACGGGGGGCCGATTCATTCGATGGATTATCTCTCCAAGACGGCGTTCGCGAGTCCGCGTTACTGGGCGAGAGGGGGGCCGCAGGATGTTCGCGACCATCAGCCGCAGCGGGCATCCATCGTGGCGTTTCCGAGCCAGAAGGGCCTCCTGCTGCGGCTGAGTTTGGCGATGGAGCAACCCAAGACGACGGATGAATCGCGCCGATGGCTCGTGTTCTTCGCGGACGGGCACGGGAGCGTCTACAGGTTTCCCCAATTGACACCTGGGGTTCCTCATCTGCCTTGGGGCGAGCACTGGCCGGTGATGCAAACGGAAGACGGTTTGCTGGGGCGAGACATTCAGTGACGTCCCGTTCGGCGCCGGGTGATAGGGCTGACCCTCAGAACACCAGTTCGGGTGAAGGCGGGGGTATTTTGTTCGCTCCCGCGCGCGGACTTGGCGCATGGTGAGACAAAGGAGACCTGCCCATGCGTCATTGCGTCGTGAGTGTTAGGACGATGATTGGGTTGGTTGTGTGCGGGGCAGCGAGCGCGGCAACGCTCCGCGTGGATGCGATCGCGCCAGCGGGTGGGAATGGACAGACGTGGGGCACGGCGTTCTCGAGCCTGCAGGCTGGGCTGATGGCGGCGCAGGCTGGTGACGAGGTGTGGGTCGGGCAGGGGGTGTACCGGCCCGGGGCAGCGGGAGGGCCGCGCGAGACGACGTTCGTGCTGAAGACGGGCGTGACGGTGAAGGGTGGGTACGCGGGTCTTGCGGGGGTGAATCCGGATGAGCGGGCGCCGAGCGTGTTCGTCACGACGCTGAGCGGGGATCTGAGCGGGGACGACGCGCCGGGGTTCTTGAATCGCGGGGACAACGCGTATCACGTGGTGACGGCGGGCACTCTGACGGGAGCGGCAACGCTGGACGGCGTGCGCGTGGTGGGGGGGCAGGCGGACGGACCGTTTTCATCGACGGTGACGCACGAGCGTGGTGGTGGTGTGCTGGTGAGCGCGGCGTCGGGCTTTGAGACGGTGGCGATTCTTCGGATGGACGGGTGTCTGGTAGAGGACAATCGTGGGAAGCTCGGCGCGGGCGTGGGTGTGGTGTCCGCGGGGGTGCGCGTGCGGGACACGGTGTTCCGGGGCAACCTGGCGACGAGCATGGGGGGCGGGTTCGGGGATCAGTCGGTGACGGCCGCGCATCGTCGTTTCGAGTTCGTGCGTTGTGTGTTCGAGGGGAACCGGGCGAACGGGCTGGGAGGGGGGGGGATCATGTGCCTGGGCGTGTCGTACACGCTGTCGATGTCGGGGTGTCGGTTCACGAGCAACTTCGGGTCGGGCGGCGCGGGCGTGTACACGGGTGGCGCCTCGAACGTGCACGCGCGCGCGATGAACTGCGTGTTCAACGGGAACCAGGGGTTGTCGGGGCCGGCGTGGTTCGACGACTTCACGACGACGATCCGGCTGGTGAACTGCACGATGACGGCGAACACCGCGACGCTGGCGAGCGGGGTGGGATCGGTGGTGCGGTTTCTCGGGCTCGACGCGCTGGTGACGAACAGCGTGATCCACGGGAACTCGGCGCCTGCGGGAGCGATCACGGACCTGGGGCAGACGGTGGCTCGGTGGAGCGATCTGCAGGGGGGCTTTCCGGGGACGGGGAATCTTGACGTGGCGCCGCAGTTCCGCGATCCCATCGCGGGGGATTACCGGCTGCGTCGCGCGTCGGCGGGGGTGGACGCGGGAATGAACGGTGAAGTGCTGTCGGACGAGTTTGATCTGGATGGGGATGGGAACGTGACGGAGCCGACGCCCTGGGATTTCGGGGGCGCGGCGCGGCTGGTGGATGACCCTGCGTCGGCGCCGAACGGGTCGGCCGTGGTGGACATGGGGGCGTTGGAGCGCCAGGTGTGCGTCGGAGACGCGAACGACGATCTCGCGGTTGGGTTCGCCGATCTGAACATCGTGCTGTCGCAGTTCGGGCAGAGCGGCGCGATCGGCGCGCTGCATGGGGACGTGACGGGGGACGGGGTCGTGAACTTCGCGGATCTGAATGCGGTATTGAGCGCGTTCGGGGGGCAGTGCTCATGATCGTCGTGAGGGTGGTCATTGCGCTGGCGGCGCTCTCGGGATCGGCGTTCGGAACGACGTGGTTTGTGGACGGGAGTGCGCCGGCGGGTGGGGACGGTCAGTCGTGGAGCGCGGCGTTTCGGAGCCCGCACGCGGCGCTGAGCGCCGCGCAGACGGGCGATGAGATTCGCGTCGCGCAGGGCGTGTACAAGCCGGCCGGGTCGGGCGGCGACCGCGGGGCGACGTTCGTGCTCAAGACCGGGGTGGTGGTGCGCGGCGGGTACGCGGGGCTCGCGTCGGGGACGCCGGACGCGCGTGATCCTGCGGCGTTCGCGACGGTGTGGTCGGGGGATCTGAACGGGGACGATGCGCCGGGGTTCGCACATCGAGGGGACAACTCGTGGCATATCGCGACGTTGGACCTGGGGAGCCAGGTGACGCTGACGTTCCTGGGCGAGGTCGAGCTGGACGGACTGACGTTTCGGGGAGGCGAGGCGGACACGGGGAGCGGGCTGTTCGATCGCGGGTCGGCGTTGTGGGCGCTCGCGCCGAAGGGCGCGGGTCTGGAGGCAGCGGCGAGAGTGACGGTGCGTGGGTGTCGATTCGAGGACTCTCGCGCGCAGCGTGGGGGCGCGGCGCACACCACGAACATCGTTCCGCTGTTCGAGGATTGCGTGTTCGAGGGGAATCGCGCGATCACGGGCGGAGGTGTGGAGCACATGTTCCTGGCGTTCTTTCCGGAGACGCCCTCGGCGCGCTTCGTGCGGTGCGATTTCGTCGGGAACGAGGCGGAGTCGGCGGGCGGCGCGATCTCGCACGTGTCGCTGAGCCTGACGATGGAGTCGTGCCGGTTCCTCGGGAACGCTGCGGCGTTCGGCGCTGGGTTGTTCATGCCGACGGCGGAGGACGTCCTGCTGGTGAATTGCCTGTTCGCGGGCAACACGGGGATCGCCGGGACGGTGGCGTTCGATGACGGGTCGCGCACGCTGAGGTTCGTGAACTGCACGATGTCGGGGAATGCGGCGACGGCGCCGGCGTCGTTTCTGACCGGCACGCTGATCGAGAGCCGCGCGAGCACGTTGCTCGCGCTGCGGAACACGGTGGCATGGGGGAACTCGGGGGCGCAGCCGCGGGTGCAATCGTTCTTTCTGGAGGTGATGCACAGCACTGTGGAAGGGGGCGCGTCGGGGGTGGGGAACGTCGCGACGGACCCTGGGTTCGTGAACGCGGGGGGGGGGGATTACCGCTTGCGACCGCACTCGGGGTGCGCGGACACGGGGGACACGAGCGCGCTGCCGAGCGGGGTGACGGTCGATCTGGCGGGTCGTGCGCGCGTGGTGGATGACGTGCTGGCGCCTGGCAAGGGGATCGACATGGGGGCGTATGAGCGGCAGGTGTGCCCGGGGGATGCGACGGGCGATCTGGTGGTGAACTTTGCGGACTTGAATGTGGTGCTGGGGATGTACGGTCTGACGGGGGTTGGGTTGGCGGGCGATGTGAATGGGGATGGGGAGGTGGGGTTTGTTGATTTGAATGTGGTGCTGAGCGCGTTCGGGGTGGTGTGCGGATGAGCGGCGTGCGGCGGACGTTCGGTGTCAATCATGGGGGAGCACGGATTTGCATCCGGCGGCGCGCAGAGAAAAGCAGCGTCTTCTCTCTTGGGGCGGCACGCCGCGGCGGATAGATTGCCGCGAGCGCGATGCTCGGCCGGAGCCGATGCGTCGGCGCGTGGGCGGGGAGACGGCAAAGGATCGGCACAACATGGGACGTTCGTCTGGTTTGGCGTTTGGCGTCGCGGCGCTGTCGATATGGACGGGCGCAGCGAAGGCCGCGGTGTACTGGTCGTATCAGAACTCGAACCTGTTCACGTGGCGTGTCACGGGGATGGTGGACTTTGATCAACGTCGCAGCGCGGTGTCGGGTCGCCCCGGGCTGCCGAACAACGGGAACATGTACTGCGCGCCGACGGCGGCATTGAACCTCGCGGCGTACGCGGCGACGCACGGGTACCCCTCGTTCCCGCCCGGCGCTCAGAACTGGCAGAGCAACTCGACGTCGATCTACAACGCGGCGACGACGAACATCCAGCTCATGGGCTCGTTCATGGGCACGCACGCGACGGAGGGCACTAAGGGCGGGTTTGGGACGGGCGCGGCATTCTGGTTCCAGGTCATCGGCGGGGGGCAGTTCGACATCATCTATCGTCGGGCCGGGGCGGGTCACGATTGCACGGTGCGGCGGCTGGGATTGCGGGGCGTGGACGGTGCGCTGGTGGCGTTCGCGTACGGGAGGTACGTGCCGCAGTCGACGAACCCGGGCTCAGGGGGTTACAGCAACCTGATCGACCGGACGGGCGGGCACGTGGTGACGCTGAATCGCGTGGACATCAACGGCTCGAATCAGCAGATCAAGTACCGGGACCCCGCGAGCGACGGCGCGAACTCATCACAGTCCGCGTTCGCGAACACGGTCATGCCGATCCAGACCGTGGCGGTGATCCGGCTTGGCGCGCCGATGATCCTGAGCGAGATGATGACGGGGGCGAACGACGGCATCCGCCGGTTCATCGATTCGTACATCGCGGTGTTCCCGCGCTACGGCCTGACGCAGGCCTCGTCGGTTGACGGCCCCGGGCTGAAGCAGATCGTGCCGACGCCGTTCCGGCCGCTGGCGGGCGTGCAGGAGAAGATGATCCCGCTGCCGGTGGGCGCGGGGCCGATCCTCGACATCGAGTCGGCGGGTGACGGCTCGGTGCACCTCCTGCTGCTGGGTGACGGGAGCGTGCACCCTGCGGGTCTGTACAGCGTGGACCCGATCGATCACACGTTCGCGCAGGTCGCGGCGCTGGCGAATCCGAAGAAGATGACGATGAGCCGGTTCGACGAGCTGTACGTGATCGATGGGAATCTGCTGCGTCGGTACAACTGCCGTGTGAGCCCCCCGACGCTGATGAATTCGGGCGGTGTGGGGACGGGGAACTCTGCGGATGCGCTGGATTACAGCGACAGCACGGATGAGGTGTTTGTGCTGTCGAAGTCGAACAACAGGATCGTGCGCGTGCCGAGAGGGCTGCTGAGCGCCGGTGGTGGTCCGCCGTCGGAGGCGTTGCCGACGGCGTTGCCGGCGATCCAGGGGGTGGCGAGCATGGCGGTGCACTCGGCGGATGGCTCGGTGATGCTGGCCGGGGATGGATCGGTGCGGGTGTCGAGGCTGACGCGGAGCGCGGTGGCGGGCGTGTGGTTGTTGCACTCGGGGTTCGATGCGCCGTTCAACCCGAAGGGGCTGCATTACGACAACGAGGGGGATGTGTCGGTGTTCGGGGACGGCTCTGTGCGGCCGTACCGGCTTGTTCCCGGTGGGTCGCCGGTGTGGTCGCCGGTGGCGGGCTCGCCGTGGGCGGGCGTGCAGGTGGGCTCGTTGGTGCACATGTCCCGGTCCCGCTCGGACTATGACGGCTCGGAGGAGGGCCCGGAGTACCGCAACCTCGAGGCGAGCGAGATCGTGGGCGGCGTCACGGAGGCGTCGTGCTCGGGCGACGCGAACGAGGACCGGTTCGTCAACTTCCAGGACCTGAACATCGTGCTGTCGGAGTTTGGTCAGAGCAACCCGTGGTTCGAGGGCGACGTGAACGCGGACGGCGTCGTGGACTTCCGCGATCTCAACATCGTGCTCAGCGCGTTCGCGACGGCGTGCCCGTGAGCGTGGGCGTCGTGTGAGGAGGCCGCCCCGGCGCCACATGCGCGCGCGGGGCGGCGGGCGCAGTTGAGGTCCCGGTTCTCGCCGGTGCGGGTGGGGAGCGCAGGCGAAGCGCGGGGACAGGGCAAAAAGCAGCGAAATCACCCGAAGGATTGGCTTGGGGCTCCGGTTGTGGCAGGGTAGGATCGGGTCGGCTCGCGACGTGGGCGAAGTCGTCGCCGCGCGCGGAACGCCAGGGAGCGATCGCATGTCGTATCGGACGTTGCTCGTGGGTGTGTCGGCGGGGGTTCTTGTCTCGGCGGCCGGGATGGCGGACGGCCTGACGCTCCCGGTCGACCGCAGCGAGCCGCTCCCGCGCTTTCTCACCCCGGGCGAGCGCGAATACCTGGCGCAGAACCCGATCACGGCCGATCTCCGCGCGGTGACGGCGCCGCCGACGGGCCCGATCCACTGCGCGGCCGAGTACGAGCCGATGGACTCGATCTTGCTCTCGTGGCAGGGGTCGTCGTCGTGGCTGTCGATCGCGGCGCAGATGGCGAAGGAGATCACGACGGCGGGCAACGCGGACGTGTGGGTGGCCGTGCCGAACGCGAGCGTGCAGGTCTCGGCGTCGAACTCGATCCAGTCGGCAGGCGCGAACATGGCGCGCGTGAAGTTCGTGGTGCGGCAGACGGACTCGATCTGGATCCGCGACTACGGCCCGCGCTACATCTTCGAGGGCGACACGCGCGCGGTGGTGGACCACACGTACAACCGTCCTCGCCCGAACGACGACGCGTACACGCAGTTCTACGCCGCGCAGCGGGGGCATCAGTTCTACGAGCTGCCGCTGGTCCACGGGGGGGGCAACTACCACCTCGACGCGCTGAACCGCTCGTATGCCACACGCCTCATCAACAACGAGAACCCGAGCCTGACGGAAGGCCAGATCATCGGGCACTGGAGCGCGTACCAGGGCGTGAGCACGACGCTGTTCCAGCCGTTCCCGACGAGCGTGGACGCGACGCAGCACCTCGACATGTGGATGCAGGTCATCGCGGATGACGCGGTGATGATCTCGGACTGGCCGAACAATGTGGGCAGCACGCAGGACCAGATCTGCGACGCCGCGGCGGTGACGATGGCGGGGCTCGGCTACACGGTGACGCGCATCCCGGCTCGCTCCGTGAGCGGGACGCACTACACGTACACGAACGTGGTGATGTGCAACGACATCGTGCTGGTCCCGACGTACACGAACGCGACGGTGTCCCCGCACAACGCGCAGGCGCTGGCCGCGTGGCAGGGCGCGATGCCCAACAAGCAGATCATCCCGATCAACTGCCAGGCGATCGTGACCGCGGCGGGCGTGATGCACTGCATCGTCATGCACGTGCCGAAGCACCGGGGCGACGTTGGTCCGAACGGGGGTCTGGCGCCCACGGCGTACGTGAAATCGCTCAATGCCGGCGAGATCGTCGCTCCGTCCAGCGCGCAGACCATCCGCTGGAACTCGGACGACGACGTGTCCGTCGCCAGCGTCGACGTGCACGCCTCCTACGACGGCGGCGTGACGTGGAACGCGCTCTCCCTGGGCGCCGCGGCTCTCGGTTCCTTCAGCTGGAACGTGCCGAACGTGCACACCTCGCAGGCGCGGCTGCGCGTGATCGCGCGGGACGCGTTGGGCAACACGGGCTCGGACCTCACGGACGTGAACTTCCGCATCACGGGGTCGTGCGCGGGCGACGCGACGGGTGACAACGTCGTGAACTTCGCCGACCTCAACACGGTGCTGTCGCAGTTCGGCCAGACCCAGAGCGGGTCCGGCTTCCTCGCCGGCGACGTGAACGGGGACGGGTCGGTGGGCTTTGCAGACCTGAACGCGGTGCTGTCGGGCTTCGGGAACCCCTGCTGAGGACCCGGCGGCCGACGCGTGGCGACGGCTCGTTAGAGAATCTCGCCGATCTCGCGGGAGAAGACGATGCCGCGCTCGGGCGGGAAGCGCTTGAGCCCGTCCGCGCGGAGGGCGGGGGCGTCGCGCTGGACGTAGCGGTCGAAGGTCTCGCGCGTCGAGAAGACGTACTGCGTCTGCACGCGGGCCGGTGCGCCCTCGAGCCGCACGATCATGCCCGAGTGAGCGCCCGCGGCGACGACCTGATCGACGTGCCCGTCCTCAAGCCAGGCGATGTACTCGGCGGCGGTGGGCTCGTCGGGGAGCGTGGCCGTGACGGTGTAGAGGATGCGTTTGGACATGGGGGATCGGTCGTTAGTGGGGGATGGGGACGTGCTCGACGATCTCAAGCCCGAAGGCGTCGAGTGCGGGCAGGGCGCGCGGGTGGTTGGTGAGGAGGCGGAGCTTGCGCAGGCCGAGGTCGCGGAGGATCTGCCCGCCGATGCCGAAGTCGCGGTGGGTCATGGGCATCGCCGCGGCGCCGGGCCCGTCGGGGTGGGTGAGATCGTGCGACTCGGGCGTGTAGGCCGAGCGTTTGAGCGCGTGGAGGCGCTGATCGAGCGCGTCGCCGGCGCCCTCGGGTCGGAGGTAGACCACGGCGCCTCGCCCGGCCTTCTGGATGGCCCGCATGGACTCGTGCAGGGCTCGTCCGCTCGCTCCGTCGGGTGAGTTCGCGCCGTCGAAGAAGATATCCCCCAGCACGTTGCGCCGGTGCATGCGGACGAGGGTCGGCTCGTCGCAGTCCGCGGCCCGTCCGTTCGCGCCCAGCTCGCCCACGCCGCCCACCGTCAGCGCGATGTGCGGCAGCGGATCGACAAGCGAGTCGTACGCGATGAGGTTGAACGTGCCGAACTCGGTGTCGATCGGCGTGCCGCGGGGCGGATCGAGCCGTCGGACGAGCCGCTCGTCCCGCAGGCGGTGCTCGATGATCTGCGCGACGGAGCACATCTTGAGGTGGTGCTTGGCGCAGAACTGCTCGAGGTCCGGCACGCGCGCCATCTCCCCGTCCTCGCGCATGATCTCGATGATGACGGCCGCGGGCGTGAGCCCGGCGAGCCGGCAGAGATCGATCGACCCCTCCGTCTGCCCCGTGCGCACCAGCACGCCCCCGTCCCGTGCGCGGAGCGGGTTGATGTGTCCCGGACGCACGAAGTCGTCCGGGCGCGAGTCGCCGTCGATGGCGAGCAGGATGGTCTTGGCGCGCTCCGCGGCCGAGACGCCCGTCGTGGCTCCGTGACGCGGGTGTGCGTCGATCGCCACCGTGAACGGGGTCCCGCGCACGCTCGTGTTCGTGGGCGACTGCGGGTGGAGGTCCAGCCGGTCGCAGTCGGCGCTCGAGAGCGAGAGGCACATGTACCCGCGCGCGTGCGAGAGCATGAAGTTCACGGCCTGCGCCGTCGTCTTCTCCGCCGCGAGCACCAGGTCGCCCTCGTTCTCGCGCCCTTCATCGTCGGTGAGCACGATCATCCGCCCCGCGCGGAGCTCGTCGAGGATGACCGGGATGGGGGCGAACGGCGTGGGCATGGCGGAGCGGAGAGTGTAGGGAGGGCCGGGGCGGGGCGCGATACGCTTGCGTCATGGCGCATGAGCTCCCCGGATTGACGGACAAGGCGACGGATTGGCTCCTGGCACTGACGTCGCTCCCCACGGCCACGGGGCGCGAGGACCGCGTGATCGCGTGGGTCGAGCGCTGGGCGGCCGAGCGGCCGGATTTCTCGCTCACGCGCGACCGCGCCGGCAACATGCTGCTGCGCGAGCAGCATCCCGACGCGCCGTCCGGCCCGCCTCTGGTGCTGACGGCTCATCTGGATCACCCCGCGTTCGTCGTCGAGAACATCATTCACGAGGGGACGATCTCATGCACGTTCCGGGGCGGGGTGATGGACGCGTACTTCGAGAACGCGCGCCTCGTGATCCACACGCGTGACGGGCGGCGCCTGCCCGGGACGGTGCTCGACGCCTCGCCCGCGGAACCGCTTCGCCGGTGCACGATCGAGCTCGACTCGCACGTGGATCACAACGCGGTCCGCCCGGGCGACGTGGCCACGTGGGATCTCCCCGACGCGGAGGTGGCGGGGGGGGAGGTCCGCGCCCCGGCCTGCGACGATCTCTCGGGCGTGGCGGCGGTCGTCTCGGCTCTGGAGGGTCTGCGGGTCGGGCGCGACGGTCGGCCGCCGGTGTGGGCGCTGTTCACACGCGCCGAGGAGGTCGGGTTCATCGGCGCGATCGCCGCTTGCCGCGAGGGCGTCATCCCGGAGGGCGCGCGCGTCGTCGCGCTCGAGAACTCGCGCGCCTACCCGGAATCGCCGCTTCACGCGGGGCCGATTGTCCGCGTGGGCGACAAGACCTCGACGTTCGCGCCGGCGCTCACCGCCGCGGTCGGCGGCGTTGCCGACGCGCTCGCGAAGCAGACGGCCGAGCGCGAGCCTCCCTTCCGGTGGCAGCGCCGGCTCATGCCCGGCGGGACGTGCGAGGCGACGTGCTTCTGCGCGTTCGGCCACGAGGCGACGTGCGTCTGCCTCCCGCTCCGGAACTATCACAACATGGGCAACCTCGACGCCGTGCAGGGCGGCGACTCGTCCCAGGCGCGCATCGAGCCCGAGACGATCTCGCTCGCGGACTACCTGAATCTCGTCGAACTGCTCATCGCCTGCGCCTCGAAGCTCGAGAGCGCCCAGCCCCTGCGCGCGCTGATGGACAAGCTCTACGCGGAGCGCTCGTTCGTGCTGGACGGCTGAGCCGACGCGGCCGGCTCAGACATATCGCGTGTGGTCGCGGTCCGCGGCCGAGACGCGCGCGTCGAGCCCGGGAAGCGCCTCCATCATCCTGGACGCCAGGCGCGGGAGGTACCCGCGCTCGGTGTTGGTGTGGCCCGCGAGGATGACCGAGCACCCGTTCGCGGCCGCGCGCAGCACGTCGTGGTGCTTCATCTCGCCGGTGACGAAGACGTTGCATCCCTGCGCGATGGCCGCGTCGAGCAGGCCGGCGCCGGCGCCCGGGCACACGCCGACCATGGTGGCCTTGGCGCCCCGGGCCGCGCTCTCCGCAAGACGCACGCGCTGCAGCCCGAGGTGGTCGCGGACGCGAGCCGCGATTTCTTCGGCGGTGGCCGGCTGGTCGAGCGTGACGCGCCGCCCCGCCCCGATGCGTCGGTCCGTTCGCTCGGTGAGCGCGAAGATGTCGAACGCCGGCTCCTCGTACGGGTGGAACGCGCGCAGCGTCTCGATCAGGATGGGGAGCGCGGCGCCCGGGCAGACCATCTCGAGCCTGTGCTCGGCCACGGTCTCCAGCCGCCCCTTCTCGCCCACGCGCGGGCTCGCGCCGTCGCCAGCGAAGAACGTCCCCTTGCCCGAGAGCGTGAACGAGCACAGCTCATACTCGCCGATATGTCCCGCGCCCGCCGAGGCGAGCGCGTTCCGCACGCGTTCGAGGGCGTCCGCTGGCTCGGTCGGCACATAGACCACGATCTTGTGCGTCTGTCGATCGTCGGACGCGCTCGCGGGGATGATCGCGCGCCGATCGCCTCCCGCGCCAACACCCTCGGCCAGCCAGTCGGCCATGCCCCCCGGCGCCGCGTCCAGCGCGGTGTGCGGAGAGATCACCGCCATCCCGCGGCGCGCCGCGCGCAGGATGAGCTTTCCCTTCGGATCCGCGCCGGTCACACGCTTCAGAGGATCGAAGATGGGCGGGTGGTACGCGAGCACGGCGCCCGCGGAGGCGACCTCAGCCTCGGCCAGCGTCTCCGCCGTCAGGTCGATCGTCAGGTACAGCGGGCCGCGCACCGCATCGTTGGCGTCGCCCACGAGCAGCCCGACGTTGTCCCACGCTTCCGCGAGCGAGGGGGGAGCCAGTCCGTCCATCACCCGCACGAGATCGGCGACCAGCATGCTTGAAACTCCTGAGAAGAGAGCACTGTAGGCCCTTTCGCGGGAACCGCGGGCCCGTTCGGCCGATACATTCTCTCGTATGACAGCCCGCGATGTGAAGGCGCGCGCCTCCTCGGCGCGACGGACCCGTTCGACACCCCAGACCCCGAGCGCCGACGGCGCGGCGCCCGAAGGCCAGCGCGCCCCAAGCGGCGTCGCGCAGGGCGTCAAGCACTTCGTCCTCGACACCAACGTCCTCCTCCACAACCCGGACGCCGTGTTCGTGTTCGAGGAGAACACGGTCATCATCCCGTTCGCCGTGCTCGAGGAGCTGGATCAGTTCAAGGGGCAGAACGACGATCTCGGACGCAACGCCCGCCAGGCCATCCGCAACCTCGACGCGCTGCGCAACGCGGGCCGTCTGACGGAGGGGGTGGAGTGGTCGAAGGTGCACGAGTCCGCCGGCCCCTCCGGTGTGGTTCGCATCGACACCTCGCCGGAAGAGCGCCCCTCGCCGCTGCGCGCCGACACCCCTGACAACCGGATCATCGCCGTCGCGTGGGCGGTCCACGAATCCGGAGACCGCGCGGTGTTCGTGTCGAAGGACATCAACGCGCGGATCAAGGCCGATGCGCTCGGCATCCACGCCGAGGACTTCGAGAACCAGAAGGTCGACGCCGACCGGCTCTACTGCGGGTTCATCAGCGTGCGCGCCCCCGCCCCCATGATCGACGAGCTGTACAAGAATCGGATGCTGCCGCTCGAGCGGCTCGCCGAGGCCAAGCCCGACGGGGAGTGCCAGACGGCCGACGGCCCCTCGAAGCTGCACGCCAACCAGTTCGTGATCCTCAAGGCCGAGGATGACCCCTCGCACACCGGCCTGGCGCGACGGCTCGCCGACACCGACCACGTCATCCCCGTCTCGGGGCCGCGAAAGCCCGTCTTCGGGATCATGGCCCGAAACGTCCAGCAGACCATGGCCCTCGACGTGCTGCTCGACGACGAGATCAAGCTCATCACGCTGCTCGGCTCGGCGGGCACGGGCAAGACGCTGCTCGCGCTCGCGGCCGGCATGACCAAGGTCTTCCAGGAGGAACGCTACGACCGGCTGCTCGTCGCCCGACCGATCATGCCGATGGGGCGCGACATCGGCTACCTCCCCGGCACCAAGGACGAGAAACTCGCCGCGTGGATGCAGCCCATCTTCGACAACCTCGAGTACCTGCTCTCGACGCGCGGCTCGCACATGAACGCGCCGGAGTCGCGCACGCCCGAGCAACGCGTCAAGAAACTCATCGCGGACGGGCGGCTCGTGCTCGAGCCGCTCACGTACATCCGCGGGCGATCCATCCCGCATCAGTTCATGATCGTCGATGAGGCCCAGAACCTCACGCCGCACGAGGTGCGGACGATCATCTCGCGCGTCGGAGAGGGCACGCGCCTCGTGCTCACCGGCGACATCGGGCAGATCGACAACCCCTACCTCGACTCTTCATCCAACGGGCTCTCGTACACCGTGGAGCGGATGAAGGGGCTCGGGATGGTGGCGCACGTCACCCTCGCGAAGTCCGAGCGCTCGGCGCTCTCGTCTCTCGCGGCGGATCGTCTCTAGCTCGATCGGTTGCTCAGTGCGGCTCGGCGCCGTACGTGGGCTCGCTCGCCGCGGGCGCCGCCTCCGCACCAGGCGCTGGCTCGATCGGTGCGTGCTCGGGCGCCGGAGTCGGCGCGCTCGCGTACGGCTCGCTCGGCTGCTCCGGCACGGCGCGGAGCTTCGGCTCGAGCCGGCGCGCGTTGTGGCTCGGCACGGCCAACTTGTTGTTCAACGCGCCGAACCGTCGGCCCTCCGGCATCACGTCCCACAGCATCGTGTCCGGCCGCCACGGGTCCTGGGGCTGCCCGGACCTCGCCGGCTGGAAATCCACCACGAGCTGCTGCCCGACGGGCACGTCCACCGACCAGATCGTCTCACCGGTCCGCACGTCGACCAGGTCGACCGTCCACGGCTGGAACGGCCGGCTCACGTACGTGAACCGGTCCTGCGAGGACAGCGGGCCGCCCTCGTAGTAGCAGCCGGAAAGCCCCAGCACGCCTGCAACAGCAATCCAGCCCATCCGTGTCCGTGTCATGTATGTCTCCGTCCGGGACCTTACGTTGCCGAGCCAGCGGGCGTTCGCCACGCGTTGCGCGGCCCGCGCGCCGCGGCGGGTACCATACGATCGGTCATCTCGCACGCCAAATTGGGCATTCTGCCCCACATCCCCCCCTCATGTCCACCGCCTCCGCAATCCGTATCGGACACGGGTACGACCTCCACCGGCTCGAGCCCTTCCCCCCGCAGGGCCGCGGCAGGCCCTTCGTGCTCGGCGGGCTTCTCCTGGACCACCCACTGGGCCCCGTAGCCCACTCAGACGGCGACGCCCTGTACCACGCCGTGACCGACGCCCTCCTGGGCGCTCTCTCCCTGCCAGACATCGGCCAGCTTTTCCCCGACGACGACCCGAGGCACGACGCGCAGGACTCCGCCGTGTTTCTGGGCGAGGCCGCGCGGAAAGTCACGGCCGCGGGCTGGGTCGTCGCGAACCTCGACTGCACGGTGATCCTGGAGCGTCCCAGGCTCGGGCCGCTGAAGGATCGGATCCGCGAGAACATCGCCAAGATTCTCGCGGTCGAGACCGCCGCTGTGAATCTCAAGGGAAAATCGCACGAGGGCGTCGACGCCGTGGGCGAGGGCCGCGCGGTCGAGGCTCATGCCGTGGTCCTGCTCGTGAAGAAGGGCGCCGCTTCCGGCTCCACGTCCGGGCGATGGCGATGACGATCCAGGAACAGTGGAAAGCCTGCCACGCCGGCACGCACCCGGCCTTCGTGGCGCGGCTCCCGTCGGGCTTCGTGACGCTCTTCGAGCAGCAGACCCTCCCCGGCTACTGCGTGCTCATCGCCGACCCGCTCGCGGGCTCGCTCAACGAACTCTCCGAGGAATCACGCGCGAGATTCCTCGCGGACCTCGCGCGACTCGGCGACGCTATCCCCAAGGCCCTGCGGGTTGCGCTGCCGCACCGGCCATTCCGACGCATGAACTACGCGATCCTGGGCAATGTGGACCCGACGCTCCATGCCCACGCGATGCCGAGATTCGAAGATGAGCCCGACGCGACGCGGACCAAGGCGTACTGGGCGTTCCCGCCCTCGGCGCTGCAGGCTGAACAGGCGTTCGACCCCGTGCGCCACGCGGGGCTGCTCGCGACCCTGCGCGAGGCGATTGCGGACTCATCAGTCCGGTAATAGGGCCCGCTCGGGTGTTCTCAGACCCTCTTGAAAGCGCGAGCGCAAGAGGCGCCGATAGAGAGAGCGGACATGGAACCCATCGCCCCCACCATCGCGTCCTCGCTGGCCGGAGCCGCACAGGCGGAGCGCCAGGCGGTGCGCGATACGAGGCGTGCCGCAGAGGCTGAGAATCGCAGGTTCCATCTGAACCCCGAGGGCCTGGAGGCGCCGGTCGACGAGGTGTCACTCGCCGAGGCCGTCCGCTCGACCAAGGGCAACTCACACGAGGAGTCGCACGAGGACCGGCAGGAGCACGCCATGTACGGGCGCGACGGCTCGGCCACTCCCGACGCGAAGCCCTCGCTCGACCTCGAGGGCTGAACGGTCTGCGACCGTGGTCCAACGAAAAACCCCGCCGGCAGCGGGGCTGTGCGATTCGCGCCGTGCTCGTGCGCTCATGAGTTGTTGAGCAGCTTGTCGAGCGCCGTGCGGATTTCCTTCTCGCTGTTCGGGCCGAAGCCGGTCTCGCTGAACGCGACCTTGCCATCGGGCCCGATGATGAAGAACGCGGGGATGCCGCCGACGCCGTACTTCGCCGCGACATCGTCGGCGCGGAGGAGCAGCGTGTAGGTGTACTTCTGCTGGCGCATGTACTGGGCGGGGTCGGCCTGCTCCCAGCAGTTGACGCCGAAGACAACGACGCCCTTGTCCTTGTACTCGTCGTGGATCTTCTGCACCGTGGGCATCGCGCGCTTGCACGGGCCGCACCACGTCGCCCAGAAGTCCATGACCACGATCTTCCCCTTGTAGTCCGAGAGCTTGTGGTCCTTGTTCGAAGAATCTTTGAGCGACCACTCCGGCGCGATCGAGCCCGCGGGAATGATCTTGTCATCCCCGGCCAGCGCCGCCACGCAGATCACGCTCGCCGCGCCCAACATCCCCGCGCCCGTCATCCATCCACGCATGCTCTGCTCCTTCGTGCTTGGGGCCTCACGCCGTGGGCGCATGCCCGGCGGCTCGTCCGTTCACTGTAGTACTGACGCTCGAACCGGAGGTTGAGGTCCGGCCCGCTCGCGGGAATCGGCACGCCCCGGGCCCGATCATCCCCCGGCCATCCGCAGGATCGTCGCGGGGGACTCACCCTGCCCCGTCCGCGCGCTCAGCAACGCCGCCTCGCACATCGCCAGCGCCGTCTCACGCTCCACCGCGCTCTCCGATTCCGCGCGCCCCTCCAGGATCGCCGAGATCTGCTCGCCCATCGCCAACGCACCGCCTGCCTCGGGCGTGGCGTCGGGGTCGGTGT
The DNA here is from genome assembly GCA_964410465.1 of uncultured Phycisphaeraceae bacterium. Lineage (GTDB taxonomy): Bacteria > Planctomycetota > Phycisphaerae > Phycisphaerales > UBA1924 > CAYPGJ01. The sequence goes on along the minus strand of CAYPGJ010000001.1, from coordinate 208,229 downwards.
GCCCGCCCGTGGTCAAGCGCGTGCGCGAGCGATCGGTCGTCCGTCCCGTCTGGTCGATCACCTCGAACGACTTGTCGTCCAGACGCACGCACCCGCCGCGCGAGATCACCGTCACACCACGGAACCACCGCCCCGCCGACTCGCTCAGCACGATCGACGCCGACCGCCCCGAGCCGAACCGAAGATTCGCCGTCAGGTCGCCCCGCAGCGTCCGCAGGTTCTCCCCCGGCGCTAGGTGCACGCCCCCCGACGTGTCCGGGCCCGAGTTCGCCGCGTCGATCACCTCCGGCTCGCCCTGCAGCAACAGCACCGTCAGCATCGCGTCGTACAGCTTCGCGCTGAGCGATCCCTGCCCCAGCCCGCTCCGCTGCGAGATCGACACCGTCCGCGCAGGCCCCACCGCCTCCAGCACCTCGCGCGCCGCGCGGAATCCCTTCGTCCTCCGCGTGCTCGGCACGAACTTCACGATCGCGCTCCCCTCCGCGCGACCAACACCCGTCAACGCCTTCGTGATACGCCTCGACATCCCCACCGACGACGGGCTCGGCTCGAGGCTCACCAGCGCCACGCCCCGCTCTCCCGCGATCCGCAGCGTCTCCGCGTCATCCAGCGGCGACGGCCCCTTCCCCTCCTCACCCGCGGCAGTCGCGAACAACGCCACGTCCACCTCGGCCGACGTCAGCGCATGCCGCAGATCCGCGAACCCCTCCGCGCCCAGACTCTCGCCGACCGCTGTGCTCCGCCCGCGCCCCGGGCACCCGCACGCCGTGATGCGCAGCCTCGAGACCTCGGCGATCTGCCGAACGAGCGCGCTCTGGCTTTCCTCAAGCCAGACGAGCGCCCGCCACGAGGGCCCCTTGGATGTCGTTCCGCCCGAGGGCATACGGGCGGGATGCTACCGCCATGCCTACCATCCGGCGAACGCGGACACGCGACCGCCGGCGGCACAACCGCCGGAGGAACGTCCGAACACGTCATGGACCACGGTGGTGGGCAACACCCACCCGCCTCTCTTTTCGAGGCCGAGAGGCGAGGGAGAGCGCAACAGAAAGCAAACCGCCGATGGCCCCGCAAGGGGATCAGGCAAGGGTGAAACGGTGCGGTAAGAGCGCACCGCGCGCTCGGTGACGAGCGTGGCACGGCAAGCCCCACCGCGTGCAAGGTCAAGCAGCCTCCGCGACCCCCGGGTCGGCGCCGGGTCCGGGCGCCCAGCGATGGCGGACGGCGGGTAGACCGCTCGAGCGGCTCGGCAACGAGCCGCCCAGAGAAATGGTCGCGAGCCCACGACGGGTCACACCGACGCGGGCACAGAATTCGGCGTACGGACGCGTTCGGCCTCTCTTGACCGCGGGCTCCGGTGAACAAGCCGGGGCCCGCGGCCTTTTGCTTCACCGCACCCTGTGCCGTGTCCCCACGATGTACATCTCGCGCGAGACCTCGCGGCTCGCCTTCGGCTTGAACCCCTTCGCATCCGGGAACATGCCCTTGGTCCGCTGCAGCATCTCGTTGTACATCGCCCCCTCCAGAATCTTCATCGCCATGTTCCCCCCCGGCCGCAACACCGCGCCCACCACGTCCAGCACCCGATGACACAGATGTGACGAACGCAGATCGTCCCCGTGCCCCGACGTGTTCGGCGCCATGTCCGACAGCACCACGTCGAACGGCTTCCCCGACTCCCCCATCAGCTTCGCGGCCTCGACCTCGAACGCGTCGCCCACCATCGTGAACGCCCCCGGCACGAGCCGCTCGTCCACCTCCTTCAAGTCCAGACCCACCACCACCCCGTCCTCACCCACGATCTCCAGCGCCACCTGCAGCCACGCCCCAGGCGCACACCCAAGGTCCAGCACCCGATCCCCCTTGCGGATCAGCGAAAACCGCTCCTGCAGCTCCTTCAGCTTGTACGCAGAGCGCGCAAGATACCCCTCCTCCTTGGCCTGCTTGAAATACTTGTCGTGCAACACGCGTCTGGGAGCCATGCGCCCAGTCTACGCCGCACGCACATGCCCGCACCGGTCCCCGCCTTCCGAGGCCTACCGTTCCCGTGCACATGGCACAGCTCACCCTCCGCATCGACGGGATGCACTGCGGCTCCTGCGTCGCGCGCATCGAGAAGGCCCTCAAGCACACAGAGGGCGTCACCGACGCCAGCGTCAACTTCGCCATGCGCGAGGCCGTGGTCGACGTCGACGATCCCAAGACACGCGAGCGCGCCGTCCGCGAAGCCGTCGAACGCGCCGGCTACGACGTCAAATCCATCCGCGCCGAACTCGACGCCCTCGTGCCACCGACTTCGCCTCGCGCAGTCGGTTCTACCGACCCCCACGCCCACCACCATCACGACCACGCATCCCACGAAGACCACGCCCAGCACCTCCTTGCCGACAACGAGAAGGAGGCCGCGCAGTGGCGCGCCCGCGCGCTCGTCGGCGTCGCGCTCGCTCTCCCCGTCGCGATCCTCGGCATGTTCTTCATGTCCGCGTGGTCCGGCTGGCTCCAGCTCGCCCTCACCACCCCTCTTCAGCTCTACATCGGCGCCGCCTACTACAAGGGCGCCTGGCGCGCACTCAAGCACCTCGCCGCCAACATGGACACGCTCGTCGCCCTCGGCACAACCGTCGCCTTCCTCTACAGCCTCTACACACTCCTCGAAGGCCGCCACCACTTCTACTTCGACACCGCCGCCGTCATCCTCGCCCTCATCGCGCTCGGAAAATGGATGGAGGCACGCGCCCGCGCCTCCGCGGGCTCCTCCATCGCCTCGCTCATGGACCTCCAGCCCGCCGTCGGCGTCGTGCGACGCGAAGGCCGCGAGATCGAACTCCCCGTCCGCGACATCGTCGTCGGCGATGAGGTCGTCGTCCGCCCCGGCCAACGCATCCCCGTCGACGGCGTCGTCCTCGAAGGAAAGAGCGCCGTCGACGAGTCCATGGTCACCGGCGAATCCATCCCCGTCGACAAAGCCGAGGGCGACGAAGTCATCGGCGGAACCGTCAACGCCTCCGGCGCCCTCGTCTGCAAGGCCACCAAAGTCGGCAAGGACGCCGCGCTCGCGCAGATCGTCGACCTCGTCCGGCGCGCCCAATCCGGCAAGGCCCGCATCCAACGCCTCGCCGACACAGTCTCCGGCTGGTTCGTCCCCGCCGTCCTCGTCATCGCGCTCGCCACGCTGCTCCTCTGGGGCGTCACGGGCGACTGGACGCAGGGAGTCATCGCCGCCGTCGCCGTGCTCATCGTCGCCTGCCCCTGCGCACTCGGCCTCGCAACCCCCGCCGCCATCATGGTCGGCACGGGCCTCGGCGCCCGACGCGGCATCCTCATCAAAAACGCCAACGCCCTCGAACGCGCCGGACGCGTCAACGCCATCATCCTCGACAAAACCGGAACCCTCACCAAAGGCAAGCAGGAAGTCGTCGAGGTACGTGAGCACGAACCGAACTCGCTGGCCCTCGCCGCCGCCGTCGAATCGCGCAGCGAGCACCCCATCGCCCGCGCCATCGTCCGCTACGCCGAACTTCAGTCACTCCAACGCACCGAACCACAAGCCTTCGAAAGCGAAGCGGGCGGGGGCGTCCGCGCGTCGGTGGGGGGGAGGCCCATCTATGTCGGTCGCCCGCGCGAGGAGTCCGACGATGTCCGTGCGCTCCAGGCCGCGGGACGAACCGTCGTCGAAGTCCGCGATGACGACAGCAACGCGGTCCTCGCCCACATCGCTCTTCAGGACACACTCAAGGACGGCGCCAGGCAGGCCGTCGATGACCTCCACTCCCTCGGCCTCTCCGTCATCCTCATGACCGGCGACAACCGCGCCACCGGCGAAGCCGTGGCCAAGGCCGTCGGCATCGACGAAGTCCTCGCAGGCGTACGCCCCCAGGAAAAAGAAGCCAAAGTCCGCGAGCTCCAGGAGGCCGGACGCGTCGTCGCCATGGTCGGTGACGGCGTCAACGACGCTCCCGCGCTCGCCCGCGCCGACCTCGGCATCGCCATGGGCTCAGGCACAGACGTAGCGATGGAGGCCGGGCACGTGGTGCTCGTTGGCGGAGACGTCCGCGCCGTCGGCCGCTCCATCCGCCTCAGCCGCGCCATGCTCCGACGCATCTACCTCGGCCTCTTCTGGGCCTTCGCCTACAACATCGCCCTCGTCCCCGTCGCGGCCCTGGGCTACCTCCACCCCATGCTCGCCGCAGGCGCCATGTCGATGTCATCCGTCAGCGTCGTCCTCAACGCCCTCTGGCTCAAACGCTGGAAGGGCTGACGCGATCGTTGCATCGTGGCTTGGAACCCTTCCCCCCTCGCGGGGGGAAGGTGGCATGGCGAAGCCGTGACGGATGAGGGGGCTTCATGTGTGTCACGGCCACCGGCGGCGGCGAAGCCACAAGCCACGCTCTATTTCTCTCCTCCTCCATGCAGCGGCCGCCAACGCGCGCGACTCACTTCGCTGGAAACCTCGCCGCCAGCCACACCCGCACCTCCTCCAGCGCCCGCGCATCCACAGGCCCCGCCCGCTCTTCCTTCTGTTCCGACAGGTTGTGACCCAGCCCCGGCAGGATCATCATCGTCACGTCGTGCTGCGCCGTCTCGCGCAGCCGATCCCGCAGCAGCGGCTTCTGAAACCCCCACGTGTCGATCCCCCCGAACAGCAGCAACGCGGAAACCTTCCCCGTCGCGAGCACATCCTCAGGCACAGGCAGCCCGTACCGGTCCTGCCGCATGGCGCTCGGCAGCGGCTCTGTCATCCGCTTCGTGTGCAGCAGGTGCGCAATGAGTTCCCACCGGTGGATGTGCCCCGAGCCATCGATGTCCAGAACCTCGAACGCGTCCTCATCGTGCGGGAACCGCGCAAAGTCCTCCGCACGCGCGGCCCACGCCTGCAACTCGTACGGCTCAACCCGGTCGTTCCCCGAAATGTCCATGTCCGCCAGCACACGCCCCGCATCCGCGCGCAGCGTCCGCCCCTCCTCCCCCCTCATCCCCGTCTCCACAAGGTCCGCCGGCGAGAGCGCCACCACTCCCACAACCCCGTCCTCATCGAGCGCCATCTGGACCGCCCGCCGGGCGCCGAGCGAATGCCCCAGCAGGATCACCCGCGCTCCCGCCTCTCCCGCTCCCTCGCGAGCGGCGCGCACCGCCGCACGAGCCAGCTCCAACGACTGCGGGTACGTGTACGGCGTCGCACGCTGCGGCCACTGATCCTTGAACGGATCTTCGTGATGAATCGTCGAGTACCGCGCCACCGTGAACCCCAACCCCGTCAGCATCGCGCTCAGGGCCGGAGCGTCCGCATACGCCTCCCCCGTCATCGAGTACTCCGCGGGCGTCGTCCAATCCAGGTCGTTTGCCACCCCGCCCCCGAGCAGCACCACCAACGCATCCCGGGCCGCGGCCCCCTCGCCAGGAGCATCGATCACCACGTCGTACACGCGGTTTCCAAACGCGGTGAACGTCGTTGTCCTCGGCCCCGCTTGGGCGAGCGACAGCAACGCAACGAGCGGAAGAAGTTTCGTCAGCTTCATGGGGCGGAGATTATGCAAACCGCGAGGCCAGAGACTCCGCGCCCTTCGATGAAATCTCTGCATGGATTGCGTTCACGAAGTCCGCCAGCGGCATGCTCCCGAGGTCCTTCGGCAGGCCCCGGGCTCGCAGCGACACCTGCGACGACTCGGCGTCTCTCGGACCAACAATCGCCATCCACGGCACCTTGTCGTCCGCCGCCACCTTCACCTTCGCCTGGATCCGGTCGTTCGACTCGTCCAGCGTCGCGCGCACACCCACCTGCTTCAGCCGCGCAAGCACCAGGTTCGCGTACTCCAGGCTCTTGTCCGAGATGGGCAGCACACGCACCTGCTCCGGCGACAGCCACGTCGGGAACGCCGCGGCAAAGTGCTCGATCAGCACGCCCACAAACCGCTCCATCGACCCGAACGGCGCCCGATGCACCATCACCGGACAGTGCTCCTTGTTGTCCGCTCCGATGTACGTCAGGTTGAACCGGCTCGGCAGGCTGTAATCCACCTGCACCGTCCCGAGCTGCCACTCGCGACCGATCACGTCCTTCACCACGAAGTCGATCTTCGGCCCGTAGAACGCGGCCTCCCCCGGCTCCTCGCTGAACGCCACGCCCAGCGACTTCGCGGCGTCTCGGCACGCCTGCTCCGCCTTGTCCCAGTTCGACGGATCGCCCACGAACTTCGACGAGTCCGGGTCGCGCAACCCGACCCGCACGCGGTATTCCTTGATGCCGAGCGTGTCGAAGATCAGCTTCACCAGCGAAAGACACCCCTGCAGCTCGGCCGCGACCTGATCCGGCGTGCAGAACAGGTGCGCATCGTCCTGCGTAAACCCGCGCACGCGCGTCATCCCGTTCAATTCGCCCGACTGCTCCCACCGGTACACCGTGCCGAACTCGGCCAAGCGCAGCGGCAGATCCCGGTACGAACGGGGCTGCGAGGCGTAGATCTTGATGTGATGCGGGCAGTTCATCGGCCGCAGCAGATACCCGTCCACTTCCCCCGCGCTCATCTTCGCCGCAAGATCGGCGCACGAGCACCCCTCCTTGGCCAGCATGCCGAGCGTCTCGCGCTCCACGATCGGCGGGTACTGCGACTCCGTGTAGTACGGATAGTGCCCCGAGGTCTTGTACAGCCCCAGCTTCCCGATGTTCGGCGTGTAGACCTGGTGGTACCCCTGCTTGCGCAGCTCCGACGAGATGAAGTTCTGCAGCTCCGTCCGGATCACCCCGCCCGCCGGCGTCCACAGAATGAGCCCCTGCCCCACGTCCTCGTCGATGTGGAACAGATGGTGCTGCTTGCCCAGCACGCGATGGTCGCGCTTCTTGGCCTCTTCGAGCTGGTTCAGGTGCGCGTCGAGCTCCTGCGCCGTGAAGAACGACGTGCCGTACACGCGGATCAGCCGATCCGAGTTCTCATCCCCGTGCCAGTACGACGATGCCAGCGACGTCACCTTGAACGCGCCGATCCGGCCCGTGCTCGGCACGTGCGGCCCGCGGCACAGGTCCTCCCAGTTCTTCCCCGGCTCCCCCGTCGCATACCACGAGAGTTTGTCCGACCCCGCCGCGATCGCGCGCTCCGCGTTGTCCAGCTTGTACTTCGAGCCCTCGCCCTTCAGCTTCTTCAGGCCCTCCGCGCTCGGCATCTCGTACCGCGTGAACGGCCGATCCTCCGCCACGATCTTTGCCATCTCCGCTTCGATCGCAGCAAAGTCATTCGACGACAGCGGCGCATCCGCCGGCACGTGCATGTCGTAATAGAACCCGTTCTCCAGCGGCGGGCCGTACACGAGCAGCACCCCCGGATGCACCCGCTGAATCGCCTCGGCCATCACGTGCGCCGTGGAATGCCGAAGCAAAAAGAGCGCGTCAGGATCGGGTGTCTTGTCCCGCCTTGTGGGGGTGATGATCGCCACCTCAGCATCGCTTTCGATGACTACGCCGAGATCACTAACAACGCCGTTAATGCGCGCGCCGACCGCCGCTGCGCCCAATCTGGCGCCTATGTCATGTGCGACCTCCCGCGCGGAAACGGGGCGGTCGTAGGTGCGTACAGAGCCGTCTGGAAGCGTGATGCGTGGCATGCGGTCTCGTCGGAGGTCAGGGGTTGGGGGGCGACAAAGCCGGGATTCTACGGGTGGTGTGCCCCGGTGTTGACCCGGAGCCCCAGCCCGCTGAGGATATGGCCATGCCGCTCACCCCGCGCCGGATATGGTGGCGCCCGACGCTCGACAGCCAATCTGTTGGGGTCGCTCTCCCATGATGTGCCCCTTCTGCAACGGGAACGACGACCGCGTGATCGACTCCCGCGCTTCTGAGGGAGGCCGCGTCGTCCGCCGACGCCGCGAATGCAACGCCTGCAACAAACGATTCACCACCTACGAGCGCGTGGAAGCCACTGCAAGGCTTATGGTTGTGAAGCGCGACGGCACCCGGACCCCCTTCGAGCGCGAGAAGGTGCTCAAGGGCGTGCAGGCCGCCTGCGGGAAGCGTGCGGTGGCCGAGGACGTGATTGTCGCTCTGGTGGACGGTGTCGAGGAGGAGGCGCACCAGGAGTTTGACCGCGAAGTGACGTCCGCGGCGATCGCGGAAAAGGTCATGCGGCGGCTGAAATCGCTGGATGAGGTGGCGTACGTCCGCTACGCCAGCGAGCACTATCAGTTCCGGGACGCGGCGGAGATCATGAAGGAGCTGGAAGAGCTGCGCGAGCGGGTGAAGGACGTGAAAGAACAACAGCCGCTCTTCGGGCAGATGTGAGGCTCAGGGCCGACGCGCGAGCGCGCGGGCGTGGTCTCGTATCTCGCGCAGCATCTCGGTGTGCGCTGCGGTAAACGCCAGTATTTTTCCGGTGTCCTGAGCGCGTCGCACGCGCTCGTCGCCCAGGCCCGCGGACTTGGAGGCGCGGACGCGTTCGGCGATGAGGTCGCGGATGCTCTCGACGTCGGCGAGGCCTTCGAGGACGACCTGGTTGGCGAAGCCGCTCGTGCCATGCGGGCCCGCGGGCCCGGCGCCCGCGGTGTCCACGGCGAGGTGGGCGATGCCGAAGTAGCGCTGCACCGGGCCCTGCTTGATGGAGATGTTCTGGACGTTCTCGAAGGTGGCGGTGCACTCGCTGATGGTCCAGATGCCACGTCGGACGCGGACGGCGCGCGGCGTGAGCACGTACCACGTGGTGTCATATCGCAGGTGGATGGCGATGTACGCGATGACATCCGGGACGACGGCGATGAGGAACGCGGGGAGCGCGAGGAAGTAGGAGACGGTCTGGTTTTGGGAGTAGACGATGAGCCAGATCGCGAGGACGACGAGGTCGAAGGGGAGGAAGCAGAGCCAGAACCAGAACTTGAGGTAGCGGAGAAAGTCGGGGGAGGGGTGGAACTGCTTCCGGTCGGCATCGGTGGCGCCGGGGGGGAGAGGGAGAGACGGGGAGGTGTCGGGCACGCGGAGGCACCTGACGAGGAATCCCCAGACGCCTCGGTACATCCAGGGCGCGAGCGAGGAGGAGCGCGGGATCATGACGCGGCGGGCCTCCGTGCGTCACGAAGCGCATCGCGAATCTCGCGGAGGAGCGTGAGCGCATCATCCTCGTGCGTCTGGCCGGGAGTGTGGGCGTCGTCGTCTTGGGCGCCGCGCATCCGGGCGTAGAGGAAGTCGCGGAGTGTCTCGGGGTCTCGGATTCCTTCGAGAGAGATCTCGGCGCCAGCGGCGCCGGAGGCGGTCATGACGTCGATGGTGGCGAGGCCGAGCCATCGCTGAAAGAGGTTTCGTTTGACGTGGATGTCCTGGATGCGTCGGTAGGCGAGCGTGGTTTCTCGCTTGAAGAAGAGCCCGACGCTGAGGGAGACTCCTTCCTCGTCGAGCTTGTACCGGAGGGTCTTGTACCGGATGAACGAGGCGAGGAAGACGATGGGGAAGCCCAGGAGCGTGCAGAGGGAGCAGAGGAGGTAGTAGGTGAGGAGCGCCTCGTCGGGGCGTGTGAGCGTCTCGGGCCGGAATGGTTCGCGTGATTCGTGCGGCATGGCGGGTTGCCCAAGGCGGATCGGCGGCCATGATACCGGCGTGCTGAAGCGGAGCCCAATGTGGTGTGCGCTGTGTCACGCGGCGGTGGTCGTCATCGTCTGCGGCTGCGCAAGGAAGGCGAAGCCGGACGAGCCGACGGTCGGTCTCGAGATGGTCGGGGAGGCGTCGGAAGTCGGGCCACGCGTGAGCGAGGGCAGGGGCGATGGGCCGAGCGCGGACTCGTCAACCGTCGGGAATGACCATGAACATGGAGCGGCCGGCGAGCGGGTCGAGACGAGCGGTGTGTGGCGAGCGGACGGCCGTCCGACGTGGTGGTTCGACGGGGTGCTGGAGGAGTCAGGGCGCGTATCGGTGGTGTCGGAGGCGATTGCGCGGGACGTGGTGAACGCGCGGCGCATGGCGCTGGAGAGCGCGCGGGCGACGCTTCGGCGCGCCGTGGGCGAAGCGCTCGGGGAGCGCGTGGATGCAGCGCTGGTGCGCCGGTTGGCCGGGGACGGCCCCGGACGGGAGCGGTACGTCGGGTACGTGCGATTGTCGTGCGCGAGAGGTGGCTGAGGGGGGTCAGCTTCGGAGCTCGCGCTCCCACGCCTCGAACGCGAAGCGGAAGACGTCGGGGCGGAATCGGGACCACTGCGCGAGGGGGGCCGGGAGGTTGTAGTGGCGCCAGGCGTCGGAGGCGGCAACGCCCTTGGCGAGGGCGTCGCGCGCGGCGCGTTCGACGTCGTCGAGCAGTTCGAGGTACGGGCGGAGCCCCTCGGCGTCAGCGATGGCGCCGTGGCCCGGGACGTAGATCATGTCCGGGTCGGTGAGGAGCTGCTTGCAGGTGGAGCTGAGGACGGAGGGGAGGGCGTCGCCGTAGTACGGGAACAAGCCGTTGAAGACGAGGTCGCCGCACCAGGTGATGGGGGGCGCATCGATGGAGATGGTGAGATCGGAGGGGGTGTGGCCGCTTCTGGGAGTGAGTGTGACGGAGCGGCCGCCAAGGTCGATGGTGACTGGGTTGGTCGCGTCGACCAGGACGGTGTCGGGGACGAGGACGCGTCGGAGCGTGGTGAGCGGAGACTCGGGCTTCGCGCCGGCGTCGAACTTGGGATCAACAACGTACTTGTCGATGAGCAGGTGGCGTGTGGCGTTGGTGGCGATGATGGCGGGGTTGGCGTCCGCGTTGAGGTGCCCCGGCAGCCCTGCGGAGTGATCGGCGTGGAAATGGGTGAGGATGACGTGGGTGGGGTAACGGCCGGTGAGCTCTTTCGCGGCATTGGAGAGCCACGCTGCGCCGGCGACGGTGTTCTGGCCCTCGATGACGAGGACGCCGTTGGTTCCGGAGATGATGCCCGCGTTGGAGACGACTTGCGACCCGCCTTCGGGCGTGGCGATGACGGCGTACACGCCGTCCGCGATGCGGTCGATTCGGGCGAAGGGCTGGGCGTTGACGGTGTGCGTGGCGGGGATCGGGGCGGCGAACGCTCGGCGTGTGAGGGGGTCGGCCGCTGCGAGCGCGATGGCAACCCACGATCCGCACGTGATCGAGGAGGCGAGGAAATCACGACGCGAGGTGGCGCACGAACACGAGGTCATGACGCGGCCAGTGTAGCGGGCGGGGGGGTGCGTGCTCAGCGTCGTCCGGTATTGACGACGCCCTCGCGCACGTTCTCGTCGAGGAAGAGGATGGCGCCGCAGGCCGTGCAGGCCGTGAGTTCGCCGCGGCTGATGAGCGCGTTGAGCTTCTCGAGGGGGAGGAGCATCTGGCAGGAGCCGCAGGCGTACTCCCGGTTGCGGCGGTCGTGCTCTTCGAGCGGGGCCATGATGTCGTCGGGGGCGACGCGGATGCGGGCCTCGTACGTGGTGAGGGCGTGCCCGGGGACGTCGGCCGCGGCGACCTCGCGCTCCTTGCGGAGCTCATCGAGGCGGTCTTTGACGGCCGCGGCCTGGGTCTCGCGGTCGGTGTGGGCGACCTTGCGGACCTGCTCGCGCTCGGCGACCTGTGCATCGAGCGCGGAGAGCTGGGCTTTGAGTTCGTCGAGTTTGGTCAGGGAGGTGAGGGCCCGGGTGTCGATCTCGGACTTGTCGGCCTTGAGGGTGTTGATCTCGGAGAGGAACGCGGCGTACTGCTTGTTGGACGTGGCCGAGTTCATCTGCTCGCGGAGCTTTGCGATCTTGTCGTCGATCGCTTTGGCCTCGGTCTCGTCGTTGCGGAAGGTGGCCTCGACCTGCTTGAGCTGTGCCCGGAGCGCGTCGCGCTGGGAGTTGAGGCCCGCGAGGAGGGAGTCCTGCTGTGCGAGGTATCTCTCGGCAGAGCGAAGGCGCTCGGTGAGACCCCGTATTTGCACTTCCACACGATGAAGTCGAACCAGTTTCCCTGTAACGCTCATCGATCCTCCGCCGGGATGGGCGATGGAACAGTGTAGCAAGACATGCGGGTCTTAGGCGGCCCGGAAGAGGACGAGGAGCCAGAAAGCCGCGGGAGCGGCAAGAAGGGGGGAGTCGATGACGTCGAGAAGGCCTCCGAAACCGGGCAGAGCGGAGGAGGAGTCTTTGATCCCGGCGTCCCGCTTGAACAGGGACTCGATCAGGTCGCCGCCCTGCCCGACGAGCGCGAGCACGGCGCCGAGGAGCGCTCCCTCCCAGAGTGCGAACGGCGGGTCGGCGGGGTTGAGGTGGGAGTACTTGGCGGCGAGGACGCCGAGCACGGTGGCGAGGGCGACTCCTCCGGCGAGTCCTTCCCACGTTTTTCCGGGAGAGAGCCAGGGAATCATCTTCCGGCGGCCCATGGTGATGCCGGTAAAGAAGGCGCCGATATCGCAGGACTTGGTGATGAGGAGGAGGACGAGGACAAGCCACTCAGAGTGCTGGCGACGGATGGCGAGTATGAAGCCGAACAGGAGGCCGAGATAGACGAAGGAGAGGAGGGCGCCGCCGGCGGCGGCGATCGAGCCCTCGACGGTCCGATTGCGGGCGTGGAAAAGGAGGGCGAGGAGCAGCACGAGCACGGCCATCGAGGAGACGAGGGCGATGGCGAGGGTGGCGTCGAGCGTTTCCGGCACGGTGCAGGAGACGAGGATGCCTGCGGCGGAGGCCGCCCACATGATGCGGCGCGATGCGGCGACCCCGTTGCGTCGGAGGATATGGGCGAGTTCGTTGGAGGCGAGGGGTGAGAGGGCGAGGGCGCAGGCGAAGATGGCCAGTCCGGGCGGGAGGGTGGCTCGATCACCGAAGAGCCGCGCGATCGCGCCGGAGATGGGGGTGCGGTCGAGGGCGCCATCGAGCCACAGCACGCCGGCAAGGGCGAGGATGAGGACGGGCCCGAGGGTCATTCGTCGCGCGAGCGGCGTCACGGCGTCGGGCAAGGTAGCGAGCGTCGGGCGTGTGCGCGCTACAGGCCGCCGAAGCGTCGCTGTCGTGAGGCGAACTCGCGCACGGCGCCGCGCAGGTCTTCGCCGTCAAAGTCGGGCCACAGAGTCGGCGTGACGTGGAGTTCGGAGTAGGAGAGCTGCCAGAGGAGGTAGTTGGAGAGGCGCATCTCGCCCGCGGTGCGGATGAGAAGGTCGGGGTCCGGGAGGCCTGCGGTGTGCAGGCGCGAGGCGAAGAGGGTCTCGTTGATATCGTCGGGGTCGAGCTCGCCGCGAGCCGCGAGCCGCGCGAGGTCGCGCGCGGCGTGGACTATCTCGTCACGCGAGCCGTAGTTGATGGCGAGGCAGAGCGTCGGGCCGGTGCAGGCGCGGGTTGCTTCGAGGGTCTCGTGGAGTTCCCGGAGCGCCTCCTCCGGGAGCTCTTGCGTGCGGCCGATCTGTCGGAATCGGATGTTGTGCCGGACGAGGTTGTCGCGTTCGAGCCGCATGTTGTGGATGTAAAGGGCCATGAGGGCGGCGACTTCCTCGGGCGGGCGTTTCCAGTTCTCGGAGGAGAACGAAAAGAGCGTGAGCGCTTCGACGCCGAGATCGGAGCAGGCGGAGAGTGTTCGGCGCACCGCGTCGGCGCCGGACTTGTGGCCAAGCGGGCGCGGGAGCCCGCGCTGCTGCGCCCACCGCCCGTTGCCGTCCATGATGATGGCGATGTGGCGCGGGATGCGGGAAGGGGGAACGTCCGGGAGAAGCTCGCGCGGTTTCGCGTCGGGGTTGATGGCGCGGATACGCGTGAGCGCGTCGTGATCGTGCGGCGTGAGCGTCAGATCGTTCGCGGGAGCGTGTGTGAGGTCGGACATGCGCGGCGGTTGGTACGGGATCGTGGGTCGCGCGGTTCGTGCGCGCTGGGATGAGCGCAGAAAAAAGCCCGCGAGCGGGTCGCGGGCAGTGAGCGTATCGGGAGATCGCCGGAGTCGCCCGGCGACGCTCAGACCATGCTCTTGAGGGCCTTCAAGGGGCGGATCTTGACGACGTTGCGGGCCGGCTTGGCCTTGAACATCGTCTTCTCGCCCGTGAAGGGGTTGATGCCCTCGCGCGCCTTCGTGGCGGGCATGCGCTTGACGGTGACCTTCATCATGCCGGCGACGTTGACGACGCCGGGGCCCTTCGAGGAGAGGTCCTTCTCGAGGATGGCGCCAACGACGTCGAACACGCGCGCAACTTCGGTGCGCTTCAGGCCGACGTTCTCGGCGATGGTCTTGTAGAACTCGCCCTTGGTGCGCGGCTTGGAGGTGCCGGTCACTTTGGGGGCGGGCGCGGCCGCTTTCTTCGCGGCGGGCTTCTTCTTCGATGTCTTCTTGGCCATCCGTGCGTTCTCCGTAAGGGTGGTCGGGTCGGTGGAGGGCGGGTCCGGCCCGTCACTCCGTCCGAAAACGTTCAAATACCACTAGGTTTTGTAGCGTGTGGTGGGGAGGGGCACAAGGGGCTGGGGTCGCTCGGACCTACAAATCGTGAGGTTTTTTGCGCATCGGACTCGGAGCGAGTAGTTGCCTAACAAAATGCGATCATTTGGGCTGTGGCGAGAGTTACAATAAGGACTCGGCTGTCCCGAAGAAACTTGCGTGAAGGGGTGGTTCGCAGGCTGGTCGGTGGTAGACTCAAAAATGAGATCGAGGGATCGGCCTCGCGTGGAGTGGGTGTTCGCGAGGTTTTGGCGAGGAAAACAGGGCGTTTTGCGCCCCACAGAGCACGAAGGAGCGATCGGCACATGCGCAGAGGCACGTGGTTGACCGGCGTCGTCGCCGCAGGGATCGGGGTGTCGGCGGCGAGCGGGCAGGCGTTGAAGGTACGGACGGCGGCCTCGGCCTTGCCGTTCACGCCGCTGCACTCGTACGCGGTGGGCGAGGTCGGCGAAGACGCGATGTTCTTCGGAGGGATTTCGGGCCAGGGCCTGCACACGCTGACGCAGGGCGGGGGGAGCGTCGCGTTCCCGATGTCGGTGTACAGCGACAAGATCTACCTGGTGGATCAGGGCGCGGGGACGTTGCTGCAGAGCGCGGTCGGGCATCTGCCGCAGGGCGTCCGCGAGCAGCTGCGATGCGTGACGCCGGGGTTCGTCCAGTACGGCGACACGCTGTACATCTACGGCGGGTACGGGCCGGTGGACGCCGCGAACACGTGGACGACGAAGGCGTCGGTGCTGCAGATCGACCTCCAGGCCGTGCGGACCGCGATGCACGCGGGACAGCCCGCGCCGGCGTCGGCGTTCACGGTGCTGCCGAGCGCTGCGGCGCAGTCGGCGGGGTCGCTGATCGTGAAGATGGGCGACAAGTTCGCGTTGATCGGCGGCTCAAACTTCTCGGGCGACTACGGCCTGGGCGAGGCGAACCCGCAGCCTTTCACGAACGTGTACACGGACCGTGTCTACATCTTCGATCGCAACGTCAGCATGACGACGCCGGTCGTCTCGTTCCATGATCAGTACTGGTTGCACCGGCGCGATCTGAACGCGGCTCCCATCAGCTCGCCGGCGGTCGGCGGCGGGCACACGCCGGGGTTTGCGATCGCGTGCGGCGTGTTCAACGGCGCGGCGCCGTGGGAGAACCCGGCGACGTGGTTCGACGGTGATTCGTCGGTGACGATCTTCGATCAGTTCATCCAGAAGATGAATCAGTACGAAGGCCCGCGCCTGAGCGTGTATTCCGGCAGCGCCGGGCGCAACAACCTGCTGCTGATGGGCGGGCTGTCATACCAGGTGTACGACGCTCAGGTGGGGTTCTACTACGACTTCCTCGTGCCGTGGGTGACGACCGTGTCGAATCTCGTCTATGAGAACGGGCAGTTCACGGACGAGACAATCGCGGGGAACACGACGTTGCCGATGACGAACACGCACGTGGTGATGCGTTCGAACATCCCGGTGAACGCGAGCGGGCAGATCCTGCTGGATCAGATGCCGCACAACGAGCACCGCGTGGGACGCGTGTTCGGCGGCCTGTTCGCCGAGGCGCCCGGGCCGGAGCCGATGACGTGGGCGGGCTCGACGGTGTACGACGTGTACCTGGCGGTGGGCGTGCGCGGCGACATCACGAAGGACGGCACGACGAACTTCGCGGACCTGAACGTGCTGCTGAGCCAGTTCGGCACGTCGGGCGCTGGGTTGTCCGCGGACCTCAACCTGGACGGCACAGTGAACTTCGCCGATCTGAACGTGGTGCTCTCGAACTTCGGTAGCAGCACGCCCGGCTGAGCGGGCGTTGATGTGAACGGACTTTGAGCGGGTCGCGCGCTGCGCGGCCCGCTTTTCGTTGCGCCGCACGCGTTCAGACGCGGAGATGGGGGTCGAGGAGCGTTCGGAGCGCGAGCCGGGCGCGGTGCAGCCTCGTACGCACGGCCGGCTCGGAGATGCCCAGGACGCGCGCGGTGGCGCTGGTGTCGAGGCCCTCGATGTCGCGGAGGGCCAGGACCTCGCGATGCTCGTCGGGAAGCTCGTCCAGGCATTCCCGCAGGAGGGCGGTGAGTTCTGCCCTACGCTCGTCCGTGTCCGGCGCGTCGCTCCAGGCATGCGGCGCACGAGCGTGGTGACCGGTGTGATCAAACGTCGGCAGCAGCTCGTCGAGGGAGCGCGCAGGCCGACGGCGCATCGAGCGGCGGCGCATCAGCGCGGCATTCACAGCGATGCGGTGCAGCCACGTCGAAAGCCGCGCATTCTCTTGGAAGGTGTGGATCGCCTTGTACGCCGAGAGAAAAGCGTCCTGCACGGCGTCGCGCGCGTCGTGCTCGTTGGGCAGGTAGCGCACCGCGACCGCGAGCAGGTGGGGGGTGTGCTCGCGCACAAGCCGCTCGTACGCGACAGCGTCTCCTGCCTTGAGGCGGGCGACGAGCTCCGATTCCGAGATGGCTTGCGTGGCGGGTGTCACGGCGCGGGGGTGGGAGGGGGGATAATCCGTTCACTCGCTCGTTCGGCGTGCGTGCAGAATTGCCTGGACGAGGTCTTCGGGGGGCGACACGGCCCGCGGAGCCCGCTGTTCGCTTGCGACGGCGCGCGCGACCCGCACCGTGGTCTCGTACGACTTGAGGTAGTTGACGCAAGCCGGGCAGACCGCGAGGTGCCGCTCGAAGGCCTGTCGCGTCGGGGCATCGAGGTCCCCTTCGAGGTACGCCATGAGAAACTCGGTCACTTCCTGGCACGTCATGGGGATGTCCTGACGGAGGTGGAGAGAGGAGGCCTTGCCGTGGGGCGATTCTTCTGATGCCGGCCGCGCGCGAGAGTTTCGCAGGAATCACAGCGCCAGGAAAGGGCCGTCACGCGGCACGAAGGTGAGCATCGAACCCGGTCGCCCCTTCGCGCACGGCGCTGCGGCCCGCGCGGGCGTCCATACAGGAGATCGCCAGATGAAAGCGGTAGCGGTGTTCCCGCGCACCCGTGAGGTGCGCCTTCTCGACGTCGAGCCACCGACCATCGAGCGTCCGACGGACGTGCTTGTCCGAGTGCTCGAGATCGGCGTCTGCGGCACGGACCGCGAGATCTGCTCGTTTCATTACGGCGAGTCGCCTGCGGGCTCGGAGCATCTGGTCATCGGGCATGAGGCGATCGGTCGTGTGGAGCGAGTGGGCTCCGGCGTGCGCTCGGTGCGTCCCGGGGACCTGGTTGCGCTCACGGTGCGCCGTCCGTGCGACGAGCCCAACTGCGCTGCATGCGCCGAAGGACGGCAGGACTTCTGCTTCTCGGGGGGCTTCACGGAGCGCGGCATCCGTGGTCGTCACGGCTACATGACGGAGTGGGTTGTGGATGACGAGCGGTACATGATCCGGGCTCCGGAGTCGCTGCGCGATGTGGCCGCGCTCATCGAACCGCTCACCATCGCAGAGAAGGCGCTCATCGAGGTGTGGCAGGTTCAGCAGCGCCTGCCATGGAAGTGCCCGAATGCGAGAACGCAGAGGGCGGGGCACTGTCACCACGCGCTCGTGCTGGGCGCTGGGCCTATCGGCATGCTCGGCGCCATGGCGCTCGCCAACGCCGGATTCTCCACGTTTGTCTACTCGCGCGAACCGGAAACGCACCGCAAAGCCGACATCGTCCGGCGATTCGGCGCCACGTACCTCTCGGCCGAGAGCGTCGCGCTCGAGGACATCACCGCTCGGATCGGCACGATCGACGTGGTGTACGAAGCCACTGGCGCATCATCAATGGCGTTCAACGCGTTGCAGCACGTCGGCTCGAACGCGGTGTTCGTGTTCACGGGCGTCCCGGGGCTGCGCGGCCCGACGCAGGTGGACACCGACAGGATCATGCGGAACATGGTTCTGAAGAACCAGGTTCTTCTGGGCACGGTGAATGCGGGGCGCGACGCGTTCGAGGCAGCCGTGCGCGACCTGAGTGAGTTTCGTGCGCGCTGGCCCGGCGTCGTGGAAAGCCTGATCACCCGACGTTGGAAGTTGGAGGAGTTCGCGGGGGCGATCGCGGCGACCGACGGGATCAAGGAGGTGCTCGTTGCCGCGTGAGTGGTGGGGGGGGTGGGCCCAGGATTTCCTCGCGCGTGTGCCGGACTATCTGATCGAGGGCGCGCTGCTCGGCCTGTTCATGGTCTCCGCGTGCGTGTCGGTGGTCATCGTCGAATCCGCACGATCGCCGGTCAGGCGGCGCATTGCCTCCCCGATCGCTCGTCGCACCGCCATCGGCGCCGCGATGGGGCTGACCGCTGTGGCGCTGATCTACTCGCCGTGGGGGAGGCGCACCGGTGCGCACATGAACCCGGCGGTCACGCTCGCGTTCTGGACGCTCGGAAAGGTCCGCGGCCCGCACGCGGTGGGATACGTGCTCGGTCAGGTCGTCGGCGGAGTGTCGGGCGTGCTGCTCGCACGGCTCGCGCTCGGCCCGATCGTTGAGTCGGATGAGGTTCGATGGGTGGTGACAGAGCCTGGGAGACCGGGCGCAAGTGCCGCGTTCATTGCGGAGTTCCTGATGTCGTTCGCTCTGCTCGCCGGCGTGCTCTGCTTTGCGCGTGAGCCGGGGCTGATCCGCTGGACGGGCGCGCTGGCGGGAGCGCTCGTGGCGATGTACATCACGTTCGAGGCGCCGCTGTCTGGCATGAGCATCAATCCGGCGCGCACGCTGGCGAGCGCCGTGTGGGCGAGATCGTACAAGGGCTGGTGGGTGTACGTCGCAGCGCCCGTCGGCGGGATGGTCGCTGCCGCGATGCTGCACTCACGTGTCGAGGTCGCGCACTGCTGTGCAACACTCAATCACGCGCCCGGTGTCTGTCTAGAGGCGGTGCCGGCGCGACGCTGATCACGGGGTGCAGATCTGCCCGTAATTCGAAAGAACGACATTGAGGTCCGCGAAATTGATGGTGCAGAACCCGCCCGCGGCGCCCGCGCTCACGTTCCCGGCCGCGCCGTTCACGGACCCTGATCCGAATTGGCTGAGCACGGCATTCAGATCGGCGAAACTCACAACGCGATCGTCGTTGGTATCGCCGGGGCAGTCGGGATTGCGGGAGAGCGTGACGAGCTGACGCGCTTGCGCGAACACCGGAGGGATGTTCCCTGCGAAGATCCCTTCCTCACCCGGGTCGAGGAAATCCCCGTCGCCATTTGCGTCGGAGAGAACAACGAGCGTGACACCGGAGTTGTCCGACAAGAGCACCTGTCCATTGGCGAGTGACACGACGTCCACCGCCGTGAATCCGGCGGAGGCGTTGACGTACACCAGGACGGCCTCGCCGGGGTCTTGCGCATCGTTGTCGGTGTTGAGGTCGGTGAGCCGGACAAGTTGGTCTACCCCGCCGCTGGCGGTCTGGAGCGTGTACAGCGAGCGTGGGCGCGCGGCGTCCAGCGCGAGGGCGAAGCCTGCGGAGGGAGTGATGCCGGTCAGATTCGCGGCGGAGACGTCCCAGAAGGGAGTGAACTCGCCGGGATCGTCGGCCTGGTCGTTGGGAGGAACGGAGAGGTCCTCGAAGCGATACACACCGTGGAGATTGGCTGAGGAATTGCGGAGGTACCCGACGTCCGCCTGGCGCTCGAACACCACGACCTGCGGGCTGAAGGGGCCGTTGCCGGGCCCGAAGGCGCCGTTGCCGAGATACAGGATGCATTCGCCTGCGTCGTCAGCATCACCGTCGCAGTTGAGGTCCCGCGCGAGATACAGGGCGTCCCGCCCGTTCGCATTGCCGGCGTTCACAAAGTAGACCTGCCCGTGGCGGTCGAACGCGGCGCCGGTGATGAACGCGGTGCTGGCGGCGGACCCGTTTGTGGGAGAGACGAAGATTGTGCTCTCGTGTGGACCGCCAGCGAGTCCGGCGTCCTGCGCATCGCCATCACCGTTGTGATCGCGCAAGATATAGAGACAGCGGCGTGAGACGTCCTGGTCGCCCACCGCCACGGCTCCATTCGGCCCCGAGCCCACGGCCGTCGGATTGAGGATGCCGAGTGTGCCGGCAGCGTTCGTGGCGTCGAACCAGACGCCAACCTCGGACGATTGAATGATGCCGTCGGAGTTGGCGTCGAAGAGTCGGTACAGCGTGTCGTTGGTGCGGTCGGCGAGGAGGAAGCTCCGCTGCGCAACGCTCGGCGAGGCGAGGACCAACCCGAGGGTCACAGCGATGAGGGGGGGCGTGCACATGATCTCGCTCCAGAGGTCACAACGATCGGGCCGCATTCAATCTACGGCAGCGGCGAGACGAAACAAGAGGCGAGTGCGGAGTGAGCGGGGCGGGCTCTGTACGGGTCGACGCGAGAATCGCGCCTTGTCTCGTTCCGGCGCAACGGTGCGCCGGGACAGGCATCTCATGTGCGCGAACATGCCGGCTCGTGGCGCGGGCGCGCGGGCCCGCGTCCGAGCCAGGCAAAGGATCACCCATGCATCACTTGGACGCTCGATACGACGTCGTCATCATCGGCACTGGCGCCGGCGGCGGAACGATGGCGCACCGACTCGCGCCCTCGGGGAAGAGGATCCTGATACTCGAGCGAGGCGACTACCTGCCGCGCGAGGAAGCAAACTGGGACGAGCGCGCGGTGTTCGATGGTGGGCGCTACCGGGCGAGCGAGAAGTGGCACGGCGTCGACGGCGAGCCATTCGAGCCGTTCACGCACTACTGCGTGGGTGGGAACACGAAGGTGTACGGGGCGGCGCTGCTGCGTCTTCGCGAAGATGACTTCGACGAGGTGCGGCACTATGGGGGAACGTCTCCCGCATGGCCCGTGCGATACGACGAGTTCGAGCCGTATTACGCGCAGGCCGAGCGGCTCTACTGGGCGCACGGGCAGTCGGGGGTCGACCCGTGCGAGCCGTGGCGGTCGGCCGCGCTTCCGCACCCGCCGATCCCGCACGAAGAGCGCATCGCGGAGCTGGCTCGCGACCTCCAGACACTGGGGCACAGCCCGTTCCCGGCGCCCATCGGTGTTCGACTGTGCGCACGCAGCGGAGCCGCACCCGTGCGTCTGAGCAGGTTTGACGGCTACCCGGACCCGACCGAGATCAAGGCCGACGCGCACGTCGTCGGCGTGCAGGCCGCACTCGCGTGGGAGAACGTCACGATGCTCACGCGATGCCGTGTGGACCGGTTGGAGACCGACGGCTCAGGGTGTCGTGTGACGACGGTGGTGGCGACGCGCGATGGCGAGCGTGTGCGTGTGGGCGCGGACGTCGTGGTTGTGGCGTGCGGTGCGATCAACTCGGCGGCGCTGCTGCTCCGCTCGGCAAGCGAAACGCATCCAGCAGGGCTCGCCAATCGCTCGGGGGTGGTTGGCCGTCACCTGATGAAGCATCTCAACGGCGTGCTGCTGGCCGTGTGCGAGCGAGCGAACGATGCCGTGTTTCAAAAGACGCTGGGGATGACGGACTTCTACCGCGGCGCCGAGGGCTCGTGCCTGCCGCTCGGCACGGCGCAGCTCATGGGCAAGCCCGACGCGGGAACTGTCCGGTGGGCGCAGGGCGGCATGCTCCCTGGCTGGACGACTCAGGACATCCTCGCTCGTTCCGTCGACTTCTTCCTGACGAGCGAAGACCTGCCCGATCCTGAGAACCGAGTGCGCGTCCGCGAAGACGGCGGCCTCGACGTGGTGTACCGGCCCAACAACGTGGAAGCGTACGATCGGCTCGAGCGCACGGTGGAGACCGTGCTGACGCGCGCGGAGGAGCTCCATGCCCGAGGAGCGCCGGTGTTCCTGAAGGCGAGGCTCGGTCCCTCCGGCGTAAGCCACCAGTGCGGCACGCTGCGCTTCGGCGAAGACGCAGCGACGAGTGCGCTGGATCGAACCTGCAAGGCCCATGACCTGGACAACCTGTACGTCACGGACGGGTCGTTCTTCCCGTCGAGCGCGGCCGTGAACCCTTCGCTCACCATTATGGCGAACGCGCTCCGCGTCGGGGACGTGATCCTCGATCGGCTCGGGTGCGCCTCGGCACAATGGGTTGCTGCGGGAGGCGTCCGATGAGCGCGTTGACACAGAGGATCATGCTCGTCGTTGCGCTCTGTGCTCCAGCGATCGGCGCGGAAATCCTGAACGTCGCCGCCATCGGCGTCACGGTGCGAAGCCTTGAGCAGTCGGTCGCGTTCTATCGCGACGTGCTGCGGTTCGAGGTCGTCGGCGTAGAAGAGCGCGAGGGCGAGGCGTTCGAGCGCGTGACCGGAGTGTTCGCCGCGCACGCGCGCACGGCAGTCCTGCGGCTGGGCGAAGAGCGGCTCGAACTTACGGAGTATCTCGCGCCGGAAGGGCGGTCCGTGCCGGAGGCGTGGCGGGCGTGCGACCAGTGGTTCCAGCACGTAGCCATCGTCGTGCGGGACATGGACGAGGCTTATTCCGCGCTTCGTGCCGCGAACGTGCGTCACGCGTCGCCGTCCCCACAGACGCTGCCCGAAGGGAACCCGGACGCCGGAGGCATCCGCGCGTTCTATTTCAAGGACCCGGACGGGCACGCGCTCGAGATCATCTGGTTTCCGGAGGGCAAGGGCGATGCGCGCTGGCGCGTGCCCACCGATCGGCTCTTTCTCGGCATCGACCACACCGCCATCGTGGTGCGCGACACGCAGCGTTCGCTCGAGTACTACCGCGACACGCTCGGTCTCCGTGTGGTCGGGGCGAGCCGCAATCACGGCGTCGAGCAGGAGCGTCTCAACGCGGTGTTCGGCGCCTCGCTCCGCATCACGGCTCTCCGCGCTGCGCACGGACCCGGTGTCGAATTGCTCGAGTACATCGCGCCGATCGACTGTGCCGCGTACCCGCCCGACACGGGCTCGAACGACCTCATCCACTGGCAGATCATCGCGCAGGCGGACAGCGTCGAGGAGGTCGCGACCAAGGCCCGTGCAGCAGGAGGGCGGTTGGTGTCCCGTGGCGTGGCGACGAGCGGGTGGAAGGAGCTGCCCGCGGCTCTTGTCCGTGATCCGGACGGCCACGCGCTCCTCGCATGGCAGACCATCCCGCCCGGTGTCACCGGTTCCAGCGCAGGAGATATCGTTCGATGACCATGACGCGCCACCGCTCTCCGCCGCGTGCCCCCGCGGGCATCCAGCCGCCCGATGCCCGTCGCGGATCGAGCACCGAAGTGATCTCGCCCCAAGGAGGCGCTGAAGCAAGCCGCCTCGCGCTCGAATCCACGCGCGAGGAGAACTGGAAGCGGTGGGGGCCCTACCTGTCGGAGCGTCAATGGGGGACGGTGCGCGAGGATTACTCCGCTGACGGTTCCTGCTGGACATCGTTCCCGCACGACCACGCTCGCTCCCGCGCGTACCGCTGGGGCGAGGACGGCTTGCTGGGCATCTGCGATCGGGAGTGCCGCCTGTGCTTCGCGCTCGCGCTCTGGAACGGCAAGGACCCGATCCTCAAGGAGCGTCTGTTCGGGCTTGCCGGCCCCGAGGGCAACCATGGCGAGGACGTGAAGGAGCACTACTTCTTCCTGGAGTCTTCCCCCACCCACTCATACATGCGCGCCATGTACGTCTATCCACACGCCGAGTACCCCTACGCGCAGGTCGTGCACGAGAATGCGCGTCGCACCAAGCACGAACGCGAGTTCGAGGCATGGGACGCCGGCGTGTACGACGAGTCGCGGGTGTGGGAGATCGAGGCCGAGTACGCGAAGTGCGACGCCGAGGACATCTGCATCCGGGTTCATGTGCGCAACCGAGGGCCGGAGGCCGCGGAACTCCACGCGCTCCCCACGCTCTGGTTCCGGAACACCTGGTCCTGGAACGGCGGGGAAGAGGAGCAGGGCGACCGCCGTCCGACGCTCCGTCGCGCCTCGCACGATCGTCTCGACGCCGACCATGCCACGCTCGGCCGGTTCTCGCTCTGGATTGACGAGCACGGCGTAGCGGCGCCCGAACTTCTGTTCACCGAGAACGAGTCCAACTCGGAGCGCCTCTGGGGCGTTGAGAACGCCAGGCCGCACGTGAAAGACGCGTTTCATGATCGTGTCGTGCACGGGCGCACGGACGCCGTGAACCCCGCGCTCGAGGGCTCCAAAGCAGCAGCGTGGTTCCGTCTGCGCGTCGAGCCGGGCGCCACCGAGACCCTGCGCCTCCGGCTGACGCGCGATGGAGAATCGCTCTCGGCCCCGTTCGGCGAGACATTCGGACAGACCTTCACCGATCGTCAACGCGAGTGCCGTGAGCACGTGCGTGCGACGCTCCACGCCGCGCTGCCCGAGGAGCACCGCAACATCGCGTCGCAGGCCACCGCCGGACTGCTCTGGAGCAAGCAGTACTACCACTACGTCGTGAAGAACTGGCTCAGGGGCGATCAGCTCCAGCCGACGCCGCCCGCCGAGCGCCGGCGCGGCCGCAACGCAGAATGGACCCACCTCTTCAACCGCGACATCATCTCGATGCCCGATTCGTGGGAGTACCCGTGGTACGCCGCGTGGGACCTCGCGTTCCACATGCTGCCCATGTCTCGAGTCGATCCCCATTTCGCCAAGGAGCAGCTCATCCTCATGCTCCGCGAGTGGTACATGCATCCGAACGGGCAGCTCCCCGCGTACGAGTTCGCCCTCTCCGACGTCAACCCGCCCGTGCACGCCTGGGCCTGCTGGCGCGTGTACAAAATGACGGGCCGGAAGGGGCAGCGCGACCGCCTGTTCCTCGCACGCGTCTTTCAGAAGCTGATGCTCAACTTCACGTGGTGGGTCAATCGCAAGGACCCCGATGGTCGAAACCTCTTCGCAGGAGGCTTCCTCGGGCTCGACAACATCGGCGTCTTCGACCGCTCCAAGCCGCTCCCCATGGGCCACGCGCTCGAGCAGGCCGACGGCACAGCCTGGATGGCCTTCTACTGTGGCGCGATGCTCTCGATGGCCCTCGAACTCGCGCGCGAAGACCCGGCCTACGAGGACGTCGCCTCGAAGTTCTTCGAGCATTTCGTCGCCATTACCGACGCGATCAACACCGCAGGCGGCGCCGGGCTCTGGGACGAGGAGGACGGCTTCTACTACGACCGTCTCCTCATGAACGAGCACACCGAGCCGCTCCGCGTCCGCTCCCTCGTCGGACTCGTGCCCATGCTGGCGGTCGAAGTCCTCGACAACGACATCATCGACCGGCTGCCAGGCTTCAGGAAGCGCATGCAGTGGTTCCTCGATCACCGCAAGGACCTCCCCTGGCACTCCACCTGCGCGTGCGCACACTCCGGCGACGACGCCTCGGACCCCCACGCGGGCATGCGACTGCTCGCCATTCCCACGCGCGAGCGCCTCGAAAGACTCCTGCAGCGGCTCCTCGACGAGGACGAGTTCCTCTCGCCGTACGGCGTTCGATCCATCTCGCGCTACCACGAGCAGAACCCCTACGTCATCCACCTCAACGGCCAGGAGCACCGCGTCGAATACACGCCGGGTGAGTCCACCACGAGTCTCTTCGGCGGCAACTCCAACTGGCGCGGCCCCGTCTGGTTCCCGCTCAACTTCCTCATCATCGAGGCGCTCGAGCGCTACGACCATTTCTACGGCGACGCGCTCACCGTCGAATGCCCGGCGCGCTCCGGCAGACGCGTGCGACTCTCCGATGCCGCGAGCGAGATCCGCAAGCGACTCATCCGACTCTTCATGCCCGATGACCACGGCCGCCGCCCGTGCCACACCGATGATCGTGCCTTCATGCAAAACCCACAGTGGAGAGACCTTGTGCTCTTCCACGAGCATTTCCACCCGGAGACCGGCAGGGGCCTCGGCGCGTCGCATCAGACCGGCTGGACCGCGCTCGTCACGCTGCTCCTGGAAGCCGAAGCCATGCGCCAGAACGGCCGCAGCGACTGACACGACTCAGCATCCCGCGCACGGCCCCTCGCGGCCGCTCCCTTCCGAGGCGCCGAGGTAACTCGCGAGATGGCGGACCTCGGCGGATGCGGGGGGGCATCGACGTGGCGGGACCCGACGGCGCCCGGCTCTTCCCCCGTCAGGGCGAGCGCACCGCGTAGCTGCGACGTTCCGGATTCACGTCGACAGTCGTTTGAGCAGAGAATGCCACGACGCCCCGCGCCACGTGACGTTCAAGCGTGCACCGATTCCGTCGCCTCGTCCCGTGGCACCGTTCGTCGCGTACCAGCCGATCAGGCCGCCGCCCAACGCTCCTTCGGCGTGCCGCTCTTCTGCAGCTCAAGCCAGGACGACACCGCCTCCGCCTTCATGGGCTGCGCGAAGTAGAACCCTTGCACCTGATCGCAATCCAGCGCGATGATCGTCGCGAGTTGCTCCTCATTCTCGACACCCTCGGCCACGACGCTCATCCGCAGATTCCGAGCCAGTGTCACCACGGCATGAATGATCGCGGGCATGTCCCCGGTCCGCCCTGCCTGCACGACGAACGACCGATCCAGCTTGAGCCCGGCAAGCGGCAGCTGCTTCAGGCAGACCAACGACGAATAGCCCGTGCCGAAGTCATCCATGTACGCGTTGACCCCGAAGCTCTTGAGTCGGCGGAGCACCGAAACCGACGAGTCTAGGTCGTCCATCACGACGCTCTCGGTCACCTCAACTTGCAGCGAGCCGCGAGACAGACCGCGCGCGTTCAGCGAAGACACGATCGTGTCCGTCAGGCTCGGGTCCACGAGTTGGCGGTTCGACAGGTTCACATTCACGCCGACGCCCTGAAACGCGGCGCTCTGTGCTCGCCACTTCGCGAGCTGGTCGCACGATTGCCGGATAACCCACTCCCCAATCCCCACGATCTGGCCGGTTTCTTCCGCGATCGGCACGAACCGCTCCGGGCTGACGAGTCCGAGCCGCGGGTGGCGCCAACGCAGCAGGGCCTCCAGCGATAGCACCTTCGCCGTCGACGCGCACAGGATCGGCTGATATTCAAGGTGCAGCTCGCCGCGCTCGAGCGCATGCCGAAGATCTGTCTCGAGAGACAGCTTGGCGATCACTCGCTCGCGCATCGACGCGTCGAACACCGCGACGCGCGACCTCCCCGCCGCCTTCGCGCAGTACATCGCCGTGTCCGCGTCGCGAAGGATCTCATCGGGCGCAGAGCCGGACGCGCGACTCGTCGCGATCCCGATGCTCGCCGACGAGAACACCTCCATCCCCTGGATCCGGAACGCCGTGGCGAACGCGCTCTGAATCGCCTGCGCCACCTCCTCGGCCACGCTCGCGTCCTTGCAGTTCTCCAGCAGCACCACGAACTCGTCCCCGCCCATCCTCGCCACCGAGAACGGCTGCCCGCTCAGCGACGCCTCGCTCGCGTGCCGCATCGTCGTCGTGAGCCGACGCGCGATGTCCATCAGCAGCTGATCCCCCGCCGCGTGCCCCATGCTGTCATTCACGTACTTGAACCGATCAAAGTCCAGAAACAGCACCGAATACGGCGTCCCGGACCGCATCAGCCGCTCGATGCTGGCGCACAACAGCGTCCGGTTCGGGAGCCCCGTCAGCCGGTCGTAGTACGCCCCACGACGCAGATCCTCCTCCGTCGCCTTCTGACGCGAAATATCCGTCAGCGATCCCGCCACGCGAGTCGTCGCGCCGTCCACGCGCACCGCCATGCCGCGACACAACACCCAGATGTACGACTCCCCTGCGGCCCGCACACGGTGCTCGTGCTCCAGGTAGTCCGTTGCCCCCTCGACGTGCGCCCGAACACACTCCTCGAACCCTTCCCGATCGCACGGATGCACGCGCTCGAACCACGTCTCCAGCGTGTCCCCCACGCGCCCCGCCGCGTCCGTCGCGCCCATGATCCCCCACCAGCGATCCGAATAATGCACATGTCCCCCGGGCACGTCCCAGTCCCACAGCCCGTCGTTCGATCCCTGCGCAGCCAGCGCATACCGCTCCTCGCTCGTGCGCAGCTCCTCTGTCCGCTCCTTGACTTGCCGCTCGACCTCGCTCAGCTTCAACTCCGCCTCGCGCGTCCGCTGCCATTTCTCCGACAACGCAGCCGCCAACTGCTCCACCTCCGCGCTGTCGAACGGCTTCTTCAGGATCAGGAGCTGGTGCGACAGCCCGAGCCGACGCGTCACCTCATCGCGCGGGTGGTCGGAATACGCCGTGCAGATCACCACCTGCAAACGCGGGTCCGCTCTCCACACCCGCTCGATCGTCTCGAGCCCGTCCCATCCGGGCGGCATCCGCATGTCGACGAACGCCAGAGAGAACGGACGATTCTCCTTCAACGACTCCTCCACCCGCGCCAACGCCTCCTCCCCCTGGTGCGCCGACACGATCTCGTACCTGGGGTCCAGCGACGACGCGCTCTGCGTCTCGCCGAACATCTCCGCCTCCAGCGCGCGAAGGCTCTGCGGCGCCTCCTCGCGCCCCAGCACTTTCCGGAAATCCTCGTGGATAGCCGGGTTGTCGTCCACGATCAGGATGCGTCGAATGCGCTCGCTCATGGGGCTCCCCCCGTCTTGGTGCTCGTCGGAATCTCCAGCGTGAACGTCGCCCCCATGCCCTTCCCCTCGCTCGTTGCGCGCAGCGAGCCGCCCATCCCCTTCGCCGCCAGCGCCGCGATGTGCAGCCCGAACCCATGCCCGTCCTTCCGCGTCGTGAAGCCGTGGGAGAAGATCTTCGTCAGCGTCTCCGGCTCGATCCCGACGCCCGTGTCCTCCACCTGCGCCCGCACCCACGCGCCGTCCTCCGACAGCGACGTCCGAAGGCGAAGCACGCGCTCACCCGGCGGTTGCGTCGACATCGCCTGCTTCGCGTTGGTGAACAGATTCACCAGAATCTGCAGGACTTGATGACGCTCTACCTGCACCGGCGGGATCGGATCAAACTCACGCTCCACGCGCACGCCGTGGCGCTCCAGGCCCGAGACCACGATCCGCAGCGCTTCCTCAAGCAGCTTGGTCAGGTCCTCGTTCTCGCGCAGACCCGACACCCGCGCAAGTGACTGCTGCGTCCCGACCACCTCCTTGATGTGCTCCACGCTCTTCAAGAGCGAATCGATCTCCCGCGCGATCGCCATGTGATCTTCATTCAGCGCCTCCGCGAGCGCGGCCAGGTATTCCGGCAGACGGCGGCCCGCCGCGTCATCGCGCACGAACGACACCAGATCGTTCGAGCGGGACTCCAACAACGTCGCGATGCGCTCCAGGCCCACCAGGCTCGTCCGACGAAGCCGGTCCGACGCCATCGATGCCGAAACGTTCACGCTGTTCAGCACGTTCCCCACGTTGTGCAGCACACCGGACGCCACCTCGGCCATCCCCGCTTGTCGGCTCACGTCCACCAGCCGCCGATTCAGGTCCTCTCGCTCACGCTCGTGCCGCCGACGCTCGCTGATGTCCTGCAGCGTCAGCACCTGCCCGGAACGCTCCCCGACAAGCGTGCGGAGCTGAAACATCACGAACGACGACTCATCGCCGTTCACGATCAGTCGCTCGCCCTCGCCTTCGGTCGGCGCCCGCGCCGCAAGGATCTCCGCCAGCGGCCGCCCCGCGCCGTCCGTCGCGCGCACCATGTCCCCCAGCTTTCGCCCCCACGTGCGCTCCGCGCTCTCCAACCCCAGGAGCCGCACGCCCTCGGGATTGATGAACTGCACCACCCCGTCCTCGTCCACCGCGCACACGCCTTCCGCCAGCGAGCAAGTCACCGTGGTGATCGCGTCCCGCTCCGCGCGCAGCTGCCCGTGCAGTTCCTGCATCTCTTCCGACGACAACGCCAGCGAGCGCTCCAGCAGGTACCGGTCCTGGTCCGCCTGCGTGTACGCGCGCGAGACCGCAGCCAGCACCGCGGCCCAACCATCGAGGTCGGGCGCCGCGTCCGGGCGGAGCCCCGCGTGCTTCAGCTGCCTCTCCAGAACCGCGTGCAATCACGCCTCCTCGATCGTCGTGAGCGTCATCGTTTGGTTGTGCAGGTCGCACGCCCCGCTCGCGTACGGCGACAGCTCCCCGTACGAATAGAAACCCACCTGCCTCGTCCCCTCGGGAAGCACGTGCAGCGTCCGCTCCAACTCCTCCGGCGCACGCTCCCCCAGCACCAGCCGACGCCCGACACAGCTGATCGCGATCGCCAGCCCGGCGCTCCCGCCGTGATTCGCCCGGGTCATCAACGCCGAATCCGCGGCGCCCTCGATCAGCCGATCAAAGTTCGCACGCATCAGCTGCGCAAGATGCCCCTGCGGAACGTCGCCCGCAAACGTCATGCTCTGCGCCGCCTCGTCCACCGAAAGCACCGTCCGCACAAGACGCTTCTCGTCCTGACGTCCGGACCGCAACGCCAGCGGGAACAGCAGCGCGCTCGCCGGAAGATCACCCGCACGATCTCCGAGATAGTTCTTGTACAACGATAGCGCCGGCTTCCCGTCCAGCTCGTACAGCACGTTCCCTTCAGCGCGCGTCACCTGCCGCTCCGGACCGAACACGTCCCATCCGCCCTTCGACCCGTGGCCGATCCGCACGTGCTCGCCGTAGAACCCCACCGCCGTCACCACGCCGCTCTCCGGCCTGCCTTCCCGCAGCACCCACGTGCGCTTAAACGCCGCGCAGTCACCGGCCAGCCCGCCCGTCACCACCACTCCTGCCGGCAACGTCTCGTTCAGACCGTTCACCAGCTCCGTCCCGTTCACCGTCAACCCGTCCGACAGCACCAGCACGCCGCGCAGTCCGGGGCCGTCAAGCTGACGCGCGAGCGTCTGCCCCGCGGCACGGCTCCCGCTCATCGCGCGCACCGGCGCCCACGCCGTCTTCAAGCTCGTGCGACGGAACCGCATCACCGCCAGCGAGATGCTCTCATCATGGAGCCGCGACCCCATGATCTCACCCGCCGTCGAGCATCCCAGCACATGCGAGGCGCGGTACATGCGAGACAGCTCGTCCCACCGGCCCGTCTCATCGAAGTACCCCGACCCCGCGAATGCGAGCACGAGCGTCCGATCCGAGTCGAGATCCGGAAGCGGCTCGCTCCAGCCCTGCGTGCGCGTGTACAGCGTGGTGGCTACGTTGGCGGTCGTGGCGGTCTGCATCTTGACTCCTGGCAGAAATGGTCCATGCGCGGACGGCACGTCCCCTTCGACCATCGGCCCTCCCAGGACCGTCCTTTCGCCCTGAGCCCCCTCCCGCCGGCGATTCACGCACATCCGTCCCCCGCGCCGCACCGCCACGCGGCGCCCCGCGCCGGACGCCCGAGAATCACGCCGTCCGCGATGCATCACCCCACGCCCCCGCTTACGAGAGCCACGAACCGGCGGCCTCACCCCCGCACTCATGCAGCAAACCGCTCGCGTCAGTCCCAATCCCCCTACCACGGCCTCCACGACCGCCGTCGTATCCTTGTCACCAATGTCATCGGACCCCACCGAACTGCTCCGAGCCGCGAGCGAGGGCGACGAATCAGCGGCCGCACAACTCATGCCCCTCGTCTACGACCAGCTCCGAGCCGCCGCCCAGCAGCAGATCGCGCACGAGCGGCCCGGCCACACCCTCTCCGCCACCGCCCTCGTCCACGAAGCATTCCTGCGCCTCGCCGGGCCACGCGAAATCCCCTGGCAGAACCGTGGGCACTATTACGCCGCCGCGGCCGAAGCCATGCGCCGCATCCTCCTCGACCACGCTCGCAAGCGCATCCGCCACGCCGGACGCCCCGCGCCATTAACGGCTCATCGCCGCGCGCCAATCACCACCGACCGTTTTCCCCCCCGATCAAGGCGCCTTGCTCCAATGCCCGAACTCCCGGGCGCCTAACCCCGTCGCGCATCACCCGGCTCAATCGCTTCCACCCGTCAACGTCGCGCCGTCTCCCCGCGATCACCGCCGGCGCAATCCGCAATCACCCATGCCGCCTCGTCGGCGGTGGGAGCCGGTCGCTCGGGTCGTTGTTCGGAAAGCGCCAGCACATGACGTGCTCATGTTCGACGCCGAGGAGCCACACATCCGTGTTCGCTTTGAACCGTGCCCGCGCAAGCACACACGAGTCTTCAGAGCACACAGACCCGATGGGCTCGGACGGCCGGACACCCTGAACATTGAGAACAATCGGCATCGTGAGCGACTGCACCAGCACGGTGAGATCGAGCGGCTCATCACGGTTGTTCGGGAGAGGTGTGCAGACGGATGCAAACGCGACGTCCCATGAGCACACGCCAAACGGCAGAAAATCCCGCGACGGCTTGACCCTCCAGCGTCCGTTGAAGGAACGCGTCACGTATCGGCGACCCACATCGGTTGTGCAGCGATCAAGGAACTCGGAAGCGAAGAACTGACCCTCGATAGGATCGACCGGCGTCACCGGTCCCCACGATCCGAATCGCACCTGCCAGCCGAGGATCCTCCCCGGAGGGTGCCATTGCTCAGGCGGCAAGTCGCGAGGTTCAGTCATGTCTTGCCCTGAGCGGTCGCGAGCCAGACATGCCCATCGTGATCAACGCACAGAGCCCAATCACACGCATCGTCGAAGATGTCCACGTCATCCGCGATCGGACACCACACTCCGAGCGCGAGAGTGTGTTCGAGCACGTCAATCTCAAACACGTCAAGTATCGCATAGTTTGTCCATGCGGCCCAATTCACGTAGACGTTTTGGCGGGGCTCCACTCCGAGCGAGCGCAGCCAGCTCACGAGCGGCGTCGGTGCATCCTCAACGACCTGGAACGCAGTCGCCGCCGCTCGATGCCATACGGCATCGTTCAGCTCGATCGACCCGATGTCCTCGTGCAGCCCAAATCGCGCTGCGAGCGTATGCCGGAGCCGCTCCGACT
The DNA here is from genome assembly GCA_964410465.1 of uncultured Phycisphaeraceae bacterium. Taxonomy (GTDB): domain Bacteria; phylum Planctomycetota; class Phycisphaerae; order Phycisphaerales; family UBA1924; genus CAYPGJ01. Next base: position 175,221 of record CAYPGJ010000001.1, on the reverse strand, counting down.
CCTCGCCGCGCACCTGCCGCAGAGCGGGATACGGCAGCGTCGGGTTCAGCCGACAGAACCTCGCCATGAGCTCGGCATGAACATCCGCCCCGTCGTTGCTCGACATGCAACGCCTCTATGCCTCACACGGCGTCTCGTACACCAGCTGAGCCGCACCCCGGCTACGTATCCAAAGCGGAGAGGGGGGGATTCGACTCGGGCGGCTGCGCCAGTTCCCCTTCGCGGGCCAGGAACGCCGTAAGTCCTTGTAACAAGCCAAGATGCCGAATCCGACTAGTTACCGGTCACTGCCGCTGTTTGGCGCTGTTGAGGCTCGAAATTGGAACTCAGGCTGGAACTCAGCAGAGGCGGACAAGTTTTCGCCCCCGATCGTAACGCTGGCTTAATTCAGAAGTTGGGGGGAGTTCACCGACTTGCCATTGCGGACTCGCCAACCAGCTGGGCCGACTCGTAGCGCGACTCGCACTACACCGGCGACGAGGTGATCTTGACCAACCTCATTTGCCGACATAATCCAGCACCCTCCGCACCCAACCGCGCAGCTCCGTCTCGTTTACGGTCTCGGTCTCCCACGCTGGATTGGTGTTGTGGTGAAAGCGGTTGGCGTACTCGCAGATCGCATCCAGCTCAGCGACTGCGTTTGCCGAAAGAATCGTCTCAGAGGGCTGAGTCCGGATCCTCCGGCGCAAGTCACCCAGGACTTCTCCCGGGAGGAAATGGGCCGGGCAGCACCTGCGTAGGAATCCCTCTAGGACATGCCGCAAGTCCTGCGCTACCAGCCGCGAACGTGCGGCGTCACCGGGCTGATACTCGCGCAGCCGAGCGTGCTGTCGGTCGTACTCGGTGACGCAATCTTCTCCAATCGCCCAGCCCGAGATCGTTGATCCGGAGGCCGCTTCCAAGACAACCAAAGGCGTGCAGGTTTGGTGGTTCGCGTGCTGCCAGATGGCGCACAGAAACGCCTTCGAGTGTGAGAGCACGATGATCTGCTGTACCCGCTGCGTCAGATTGCGCACTTCCTGAACCGTCGTGAGCGATCGGTGCTCGTCAAGGCTGGTCATCGGGTCGTCGATGACCACCACCCTCGTCGCCAGGTCGGGGTCCTGATCGAGCGATGCGAAGAAGAAAGCCAGTGCAAGCGTGTTTCGGTCCCCCGCGCTCAGCGTGTTTCGGAACGAGGGCGTCCCCGGCGCGCCGCTCACACCACCGATTGGCACGCTCCTGTTGTTGATGACCACGCTGTAAGTGCACGCCGATCCACCTCGAGTGTTCGATGAAGTCATGCTGTCGAGCCGAAAGCCCGCATTGAATCGTCCGAGGTACATGTTGATGGCGGTCTGGTACGCGGGAAACACGCCCGTGCGGTATTGATCTAGAGCGGCTCGCGCTTGGTCCCGCTGTTCTTCGGTCGCTGTCTTCGCCGCCTTCTCGGCCAAATATTCCTGGCACAGGTCGCTGATAGGCGTGGTGTGTCGTGCCTTGACCGCCTTCAACCTCGCCACATCAGCAGCCAGCGCTACGGGATTGCCGGCCGCCGCCCGCTCCTTCACCACACGAACCGCATTGTTGGCCTCCTGCAGGTGTCGGCTCAGGTCTGCGATGTTTGCTCGATGCGCTTGATACGCCGCGATAGCAGCACGGGCTTCAGACGACAATGTCGCGCGCTCCAGCGGTGCGGCCTGCTTGGCGGTTAGCGCTGCGGCCACGGCCTCCCTCGCCTCGCGCCAAAGCCGAACGACCGTTGCTGTATCCATCTCGATCTCGGGAACTTCGCAGAATCGTGACCAGAACAATCGACGCTCCACTGCCATTCGAACCGCCCGTTCGAAAGCTGCGGGAACATCACCCCCATGGATCCGGGTATTGCTCGCGGCGGCGTCGGCAACCGTGCGCTTCAAGGACTCGTAGTCTGCGCTGAAATACGCACGGTAGTGAGCGATGACCTCAGACCCCCCGAGTCCTTGAGCACAGAATGGACAGGCGTCGATGCCCGCCGCATCGGGCGGTGGCAGACGCTGCATGCCTTCGGCCACCCACGCTTCGCCCCTTTCGCCGATCAACTCTAGATGTGACTGCACGCGAGCAGCGGCGCCGCTTCCAAGTGCAGGGAGATCGCGTTGGAGGACCGCTTGGATCGTCTCGACGTCGAAGTCTGGCAACGCGATCGGGACGAACTCGCCGGTCGTGCGCACAGAATCTTGCTCCCGCGCCGCTGCAAGAATCCGCTCCGCGTCCTGAATCGTCGCGTCGATGTCAGCGCGATCCGGAAGGTTGCAGAATTCATCGACCGAAAGCCCGCCGCGTTCGGTCGTCGGGATCGCGCTCGCCCGTGCGCGGAGCTCCCCATTATGCGCCTCGATCCTCAGGACGAAGTCTTGGAGCCGTCGATTCAGCACGATGCCTTGCGCCCCGAGAATGAGCTCGTGCAGCCGCTGACGATGGTCGGCGCCGACGACCAAGCCGGAGTAGACATTCTGATCTACAAATTGGTCGTCAAACACCACGACGCCGTCGAGCGAGCGATTCCACGCCCCGTTCTGAAACACCGCTGCCTGCGGACCGCCAGTACACTCGAGCACCACATGCGGGGGATGTGCTGCGCCGAGCCGTGCGCGCTCGAGGATTGGCATCGGGTCGTTCGTTCCCAACGAGCGCAGAATCGCGCCGAGGGTAGTTTTCCCGCGCCCATTTTCCGCGTAGATAAGCGTCATTCGAGTCAGCGCGAGACCCGCCGCTCCGCTCACGGATTCGAACTGACCGACATTCCTGATCAGCTGAAGACGGTTGATCACACGCAATCTCCCTGCGCCGAAGTCGCATCTTACCCAGGTTCTATTCCATACCTATGGGACGCACGAGTATTGCGCGCCGAACCTGCGTCCTATCAAGCCGATTCTTCGCTTGACCTAACAGTTCTGCCCTACGTCATATAGATTTTGGAGGCGATCTCATCGCGCCGCAGTGGAGACATCGAAGGAGCGCCAGATTAGCGTGGATGCAACGACCTCCTCCAATAGGTCATCCGGAAGATACTCATCGTACTTCCGCCATCGCTTCGACTGAACGTGCTCCGCCAGCGTCGCGAGATCAGGCGGGCGCTCTGACCACCGGCGGATGATCGCGTCGAGATCGCTCGTGGAGCAGTCACAGCGGAGCCCGACGAACTCGTTCTGGCAGCTTATCCCAACAGACGTGAGTAGCGCCTCGTACGTCGTCGTTTCGGCTGTCCCACTCCACGTCAGCCAAAGTGCCGATTTTGGGGACAGAGCCAGGTGACGTCGCTGGGCAAGACCATGCGACTGGGCATGCGTTCTGGCCGTCGCAAGACTCCGTCTAGCCACAGAACCCAGATAGCTGACATCGTCGCTGCCTGCTAGGACGAGCCTCATCCGCTCAACGACACGGTGGTGCACCCTGCCCCCCGCACTCAGGAACTTCGGTCGTTCACGGCGCGTCGCCGCCGCAACATAGAGCTCGCGTCGATCCGGATCGATGCCGGCTACTTGCCAGCGTCGGGCCGCAAAGACGATGTGGTCGCCCACCTTGGGCAACGACTCCACGGGAAGGGCGCCGAGCACGCGAGACCCAGCCAGAACTGTGAACTCTACGCGTGATGCAAACGCGGCATAGAAATCGCGTTTCGACCGTAGTCTTTCGCCAACGAGTCCGAGGATAAGGTGGCTGTCCGACCCTTGCTCCAGAATGTCCGCAGCGCCGAGCGCCCGTAAGAGGCGCACGAATAGGTCTTCGCCCACCGCTGAGAACGGTCCGTCCACACACAGTCGAGCGTAGAGTTCGGACGCGGGCAGAGCGCCCGTTTCTGAAATGGTGCTGATGACCTGATGTGTGAGGGTGCTCAGATCAAGCTCGTTTGCGATGGGCGGTTCGACCCAGCCGTCTAGCATCAGGTCGCAAACAGCAATGGCCTGCAGCAACTCAAGGGGTAATGCGCCAAGCGGATTATTTGAATCTGCCCGTGTCGTGCAGTCCACATAGCATCGGAGCCGTCGCGGCTCGCCCGACTTTCGGCCGCTCCGCCCCATGCGCTGCTTGAGAGACGATACGGACCATGGCGCGCCGATCTGACCAACAAGTCGGACAGAGCCGATATCGATCCCCATTTCCAACGTGCTCGAACATACCGTGGTGCGCGACCGGCCGGATTTCATTTCAGCTTCCGCATCTTCGCGGACATCTTTCGATAATGAGCCGTGATGTACCAAGAAGACCTCCGGAAGAGACGCCTTCCTGCAGCCTTCGTTCGCAAGGTCGGCAAATATCTCGATATCGCCCTTGGCGTTTGCAAAGATGAGATTGCTGTAACTTCTGCAGTGTTCGACGAGGTCCTCGGCGATTGCTGCTGCGATCAACTCATCCGGCTCGGATTCGGAGTTCACGCCAGCCGTCGCGGGCTCACACTTCAGCGCCGCTCGCGCGGCGAGATCCCAGGCGTCGTAACCGTGCATTCGCAGCAGAATTTCAGCAGAGGCGCCTTCCTCGTGAATGACTTCCACCTGCTCGGGGTTATGGCGGTTGAGGTAGCGGCTTGCAACGTCGGCATCTCCGATCGTCGCCGATAGCCCCAACCGACGTATTGGGGGGCCGGACCGCTCGCGATACCGCTCGATCCGACCAAGCAGGCTCGCGAGATGTAGACCTCGCTCTCCAGTCAGGAAGGCATGCAACTCGTCGATGACAATCGCCCGCACGCCACCCAGAAGGCGGCCCAACTCCCGCGTGCGGTTGACGAGCAAGGATTCTAGTGACTCGGGCGTGATGAGCAGCACACCTCCCGGCGATTCGATCAACGCACTCTTGCGCGACGCGCCGACATCGCCGTGCCAGCGATGCACCGGCACATCCAAATGCGTGCACAATTGTTCGACACGCTGGAACTGATCGTTGATGAGTGCCTTCAAGGGCCCAACGTAGATAGCCCGCACAGAACCGAGCGGCTCATCCGCGATGACCGACAGGATCGGCAAGAACGCTGCCTCGGTCTTCCCGGCAGCTGTCTCTGCCATTAAGACAAGATCACGGGTGGACTCCATGAACGACTTGATCGCCCGCACCTGAATCGGCCTCAGAGAAGTCCAATGCATGGCGTAGAGCTGGCGCTGCAGACGCCGGTCAAGCAGCTCGAAGGCGGAATGCTTTCCACCGCTTGTTGCTGGATTCACGGTGTCGTCGCTTCTCATCATCACATTCTGAAAGACACGAGATCGTCATCCCCCTCCGGCCGTGGCGGCGCCACGTCGTCATCGACTGCGTCACCGATGTTCTCCGAGGCGGCCGCGGTCTTGATCTCTCCAATAAGCGCTGCCCAGTCAGCTTCGGGATTCTGATCGAGAACGTTGAGCAATCCGACAAAGTCCTTGATCGTCTCACGCGGCGTCTGGAAATAGGCTGCGCCCATCCGGCTGTGGCAACTCTCAAGGTATCGCTCGATACCCACGTTCGGGAAAAGCGCCTCTTCATCCTTACCCCGAGCATAAACCCGCCGAACGTTTGCAAGGAGCACGTAGCAATCCTCCGGTGTCAGATTCGCAAGTCGAATAACGGGCCCCGACAGATCCACGAAGCCATCTCGGGCGAACCGGTTCTCAGCGAGTCGCGTCGCAAGAGCTTCGTAGCTGAACAGTCCCCGGCGAGTATCGGTCAGACAATCGTCGGTGGCGGCAAACAGGAACATCAGCCCCTCGACAGAACCTTGCAGGCAATCGTTCACGATGCGGAGAATCGCCTCATAGTTCCTGTCGCGGCTAGTTCTGTTGTTGAGGCGATGTGAGAGCACGACCAGCTCATCCAAACAAATCACAAGACCGCGGTATCCGGCCAAGCGCACGAATGCCGCGAGCAACTTGAGATAATCGTATATCGAGTCATCGTCGATGATTGTCCGTACACCTAGTGCTTGCCGTGCTTCCGTTCGGGTCGTGTATTCGCCCCGCAGCCAGCGGACCGCTGCAGTTTGCAGATCGACGTTGTGCTCGGAGTGACCGCGATAGTACGCCCCGAGCACCGTCGCGAAGTCATATCCGCTCACAAGGTCTTGGAGGGGCGTTAGGGCCTCGACCATACAAGCATGCACATCTGCATCCGTGCCTCCTCGGCTGTGCACACCGTGCGCCAGGTCGGCAATCCAGCGTTCGACTACGTTGCCCAGCGCGCCGCCCTCGGGACGTGATCTTGTAGCGATATTGCGTGTGAGTTCCGTGAACAGAGCACGAGCGACACCGCCGCCGCCAATCAGGCGGCGGTCGGTCGTGATGTCGGCGCTCGCGATGACGTGCTTCCGCTCCATCGCGACGGTCTTGACAAGGTTCAGAAAGAAGCTCTTGCCGGAACCGAACCTCCCGACGACAAATTTCACGGCCGCCGCACCGCCTTCAACTCGCTCCAAGTCAGAGATAATCGCCTGAAGCTCGGGCTTTCGGCCGACCTGAATGTGGTGGAGGCCAATCGCGGGCACGACGCCGGCTCCCAGCGAACTCAGGATGGCGGATCGCTCCTTTTCTCGAATGGCGACGCTCACGTACCGTCCTCCATGTCGTCCAGTTCCTTCACCAATGACTGATCGAGCGTTAACGACGGACCATCATCTGTCACAACCGGGGCCCCGAGCACATCGTACGCCCAATCATTGATGGCTTCGATGGCGGCATCGAGCATCAGCCTGTGGGATCGCGCGAGCAGTTCGGCCTCAGACCTCTCCCAGAAGTCGCGCGTCGCCAATTCCGCAAGGAAGGCGCGATAGCGCGTATCGAGTCGAGATACCGCTTCGCGCGGCAATTCCGAATCCACCACAACCGCAGGAACAGCTTTCGGAGCAAGGCCGAAATCAGAACTTCTGGTAGGCCGTGCGTCTTCAGACTGGCCCTCGTCATGATCGCCGGTGTCCATCGCCGCGGCCAGCAACGCGGCAACGTCCCGTGTCTCCTCCATAATGCCGCTGATAGCTATATGGTCGAGCTTGAACGTGGGAATCGGCGTTGGACTTGGAATCGGCTCTCCGTCGCTGCCGCCACTGGCTCCACGCACCTGAATCTCGCTCTCGCCGGAGTCGGGTGCGACTTCTGTGATCGCCGCTTCGAGAGTCTCTGGCTCTAGGTCCAGTGCGCGAAACGCCTTGCGCAGTGCCGCTCGTTCGCTGCGGTCGATTCCATTCGTAGTCGCCGCGATAACTACGAGCATCCGCCCGACCTTGCGGCGCGCGTCCGGGGGGAGTAATTCTTGAAGCCGCCGAGCGATTGGCCGTATGTCTGACCCTGTTCGTAGTAGCAGCAACCGCAGTGCGGCTAGGCGGTGCTGCTCCGCAGGTGTGAGCCCGAACACCGCATCGATGTGATCAGACAGCGTCCGAAGTTCCACCTCATCAACCTCGCCATCAGCATGAGCGATCGACATGCCAAGCCGGAGCACGCAGGCCGCTGCGTTATACCGCGTTGGCTCTGTGTCCTTGTCATCGAGCCCGGGCACGAGAGCCAGCAGTTCGTCCCAGCCGTATCTGACTCCAGCAATCCGGGCGTCCGGCACCAGCCCGTATCCCGTCGCCTCGATGGTGCTGGCGAGACGTTGGCTCTGTGTAGCTGTTAAAGCGGGGCGTCGTTCAACGCCCAGCAGCCCCGCCAACGTTCCCGCAGCGACGAAGGCGATGCCAGAGGCGTCCTGAACTGCCTCGCCGGAGCCGGCCGCACTTGCGGCGACTACCGCGGACACTCGATCAGCGAGTGGATGCTCTACCTCGGCTTGCAGTTCCTTGGGCATCGCCTCCCACGCTTCGACTGTCACTCCTCGATCGCTCCCGACCGACGCGACGCGCGACAACTTGCGAAGGTCCGTGATGCACGAATTCCAGATGTCGGGCAACGATCGAAACTGACTCTTAATGCCGAGCGGATTGGCAACCTGACATTTCAGCGGCCCGAGGCCTCCACTGGCCGGGCGGTAGGTATGCCACGTCGGGCGTGTCGAGACCCGGAGCTTCAGCCCTTCAGCTCCGAAGGTGTCGCGGTACCTCGTATCGAAGAGGTTCTCAAACTCTAATCCCACACGCTTCAGCACCACACTCCGTTGCGATGACGGATCGGTCGACGCGATATATCGCGCGAGAGCCGCCGGCAAACCGGCATCCTTCGCCACGAGCCAGGCGAGCGGAGCCGAGAGCAGTTCCGGAGTCCAGTTCTCCGTCAAGCTCATGACTAGATCAAAGGACTTCCGTTCGAAGAGGTGCGGCGTTCGAGCAATCTCAAACCACAGGAATCCCGTGCTGTACTGTCTGAATGATGCGCCATCCCTTGTGCCCGCCCTAGGCTCGTCAAGCCGACGCAACCGCACAACTTCTTGAAGTCCCCACACGCGGTCTGTCTCCTCAACGAGCAGCCGCCTTTCAATCCCATAGAAATAGAGAAAGAGATACCCGTCTTTGGGAGGCAAGCTTGTTCGGCCGGACGCGAGCCAAGACAGATACAGGAACCGGTGCTCCGGCTCGATGCGCGAATACCATGGCCAGTAGCCCATATCTCTCGGCTCGACAACCGGACGCCGAACCTGGGCCCGGACCATGATCTCCGACGGGTCTGCTTCCCGGTAATGGTCGCCCGGTCCAACAGACGATGCATAAACGCAAGGCCCTTTCAGCCGGAACCCGCCAACCTCCAATTCTGCATCTCGCCCGAACCAGGTGATCGGATATCCCACGGGGACGTTCGGCTTCTTTGCGACGGCGCGCGCCGGTGTTTGAACTGGATGCGATGATGGTGTGCTAGTTTGCCGCCTTGTATCCCGATACGTTGCCTTTCTCGCAGGTCGCCGCGCCTGCTTCGCGGAATTGATCGCCCAAGCAACCGCAGCAGCGAACGCGACAACTAGCAGCAATCCAATGAACCGACCCATTAACTGCCTCCCGGCTGAACGGGACACGAGGCGCAGGAATCAGATGTCAATGATACCGAGGCGCGCGGCACCGCCTCGGTCCTGCTCCGGAACGGGCGAAGCTGCTGACTACCAACATCCCGCGTCGAAAGTCTAATACCCTCTGCCCGAAAAAGGACGAGCGCCGTGCACAGTTCGTCGGCAAGAAACCCACCCACCAGATACAGAATGCTCTTCGCGACGTCGAGCGAGGCTCCACGAGCGCGCCAAGATCGCGGCCCGGTGGCTCGGTCAGCGACTCTCCACCCCCGCGAGCGGCGTCACCCTCTAGGCGTTGCCATGGGGCCCTGGCACACCGCGACCGCAAAGTGGAGAAACGTCGAGCCTAGTCTTATGTCGAGAAGTGCTCTTGCTAGACACGCGATTAAGGAAAAGGACGCGTACGACGTGTTGCTGTGTCTGAGGCGACTACGCTGGAGGATCGCACGTTCTGGCGTAGGATTGCCGAGAGTTGCCGGCTGCCTCCGCTGCGCGCGACGTGACGGACACGCGATCAAGGGGAAGCGTGCATGACCAGCAGCAGTTCACCCGCGCCCGTGTTCAGCAGCGGGGGAGGCGGCTTTGAGTACGCAGATCACGTGGCCGCATTCGTGATGGCGGCGATGATGGCCGGGCAGCCTCCATTCGGCGAAGACATCGGGCTGGTAACGCGCCTGGATTGGGAGACATCGGGCTCGGGGTGGAAGTTCGACGATCTACTGTTGACGTGCGACAGTTCCGAAGCACGTCAGGTCGCGGTGTCCTGCAAAGCTGGAGCGTATGTGACATCGGGCGGGTGGGCTCTCGATGCCGCCAAGAGGCTCTGGGAGCAATGGACCGGTCCGCCTCCCAATCCGTTTCGCCGCGGTGTCGATCGGCTCGCCCTTGTAACGGGAACACTGGCGCAGGGGGTCGGCCAAGCTTGGGACCGACTTCTCCAAGAGGCTCTCGCAACCGATCCCGCTCGGTTCATCGAGCGATTCAATACTCCTCGTACCACGGGGGAAGTCGGTCGAGAGCTTGTCGCCAGCCTGGCGTGCCCCCGCCCGTTGCTCGCGCGAGTTGGCGATGAGCCGATTGAGCGGACTCAGCTTCTGAAGCACGTTCGCCTCTGGCACAAGGACCTACAGCGGCTTGATTCGAACGACACCTCACAAGCGGTTGAATGGTGCAGGCAATCGCTAGCCGATGGCTCTCGTGAAACAGCGCAAATGCTGCATCAGGACATTCGATCTCTCGCGGCTGATCGGCGGATTCGCGGTGGAACTTTGGACCTGCAGGGTCTCGTTCGTGAACTGATCCACAAGTTCGGCTTTAAGACGTGGCCCAACCATGAAGCGGATTGGCACGTGCTAGATGCGCGTTCCGACGAGCGAGCCAACGCCGTCGGGGACACCGTCAACGACGAGCTATGTCTGATTCGGACCGACGTGATGGCCAAGTTGATCGCCGAGTCTACTCCGGGCCACGTCGTGCTCGTGGAAGGGCAGTCGGGCTCGGGTAAATCGGCTTTAGTCAAGCGATTGTCGCACGGGTTCGCGCGAACCCTCTGGCTCCATGCGTCGGATCTTGAGGGAATGATGCTACGGGACATCGGAAGAAGCTGGGGACTTAACGCACCACTGACGGCCTTAGTCGGTGAAGAACGCATGTCTCGAGGACTGCTTGTAATTGATGGTGCCGAGCGGTTGACGGTCATTGGGCGGCGAAATGCCGCTCAACTCATCGCGAGCGCCGTCAACGCGCCGCTGCCCTGGGTCGTAATAGCGACCACGCAGGAGGAAAGTAGCGAACGTCTGGCTTTGGAACTGGATCGCGGAATGCCGACTCGGACGCTCGCGTCGGTGTACGTGTCGCTGCCCGACGAGCAAACGATCAGATCTTTGGAGGGCACGCTTCCCATCGAACTCGCAGCTGACGCGTCGCGTTCTGTAGTGCGAGCGCTGCGTAATCTGAAGGTTCTGGACTGGACCGTGCGCTCGTCCTCTCGAACGGAACTTCGCCGGTATCCGGAGCTCATCGAGCGGGTGTGGGATGGCTTCATCGGCGAGGCGGATCCCGCAGCACGGTCTCAAGTCCTGAAGGCGATCAGCAAAGCTGACGCAGAGGTGGTTGTAGGTGGCGTTGCGCGTTCGTATTTTTCCGGAGTCGCCGAGCAACGTGTCATCCAAGGCTTGATCTCGGACGGTCTGCTCACGTTGCGGAACGAACGGCTCTTCCTTCGGCATGACCTTCTTGGTGACTGGGCGAGACTTTTGTTGCTGGTTGAAGCGGGCGAGGACGTCGACGAGTTGCTTGGCAACGTGATCTCAAATATCCGATGGGCGCCCGCGATCAGACTCTTTGCTGAATGGCTGTCCCAGAACGGCGGACAAGCCCGGCGACATCTCGGACGGCTCTTAACGAGAGGGGAAAACGTTGAGACCGATGCGTCGCTGACGCTGCTTGAAGGCCTCCTCCGATCTCCTGACGGCGGAGAGACCCTGAAGGAATCGTTGCCCGGCCTGCTAATTGCTGGTTCAGGCATCGTCGCCGGTGTGCTCAGGACATTCGTTGCTGTCGCGACACGTCCGTCTGCAATGAGCCACATGTTCGCACGTGATGACCCCGCGGGCGTCGCCGTTCGAGCCACTTTCCGCGTGCCGATACCGGAGCTATGGCCAGGCATGATCGCCACTTTGGAGGCGAATTCGGCGGCGGTCGCCGGGGTCGTACCCGTCGAGCTTGCAGATGTCGCCCGCGTCTGGCTCGGCGATCAAAGCGTGGCTTTTCATCCAACCTTTGCGCCGACGAGCGTGGGTTGCTCACAACTCGCGCTCTCGGCCGCTCGTGAAACGCAAGCGCGGATTGCGGAGGGCGAACGGGGACATAAGTCCAGCTACACCGGCGTCTTTGAGGCCATGCTTCTCGCCGCACCGTGGTTGCCTGAAGACGTAGCGCAAGTGTCTCTCCAGATGGCGGCTCGTCGGCCAGATTCGCCAGAAGTAGTGGCACGCGTGGAGGCCGAGAAGAGGCGGGTCGCGGCGATGGTCGCACAACGGATGGCCCAAGTTTCGAATAAGGCGTTAATGGCCGGACGCAGACAGTTATCTATCGGACCAACATTCAAGCCGAAGCGTAAGGCCTTCGAGGCCGGTCCAATCCATCGCGTAGATGAAGCATTTCGGGCGGCAGTGTTGAAACCCGGCGCGGTGGTGCGGCTCGCGCTACACAAGCCCGAAGTCGCGCAAGAAGTGCTGCTTGCTTGTTGCCTAAGCGATCCGAGCCAGGACGATCCCCTCTATTCGGACTTGCTGCACAGCAATCGTGCAGGAACCGTAGACAAGTTCGACTGGTTCCCTCCGCTCTATCTGCGTGGGCCGTGGCTGCCGCTTCTGCTGCAAGTACCGAAAGAGGGCCTCACCGCCATCGTACGGCTGGTTGACGTTGCGACCGAAGAATGGTTAAGGCTCTGCATTTCTCCGGTCGGCGCGAAAGGGCACGAAATAGCCGAGCAGCGGTCAACAATCACGTTGAAAGTGAACGGTCAGTCTCGCACTTTCCGCGGCGGATCGGAGGTGTTTGGGTGGTACCGAGGATATGGGCAGGCGGGAAACGTCGTGCCTTCAGCGCTTATGGCATTGGAAGAGTGGCTGTACCGACGCCTAGATGCTCAGCAATCGGTCGATGAGGTGGTGGAGCAGATTCTCCGGACAGGGTCATCTGTCGCGCTGTTGGGGGTGTTGGCGGCGCTGGCGCGGAAGGAGCCAACGCTGCTCCGCGGATGCCTTGGACCTTTGCTGACATCATGGATGCTGCTGAACTGGGATGACCGATTAAGCATCCAATCCACGCTGCCTGACTTCGACCCGTTCAATCTCCAAGCGCTGAATGGGTGGATCGAGAAGGAGTCCGAGCGCTGGAAGAAGCTGCCACATCGCCCGAATAGGTTGCAATGGCAGGTCGCAGCGGCCCTGGCACTCGGGGACCAGGAGCTGATCGAACTGTGCGCAGCGACACGCACAGCATGGCAAGCCGAAATTGATGCGGGCGAATGTCTCGACCACGACGAAGCAGGGCGGCTGATTGCACTTCTGGACCCTTCAAATCTCACCGCAACCGATTTGGGTGAGGGAGAGGTGCAAATAGATGTTAAATGGCCCGATCACCTAGCCGCGAGGTACGCAGAACTGGGAGAAAGATCCAATCCCGAGCTCATCGCTTTCCATCTACGAAGCGCAATGAGAACGACTCTTGACGACGGTACCCCTCTGCAGGACGAGCAGGCTGAGTCAATCTGGAGAGTTGTGAGCGAGCTGGACGTGACGGACATTTCGATGAAGGATGAGGAAGACACAGACTCACCGATCGTGGCTCGAGCCGCGGCCGCCGCAGTTCTGGAGTCGTTAGCCGCCACGTGGCTTGATCGTTTCCCAGTGCGTCGCGCCTGGTGCGAGGACGCGGTGATGAAGGCTGCCGTGGGATCGCCGCGTCGACCGAGCGTAGCCTACGGGCTGTCGATTTATAAAGAGCATACTGAAGCATTCGTCGGCGAGTGGGCGCTGGCTCGTCTCGCATCAGGAGACGGGCGCGCTGAAGTCCGTCGCATGCTGGCAGAAGCCATGACTGCGAACGAGTACATTGTCGCCGGACAAGTCCTTGCCTCAGCCGTGCGGCAAGCCGCGAAGCTCACCGACGAACTCGGACGCTTGTTCAACGTCCTGTGGTTGTGGGTTGCCCTGCGGAACCTAACGCCGCCTTGGCAGCACGATCATGCGAATGGCCAAATGATCTTTGACGGACGACGCTCAAGGCTTATTCAAGCGTTCGTAAACACAGGGATTCCAAACAGCGTGATTCCCTGGGACGTTTTGCGGCTTCGAGCAGCCCGCCGGTACGCACGTAGTTCACAGACACGGAGCAAGGATCGCCTTCGATCATCACGAAGTGAAGAGCACGACGCGGTCTCGGCCACCGAGCGTTGTCCTCTTCCAGCGGCTTGGAAAGAGTATGACAACCACGGTTTTAACTGGAGCGTACTGGAGCGGGTCATCACGCAGCTTCCCGTAGTCATTCGCCCCTCGCTCGAGCCCGGATTAGGCCCACTCATCGAGTTTGATCAGCGGCTCGTCGACCTTGTTGAGTTTACGATCATTAAAGCGAATTCCGATGACGCATGGAAAGAAAGCTGCCCGAACCAATTTGATTTCTTGGCTCTCCGCCGGGTGTGCATGCTGATCGCGGGGCACGAAGAGGAGCAGACAGCTGCCGACATCTGGATGCGACTCGCGCCGTTGCTGCCACGCCGTCCTAGTTGGTGCGAGGCATTCTTTGATCAATGGTTTTCACAGCCCCGTGAAGACACTGCACGGATTAAGCAATTCCACAGCCGATGGCGGATGATGATCACTTCGGCGTTGGCATCGAGGGAATGGGGAGAGGGAAGGACTGCGCGATCATACGATCGCGATAACGCTTGGTCGGCACTTTTGGGCGTTCATACAGACAGTTCCGGACTCGGACTGGAGGTGGACCGTCCATATCTTAGATCACTGGTCAAGATCTATCAGCAATGGGCAGAACGATGCTTGGCCAGCCGCTGGCGATTGCGAGTATTCTGCACGTTCCTGCAGCAACCCGGCGCGGCAGATCTTCGGATTCCTGCACTGCCGTGGATCGACTGCGCGCTGAAGAAGCTGGCTCCGTACCTTCCAAGCGAGTCGGAGCTTGTTACCGAAGTTGTGGGTTACTGTTTCGTCGTATGGTACGAGCACTGGGAAAGTGTCCTTGCTGCAGCCTCACCGCGCACGGCCTTGCTGTCAGTAGTTCAACGATTTTCACAATTGCGGGTGGATGCGATCCACGAACTAAAGGCAGATCTGGAGCAGACCATCGCGGGGCTCGGAGAGTCGGTGTGAGCACGATTCGTTGCCTCAGCAACCGATCTCGATGCGTTATTTTTTCTGCATCTCATCGAATCACAAGTTGACCGGAGACGCTGCATGGACTCCTGAGGCTGGGTGTGCTCAACGTGGGGCGGGTGATGCGCCGGGAGGCGTGTCGCCAACACAACGGAAAGGAGCACGCCTATGCCCAGCACGAAGAAACAGCCCATCGACCGGATACGCCTCGGGACCGTCCAGGCCGCGATCTGGAAGAACACCGATGACGAGGGACGGCCCTGGTACGCCGTCACCCTGGAGCGCCTCTACCGCGACGGGGAGAACAAGTGGAAGTCGACCTCCTCCTTCGGCCGGGATGAACTCCTCTCGGTCGCCAAGGTGGCCGACCTTGCCAACACACGCATCCACGAACTCGTGACCGCGGACCGCGAGGAGCGCGAGAGCGAGAGCGAGAGCGCGGAACCGGACCAACAGGAGTTGCCGGCGACCGAGGAGACCGCTCCGGACAACGGCCGAGCGCGGGCGACCAAGGCGGCGAAGGCCGCGAAGGCTCGCGCGCGGACCAGATGACGAATGTGGGCGTAGTGGACACCGCGCGGGCACCACGCTCGCGCGGGCTCTCTTCCGGGAGCGGCGTCGTGAATCGCGCTCTCTCGGCATACACGAATGCTCATTGGGGTTGGGAATGTGCTTTTTCGGGGAGCGAGCGGGAGGTCCCCGGAGCGTCGCCGCGATGCGGCGAGACGCCGTGCGAGCACGGCTGCGCTGCAGGCTTCCGGCCACGCTGGGAGATCGACATGTCCGACCTCGGACGCCATACGTCGCCGGTGTGTCGGCGCCCTCACCGGGAACGAGACTCCCGGGGGCGGCCCCCGGAGGGGTGGCGGCGATGAAACTCATTACTGAGAACCTCAGGAAGACGCTGCCGCCGCTCTACTCGACAGAGAACGAGAAGGACCCGGTGGCCCAGGCGAAGTTCTTCACGCCCTGGACAGACTGGACGTGGTACGTCCTCGAGTATGACGGAGAGGACACCTGCTTCGGGTTCGTGGTCGGACTGGAAGCCGAGTACGGCTACTTCACGATCTCCGAGTTGGAGTTGGTGAGGGGACCCGGAGGGATCAGGATCGAACGGGATTTGTACTTCCCGCCAACGCCCATCAGCGTGATCCGCAACCAGCACGGCGCCGGGGAGCGTTCACCACCACCGTCTTCGCACCGGCAAGGCCGGGAGCGGTAAGGCTCAGGCTCACGAGGGCCGGCGTCTTCCCGTAACTCGGGGGAGCGGAAACTCTCTGTGTGTGCGGGCAACAGAGGCCCGCACACGCTTGGCGGGATATCACCGCGGTGCTCGGTGTCAACCCCTTCGGGGTCCTCCACTTCGTTGCGGCCCTGCGGGTGACTTCCTGCGCCCGCGGTGATGAGGGTCCCGCATGAGCGGCATGTGCCGCCCGTTAGCGGCGGCACGCCGCTCACAACTCAACTGAAAGGAGAACCTATGAGCAACACGACAACGACTACCACCACCAACACACAGACCACCGCCCCGGGGGGCGGCGTTCCCAAAGCGAACATCGGGAAACGCAACGGCGGACCTGCCGAGAAACCCGTCGCGAAGATCCGCATGGGCGTCGTCGCAGCGGCGATCTGGCGGAACCTCGACCAGGAAGGCAGAGCGTGGTACTCCGTCACCCTGGAGCGTTCGTACCGCGATAAGTCGGACGACTGGCAGCACACGAATTCGTTCGGAAGGAACGAGCTCCTGACGGTCGCCAAGGTCGCGAACATCGCCCACAGCCGCGTGCATGAGTTCGAGTCTCGTGACAAGGCCGCGGCGGCCTACGACGAGGCCGCGTACGTCGACCGGCTGACCGGGCGGGCAACAGCGTGACCGCTGACGATTCCGAGATGATGCTCGCCGGGGTGTTCCGCCTCGGCGGCGTCGTCGCCCGCATCCGGGGCTGTGACGACGGCACATGCGGCTGGTACGACGTGATGTTCACGTTTAGTGACGACGAGACGACGGCCGCCGTCGTCCATGAGTCTCAGCTCGACGATCTTGCCGACGCCGCGAAGGCGGCCTCGCACATGATCCTGCGTCTGCACGACCAGTGCTCGCTCGTGAAGCTCGCGGAAACGCTTCGCGGCTACGCGGTCGAACGCCTCGACGACGACCCAACCCCATCAACAAAGGAGAACACACCATGATCCCGTTTCGCTCCACCGCCAACACCGTGGAAAAATTCGTCTGCGGCGGCGTCTACGTCCGGGTCGTCGTCGGAGACGGCGGCCTGCGGACCTACTTCGCACTGAACTCCGAGGACCTGGAGATCTGCACCAGGGCCGAGGGGCTCTCGTCCGGGCAGCTCGAATCGCTCGGGAGGGCTCTCGAAGCCGCGACGCTCGTCGTCGCGGAGCGGGAGGATCGCCTCGATCATGTGAGCTGCATCCGACGGCTCAAACGCCTCGGACCGTCGTGCCTCAGACGGAAGCGACACTAAGAACACTCCTCCTGCTCAACTCCCGGAAGCGGGCTCGCATCGCACTCTCGTGATGACGGGCTCGCTCCCGGCCTTTTCCTTCTCGAACTCGCCCGCGTTCCCCTTCGCTTGAATCGTTCTCGCCCGATGCTGCAGAATCGCCTTGTAGACCGCTTTCAGCCGGTACCCCTCGATCAACACATCGTCGGTTGAGAACCGGAGCGTGATCCCCTTGGACGGATCGAACTCCGCCCGGACCAGCATCGCGTAGGGAAGACCCACACGCCGGCCGTCGGCCAGCACCAGGTCCAGCATCGGCACGTACCGCTCAGAGAGGCTGGCGCCCTCCCTCCCTTCGCTCCGTTCGTCCGCGTGCCCACGTCTTCGACTCTTCGCCGAGTCATCGACGCGGTACCTCGCCAGCACCGACTCATCGCCCACGGCTCACCCCCTTCCCGCTCTCGCGTCCCCTCCCTCTGGATTGCTCCCGCGAACGCTCCCGCGTTCGCCGCTCGATGTCCCGGTTCGCCTCGGCCCGGAGCCGACGCGAATGCTCCTTCGACATCCACGTGCCCAAACGCTTCCGTTCCGCGATGCCCCGCTCCTTGGGCGGCATCAGCTGCTCGCGGGCGAGCTTCAGGAACTCCGTCGCCGTCATCCGCGAGTTGTCGCGGGCGACGGACTTCAACAACCGGTCCCGGCTGTCGGTGAAGATCGTGAGACGGTGACGGCCCCGCGTCACCGTCGTGTAGAACTGCTGGAGGTTGGAGGCCGCTTCCGAGATGTCGGACTGGAGATCGATCACGTGATCGACCGTCCGGCCCTGGGACGCGTCGCTCGTGACCGCGTACCCGTGCGTGAGGTGCCCGAAGTTCCTCGGCAATCGCCAGCCGTTCTCGAGCGTGATCCGGCCATGGGCGTCGATGGATTTGACCGTATAGAGAGCCCCGTTCGAGAGCACGTGCCTCAGGCTCACGTCCCGCCCGGTGTAGGTGATCCGAATCCGATCCCCGACAGCGATTTCCACGGTCCTCGTTTCGAACGACTGGAACGCGTTCGGCGCCTGGAGCGGGAGCTTGAGAAGCTTATTGTCGCGTGCCCGGTGCACGGTCACCTCGGTCTCGGTGACACCGACGATCCTCGCCCGGTCGCCGGGGCGGAAGCACGCGGCACGGAGCTCGGACTTCGACAACGGACCGCCGACGGGCGGCGCCGGCACGAGGGCCGGGGCGTTCCGGTGGAACTGGACGACGTCGCCGATTCGGTGACTCCTCGCCTCGCCCCGCTCGGCCTCGGTGAGTTGTCGATTGTGCAAACGCTCGACCGTGACCTCGTCCCTCGCGAGCAGCCCTTCGGCCTTCAACTTCGCACGGATCGCCTCCGTCGCCTTCCGCCCCTCGGCGTGGGTCGGCGCCACGACCAGCACCGACTCCTGCTTCTGGATCGAATCGAGGTAGGCCTCCGCAACCAGACGCGGCCGCTTGTTGTCGGAAGCCTCTTTGATCACCCCCATCGAATCGAACCGCTCGAACGCCCCGACGAGGTCGCCCTTCGCCAGCGTCTCCACCGCCGACCTGTAGTCGGCGCGTCGCTGGCGACGCACCTCTGTGAGGTGCGCGGCGACGATCCCAGACTCCGTCTCCAGGAGACGCAACGCGTCCCCGCGGGCGACCGCCCGGTGTTGAGCCGTGTCCCCGGTCAGGAGCAGGCGGCACTTCCGCTCGCTCGCGAGCTTCACGAGCTTCGCGAGATCGGGGACGCTGAGGAGCCCCGCCTCATCGACCCAGAGGACCTTCCCCTCAAGCCTCTCCTGAAGGACGCGGCTCGCGAGCACCTTCGCCGCCGTCTCCGCGTTCCTGAAGCCTTCCGCTCGCAGCACCTCGTGCGTCGCCATCCCCGTCGGCGCCGAGACCTGCACGGCCCTCGATCCGAGTGCGGTCACGATCTCCCGCATCGCCCGCGTCTTCCCGACACCAGCACGCCCCCGGAGCAGGATCACGGAATCCGTCGATTCCAGCACGTGCCGCACCGCCTCCCGCTGTTCGGCGGAGAGCTCGGGGTCGCTCACCTGGTGATCGGGCTTCAAGGGAGCGTGCTCGCCCCGGCCTTTCTTCACCGTCGCCAGCATCGCCTGCTCTTCGGCGAGCACGCCCGGGGCCGTCATCATCACCTCGCCGTCCAGCGTCGCCCGGAGGGCATCCTTCCCGGCGATGAGCGTCTCCATGTGTGCTTTCACGTCCTCGACCGTGGCGAGACCGACGCTGTGGTTGAGAGCCGCGGCCAGGAGCCGCTTCTCGGAGACAACGGACGCCCGTTCAAAGGCATGAGCGATCGCGAACGCGACCGCACGCTCCGCGTGTTTTGGGCGTTCGTCGGTTGCCATGCCGGGGTTCGTCAGCGCTCCCTCGTTCACGGCGGCGAGCGCCGCTCGCTCCTTCGCGGTCACCCGCCTCCCCCACTCCTCACGGAGCGTCGCCATCGAGAGCGAGGCGTGCTTCTTCCCCCGGGTCTTCGCCCCGAGCTCGCCCTTCCTTTTCGGGTCAGTGATGTTCGACGCCGCCGCCTGTCCGTCGATCTCTTCCGTCCGCCGGCTGAACTTCCTGATCAGGCTCTCCGGCACGCCCGCGATCTCCCAGCCCGTCGCCACCTCGCGGTTGCCGTCCCCGCTCTTCTGCGTGATCTCGTAGCCCAGCCCCCGGAGCTTCGCGGCCATGCGGGCGTCGCACGCCGCCTGGTGGTACGGGGCGTCACGCTTCAAGTCGCCGAACTCGCCCGCCTTCCACCGCTGTTCGGTCTCATCCCAGGTGCAGTTGAAGGCGACAGCGTGAAGGTGCAAATGAGGATCGGGGACGCCGTCGACGGGCCTCGCGGTCAGATGCACGAACTCGGCGACGGCCATGTTCCCGGTAACGCGGTCCGCGTTCTCCCCCTTCCGCCGCACCCGCGTCTTCATCGAGGCTTCCATCTCGGCGAGCGACTCCGCCACCGCTTCCTGGAACGCGGCTACGATCCGCTCGTCTCCACACAACTCGGAGACGATCGAGACGCTCTTGGGGACGGAGAAGGTCAGGTCGTAGTGGACCCGCCTCGCGTCCTTGGTTCGCGGGGTGAGCTTGTTGCCGGAGACGGGGTGGAGGTTATCGCAGAGGCGTTCGAAGGCCGTCCGCTCGACCACGCCCTCCAGGCCGAGCAGTTCGGCGCCCTTCCCGAGCCACGTCCCCACGATCTCTTGTGCGGGATCGGTCCGAGCCTGGGTTAGCCCTTCCGGGGCGCGGAGAGCAGGGAGGTAGTAGTCGCCGGTCGAGAGGGCGTCGCGGAAGTAGGACTTCGCGGCGGCCGCGGAGACGGACGGAGTGATCCGAAGCATGGGTAGGGTTCCGTAGGGTTGGCCGCGGAGTAGGCCGCGGTGTGAAGACAGCAGCTTCACCATGAAGTTGAAGATCGAAGAAGCGTAGACGCACGAGACCGATCAGACCACGCACATATCCATACGCGAGTGCACGTCTTCACGATCCGAATCGAAGACAAATCCCGTCCTTCTGAGTTCCAAAGCCCTCTCCGAAACCCAGATCAGAATCCCGTCAGGCGTCTCTCCTATACGCCATAGGCCGCAGTAGACGTGCTCATGTGATAATGTGAATTCGATGAATGTGCTTCATCTCATGACACATGGCAAGCCTGTGTCCCCGCACTAAACATCTCTGTCGCATCTGGGCGAAGAAGACGCACTTGGAATCACGCTCTGAACTGCTACCGATCGCTCTACGTCGCTTGCAGCACCGCCTTTGACAACGAAATGATGAGCAACCTCCGAAAATCTTTAGCAATGCCCACGCGATCGAATGCATCGCGACACCTTGCGAGTTTTTTCAAGTTCGCTCATGCCAACAGCGTGGACACCGTTCGATGGTGACAACCCAGCTGAGCCGGATCCAGCTTATCAGACGCTCTGCGGTTACCACAGACCATCGCCACACCGCAACAACCACCAATAGCGTAGCTGGAAATACAGCCGCTTCGAAACATAGTCCGCCTAAGTATCCTGAAGGATGAACAGCGATAGCAGATATCCAAATTCCGCGCCTGAGAATCGGCAAATCGTTGACATCGCTCGATCTGAATCAGTGACTTTGTTAACGGATGCCTTCGAACTCTCTTGTTTCAACGGCGATTCCCAAACTATCTCGCCAGCAGTATTGATAAATACTTGCTGCGGACCAGGACCCTTGCGAAATTCAGCAACACCACATTCGAAGCCACGAACTGGCGAGTACTTGTACGGCCCGAGCACGACATTTCCTATAGAATCGAGCACAAACCATCTATTATTGACTAGACAAACAACGTATCCCTCCGACACGGTCCACACATTGTCTACTACCGCAAGAGGCAAACTGCCAGGGGCATATCGTATTTCCCACTTGCGACTTCTTTGATCAAACACCCCCTGCAATTGTGACTCCTGAAACATCTTCAAATGACCCACCTCAGGCCTGACCGGCTCAATTGCTCGATCTACTTGCCACCACAAGTATGCGGATTCGTTGTCATCTATGCGAGCCTCGCGTCTTGTCACAATCGGCGTTCCCACCCACGCCAAATCCGCACTAAACGGCCCTGCAACTCGAAATGTTGTAGATGAAATAGCCTTGCCAGAAAACGTATGATATTGCCATGTTCCATTGCCAATATCGACACAAACGATATCAGTATCGGCAACAAACGCGCGATGCGATGCGACCCGGCCGCATACACGACCACCAGAATCGATAATAAATGATTGATTTGCGAGACCGACAATCGCATGGCCTCGAAAGAATCTGGCAGAAGCATGATCAAACACAGGAGGAAGCACTAATCGACCCGTAGCGTCGATGTACGACCACTTGGTCCCTACTCGCACTGCGAATAAACAATCACAATACCATTCCTGATTCGTCCGAATCTCATGAGATTGTGTTGGATCGAGAGTGCCCGATCGAATTGCGTACTCTGGTGGAACTGCGATCTGGCTCTGGGGCTCTGCCCATGCAGCAGTTGCTGCGAGAAGAGCAGCAGCAGTGATGTATGATCGAGTCATGCGATACCGCATGTGCATGCGAATCGAGTTAGTGACGTCAACACGCAAAGATCAACTCCAAACTTCAGTGCATGACATTCCAGAAATCTGATCTCGACCGCGATTTGGCGGCCTTGCTTGATGGTATCTCCACATCGCGCCGCCTGAGCCACACCAAATCCACGGAGCAACATCATCGCGAAAGTGTCTGGGGACAGACAACGCAGGAGAAACATGATCGGGAGTGCCCGCTCCGTTACCCCGGTTGATTAGATTGCCCGAACTATTAAAGCAGCACTGCTGACCATGTCCGCCCGGACTTGGCTGTAGCGAACGCATGCACTTACTGGCACCTGGGTGGAATATCCCCATATCTGGACTGGTGCCTGGATCAGTCCAGATGCTCGGATCAGGATTTGTACCGCCTGGTGCGAGTGTGCACGGACAATCAGGGAGTTCAAGTAGCCATGTCAAATCCTCGTTCTGGAGTAGCCAGAACCAACATAACAGGGGACTAATGATATAGTCGACCGGTTCGGGGCGCTTTCCGCCTGGGCATCCCTCTTCACCCGCGCCCAAAGAGTTCGGTGCACCACACAAGGATCCGCACGGTCCGCATCGGAAGCAGCCGTTTGGTCTCAGATTTGGACACTGACCTGGAGGGCAATACCCCGGTGGCGGCGGATCCAGACCACACCACTCTAGTCCCATTGGGTCGTTGCCGACAAGTGGTCTGCTCCGCGCATATTCGTACAGGTTCATCCCATCGAGGTACCCCAACGGATCGCGTCGCGTCCAGCGGCCGAGCTCGGTGAGGAGCGCGCGGTTGCGCACGTGGGCGACGGTGAAGATCACCCCGTCGTGCTCATAGCCGGCGTAGCCGCGGCGCACGCCCGCGCCTCCGGCGGAAGAGGCCGGCCCGGGAGCGAGCTTGCCGCGCCCGAGCGTCGTGCCGTAGGAGAGGGAGGAGAGGATGGACTGGTCCGTCGCGTCGACGTCGCCGTCGAGGTCCATGTCGGCGCGGACGTCGTAGGTGGACGTCGAGATCCACGAGGCGATCTGATTGAGATCCCCGAAGTCACAGTCGCCGTCGGCGTCGAGATCCCCCGCGGGCATCCCGAAGGGGACGCCGTAGGCGGAGTACCGCATCTGCCCCCGCTGCTGGCCCGAACTGGAGAGGAGCGCTACCACGTCGCCTCGTGTTCCTGGAACCTGGCAGAAGTATAGACGCTCCTCCAAGATCCCGTCCGCGGCGCTCGTCCAGCCGGAGTTGGAATCCCGCTCCCGCAGGATCGCCGCGTCGATCGCGGAGGAGCCCCCCGCCCCGTTCGGGCCCGCCATGTGATGGACGAACAGTTCTTTGGGGCTCGTGTCCTCGCCGAGCCGGAGCATCCGGACATCCGTCCTCCCACACCGCCGGGCGAGGGTTTGCCAAAGCTCCGGCTCGTGAGGCTTGGTCGCCACATGCACGATTGAGGCGCCCGCACGGTGCGCTGCGGCGACCAGTGTGCACAGGACGCCGCTTGTCTTGCCGCTCCCGGAGACGCCAATTAGGGCTACGGACGTGAACACGTCCGCCCAGGTCAGGTCGTCGCCCGCCTCGCCAAGACAGAGCAGAGCCTGTTCGAGGTGATGAATCGGGCGGGGACGCTTGCGGAGATGATCGGGCGCGAGCACAGGCGGATTCCTTGACGATCTAGAGCGATTAGGTTTCCAAGGTGAAAATGGCCCCGGAAGCGTCTTCGTCTTCCGGGGCCGCGGTTAGCCGCAATAGACGCGGTAGTCGAACTTAGTCCCAGGGTTAGCGCTTCTCGGGACGGGCTTCGCCGTGCTGCATCGTGAGATTGCCCGACATGGTCGACACGGCCGCACCGCTCTTGTCGTAGACGCGGTTGTCCGCACCCACGTATCCGCCGCGGTCGAGAATCTCGCCCCGCGTCATCCCTTCCCGAATCTGGTTGTCCTGACTCATGACCTAGACCTCCTTAGGAGATGATGCCGTCGAGGAGGTGGAGAGACACACGCTCTCCTATTCCTCCCTCACGCAGAACGTTCTGCATGACGTTGGAGAGCATCCTGAGTAGGAGCGGTGGAAGGAAGCCGATTTCTTGCGCGCCCAATTGCGCGGATGGAGCCCTGTTTAGGCTCGGCTTCGGCCACGATCGCTGGCTCTAATCGAGGATTGCGACGCTTCGACCGACGTTAGCCGCACCGTCTGGATTCCTCCCCGCCCCGCCAAAGACTTCCACTGATCTCCGCGCGGTGTCTTCACGATGAGACGAAATCGAGCCGGATCATCGTCACGGCCCTGAGAGTCCGCCGTGAGTGTGGCGGGATACCCGCTCTCCGGATCCCGGATCGCCAGCCCAAGCTCTCGAAGCTGCCGGTTGCACCATACGACGACCAGGTGCCGCTCTTCGGGCGTCCCCTTCGGCATAGCCGCTAACGCCGCGTTGAATTGCGGCTCGATCGCCCGTGCGAGGGTTTCATGAAACGCTGATCTCAACCCGGTCGCTCGTGGCGCCGCCTCGTTGTAGTCGGACGGAAGGCGCTCCAGCGCGCGGCGAAGCGCATCGACCCAGTCGTCCGCACGCGGCGACGCGGTCACAACGATCCCCCGAAAGATCCGACCCGGCTCATACGGTGACGCTACACGTCAGACAGCTGGTTCGTCCGCTCAAACACGCCAATGATGGATGCACATATTCGGTGTGTTGCTCGGTTGCCACAGCTCAAGGGGACAATCGAAGGCGACCCGCCGCACGAACCGTTGGGATGGACTTCTTATGGCCGGTAATCTCTCTCAAGCGACGCTCGTTGCCATCATCGACGCCTATCTCAGCAAGTCGGATCTGATTCATCACGCTACGGACGGCGGCGCAGGCAAGTTCGATTTGTCGGTCGTGGCCCATCGGGCGTGGACCCACAAGACCGCGAACGCCACGCTCTCGCGCATCCGTTCCGGCACAAAGCGATGCCGCAGTGAAGACGCCGAGGCCATTCTGCAGGCATGCTCGGCGCTCCTCCAAGAACAGTGCGAGCTGGCCGCTCATTTCCTCAAGCAGTTCAGCGCCGCCGAGTTGGAAGCCTCCATTTGTCGTGATCTTGGTCTCGTCGGCGATCGGCCAGCCGTCGGCCACCTCGGAGATGTCGATTCCATCATCGAGGCCAAGACCGCGGCCGACATCGGGTTCGACGACCTGAGTCTCTGGAACGCGTCGATGCCCTGGCAGGGCGCCCACAGGCCCCTCGCGCGGGCCCGCAGTCTGGAAATACTCCCGATGCTGCTGAACGCGGCATCGCTCGCATCGACGGATGAGCGACGGATGCAGGTGGCCCGAATCGCGGTTGCGCTCGCCATGCACCATCAGCCAGGCACGGTCGATCACGACCGCGCGTACGACTTGGCGAACGACGTGCTGGCGAAGGCCCGGGTGTACACGCTGAGCGATTCCAAGCTCGCTGACGAAGCCCTTCGCGCCGAAGCGCTCAACATCCGCATGCACCTCCTGTGGTGCCGGGTGGCCCCGCACCGGGAAGCGACGACCAACTACCTCAACTACCTGCTGGCCGACAAGCCGATGCCGTCGGAAGTGCTTGACGACCTGAGCAACGCGTTAGACGACATCTTCCGGCTCAACAGCATGCGGCGTCAGCTGCAGGCGGGGATCGAACGCGCAACGACGGACTCGGCGTCCGCGGTATCCGTGCTCGGCCGACTGATTCTTGTCACAGGCGGGTCACTCATCGACGCAGATGCCCGGAGCGCCGAATCGGAGCGCTACTCCACCAAGTCATTCCATGCCTCCACGCATGTGAACGCGGTCGTTCGAGGGCTCGCACGCGGCAAGCTCGATGAAGCATCCAAGGCGTGTGAGGCCGCGATCCAGGCGTGCGGCGAGCACGAAAAATTCGCAGCACAACGGGCATACGCGGCGCTGCTCGTGCAGATCGCCGCCCGGCGAGGCTGGACGACCATCGAAGATAAGAGCATCGTCGCGATGGCGCGTGAGGCATGTGAATCCGAACAGATCACCTTCCTCTACTCGCACATCTTCAACGCCGCCGCGACTCGACGGCTGCTCGAACAGGGATCATCGAAGCCGACCCAGCCTCGTCGCAGCTCCTAGCACGTATGCGCTTCCTCTGAGCGCGTTTCGTCGCCTCCCGCTTCGGCGGAGCGCTGTGCCGTTCACTTCACCGGCTCCTTTCCCGCCCGCTCGGGTCCCCCAGCGGGGTGAGGGACCCCTCGCGGGTCCCGGAAAGGAGCACTCAGATGAAGAACGATCAGGCACGCGCACTCGCCGAGGACGCCCTCGGCCAGCTCGCCAACGCCCTCAAGGACGGCCGCAGCGACACACTGGTCCGCTATCTCAGGACGCTCTCCCGCTTCCACACCTACAGCTTCGGGAACGCCCTCCTCATCCTCGTCCAGCGCCCCGACGCCACCCGCGTCGCGGGCTTCCGCACATGGCTCAAGCTCGGCCGCGCCGTCCGTCGCGGCGAGAAGGGCATCGCCATCTTCGCCCCCATGCGCATCCGCCCCCGCGAAGAATCCGAGGACGCGGGTTCCGCTTCCGGGGACGGGGGCGGGGGCGAGGATCGGACGATCCTCCGCTTCCGCGTCGTCCACGTCTTCGATGTCTCGCAGACCGACGGCGATCCGCTCCCCGAGCCCGCCAGCGTCGGCGGCGACCCCGGCCTCTGCATGGACCGCCTCCTCGCGTTCATCGCGGCGCAGGACATCGCTGTCGATTACGAGGACCTGCCGCTCGGCGTGCAGGGTCTCTCCCGCGGCGGTCGCATCAGCCTCCGTGCAGGCCTCGACCCCGCCGAAGCATTCAGCGTCGCCGTGCACGAGCTCGCCCACGAACTCCTCCATCACCGCGGCGAGCGCCCCGAGAGCCGCACTGTCCGCGAGACGGAAGCGGAAGCCGTCGCGTTCGTGGTCTGCCACGCTGTCGGCCTCGACACGAACACCGCCGCGAGCGACTACATCCAGCTCTACCAGGGCACGACCGAGACGCTGGCCGCCTCGCTCGATCGCATACAGCGCACCGCCGCCGACATCATCGCCGCGGTGAGCGTCGAGGAGCCGGCCCCAGTGCCCGCAGAGTGAGCGTGATCTCTGTCCCGGCGCCGTGCAGTGTGCCGCGGCGGGACGCTCTCGCCGTCAAGGTCCCCACCGCCTGGCGGCGGTCCCCCCGCCGGGGGTTCCACCTTGACGGCTCGCGCCCGCGCGGCGGTCGGTCCGGCGTCGCCGGGCCCTACGACCGCTCGCTGAACACCGCCCTCACGTCAGGGTGAGAGTGGCGTCCGGCTTGGCGACTCAACAAGGAGACCGCCATGCACGAAGCTACCAACGGATGCCTGTTCGTCGAGGGACTCAAGATGCGCCCCACGGCCTTCCGCGTCCTGAACGCCCTCTTCATCCTCGGCCGCCAGCCGACCTGGTACCAAGACGGCAGCACCATCGCCGAGATCGCAGCGACCGCCGGTCTCTCGGAGCACGTTGTGCGCGCACGGCTTCAGGATCTCCGCCGGCTCGGCCTCGTCGAGTCCGGCGAGTGTCGCCAAGCACCCAGTTACGACTACGCCGCGAACCGCTACGGACACTATCTCACCGAGAAAGGCCTCCGCCGCGTCTGCATGGCGTAGATGCGAGGAGTATCGCACGTGGATTTGTCTTGACGCGTTCGCGTCGTTCGTGCGACAAAGGGAACAAACAACGACAGCAACGGAGGCCGCCATTCTGAGCTTAGCCGAGTCACGCCGCATCACGAACGTTACAACTGTGCTGCAACAATCGATGACCTCGTGGCACTATCTCCGTCGCCGCGTGCCAGGAAACGTGCGTCGCACCCTCGACGTGCAGTTCTTGCAACTCCTACTTGCGTTTGTCACAGATCCATCACGAGAACCTGAAATCAGCAATGTATGTGAAGAACTTCTGGAATCGCTCCGTCCGACCCTTCGCGGCAAACGGCTCGTCAAGACCGGTGTTGCGCAGGCGCTGCCCAAGATCGAACGCCTGGCGCCGTATCTGGTGAACTGGCGTCCGAGCAGTGGCATCGATCGCCTGCGCGAACGAATCCTTCTGGATCTCTGGCACTGGTCCGACTTCGTAGCGAAGTGTTCCTCTGAGATACACGACGGATTGCTCGACGTGCTCGCCGATCTCATCGCTCTCCGCTACGAACCCATCTGGGAATACTCGGCCGACGCCGAATCGTGCCCAGTTCCAACGGACAATTGGGTATACGACCCGACCTCACCGAGGCCACTACAGATCTATACCGTCTACAGCGCTGTGGCTCGCGGAATCGCTCCGCCGGAAACCGCCGCGGTTCTCATCGTCGACATGCTCACGGGCATGCGGGACAAGGGGCTGTCCGACTGGCGACACATCGTCCGTGACGTACTGATCGAAGGTCGGCTCGCTGTCGCGTAGGCCGCGATCGCTCCTGTCGTGCCAATTCGTCCGTGCGGAGAATGTGCTGGAACTCAGACGAGGCGCGCCAAACAGCCGATTTTGGAACTCATCTGGAACTCAGGGTTTCTGAGCCAACAAAAAACCGCCCTGACACTCGGCCAAGACGGTTCTCTGACAAGAAGCGGAGAGGGGGGGATTCGAACCCCCGATACGGATTTTGGTCCGTATAACGGTTTAGCAAACCGTCGCCTTCAGCCTCTCGGCCACCTCTCCAATCCGCAAACCAGCTCGACACGCCCCCAGCCCACGCATCGTCCCGAATCCTCCCCCTCACCTACCCCCCTGTCAACCACACCGACAATCCTCCTCACCCCAACGCCACGCTTCCCACCCCGACGTGCTCGGCGCCCCCAGCCCGCAACACGCTCCGCATCACCCGAACCTCACGCACCGCAAACCCCTCCATCACCACCGCCTGTTCCACACGCTCAACCTGCGCCCCCTCACGGAACCGGCACAGGGTCAGGTGCGGCAAAAACCGGTCCCCCTTCTCCCTCCTCGCCCTCCGCGCCAGCCGCGATGCCAATCTCCTCTGCAACTCCAGCAGCGGGGGAGGCCCGTCCGTCGCCACCGCCGCCAGCCTCGCCCCGCCCCGCTCCGGCAGCGTGATCAGCCGCACCGGCCGCAGTTCAAACCCCTCAATGCCGCCCGCGGCACGCCGCACCGTCTCCACCACCTCCTCCACCTTCCCAGGAAGTGTGTCCCCCACGAACTGCATCGTCATGTGAACCTGCTCGATCGGCGTTACCCGATGCTCCCCCAGCTCCACCCCGTCCAACAACCCCAGCATCGCGCGCGCCGCCTCCACCGGCGGATACACCGCCACGAACAGCCGCAGCATCGCCGGCCCGCGCCCTCGCATCACTCCATCTTCCACCCAAAGCCGACGCGCAGCGAGCGCAGCACAACGCAAGTGAAAAACCGGCCTCCGCGTTGATACGCGGCCGCCGGTTCGGCACGGAGTCCGTTCAAGCGCCCATCACGAGCGCGAAACCCTTCTCACAAGCGATTCAGTCCGCCCCACCCGGCGCATCGTCCCGGTTCGAGTCCAGCATCTTGCGCAGGTACGTGTTCTCGCGACGCGTCGCTTCCAGGTCGAACACCAGGTACTTCACCGACAGCCGAAGATGATCCAGCGAATCCTGAAGATCCCCGATGATCGACCGCATCCGCTCGTGGCGATCCTTCGTCTCCTGCGCCAGCTCCCGCAACCGACCGCGCTCCGACTCCGGGGCGGTCTCGATCTGGGCAAGCAACTCGCCGAGCTTCTGCTGGAAATCAGTGTCCTTCATGGTTCTCTCTCCTGCCGTGTCTGTCATTGTCGCACCCGGCTCCATGCCGGCACGCGAAGAGAGACCATGCGAGCCACGCGCCACGATCGCGCGAAATCCCGTGCCACTCCCCGAGAGTCCCGAAAAAACGACCCGCCCGGCGCCCCACGCCCGTTCTCACCCGCAACACCGCCCGAGAATCACCCCCGCCCCGCGCCCGTCTGCGACGACCTGTTGCGTCAACGCATCACCGCCCGTCGACACGACGCACCGCGTCGCGTGCAGGCCCCGGCGCCGTCGCCAGCACCGACGCCAACGCCCCCGGCTCCTTCTTCTGAATCTCCCCCACGAGCCGACGGAGGTGCTGCTCCAGGTTCGCCTCGAACCGCTTGTAGAACGCCTCCAGCTCGTGCCGGTTGAACTTCGCCAGCGGATCCTTCAGCCCCGACTGCGACGCCGCCCAATCGATCAACGCCCCCCCCGTCCTCCCGAACCGATACAGCGATAACGTCGCCTTCAGCCGCTGCTCCAGGGACGCGAACGGGTCCGTCGCCGGCTCCGGCAGACGGGTCATCACCTCCTGCACCTCTTTCGCACCCAGGTCCGCCAGCCAGTCCGTGCTCGCCTTCGCCAACGCCCCAGCGATCACCGGCTGGTCATCCGCCTTCCGCAGCTGCGCGTGCGCCGTCGACAGCGTCTTGATCCCCGCCCGCTCAAACCGCACCGTCAGACGCTGGCACGCCTTCCCGTCCTGCACGCCCGCAACCGCAGCCGTCACCGTCCCCTCGCCCCATTCGGGCCGGTCCGCGTGGTACAGACGATCTCCAAAGTGAAACTGCTCGGATGACACCGTGATCACAACCCCGTTTTCCGGGAAACCCAGACAATCCCGTCATGGTCGCCCCAGCAGGCCCCCCCGATGCCCCCGCCGGTTGCCGCCCGGGCTCCATCGATGATACACTCTCCGGCTTCCCCCCGCGAGGGGTTCCAGCACTTCACCCCTCCCGCAAACGAATCCGGAGCCTCTCAAGGCATGATCGAAGCCCTCAAAAGCGATGAGATCGTTATCAAAGTCGGCGGCCGATTCCGCCTCTGCGCCCTCATCCAGCGCCGCGTCGTCCAGCTCATGGAAGGCGCCCGCCCCCTCGTCGAGCGCGACGGCCGCTCCGACCTCGAGGTCGCCGTCGAAGAGATCATGCAGGATCGCATCTCCTACGAGCTCGCCGACCAGCCGCTCCTCACTTCCATGAACACCCGCTCCCGCTCCCGCGACGCCGAGCGCGAGTAACCCACGACAATGCCTCCCTCAGCCTCCACATCAGCCGCCCCGCTCGAGGGTGCCAATATCCTCGTGGCCGTCACCGGCGGCATCGCCGCGTACAAGTCCGCCACGCTCGTCTCTCGCCTCGCGCAGGCCGGCGCCTCCGTCCGCGTGCTCATGACCGACGCCGCCACACGATTCATCTCCCCACTCACCTTCCAAGCCCTCTCCGCACACCCCGTCTACACCTCGCAGTGGGAGCACGCCGAGGCGCACGACCCCCAGCACATCAACCTCGCCAGGAACGCACACCTCGCCGTCGTCGCGCCCTGCACCATGGACTGCATGGCCCGACTCGCCCAAGGCCACGCCTCAGACGTCGTCACCGTCGTCCTCGCCGCAATCAACCGCTCTACCACGCCCGTCCTGCTCGCGCCTGCCATGAACGACGTCATGTGGGCGCAGCCCGCCACGCAACGCAACCTCAACACACTCCGCGAAGACGGCTACACCATCCTCGGACCCGCCGACGGTTGGATGGCCTGCCGCTCCGTCGGACCAGGCCGAATGGTCGAGCCCGAGGACATCCTGAGCGCCGTCCTCAACGCGCTCCGACCGCGCGCCTGAACGCGATCCCGCCTCTCGCTACCATCGCACGCATGGACGACTCCACACGTCCCGTGCTCCTCGCCGACCTCACCGCAGGCCTCCTCTGGCCAAAACTCCTCCGCGCGCTCCCGCTCGCGGCACACCCATCACGCATACTCCTCGCCTCTCTCTCCTTCATCTGGCTCATGGCCGTCGGCTCCAGCTTCGACCTCATCGCCGGACGGCCCATCGCCTGGCCCAACGCCAACTCCCGACTCGGCGCCTTCCACGCGCTCTCCATCTCCAACCAACAGGCCCAAGACGCAGGCCTCCCCAAGCCCGACATCTTCGACGCCGCGCCCACCCACGCATGGGCACTCCTCATCACCCTCCTTCTCCTCGTCCTGCCAGTGCTACTCCTCGTCCACGCGGCCATCGCCCGCTCCGTGGCCTGCGACGTCGCACAACGACTCAATCTCTCCTCCATCGCCGCGATCCGATTCGCCGCGCGAAAGTGGCCCTCCATCCTCGCGGCATGGTTCGGCCCATTTCTCCTCGCCCTCGGCCTCGCATTCTCACTCCTCCTCGCCGGACTCCTCTTCCGCGTCCCCGTCCTCAATGTCATCGCCGGAGCCCTCTACGGACCCTTCCTCCTCCTCGCCGCCGCACTCGTCTTCATCACACTCGGCTTCCTCCTCGCACAATCACTCCTCGCGCCCGCCGTCGTCATCGAGAACACCGACGCCATCGACGCGGCTCAGCGCGCGTACGCCTACCTCCTCTGCCGGCCCGGACGCTTCTTCCTCTACGCCGCGATACTCCTCGCACAGGCCGCCGTCAGCATCCTCGTCGCCGCATTCCTCGTCACCGTCATTCTTCAATGGACCGGCGCCCTCACCGGCTTCTGGTCCCACGGCCCGATCCTCGCCCGCCCCGATCCCGCCGGCACAACCGCCATCGCCGCCGCGCTCGCCAGGCTCTGGCAGTCCGCTCTCTTCGCCCTCCTCGCCGGATTCGTCCTCTCGTTCTACTCCTCCGCCTCCACCCTCCTCTACCTCGCGCTCCGCCGCGTCAACGACGATCAGGACATCGAGGACATCTGGCTGCCCGATCCAAGGCGCACGCCCGAATGACGCCCAGGCCCGTCCCAGGCGTCACGCCCCGCGACCGCGCGATCAACCTCGCCGGCGCGCTCGCCGAAGCCGCTGTCACACAACTCGCCCTCGTCTCCTCCCAGGGATGGGCCGCCCTCGACGTACGCCACACCGACCTCCCCTCACTCATCCTCCAGGCCGCGACCCGCCCCGACGCCGAACTTCTCGCCCTCGACCGCCCCATCCGTGTGGTTCTCACGCCCCGCTCGCTCCTCGTCTTCACGACCGACCTCCTCCTCGCCGATGCTCTCCTACGCGCCCAATCCACAGACGCGCCGCATGCCTGAACGTCCCATCACCATCGCCCACGTCACCCACGAAGCCACCGACAAGTTCGGAGGCATCGGCACGGTCCTCGAAGGCCTCATCACCGCGCCCGCATACCAACGCGCCGTACAACGCACCATCCTCATCTCCCCGCTCTTCATCAAAGGACCCGTCCAGAACCCACTCGAACGCCTCGGCCCCGAAGCCACGCGCGTCCTCTACTCCGGCCCTGATAACGTCGACGCCGGCGGATGGGGCGAGATCCTCCGACCCATCGAGTGGGCATTCGGCACGCCCATCGTCTTCGGCCTGCGCCGCCTCCAGGACGACTCGCACCACGCCGAAGCCGAAGTCCTCCTCTTCGACGTCACCGCACCCAACCCCTCCCGACTCGCCGCCTTCAAGTTCCTCCTCTTCCAGAAGTTCGGTCTCGCCGCCGAACGCTACGAAGCCTCATGGGACTTCGAGGAATACTGCAGGCTCGCCGACCCAGCATTCCACGCACTCATCGCCCTCCTCGCGCCCAGCGAGTTCCCAGCCGTCCTCATCTCCCACGAATACATGGGCATGTGCACGGCCCTCCGCGCGGCCGCCGACTCCCCCCGACGATTCCGCACCGTCTTCCACGCACACGAGTGCTCCACCGCGCGCTCCATCGTCGAGCACCACTCCGGGCACGACCTCGCCTTCTACCAGGCCATGCGCCGCGCCCGCGCCAAAGGCCAGCACGTCGAGCAGGTCTTCGGCCCCCAAACCCACAACCCGCGACACGCCCTCATCTCTCTCGTCCCCCGCCTCGATCTCACGCTCGCCGTCGGCGACGCCACCGCCGACGAACTCCGATTCCTCAACGCCGACTTTGACAAGCACAACCTCGTCGTCTGCTACAACGGCGTGCCCAGCGAGCCACTCACACGCGATCACACCATCGCCTCCCGCGCACTCCTGAACGAGTGGGCGCGTCGAGCTCTCCACCGCATCCCCGACTACTGGTTCACACACGTCACAAGACCCGTCATCTCCAAGGGAATCTGGCGCGACACGCTCGTCCTCGCGCACCTCGAACGCGAACTCAAGAAACGCGGCAAGTCCGCCGTCTACCTCCTCCTCGCCTGCGGCGCCACGCCACGCACCGCACAACAAGCCGACGCGATGGCCCGCGAACACCGCTGGCCACTCGAGCACCACGAGGGATACCCCGACCTCGCCGGCCCCGAAATCGGCATCTGGCACGACTTCCAGAAATTCAACAACCCCGGACGCGAAGGCTCCGGCGCCGTCCGCGCCGTCTTCGTCAACCAGTTCGGCTTCACCCCCGACCGCCTCGGCTCAGCCGCCCCCAACGACCTCTCACTCTCCCACCTCCGACGCGCCGCCGACGTCGAGTTCGGACAATCCATCTACGAACCCTTCGGCATCGCCCACCTCGAGCCCCTCCACGCAGGCGCCATCTGCGTCCCCACCACCGTCTGCGGATGCGTCGGCTACGTGAAGAACGCCTCCGATTCCCTGGGCTGGAACGACGACGCCCTCTCCCGCAACGTCATCATCGCCGACTACACCTCCCACAACGTCGACGAGCCCCTCGCCATGACCCGCGACCAGCGCGACCGCATCGAATCCAAGGTCGCAGCCGACGTCGCACGCCGCCTCCTCGACCGACTCCCCACCTCCGAAGACGATCGCCTCGACCTCCTCGAGCGCGGCCAGGCCCTGGCCTCCCGCATGTCCTGGGACCGCGTCGCCGACACCATGTTCCTCCCCGCACTCCGCAACATCCTCCGCTGAGCCGCGCACGAAAAAGGGCCCCTCGCGGAGCCCTCCGTGCGCTTCACATGCGCCGCGGAATCAGGCGCCCCCGACCTTCCAGCCAACGAACGCCTTGATCGTCGCGCCCTTGGGCAGAAGCTCCTTCACCTTCTTCGTCTGATCCATGATCAGCGGCTGCTCCAGCAACGCAACCTCCTCGAAGAACTTCCGCATCTTGCCCTCAACCATCTTCTCCGCGATCTCCCTCGGCTTGCCGCTCTCCATCGCCTGCTCGATCGCGAACTTCCGCTCCTTCTCCGCGATCTCCGCCGGAATCTCGTCCGGCGTCACCCCCTGAGGCGGAAGCGGGTTCGCCACGATGTGCTGGCAGATCGTCTTCAGCGCGTCCTCCGGCACGTCCCCCTCCACCTGCAGCAGCGCGCCCTGCTTCTTGTCGTGGTGGATGTACTGCCCGAACTTCGTCCCGGCGCCACCCTCCAGCTTCTTCGCGCGTGCCATCGACACGTTCTCGCTCGTCGAGATCCGCACCGCGTCCACCGCCGCCGTGATCGCCGGCGTCGCCGGAACATTCCCGGCCGGCGACTTCAGCGCCTCCTGCGCCACCTTCTCCGCCATCGTCTGGAACTGATCGTTCTTCGCCGTGAAGTCCGTCTCCGCCCGAAGCTCCGCAATGGCCGCGCTCTTCCCGTCACCGGCCACCGCGATGGCGATGCAGCCCTCGCCCGCCGCGCGGTCCGTACGCGTGTCCATCTTGCCCTTCAGCTTCTTGCGGAGAATGTTCTCCGCCTCCTCCATGTTCCCGTTCGCCTCGATGAGCGCCTTCTTGCACTCCATCATCGGCAGCCCGGTCTTGTTGCGAAGGGCCATCACGTCCTTAGGGCTCGGCTCGTAGCTCACGTTCCGTCTCCGACTTCCACGCCCTCACGCGATCGCTCGGGCGATTCCTGTTCGTGTCTGAAAAAACAACCAATCCCCCGTCCCTGTCCCATGCCGCACGCGCGCCGGCGCGCCACGCCTCACTGCCCGGCCGCTGGCGCCGCGTCACCCGCCGCCGCGCTCGCCGCGGGCTCGTCCGAGCGGTACTGCGACCGACGCGAACGACGCGGACGATCCCCCGCGCCCTCCTCGCCGTCCGACTCAACCGTGTCCTCCGACTTCGCCTTCGTCGAGCGAACCTGCTTGCCCTCGCTCACGGCGGCGCACAGCTCGCGCACCACCACGTCGATCGAACGCATCGAGTCGTCGTTCCCCGGGATCGCGATGTCCGCCAGATCCGGGTCGCCGTCCGTGTCGATCAGGCAGATCGTCGGGATGCCAAGCTTCCGCGCCTCCCGGATCGCGTTCATCTCGCGCTTCACGTCGATGATCACCATCGCGCCCGGAAGCTTCTCCATCGTGCGGATCCCGTCCAGGTTCCGCTTGATCTTCTTCATCTCGCGACGAAGCTGCGACTCCATCTTCTTCGAGTACGACGCGAAATTGTCGTTCGCCTCGATCCCCTCCAGCTCCATCAGCCGCTTCAAGCGAAGACGGATCGTCCGGAAGTTCGTCAGCGTCCCGCCCAGCCAACGCTCCGTCACGAACGGCATGCCCGCGTCGCGCACGTGCGTCTCCAGCACCTGACGCGCCTGACGCTTCGTCCCCACGAACA
Organism: uncultured Phycisphaeraceae bacterium; assembly: GCA_964410465.1. Lineage (GTDB taxonomy): Bacteria > Planctomycetota > Phycisphaerae > Phycisphaerales > UBA1924 > CAYPGJ01. The sequence goes on along the minus strand of CAYPGJ010000001.1, from coordinate 138,432 downwards.
CGATGTCACGCCCGTCGCCCACCGACTTCGACACGAACTTCTTCGCCAGAAGAAGCCCCTTCACCGTCTCCTTGATGTCGATGATGTGGATGCCGTTCCGCTTCCCGTAAATGAAGCGCTGCATCTTCGGGTTCCACGAGCCGGTCCGCTGACCGAAGTGAATCCCCGACTCAATCAAATCCTGCACAAGCGAGTTCGCCATCGTCGTAAACGCCTTTCTCAGCGAGCCGCGCGAAAGCGAGATCGGTCCCGTCGCTCACGCCCCGCTACGCGGAACGAAGACCGACGGCGCTCTCCACGCGAGGGTGCCCGCTTCCAGAGAGATGCTGCAACAAAGTCCCACCGCCTGCGCCGGGAACCTCCCGCCACAAGCCGCCCACGCCCGATCCGACGTAGACCACAACACTCTACCCCCTCCCACCCCCCCTCAGCAACAACCCCTCCACCCCAAAAACACCCCGAGCGATGGGCCGATCCCACCGGTCGGCCCACCGCTCAAAGGTCCGAGGCGTCTACTCTCGTTCTGGCCCCTCTACTCCTCCGGCGACAACCCCAAAATCGCCGGCGTCGCCTCCGCCCGCAGCCACCTCGAGCCCTTCCCCCTCGGCTCCAGCGCAAACTGCAGGTGATCCAGATACCGACCCAACTCCGCCACCGTGAACCGAACCAGCCACTCCACACGCGCCGACGGGTTCAGCGCACAAATGTGCCTCACCAGCCGCTCACGATGCACCAGGTCCGCCTCACGCGCCGTTTCTGCCGTAGCAACCATCCGATTCCGCCCTCGCGTCGTCCGTCGCCCAAAGAAACCTCCGCGCTCCGCGCCCGATGTCCCGCTCCGCGTCCGTTGCGACCACATCCATCGACCCGCACCCCGCGCACGCCACAACTTATAAGCACCTGAAATGGCACGACTTACGCGCAATTTGCACGCCACAATCCTTCGCCCCACCCCCCCGCACACCCCCCACATATAGACAGACCCACTCCCCGCACTCCCCCTGCCCCCGTTCCCTCCGCAATCAAGGCGCCGCTACACTCGACCCGCCATGACCACCACCGCATCCGCGCCCAAACTCGACCATCCCATCTTCCCCATCGTCCGCGCCGCCTTCCCCTCCAAACGATTCCGCGCCACCGAGCACCAGGGCCAGGCCACCCTCATCGTCGAGCCCTCCGACCTCCACCAGGTCCTCGCGTTCCTCAAATCCGACCCCCGCTGCGACTTCAACTTCCTCTCCGATGTGATCGGCGTCGATTACCTCAACTACCCCGCGCAAACCCTCGCTCGATTCGCCGTCATCTACAACCTCTGCTCCTACGCCCGCACCGACCGGCTCTTCGTCAAAGTCTTCCTCGACCCCTCCATGCCAACCCACGGCATCGACGAAGACCCCGCCCTCTACCTCGACTCCGTCTGCGACCTCTGGCCAGGCGCTGAATGGACCGAACGCGAAGTCTTCGACATGTTCGGCATCCGCTTCCGCAACCACCCCGACCTCCGACGAATCCTCCTCTGGAAGGACTACCCCGCACACCCCCTCCGCAAGGACTACCCACTCCGAGGCCGCGGCGAGCGCGAACGCTACAACGTCATCGACCGCACCGACGCCTGATCAACGCGCCAGGCGCGCATGCCCCGGCCTGATGCGCAGCATCAAGCCACGCTTGCAGCGCTACGCCCCCAACCTCTTCGCGCACTCCACCACAATCCCCGCCGCCTCGCGCAACTCCGCCTCCGTCGTCTCTCTCGACAAACTGAAGCGCACGCTCCCGTGCGCCACCTCCTCCTCAACCCCCATCGCCAGCAAGACCGGCGACGGCTCCAACGACCCCGACGAGCACGCCGCGCCCGCCGACGCGCACACCCCGCGCTCGCTCAACATCAACAACAACGCCTCCGCCTCCACCCCCCTGAACCCGACATTCGTCGTGTTCCAGAGCCGCTCCGAGCCCGCCCCGTTCACCGACGCCCACCGCACCCCCTCCAGCACCGCGCGCTCAAACCCGTCCCGCATCGCGCGCACCCGCTCCCGCGCGCCGACATCCCGCACCCACGCCCCGGCAACCCGCGACGCCTCCCCCATCGCCGCAATCCCAACCACGTTCTCCGTCCCCCCCCGTCGCTCCAACTCCTGCACGCCCACCAGCCGCGCACGCAACCCCACTCCCCTCCGCACCCACAGCGCTCCCGCCCCCTTCAACCCGTGGAACTTGTGCGCCGACACCGTCAGCAAGTCCGCGCCCAACTCCCCCACATCCGCCGGCATCTTTCCCACCCACTGCGTCCCGTCGCAGTGAAACCGCGCGCCCCGCTCCCGACACAGCGCCGCGATCTCCCGCACCGGCTGCACAACACCCGTCTCATTGTTCGCCCACTGCACCGACACCACGCCAACGTCCCCATCAATCACACCACGCGCCTTCTCCACATCCACCACCCCGTCTCGTCCAACCTCCAACCACCTCACCTCCACCCCCTCGCGCTGCTCCAGCTCCTCCGCCAACCCCCGCACCGCCTCGTGCTCCACGCGCGTCGTCGCCACCACCCGCTTCCCGCTCGCCGCCAGGCTCCCCCGCACCGCCAGGTCGATCGACTCCGTTCCACCCGACGTGAACACCACCTCGCGCGCCTGCGCACCCAGCAGCCCAGCCACCAATCCCCGCGCCACCTCCACCTCCCCCCGCGCCATCTGACCCACCCGATGCGCCGACGACGGGTTCCCCCACCGCTCCTCCATCACCCGTCGCGCCGCGCGCAACGCCTCCTCGCACCCCCGCGTCGTCGCGTTGTTGTCCAGATACACCACGCGCACGATGCTACCCCCCGCATCCTCCCCCCGGCGCCCTCAACCGCCCCCGCGTACCCTCCGCCCGTGACCAACCCCGCCTCCACATCCTCGCCCCACGCCATCCGCGTCGAAGACCTCCACAAGGCGTTCAACGTCAAGCCCGTCCTCTCCGGCGTCAGCTTCGACGTCCGTCGTGGCGAGATCCTCGCCATCGTCGGCGGCTCCGGCTGCGGCAAGACCGTCCTCCTCAACCACATCATCGCAAACCTCAAGCCCGACTCCGGACGCGTCCTCGTCGCCGATCACTCCCAGCCCGACGCGCCGCTCGTCGACATCAACGCCATCGACGAAGATCACCTCGACCGCCTCCGCACCCACTGGGCCGTCGTCTTCCAACGCAACGCCCTCTTCTCAGGCTCCGTCTACGACAACATCGCGCTCTGGCTCCGCGAGCATCTCGAGATGCCCGAGCCGCAGATCCACGAGCGCGCACGCAACGCCCTCGACGCCGTCGGATTCAAGGGCGACGACTCCATCCTCAAAAAAGACCGCGACGAACTCTCCGGCGGAATGGCCAAACGCGTCGCCGTCGCCCGCGCCCTCGCCATGGACCCCGTCATGCTCTTCTACGACGAGCCCACCTCAGGACTCGACCCCGCGCACGCCAAGCAGATCCACCAGCTCATCTGCGACACCCACTCCGCCCCGCGCCCCGACGACAAGCAGCAAACCACGCTCATCATCACCCACGACAAGGACCTCCTCCGCCGACTCTCCCCGCGCATCCTCATGCTCCACGAAGGACGAGTCTTCTTCGACGGCCCCTACACCGAATTCGAAAAGTCAGACTCCCCCATCATCCGGCCGTACTTCGAACTCATGGCCGCGCTCCACCAGCGAGAGCCCATCACCCCCTGACACTCAGCCCCCCTTCGTCTCCGAAGGCCGGTGCGGGCCCGTCAGCGGCATGTCCTTCACCCCCAGCATCAGCCGCTCGATCACGTCACGAACGTGCAGCCCCCGCTCGTCCCGCGCGTGCCCCGGAATCCGCAGCGGCGCCAGCACCCCATACCCCAGCCCCAGGTGAATCAGCATCCACGCCGTGATCGACGGCGTGAAACTCTTCCCCACCACGCCGGACCCCTGCGCCTTCTCCACCTCCGCCGTCAGAAACGCGTGCAGATTCGCGATGTGCTTCTGCAGCGCCTTCAGCACCTCATCATCATCGATGTTCGTCAGCGCCTGCACGATCACCCGGTACAGCCCCCGTCCGCCCTCCATCACCATCGGGTTCGCCCCGATCAACCGCCGCAGACGCTCCGCCGGCGAGCCCGCGTCCGCCAGATGCCGCTCCCATCGCAGAATCGTCTCCTGGCCCGCCTGCTCAATCAACGCCACGAACAGATCGCGCTTCGACTGAAAATGGCGGTAGATGATCGGCTCTGTCACCCCGGCCGCCTTCGCGAGCTCCGCCGTCGTCGCCCCCGCATACCCCTTGTCCGCGAACAGACGCGCCGCTACCTCCAGCAACTGCTCGCGTCGCTTCTCTGCGGGCAGCCGACTCATCTCACACCTCTCCTCAATGCCCCAACCGGACCAACCTTCGAGCGTGACCCCGCACTCCTCATGCAGGTAAGTCTACACTTACTTTCGACCCCGGCCACCGCCCACTTCAGCCCCATCACCCTTTCCACAATCTCCACACCCACACCCGTCACTCCCGGGCACTGGGTCCCACCCGCTCCCACCCCACGGGTGGCACCGCAGCACCCGCCGAGCCGCAAGCCACCCCCCCCGCAGCGCCCCGTGCTCCCGCAGCGCCTCGATCGCATACGCGCTGCACGTCGGCACGAACCGACACCGCCCGCCCAGCACCCACCCCAGCGTCCACTGATACCCACGAACCGCCCCGCTCCCCCCCCCCCCCCCGCTCCCCCCCCCCCCCCCCCCCCTCCCCCCCCCCCCCGACGCGCAAGCCTCCGCCGAATCTCACCCTCCGCCTCCACCAGCATCACGCGATACCGCGCGAGCGGCAGCGGATCGTGCCCCCGCACCACGGCCACCACATCCACCCCGCCAAACCCCGCCCGCTCAAGACGGAACGCCTCACGCAGCATCCTCTTGATCCGGTTCCGACGAACCGCGTTCCCCACGCGCCGTCCCACCGTCAGCCCCAGCCGCGCATGCCCAAGCTCATTCCCGACCCCCACGAACAACACCGGCCCCTTCCACACCCGCACCCCCTCCCGCTGCGCACGCTGATACTCCAGCGCGTGCGTCATGCGATGCGCCTTCCGAAATGTCAGCGTCCGGGCCTCGCCCGCCTCGCGCGTCATGCCACAAGTATCCCCTCCCCCACAAACCCCGCCACTCACACCTCCGCAAGCGCCTGCTGATACCGACCCATCAGCCCCGCGCGCGTCAGCAGACCCATCACCCGCGTCTTCTCACCCTCGCGCCGGAGCACCGCCAACGCCTGCGCATCGCAACCCGCGAACTTCTCCATCACGTGGTCCAGCGTCTCGTCCGAATCCACCGTCGGAAGGTCCGTGCGCAGAAGCTCATCCACCAGCAGCAGCGGGATCGCCTCCCGCGCGACCAACGCCGTTCGGAAATCCTCCCCTCGCACCATCCCCACGTACTCGCCACCGGCCGACACCACCACGAAGTGCTCCGCCCCCGTCTGCTCCGCGATCTCCAACAGCGTCGATCCCGCGTCCTCACGCCCCACCGACACGTGCCGATCCAGCGGCACGTCCCGGACGCTCAACCGACGCAGGATCGTCCAGTCCGCGGCGTGCCCCACGCGGTACCCCTGCCGACGAAGCTTCAACGTATAGATCGAATCGCGCAGCGCCACCCGCGCCACACCCGTCGAAATCACCGCGGCAAACATGATCGGAAGCAGCACGTACACGTCCCGCGTCAACTCGAACAGCATCAGAATGCCAGTCAGCGGCGCGTGCGTCGTCCCCGCAACCAGCGCGGCCATGCCCACCAACGCGTACGCCGCTGGCGTGCCGCCCGCCGGGATCAGACCCACCCACTCCAGCACCGTTCCGAACAACGCCCCGCACGTCGCCCCCAGGAACAGGCTCGGCGCAAACACCCCTCCGCTCCCGCCCGAACCGAGCGTCAGGCACGTCCCCGCGAGCTTGCACCCCAGCAACGCGGCCAGCATCCACACCGTCATCGGCAACCCCGACGCCGCCCCCGTCGTCACCACGCTCGCCGACTCGTTCGCGATCGCGCCCCCCGAGATGACCGCGCCGTAACTCGAAGGGTCCAGCAGCCGACGGATCGCCTCGTACCCGTTCCCGAAGAACCATGGCAGGTCCTGCTTCGCGCCCGCCGCGCTCGCCGCAAGCAGAAATCCGATCCCGAGCAAGCCGAGCCCGAACGCCCCGGCGACCGGCTTCACCACCGGATGCACACGCACACGATCCGCCAGATCCTCCGACGCGTACAGCATCCGCACGAACCCGGCTGACAACAGCCCGCACACAAGACCCAGCGCCGCATAGCTCGGCAGCTCCGCCAGCGTGAACTGGTGATGCTGCAGCGCGCTCGGGCTCCCGAAAATCGCCTGGTTCTTCCCAAGCACCGCCTGCGTCGTCGCCGCCGAAAACACGCTCGCCACCACGATCGGCGTGAACGTCTTCAGCGAGAAGTCGCGCAGCAGGATCTCCAGCACGAAGAACACCCCCGCGATCGGCGCGTTGAACACCGACGCGATCCCGGCCGCGGCCCCGCACCCCAGCAGCGTCCCCGAGTGCTCACGACCGACGCGCAGCGCCTGCGCCAGACCCGACCCGATCGCGGAGCCGATCTGCACGATCGGACCCTCCGCGCCCGCGCTCCCGCCGCTCCCGATCGTGCACACCGACGCCACCGACTTCACCAACGCCACCCGAGGACGGATCTTCCCCCCCGACTTGAGCAGCGCCCGCATCACCTCCGGCACGCCGTGACCCTTCGCCTCCCGCGCGAAGTGGTGCACCAGCAATCCCGTGAACAACGCCCCGACCATCGGCGGCAACGGCAGCAGCCACAACGACCAATGACGACGCATCTCCACCGCGCCGCCCTCCACCAGATGCAGCAGCTCGATGAACCCCACCGCGGCAAGACCCGTCACCACCCCGATCGCTGCGCCGACCACGATCAGACGCCACTCGCGCGTCACCCCCAGACGGTCCGCCCAACGCAACGCCCAACGCTTCAACCTTCCGTCGGACGAGCCCGCGCCCGGAGACGGGCCCGCCGGCCCCTCCTCGCCCTCGTCCGACTCGCCCCTCATGCCGCCGCGTGCTCCGCATCACCCTCAGGCGCCGCGTCCGACGCGCCGGTCTCCCCCGCTCCATCCGACGACTCGAGCGGCTTCCCCTTCGCGTCCGTGATCGGGTTGCCCTTCAGGTCGCGGATGATCGGGATCGGGTGCGCCTTCTCATGCGCCGCGAGCGCGGCCTCCCACTTCGCACGCACGTCCTCAGCCAACTCTCCCCACTTGCCTCGACCTCGACACTTCGGATACCGCGAGCACGCAAGCCATGGCCCGCGCGCACCGTTCCGAAGATGCAGCGGCGATTCGCACTTCGGACATGCCAGGTCCGTCAGCACCGGCGGCGGCGTCGGCGCCAGCACGCGACCCTTCTTGTCCGCCTTCAGAATCGTCGAGCACTCCGGATACCCAGAGCACCCGTAGAACGGCCCGAATCGCCCCGTCCGCTTGATCATCGGCTTCCCGCAGTTCGGACACGTCACGTCCGCCGTCTCGATCGGCCTCGGCTTCCCGTCCCGGTCCACCGGGCACGCGTAGTCACACTTCGGGTACGTCGAGCACGACAAAAACCGCCCGTTCTTCCCGAACCGGTACACCAGCCCGGCGCCGCACTTCTCGCACGTGTACTGCGCCGGCGCAGGGCGGATCTCCGCCTTCGCGTGCGTCAGCTCCTCGTGCGCCCGACCCAGCGCGCTCTCGAACGGCCCGTAGAAACGCCGAAGCACCTCCACCCAGTCGAGATGCTCCTCCTCGATGAGGTCGAGCTGCTTCTCCATCTCACGCGTGTACCCCACGTCCATGATGTCGGGGAACGCCTCGATGAGCTTGTCCGTCACCACCTCCCCGAGGTCCGTCGCGTAGAACCGCCGGTCCAGCTGCTCCACGTAGTTGCGGTCCTGGATCACCGAGATGATCGACGCGTACGTCGACGGGCGTCCGATCCCCTCCGCCTCCAACGCCTTGATCAGCGACGCCTCGGAGAACCGCGACGGCGGAGAGGTGAACTTCTGCTGCGGCTCGATGCCGAACGCGTTGAGCGCCTTCCCCTCGCTCAGGGACGGCAGCGTCTGCTCGTCCGACGCCGTCGGCACGCCCGCCACACGGTAGAACCCGTCGAACGCCAGCACCCGCCCCGTCGCCCGGAACGTCAGCGGCTTCTTCGCGTCCACACCGCCCACGATCGTCACCGCCGTCGAGTCCCACTGCGCCGGCGTCATCTGGCACGACACGAACCGCTGCCAGATCAGCTGATACAGCTTGAACTGATCCGGCTTGAGCGCGCTCTTCACCCGCTCCGGCGTGTACTCCACGTTCGTCGGACGGATCGCCTCGTGCGCCTCCTGCGCCGCCTTGTTCGACGACGAGAAGAAGTTCGGCTTCTCCGGCAGGTGCTTGTCCCCGAACGTCTTCCCGATGTACCCACGCGCCATCGAGATCGCCTCGCCGGAGAGGTGCGTCGAGTCCGTACGCATGTACGTGATCAGCCCCACCGAGCCCTCGCCCGGGATGTCCACGCCCTCGTACAGCGACTGCGCAGCGCGCATCGTCCGCTGCGCGCCGAACCCCAGACGCGACGACGCGCCCTGCTGCAGCGTCGACGTGATGAACGGCGCCGGCGGGCGAGTGCTCGTCCGCTTCGTCTCGATCGACTCGACCTTCCACGGGACCGCCGGGTCCGCTTCCCCGAGGACGCTGCGCACCGTCTGCGCAGGACCCTTCCCGTCAGGATTGCTCACCGCCTCCGTGCGCACCGACCGTGCGCCTGCGAGACGGCATATCTCCTCGATCGTGCGCACCTGCTCCGTCGATGACCCCCCCTCGGCCAACTTCTCGCCACCCACTTCGACGAGGGACGCCGTCACCGCCCCGCGCTCCGCCAACCACGCGTTCTGGCTCTTGATCGTGGGCGAATTCCCCTTCGCGTCCTTCGTCGCCAGGAATCCCGTCCACTCTTTTCCGAGGGCCTTCGCCGTCTTCTCATCCAGCGCAAACCGCCCCGTCACCTCCCAGTACTCGTCCGGGATGAACGAACGGATCGCCCGCTCACGCTCCACCACCAATCGCACCGCCACCGACTGCACGCGACCCGCGCTCAGCCCGCGCGCCACCTTCTTCCACAAGAGCGGCGACACCTGGTAGCCCACGATCCGATCGAGGATCCGACGGGCCTGCTGCGCATCGACCTTGTTCAGATCGATGCCGTGGGGCTGCGAGAACGCCTTTTTGATCTCGGCCTCGGTGATGGCGTTGAACACCACGCGCTTGGCCGAGGACGGATCCACGCCCAGCTCCTGCGCAAGATGCCACGCGATCGCTTCCCCTTCGCGGTCCAAGTCGGTCGCGAACCAGACGTCGTCCGCCTGCTTGGCCGCGCGCTTCAGCTCGGAAACGGTCTTGCTCTTGCCCGGCAGAACCTCGTAGTGCGGCTCGAAGTCCTGCTCGAGGTTCACGCCCGGGACGGGAGACTTGTCGCCCTTCTTCGCCTTGGCGGGCAGGTCGCGGACATGACCCACCGAGGCCTTCACGATGTACTCGGAGCCCAGGTACTTGTTGATGGTCTTGGCTTTCGCCGGAGACTCGACGATGACCAGGTGCTTGCCCGAAGCCGAGCCCGAGCTTTCGCCTTCGCTCGACTTGGGCTTGCCCGCGGGCTTCTTTGTTCGCTTTTTGGAAGGTGACTTGGCCATCGAGTGGGTCGTTTCAACCGTGCCGGGGGTGTGGTTGTCGGTATTCCGGGACGCGGACGTAAGGGACCGGAGAGGGGGTTGTCAAGAGCGAACCCCGACGCTGCCGTGATTCGGATGTTCCGTGATCCCCCTCTATTGGCCCATTATATTAGGTAGATGATCGGGTCGTGATGGCCTCCAGGTGAGCCAGAACGAGGTCGGGCCACCGTTCGAGCGGGATCGCCCCCGCGTCGATCCGGAGGGCATTGGGGGTTGTGGAAAGGCGCCGGAGCCACGTTCTCTGATTCTTTGCGAAGCGGCGGGTTTCGATTTTGATCTGCTCGGCGGCTTCGGGCAGGGGGGTCTCGTGCTCGAGCGCGCGAAGGAGTTGCTTGTAGCCGAGGGCTTCTCTCGCCTGCGGTCCGAGGACGGGGGCGAGCGTACGGGTTTCCTCGATGAGCCCGGCGTCGAGCATGGCGCGGACACGTGCGTTGATGCGTCTGTTGATCGCGTCGGTTGGCCAATCGAGGATGACCAGCGTGACGTCTGCGCGCGGGGGCTGCGCGTCCCATTGCCGCTGATGCTCGGAAATGGGGATGCCGGTCGTATGGAAGACTTCGAGCGCCCGGATGGTGCGGCGTTCATCGTTCGGGTGGATGCGTTGCGCGGCAAGAGGATCGACGCGTTCGAGTTCGGCGCGGCGCGTGGCCGCGTCCGATGCGCGGAGGCGTTCGCGGAGGGCTTCGTCGGCCGGGGGCCCTTCGAAGAGCCCTTCGAGGAAGGCCTTGACGTAGAGGAGCGATCCGCCGACGAGGATGGGCGAGAGCGCGCGGGCGCGGACGCTGTCGCACGCCGAGTTCGCGAGCCGGAGCCATGTGTCGACGGAGAAGGACTCGTGCGGATCGAGGATGTCGAGGAGGTGGTGGGGGACGCCACGGCGCTCGGCCGGCGTGAGCTTCCCTGTGCCCACGTCGAGGCCGCGATAGACCTGCATGGAGTCGGCGGAGACGACCTCACCCGGGAGGCGGAGGGCGAGTTCGACGGCGAGGTCGGACTTGCCGGCCGCGGTGGGGCCGATGATGAAGGGCGCGACGCGCATGCGCGGAATGTAGGGGGATCCGCGCGGTGTGGGCTGGCGGCGGGTCAGTTGTCGATCGGTTCCGGCGGCTTTGCTCGGGAGGAGTAGTTGGGCTCGGGTGGCGGGTAGTCGCCCATGATCTCGGCCCAGGGCCAGACGGCGTCGGTCTTGCGACGTTCGGGCATGGTCGGCGGCGGGGCGCCGTGGGGCACGCCGGCGCGCGTGGTGAGCGCCGGCGTGGCAAGGGAATTCCGTCTTGGGGTGAGTGAGGCGTACGCGGCGCCTTGGACGGCGGGCACGCGATCGTCGTCGGCGATGGCAAGATCGATTGCGGCGGTGAGGGCGTCATCGGCTCGCGAGAGGATGATCACGGCGCCGGAGAGGGGCGCGACGCGGCGTTCGACGTTCGGTGTGTCGATGATGGCCCAGCCCTGTGCGTCGGCGGCGCTCTCGGAGAGGTGCAGGGGGGTGTCGAGCGGGGCGTTCGCGGGGACGTTGATGAAGCAGGTCAGGGATGCGCCGGTTGGTTGTCCGTCTGAGACCGAGATAGCGCGGAAGGCGATGAGGTCCCGATGGTCGTCTCGGACGATGGTGTAGATGGGGTCGCGGTCGATGGTGACGAATCGCGGTGTGGCGTCGGGCGCGAAGTAGGCGATGTAGCGCGGGGTCGTGCTCTCCGGCTCTTCCATGATCGTGAGCTGGCGCGGCTTGGACGCGCAGGCGGCGAGGGCGAGGGGGAGGATGAGCAGGAGGCGATGTGGTTTCATGGTCGGCTCGGGGAGATGGGACGCGCCGGGGCGGGTGTTGGTTCGAGGGTCGGACACAAGGAATGTCGGCGGTTGGGGGCGGTGGGGTTCAGGAGCGGCGGGATTGTGCAAGAAAACAGGCCTTGGCGTCGGGCCAAGGCCTGCGGGAATCGTGCTGTTCAGGAAGGTCGCGGGAAATCAGTTCGCGGGGGTCTTGGAGGCGATGGGGCCGGAGGCGGCGTCCTCAGCCTTCTTGTCATCGCAGGAGTCGGAGCAGCAGTCGGGCTTGTCGGCGCAATCGGCCTTGTCGGCGACGGTCGTGGCCTTCTCGCTGCATTCGGACTTGGCGGCGATGGTGGAGGCCTTGTCGGCGCACGCGGAGGAGAGATTGGCGGGCGTGGTGGAAGCGGAGAAGGAGGCGGGGACGGCGACAGGGAAGAACCCGCCTCGGAAGGCGACGAGGCGGTAGTTGGCGCGGGCCGCGGCGACTGCCTCGCCGGAGCACGCGGACTTGGCCGCGGAGCAGTCGGAGGTGGCGGCGACCGCGACGGCTTCGTTGCCCTTGGAGCATTCGGACTTCGTCGCCACGGCGACGGCGTCAGCGGGCTTGGAGCATGCGGAGGCGGCCTTGATCGCGACGGCCTCGGCGCCCTTCGTGCATTCGGACTTCGCGGCGTCGGCGCAGTCGGCCTTGCCGGCGACGGTGGTGGCCTTGGCGGCGTCGGGGCACTCGGTCTTGGCCGCGACGACCTGGGCTTTCTGGGTGTCGGAGAGGGGGCACGAGGCTTTGGTGTCAGCGACGGTGGTGGCCGTGGCCGCGGGTTTGTCGCAGGTGAGGAGGGAGCAGGGTGTGACGCCGGTGACGAGGGAGGCGCCGACGGCGAGGAGGCCGATGCCGGTGGCGACGCCGACGAGGGCGACGGTGGTGATCTCAGCGCGACGGAACTGCATGCGGGTGTCTCCTGCGTTCGGGTTCGTGGTCGTGTTGTTCGAGAGGGTAGACGCGGGAGGCGGGCTAGGGGTTCATGGTCTGTCATTTCCTACCGGGGAAGATGACGGATGGAGGCGGAAAAATGCCGGATTTTCGGGTGATGTTCGAGATTTCGGCCTGTCGCTCAACCGAACTGGATGCCCTGGGCGAGCGGCAGCTGGGTCCCGTAGTTCACGGTGCAGGTCTGACGGCGCATGTAGGACTTCCACGAGTCGGAGCCGGACTCGCGTCCGCCGCCGGTGTCTTTCTCGCCGCCAAAGGCGCCGCCGATCTCAGCGCCGGAGGTTCCGATGTTGACGTTGGCGATGCCGCAGTCGGAGCCGTCCTCAGCGAGGAACCGTTCGGCGGAGCGCATGTTGTTCGTGAAGATGGCGGAGGAGAGGCCCTGGTCGACGCTGTTCTGGAGCGTGATGGCCTCATCGAGTGTGTCGACGGAGAAGACGTAGAGGATCGGGGCGAAGGTCTCGTCCTTCGTGATCTGGGGAATCTTGCCCTTGGGAACGCGGATGATGGTGGGCTCGACGAACGAGCCCGGCTTGTCCTTGAAGCGGTCGAGTCCGGGGAGGCCGCCGGTGAGGACCTCGCAGCCGTCTTTCATCGCGAACTCGATGGCGTTGCGCATCGCGTCGACGGACTGCTTGTTGATGAGCGGGCCGACAAGGGTCTTGGCGTCGAGCGGGTCGCCGATGGGGACGGTGCGGTAGGCTGCGATGAGGGAGGGGAGAATGCGATCGGCGGCGTCGCCGACGCAGAGGAGTCGGCGGGTGGTGGTGCAGCGTTGTCCGGCGGTGCCGACGGCGCCGAAGAGGATGGCTCGTTTGGCGAGTTCGAGGTCTGCGTCCGGGGTGAGGATGATGGCGTTGTTGCCGCCGAGCTCAAGGAGCGTGCGGCCCAGTCTCGCGCCGACGACCTGCGCGACGCGTTTTCCCATGCGGCAGGAGCCGGTGGCGGAGATGAGGGGGACGCGTCGGTCGTGGGTGAGAGCCTCACCGATCTCCATGTCGGCGCCCATGATGAGCGTGAAGACGTCCTCGGGGTTGACGCCCGCGGGCGGCTTGAAGAGGTCCTGCTCGCGCATGACCTTGTGAGCGATGCGGGTGGCGGCGATCGCGGTGAGGGGTGTGGCGAGAGAGGGTTTCCAGATGATGGAGTCGCCGCAGACGGCGGCCAGCATGGCGTTCCATGCCCAGACAGCGACGGGGAAATTGAAGGCGGTAATGACGCCGACAGGGCCGAGGGGGCGCCACTGCTCGAACATGCGGTGGTCGGGCCGTTCGGAGGGCATGGTCATGCCGTAGAGCTGGCGTGAGAGTCCGACGGCGAAGTCGGCGATGTCGATGCACTCCTGGACCTCGCCCTTGCCCTCGGGGAGGATCTTGCCCATCTCGAGGGTGACGAGTGCGGCGAGGGCGTCCTTGTGCTCGCGGAAGGCGAGACCGATGCGTCGGACGATCTCACCGCGGATGGGGGCGGGGAGCTTGCGCCAGTGGAGGAAGGCGGCCTCGGCGCGCTCGACGGACTTGTCATAGTCGGCGCGGTTCATGAGTCGGACGGCCGCGATGGGGAGTCCGGAGGCAGGGCTGTCGGAGACCGCGGTGTGATCGCCGGCTTTGTCGGGGGAGAGGATGAGGGGGTCGTTGTGGAGGTTGAGGGATCGGAGGATGTCGGCGGCGCGGGGGTCTGTCTTCGTGGGGGCTGAAGTGGTCATGCGGGGAGGATAGCCGCGCGCGGACTATCGCTCGCCGGTGACGAGTTTGGTGATGGTGGACTTGAGCGTGTCGTAGGCGCCGTTGTCCTGGTTGGAGAAGAGGACGATGGTGATGTCGAGGGAGGGGAAGTAGCGGACCTCGGCGTTGACGCCGCGCGCGATGCCCGCGTGCCCGTAGGAGTCGACGCCGGCGTTTCGCTGGAGGATCATGCCGAGGCCGTAGTCGTCGGCGGGGGTTCTCGGTGTCAGGAGTTGGTCGAGCGAGTCCTTGGGGATGAGCTTGCCCTGATGAAGGGCGCGGATGAACGTGAGCATGTCGCGCGGCGTGGAGGACCAGCCGCCTGCGGCCGAGGAGCGACCGATGTTGTCCGAGGCTTTCCAGTGGTCGCCGTCGCGGGAGAGTCGATGCGCGAGCGTGGGTGGGAGATTGACGGGATCGAAGGGCGCGGTGTGTTCGAGGTGGAGCGGGGTGAGGATGCGTTCGCGCACGAGATCGTCGTACGGCTTGCCGCTGACTCGCTCGAGGATGAGGCCTGCAAGAACGAAGTTTGAGTTGGAGTAGCCGAATTCGGCGCCGGGCGCGGCGTCGAGGCCGGCGTTGTAGATCAGCGGGAGAAGTCCGGCCATGGAGCGCGCGGCGCGCATCGAGGGCTCGTTGTCGGGGGTCCAGTATTCGGCGAGGCCGGAGGTGTGGGAGAGGAGGTGTGCGATCGTGATCTTGGCCGCGGCCTGTTTGTCGGGGAAGTCGGGGAAGAACTTGTCGAGTGTGTCGGTGAGGGCGAGTTTGTGCTCGCGGGCGAGCATGAGGGTGAGGACGGCGGTGAACATCTTGCTGCCGGAGCCGAGGGAGAATTGGGTGTCGGGTGTGACGGGTATGGAGGCGTTGAGGTCGGCGTGGCCGAGGGTGCGCTCGAAGATGACGTTGTTGCCGTGGGCGATGAGAGCGCTGGCGGAGAGGTCGTAGTCGCGCGCGAGCGTGTCGACGTGCTCGTCGAGCCAGGCGAGTGTGTCGGGGGATTGGATGGGTGTGTTGGGAAGGAAGACGGGGGCTGTGGTCTCGGCAACGAACACGATGCGGTCGAGACGCGACGGATCGGAGGCGGAGACGCGGACCTGGAAGTCGCGCCAGAGTGTGTCGCCCTGCGGCTTGGCGAAGACGTGGAGGACTCGGGACGGTCGGTCGTTGATGAGCATCTCTGCGAGCGTGGCCGAGTGGAAGTCGAGATTGGGGAAGCGGGAGCGGACGTCGGCGAGATGGGCGCGGATGCGCTCGGGGCCGGGATTGGCGAGGATCTCAGCGGAGAAGATGCGGTGGATGATGTCGATACGCTTGGCGTCGTCGGCGTTGTTGATGGCGTCGACGAGGAGGGGCGCCAGAGCGACCAGGGGTGCGCGTTGGTCGGGCGGGAGGCGCCAGTCGTCGGTGTGCGGAGTGACATCCGGGGGCGAGCCCGCAGCGGCGTCGGGAGACGCGTGCGAGACGAGCGCGATGATCGCGGCGAGGAGAGTGGGCGCGAATGGCATGGGGTTGCTCCGGGGCCCACGAGGATGGGCTGAGGGCCTAGACGCGCGCCACGGGAGAGGCTGTCGGGAAGCGGGAGAAAATGTCGGATGAGCTGGATCAGAGGATGCGGCGCGAGCGGGGGTAGGAGCCCAGGACCGTGAGGTCCTTGCAGTGGCGTTTGGCGCGGGAGATGGCGCGGGAGACGTTGGGGTCGGTGTGGTGTCCCTCGGCATCGACGAAGAAGGTGTACTGCCAGTTGGTGCGTTGAGAGGGGCGTTTGTCGATGTGGGTGAGGTTGACGCCGGCGCGCTTGAAGTCGGTGAGGACGTCGGCGAGTGCGCCGGGTTTGTTGAGGGTGGAGAAGAGGATGGAGGTCTTGTCGTCGCCGGAGCGTTCGGCGGGGTTGGGCGCGACGACGTAGAAGCGGGTGATGTTGTGGGGGTTGTCCTCGATGCGCTCGTAGACGACGTTGACGTCGTACAGCTCGGCGGCGAGGGAGGAGCCGATGGCGGCGATGGGGGGGCCGACGCGGCCGCGGGTTTTCTTCGAGGCTTCGGCGACCATCTGCACGGCGTGTGAGGAGGAGGGGGCGGGGACGAGTTCTGCGTGGGGGAGGTTGTCGGCGAGCCAGCGGCGGCACTGCGCAAAGACCTCGGGCTTGGAATGGACCTGTTTGATGCGCGTGGGGGAGCAGTTGGCGAGGAGGGCGTGGTGCACGGCGACCTGGATCTCGGCGCAGACGTGGACGCGGCCGGCGTGCTCGAGGAGGGCGTCGAGGGTTTCGGTGATGCCGCCGAGGATGGAGTTCTCGATCGGGGCGAGGGCGTAGTCGGCGTGGCCGCGCGCGACCTCGGTGAAGAGTGCGTTGATGGCCGTCAGGGGCGCGTGCTCGACGGAGGAGCCGAACTGCGCGACGGCGGCGAGATGGGAGAACGACCCGGCGGGGCCGAGGTAGGCGACGCGGAGGGGCTTCTCGAGGGCGAAGGAGCCGGACATGATCTCGCGGTAGATGCCCTCGATGGAGCGTTTGGGGAGTGGGCCTTTGGAGAGGGCGAGGACGCGGGAGAGGACGTGGGATTCACGGTGGGGGGCGTAGATGGGGATGCCCTTGGCGCGTTTGAGGTCGCCGATGGAGGCGGCGGCCTTCGCGCGATCGTTGAGAAGGCGGATGAGGCGCTGGTCGATGTCGTTGATGCGGGTGCGGAGATGGTCGAGGCGCGGCTCGGACGCGTCGGGTGAGTTTCGAACGGCCGTCGAGCGCTTCGATCTCTTGTTGGGTTTGGCGGGGGGCTTCTTCTTCGTCGGGCGTTTGGCCATCTCGACGGTGAGTATCGGTCCGCGCGGGGGGTAGGCTCGCGTCAGGGTCGCGCGTGGTGGGGGTTGGAGGGGGCGGCGGTGTGCATGTGGGCGAGGTCCGGGACCGAGCAGGAGTCGTTGAAGTAGTTGAGGATCCAGGTGAGCTTGTCCTGGCGGAAAAGGCGGTCGAACGCCTCGACGGCTTCGGCGCAGTAGCGCGTGCCGATGGAGCGGTGGAGCTCTTCGAGGGCGCGTTCGGCGGCTTCGGGGCCGACGTCGGCGCGGTAGGGGCGGAGGGAGGTGAGTGCGTCGAAGGAGTCGATCACGGCGAAGAAGCGCGGGCCGAGGGGGATCTGGTCGTCTGTGAGACCGTCGGGATAGCCCAGCCCGTCGACGCGCTCGTGGTGCCAACGGACGAGGCTGAGGGCGACCTGATCGTCGATGTCGAGGGCGAGGAGGCGCTGGTGCCCGGTGTGGGGGTGTTGTTTGATGATGTTGAATTCTTCGTCGGTGAGTTTCCCGGGCTTCAGGAGGATCTCGTCGGGGATGTCGAGCTTGCCGATGTCGTGGAGCGCGGCGGCCATCGAGATGCGGTTGATGGCCTCGTGATCGACGTCGGCTTCTTCCCAGAGCAATCGTGTGTAGAGGGTGACGCGCCAGACGTGCGCGGCGGTGTGCCCGTCCTTGCGTTCGAGGGCTTTGAGGTAGGGGAGCGCGAGGTCGATGTTGACGGGCGCGCCCTTGAGGTGGGGGTGCTTGGGGAGGGAGAGGTCGGTGTGGTGCGCGGCATGGCTGGGCATCCGCGCATGGTAGGGCCTGAATAGGGGGATCAGCGCGGGGCGGGGCAGGGGACGCCGAAGTTCGAGAGGACGAGGTTGAGGTCGGTGAAATTGACGACGTCGTCGAGGTTGGCGTCGCCGGGGATGGGCGTTCCGGAATGCCCGAAGTTCGAGAGGACGATGTTGAGGTCGGCGAAGTTGACGAGGTTATCGCCGTTGACGTCCCCGAAGCATGCGATGGGGACGAAGTCGACGGTGAGGTTGTCGATGACGACGAACTCGCCGGCCTGCGATGTCGGGGTGAGCGCGAGCGCGACCTGATCACCCGGGACGACGATGACGCCCCGGAGCGCGCCGGGCCCACCGTCGCCGTCGGCGAGATTGAAAGGATTGGCCGAGGAGTAGGGATCGCCGTCGGAGAGGGAGCCGCCGGTGCGCCGTCCGAGGTTCACGCTGACGCGCCAGTCCGCGGAGCGGCCGATGTCGCGCCCGAGCCACACGGCGCCGCTGATGTACACCACTCCCTGCCCCGTCGCGGTCCAGATCGCGCTGCCCTGTCCGTTGCCGATGCCGTTGAGGGAATCCCATGTGTGGCACACGACCTGTCCGGCGACCCAGTCGTGCGTGAAGGTCTCCGAGCCGTTGCTCTTGAAGAAGAAGGGGATGCGGTTGTTCCCGTCGGAGGACTTGGCCCAGCCGGGCTGGGGTGTGGCCCATCCCCCGAGCGTGGCTTGCCACGATGCGACGAACGGCAGGAGGTGGCTCGACTCGCGCACCGACCACGGGCCGAAGGGGTTGGAGGCGTCGGACCAGTCGGTCGTCAGGTTGTCCGCGGCGAGTGCGACGGTCGGGACGAGCAGGGCGGCAAGGCTCACAGCGCGGTGGCACATGGGTCTCTCCTCCGAAGCGCGCGATGGCGGCGCGGGACGAATCGCGCGGGGCCGCTGCGCGTGTGCGAAGCGTGAACACGCATTGTCCCGCGGCGCGGCGCGCGGATCAAGAGAGAACATCCGCATGCACGATCGGCGCGGCGCGCGATGAGCGCCTACGTGTCGAGACTGAATGATGCGGGGTCGATCGAACGACGCGGGTAGCGCGGGCTCATCGCTTCGAGCGTCTCGAGGAGGATGGAGGAGATCGCGGCGCGCTGGGCCCACTTGCGATCGGAGGGGATGATGAACCAGGGGGCGTGCTCGCTGGAGCAGCGGGAGAGCACATCTTCGTACGCGCGCTGGTAGTCGTCCCAGTGCTTGCGTTCCTCGACGTCCTGCGCGTTGAACTTCCAGTTCTTGTCGGGGTCGTCGAGTCGGGACTGGAGGCGTTCGCGCTGCTCCTCGCGCGAGATGTGCAGGAAGAACTTCAGGATCGTCGTGCCTTCGCTCGAGAGCGTGCGTTCGAACGCGTTGATGAGGTCGTAGCGAGGCTCCCAGACGGTGCGGGGCACGAGGTCGTGGACACGAACTACGAGGACGTCCTCGTAGTGGGAGCGGTTGAAGAGGGTGATGTCGCCACGTGAGGGCGCCGCAGCGTGGATGCGCCAGAGAAAGTCGTGGTCGAGCTCTATCTCGGAGGGTTTCTTGAAGGAGACGACGTGGAGGCCTTGCGGGTTGAGGCAGGATAAGACGTGTCGGATGACGCCGTCCTTGCCGGAGGTGTCCATGCCCTGGAGGACGATGAGCAGGGAGCGTTTGTTCTCCGCCCAGAGGCGGTGCTGGAGCTTGGCGAGTTTCTCGGCGTGCTCAGCGAGCGTGCGTTCGCCCGCGTCCTTGTCGGCGAAGCCGTTGGTGTCCTTCGTCTCGACATCGGCGAGGCGGACCTTGGCGCCGGGGGCGACGCGGAACTTGTCTGCGATGCTCATGTCCTGAGGGTATCTGGCGTGTCGGACGGGAGGGGAGGGAGGGGTTCGAGGTCGGGCTCGATGAAGCGGGCCTTGGCCTCGGCGGACATGATGCGCTCGCGCGAGTAGTGCCGGAGCAGCGCGGCCTTGGTCATGAGGTCGGTGCGCGCATCGCAGAACGTGTCGGAATCGGCGGTGATCGTCTCGCGGCGGGCGGCGTCGAGGACGCGCATGAAGGCGAGAGTGATCGTCTCGTGATAGCCGCGCGTCAGTTCGTCGGGGACGTGGTGGGAGGCGTTGAGGACGTGGAGGCCGTCGCGCATGCGGATGAAGGCGACTTCGAGTCGGGCGCGCGGGGTGGGGGCGTTGGTTGTTTCGAGGAGCAACCAACCGACACGGATGTGCGCGCGGTGCGTCCAGTCCTTCTCGGGGAGGGTCGGGGCGAGGAACGCGGCGAGGAGATCGGCGTCATTCACAGGATGCGGATGAGCATGAGGGATTGATCGTCGGTCTGCGGGCCGTGCGCACGGGCCGCGGCGATCAGCGCCTCGGCGAGCGCGGGAAGCGGGAGCGCCACGCTCGCTAGGAACGCCGCGCGGAGGCGGGACGATCCGAAGAGTTCGCCCGCGGACGTCGCGGCCTCGGTGAGCCCGTCGGTGTAGAGCAAGAGGGTGTCGCCCGGGGCGCAGGGCGCCGAGCGGAGGGGAAATCGCTCGTCGGCGTCGATCGCGATGGGGAGCGAGTCGGCTTCGAGTTCGGCGAACGAGTTGTCGGCGGCCCGATGGTGGAGGATCGGGAGATGTCCCGCGAGCGTGTAGCGCGCGGTCCGGGGCTCGCCATGAGCGAAATGAACGGCCGCGAGCGTGGCGAAGACGTCGGGCTCGGTCAGCTCGGTCAGGACGCGGTTGAGGTCGGCGAGGAGTTCGTCGAGCGGCGCCGCGGCAAGGGCGCGGGTGCGGAGGGAGGACTTGATCATGCCCATGACGACGCCGGCGCGCACCCCGTGGCCGGAAACGTCGGCGAGGACGCAGTCGGTGTGCGAGTCGTGGGTGAGGATGTCCACGAGGTCGCCGCCCATCTCCGTGGATGCGGAGGAGACGGCGTACACCTCGAGCTGGCCGGCGCGCTGGTGGAGCGTCGGGACGAGCGCGTTGTGGATGCGCTGCGCGAGGGCCATCTCCGCGGAGAGGCGGATCTTCTGCGCCGCCTCGCGCTGCACGAACACGACAAAGAGCACGTAGCTGAAGATGATGAGCGCCATCGTGATGAGCACGAGGGCGCCGGCCGCGGGCTGGAGCATCGGCTTGGCGACCTTCAGTCCGGAGGCGTCGAACAGCCAGATGAAGAAGCCCATGGGGAAGAGAAAGGAGAGAGGGATGACGAGAAAAAGGAGGCGCATCGACCACATGGCGGACATGGCGTAGCCGATGGCCACGCAGCCGCCAAAGACGCCCATGACGAGGGAGACCCACCAGGGCTTGAGGGGATAGAGGCCGGCGAACGCGGGGAGGAGGACGATGCCGGAGAAGAGGAGGAAGATGGCGGAGAGGAGGGTGAGCCGCGCGCGCGGGGAGAGGGAGCGGAAGAACTCGCGGCGTGTGTGGCTGGAGGCCATGCGTCTGGATGGTGGCGTGGGGGCGTAGGAAACGCAACGCCCCCTGCCTCCCCCTGCCTCCCCCGGCCTCCCCCGGCCTTCCTGCGTGTATGCCGATGCGGGCGCGTGGTGCGTGCGTGAGTTCAGAGACGGGGCACGTCGTCGCGTGTGCGTTCGTTGCGGACGTTGCCCGTGTTCAGGGTCGTGGCGGGCTCGACGAGCAGGACGTGGCACTCCTCGGGAGCGACCGGGCAGTGCTCCGTGCCGCGCGGGATGAGGATGCATTCGCCTTGATCGAGGATGATCTCGCGTTCGTGGGGATCGCGCACGAGCATGTGGAGGCGGCCCTTGAGCACGAGGAAGAGTTCATCCTCGTGTTCGTGGGCGTGCCAGATGAAGGGGCCTTGGAGTTTGGCGAGCCGGACGTGGGTGTCGTTGACCTGCGCGAGGAGGTGCGGTGACCAGGGCTCGGGTATGCGGGCGAGGGCGGAGGAGAGGGAGGATTTGGTGAGCATGGGGTCGTGTTTCACGACGTGCGTTGCGAAGATCGTGCAATCAGTCCCTGCACCCGCTCGAGGGACTCCCTCGCCGGCCCGACGAGCTTGTCGACCTGCATGTCCGCGTGGTAGCTCGACCGCACCATGGGCCCGGATTCCACCACGGCGAAGCCGCGGGCAAGCCCTTCGGTGCGGTACATCTCGAAGGTCTCGGGGGTGACGAAGCGGTCGATGGGGAGGTGGTTGCGCGTGGGCTGGAGGTACTGGCCGATGGTGAGGATGTCCGTCTCGGCCCGGGCTCGGAGATCGGTCATGAGCGCCAACACCTCGTGGTCGTGCTCGCCGATCCCGGCCATGATGCCCGTCTTGGTCACCAGTCCCGCGTCCTTGCAACGCCGCAGGAGTTCGACGCTGCGGTCGAACTTGGCCTGCGGGCGCACGGCCGGGTACATCCGAGGCACCGTCTCGAGATTGTGATTGAGAATCTCCGGGCGGGCGTCGATCACGAGCTGCAGCGCGTCCCAGTTGCCCTCGAAGTCCGGGATGAGCACCTCCACGGACATGCCCGGGCAGGCGTCGTGCGTCCGGAGGATGGTCTCGGCCCAGATCGCGGCCCCGCCGTCGGCGAGTTCGTCCCGATTCACCGACGTGATCACGATGTGCCTGAGCCCGGCTTCCTGATGCATGATCCGCATCGACTCGGCCACGCGTCTGGGCTCATCGGTGTCGTAGACCGGGGGTTTGCCGGTCTTGACGTTGCAGAAGCCGCAGGCCCGGGTGCAGGTATCGCCGAGGATCATGATCGTGGCGACGCCCCGGGCCCAGCACTCACCCATGTTCGGGCAGGAGGCTTCCTCGCAGACGGTGTGGAGCCGGTGGGTGTTGAGGATCGACTTGAGGCGGAGGTAGCCGGGGCCTGCTGGGACCTTGGCGCGGATCCAGGAGGGCTTGCGTTTGATTGTCAGGGAGGAAGAGGTGGCGTTGTTGAGGACACGGTCTGTCAGGGAAACAAGGGGGGCGGAGGAATTGCGGAGGGGGTCACCGCCGAGCGGGCGAGGGTGGCGGTTGGGGGTGGAGGGTGTCGAGGCGGTCATGGGTGGGGGAGTGTACGGGGGTGAAGGTGAAGGAGAGGGGTGGGAAAGTGGGGGCTGGGGTTGAATGAGGGGGGGCGAAGCGGTCGATCGATAGGGGGATGTGAAGGTGGGGGGTGTGAGTCCCGGCGGAGCCCGGGTTGCGTTGACATGGGTTCGCAGGCTGATAGGTTGCGGCCCTGCGCGCGGGGTGATGGACGAACCCGAGCGGGGGGGTTGTCGAAACAGGGGGGGCGGGCGGAGGCCCGAGCGTTGTGGTACGGACGTCAGGAAGACGGCGAGGCGCCGAGAGCAGGAGCCAGGACGTGAGTCGCGACGTGATGAAGGCCGGCGGGATGAAGACGCGGAAGTTGGCTCTGACCCGTGCTGCGGTGTGGGGTGGCGCGTGCGCTGCGCTGCTCTCGACGCAGGGTTGCTTTCTGAACGAGACGGACGCGTGGCTGTGGGATCCGAGCATCGTGGGCCGATGGGAGCACACGCCGACAGTGGTGCCGATCCTTGAACGGATCGATCTGATCGAGCGATCGGAAGGCGAGTTCGTCGAGGTGACGGGGCCGACCTCCGAAGATCTGATCCCGGTCGTGCAGGAATACGAGATCGGGTCGGGCGACGCCATGCGCGTCTCGATCCTGGACTTCCTGGCGCAGGGGGACGTGTCAGAGTTCGAGGTCGAGGTCGACGCGACAGGAGCGGTGGA
The DNA here is from genome assembly GCA_964410465.1 of uncultured Phycisphaeraceae bacterium. Classification (GTDB taxonomy): domain Bacteria; phylum Planctomycetota; class Phycisphaerae; order Phycisphaerales; family UBA1924; genus CAYPGJ01. Next base: position 114,874 of record CAYPGJ010000001.1, on the reverse strand, counting down.
GCTGCCTCAGCTCGGACGCGTGCTGATCTCAGGGCTCACTCCGGACGAGGCGAAGCAACGGATCGCTGAGGAGACGGTGTCGAAGCAGATCGCGGTCGAGCCGCCCGTCGTGGCGATCCAGTTCCTCCGCCGCCGCCAGTCGACCTTTGCGATCTACGGCCTGCTGCAGAACGTGGGCCGGTACCCGATTCCCTCGGCGGACTATCGGTTGATCGACGCGATCACGGACGCGGGCGGCATCCCGCAGACGGTGCGCAAGGTGCAGGTGATCCGCCAGGTGCGGTTGTCGGACGAGTTCAAGCACGGGCGGTCGACGCTGCCGCGCGCGGTGAAGCCGGGGCAGCCCGCGCAGCCGAGCAAGCCCGGCGAGCAGGGGAAGGATCTGAAGGACCTCATCGAAGAGCTGACGAAGCCGTCGGGCGACGGGGGGGGGATGTTCGGCGCGATGGGCTCAATGCAGGACGGCGCGCAGCCGCCGGTGAAGGGCGGAGGTGAGCCGCCGATCGATCTCGTCGAGGGCGCTCCCGAGCCGAAGCCGACGCAGGTCGCGACGCCCAGCGGCGGGCAGAGCGCGTGGATGTTCCTGAACGGAAAATGGGTGAAGGTGACGAGCGGGGGTTTGACGCCGGGCGAAGCGGCAGGAGCCAGTGTTCCGGCGAGCGCGGCGGGGGGGGAGCGGGACGTTCGGGATTTGGTGACGCAGCGCGTCATCGAGGTGCCGACGGGTCCGTTGTTCAAGGGCATGGCGCAGTACAACGTCGTCGTGCGCCCCGGGGACGTGATCCACGTGCCCGGGCCGGAGGTCGGGATCGTGTACATCGGCGGGCCCGGGATCAATCGTCCGGGCTCGTACGACATGCCTTCGGCGGGCCGGCTCACACTGAAGCAGGCGGTGACGGCGGCTGGTGGGTTGAGCGTGGTGGCGGTCCCCGAGCGTGTGGACCTGATCCGGCGTATCGGAGAGAATCGGGAGGCGACCATCCGGCTCAATCTTCGGGCGATCGCGGAGGGCACACAGCCGGACGTGTTCATCAAGCCGGACGATCAGATCAACGTCGGGACGAATTTCTGGGCGACGCCTCTCACGGTGCTGCGTCAGGGGTTCCGGATGACGTACGGGTTCGGATTCCTCGCGGACCGAAACTTCGGTAACGACATCTTCGGTGCGCCGCCGGTCAACCAGTTCGGGCAGTGATCGGGACGTACGCCGGGGGAGTGTTCGGGCGGAGCCCGAACTCTGAGCGCGGGGCGTCGTAGGGATGGTTCGGGGGATTTCGCGCGCGTGTGCGTCGCGAGGAGTGTCGGTCGTTGGAGCGTGCGAGGGCGAGACGGGTTGAGCGGAGCGGCGACGAGCGGAGCGGGCGGCCTGGCGATCCCCTCGAAAAAAGGGGACGGGGCTCACGCATTCCTCTCGCGACTGCTCACGGCGCCGAACGTCGTCATGACGTTGGTGCTGCTCCTGGGAATCGTCGGCCTCTTCTGGGAGTGGTTCTACCGGCAGCACCGGTTCAGCTCCGAGCGGCCCGAGGACTGGGGCCACGCGTACATGGTCCCGCTGATCAGCGCGTTCGCGGTCTGGTCTCGACGTGATGAGTTGGCGAAGCTTCGGGCGGAGGTCTATTGGCCAGGGGCGCTGCCGCTCGCGGTCGGCATCGGCGCGCACTACTTCTGGTCGCTCTCGCCGGCGCCGGGCACACACATGTTCCAGGGCGCCGCGCTCGTCCTGTGCGTCGCGGGGCTGTCACTCTTGCTGCTCGGGCCGCGGATCTTCGCGATGATCGCGTTTCCGATCGCGTACCTCGCCTTCGGCGTGACGATCTCCGAGATGGTGATGAACAAAATCACGTTCCAGCTCCAGATGATCGCCACGAACGGGTCGGCGGTCTTGCTGCAGATGCTGGGGTTTGCCGTGGACCTGAAGGGGAACACGGTGACGTTGACGATGAGCGACGGCTCGCAGCTGCCCCTGAACGTCGCGGAGGCATGCTCGGGGATGCGGATGGTGGTGGCGTTCGTGGCGCTCGCGGTCGCGGTGGCGTTTCTCTCGACTCGGCTTTGGTGGCAGCGGGTCGCGCTGGTGCTGCTGGCGACGCCCGTGGCGGTGCTGACGAACGTCGTGCGCGTGGCGTCGCTGGGCGTGGCCGGCGTGATCAGCCCCGGGCTCGCGACGGGAGAGGCGCACGCACTCATCGGGGTGCTCTGGCTCGTTCCGGGCTTCCTGCTGTTCATGGGCATCGGCTGGGCGCTGAAGAAAATGGTGCGGGGCGAGCCCTCCAAGGGGGCGAAGGCATGAACGGGTGGAAGCGGCTCGCGAGCCCGGCGTTCGTGGCGGCGGTGGCGATGCTCGTCGCGTCGGGGGTCGGTCTGCGCGCGGCAGCGAAGGCGATGGGCGCGCACCTCGTGAAGTTGCGCATCGATCCGCCTGATGGGCTGGCCTTCCACACGCTTCCGAAGGAAGCGAACGGCTGGCAATACGTCCCATCGGCCGCGGATCAGCCGCTGAGCGCCGAAGTGCTGGAAGAACTCGGCACCTCGAACTATCTCTCGCGCGTGTACATGAAGAAGTTCGGGGAGCGCGAGATCTACATCGAGCTGCACTGCGCGTACTACACCGGGATGGTGGACACGGTTCCGCACGTGCCCGAGCGTTGCTTCGTGGGCGGAGGGATGTCGATCGTGAGCGCGCCGGAAGAGGTGCCCGTGGCGCTGGACATGGACCGGTACGTCGTCGAAAAGGACATCGACACGGACGTGCACGGCGTCGTCCGCAGCGGCTTTGCCGGCCTGCGGCAGGTCCGCATGCCCGTGGGAATCGAGAGCCTCCGGATGATGGTGACGCGGTTCCGCGACGGCGCCTCGAATCGAGAGACGTTCTCCGGGTACTTCTTCATCGCCAACGGCGGCACGGCGCCCAGCGCGGACGACGTGCGCCTGCTCGCCTTCAAGCTGAAGGACGACTACGCGTACTACGCGAAGGTGCAGTTCACGAGCGCATACGTGACATCGAGCGAGGAGCTGGCGGACATGGCCGCGGACTTCCTCGACGGGATGCTGCCGGAGATTGTCCGGAGGACTCCGGACTGGGTGGAGGTGGTCGAGGGGAGATACCCGGCTGACAACCCGCGTCGCGCGCGGGCGCCGGGCGGGGCGTGAAATCGGTTCGTGATGTGAGACGCAAGGCCTGAACGAGAGACCTCAGACATGGCATCGAAGGTAAACACGAAGTTCGTCGTGACGCTCGGCGCGGTCCTGATCGCGGCGTTCGTCGGCGTCACGGGGCTTGCGTATGTCGTGCTGAACAAGACGGGTGAAACGCACGCGAGCCGCGGCGACAAGCTGTACGCGGAGGGCAAGTTCGAGGAGGCCGCGAAGTCATACGCACGCGCGGTCGGTCACGAGCGGGGCAACGTGGAGTGGCTCCAGAAGTGGCGTGACGCCCTGGTCCGGTGGGTCCCGTCCACGGAGCAGGAGTATCTCGAGGCCTATCGGGATCACTATCTGGGGATCCTGAGACAGCTCGCCACCATTCAGGACACGAACGCGGAGGCGCAACGCGCGATGCTCGAGGCGCTCTTCGAAGAGGTGCAATCGACGGGCGGGCGCGGGAACGCGTGGGAGTCTCTGGTCGCGTTGTCCGAGCAATCGCTCAAGCGCCTCGACCCCATGAGCGCGGAGACCAAAAAGGTCAGACGCTTCCGAGGGCTCGCGCAGGTCTACCGCATGCGATCGATCGAAGCGTCTGCGCAGCAGCGCACACTGGCGCGAGAAGACCTGGAGGCGGCGATCGAAGCCGACCCGGCGGACGTGATGTCACGGCTTGCGCTGGTGGAGTGGATCACGCAGGAGGCCGGGCGTGAGCGCCGGGCCGGGCGGGTGGACGCCGCGGCCGAAGCCATGCGCCGAGCACAGGAAGCCATCCAGGAAGTGGTCGCGACCTTTCCGTCCGACCCGCGAGCGCTGCTGGACGCGTGGCAGATCGCTCAGGACCGTGAGATCCGCGCCGCAGCGACGGTGAATCTCGCGGAGCGTCGTCAGGTGATGGAGCGGCTCGCGGGACAGCTCGACCAGATCGTCGCGGCCGCGGAGCAATCGCCCCCCGACGTGCTCCCGCAGTCGTTCCTCGGGGAGCTGGCCGGTGCGCTGGCCCAGGCCAAGCCTGCCGACGCGTCGCGCGTCTGGCTCCGCGTGGTGGAGGGCGCGCTCGCCAAGAAGCCGGAAAGCGCGCGTCTGATGCTTCTTCGTGCGATTGGGCTTGCGCAGCTCGGCGAGCACCAAGCCTCGATCGATCAGTACCAGAAAGTGGTCGAGCTGCCGGACCTCCCGGTGAGCCTCGAGGGCATGCGGTTGCGCGAGGCGCGCCTCACTGCAATCCAGCAGCAGGTCGAGCGCACGCTCAGCCTCTGGGAGGGTGCGGAGCAGAAGGACCGGCCGGCGCTTATGGAAAAGGCCAAGGCGCGTCGGGCGGAACTCGCGGCCCGGCTGGGCTCGCGCACGACGCCACTGCTCCGGATCGACGGGATGATCGCGGCGCTCGAAGGGCGCAACGGCGAGGCGGTCAAGGCGTTCGCGGAGCTGGACAAGGTGCTCGGCGGCGCCGATGTCGAGACCATCTACATGCTGGCTGCCGCGCTGCAGCGGAGCGGGTCCGAGGGCGCCGCCCTGCAGGCGTATGACCGGATCCTGAGGCTCGACGAGGGCCAGATCATGGCGATGCTTCAGGCGGCGGATATCGAGCGCCGTCTCGAACGCTTGCCGGCCATGAAGACGCGCCTCGAGCGGCTGCTCCAGCTGGACCCGGAGAACGAGACCGCGAAGCGCATGCTCGCGATGGAGAAAGCGGCGACGGGCGGCGCGCAGGCGGGCGCCGATCCATCAAGCGAGGACGCCCTGAAGGACCCGGCCATGCGCGCGCTGCTCGAAGCGCGCCGACTCATGGAAAGCTCCCCGCCGAACCCGGCAGGCGCCGCGCTGGTGCTCGACGCGGCCATCGAAAAGACACCGGACGATCCTCGCCTGGTCCGTGCGCGGGTCATCGCGGACGCGCAGCTGGGCAAGCACGAGGAGGCGCTGGCGAGGGCGCGTGCCGCCGCCGAGCGGTGGCCCGACATCCGCGAGTTCCGTGGGCTGGTGGTGAGCCTCGAGGTGGGCGACCCGGTGGAAGCTCAGCGGATCCTCATCATGGAGTCGGACGCGCCGGAGCTCGAGAAACAGATCGCGCTGTACGGCCACTACAAGACGAACCGCAAGAACGCGGAGGCCGCTGCGGCGATCGCGGCGGCAGCCAAGCTCGCGCCGGAAGATCGGCGTGTCATCGAGTACCAGTTCATCGAGGCGCTGGAGAAGTCGGACCTTTCCGCGGCGTACGAGCTCGCGGGTCGCGCCGCCAGGGCGAACATCGACGAGGTGAACGGCCTCACCTATCAAGCGCGGATCGAGATGGTGGAAAAGAAGTTCGATGCCGCGGCGGCGACGCTCGATCGCGCAATCCAGATCATGCCCTTCGAAGCGTCCACATGGAAGCTGCTCGGGCAGGCCCAGATCTCCGCGGGCAAGGTGGATGAAGGGCTCAAGGCGTACCAGCGCGCCGCGGAGTACAAGCCCGACGACGCGAGCATCATCCGCTCGTACATCGCGGCGTTGATGCAGCTGCAGCGAGCGGACGAGGCGCTGCAGGTGGCGCGCCAGGCCGTCAAGCAGATCCCCGGCGACACGATCATCGGCGAGGCCTGGCTGCAGCTGGAAGAGCAGATCGGCGACCCGGTCGCCGCGCTCGATCGGAGGAAGATCCGCCGGACGGTGGACCCGACAGACCAGACCAACAACATCTCTCTCGCACGGCTCTACGTCAGCTCCGGTCAGTTCAAGGAGGCGCAGGCCATCATCGACTCGATGTCCAAGGAGGGCGCCGGCGGGCTCGTCGCCGCGCTCCTCGACGCGCGATTGTCGGTCGTGCAGGGCGATGCGGAGAGCGGTGTGCGCAAGATGCGCGCGTATGTCGACGGTCTCAAGACACAAGAGGACAAGCTCTCGGCGACGCTCGCGCTCGGCGACTTGCTCATGGAGGTGGGCAAGCCGGAGGAAGGGATCGCGGCATACGTCTCGGCACGTGAGTTTCAGACAAAGCAGACCATGGACGCGGATCGTCGGCTCGGAGACCTGTACTTCCAGCGCGGCGCGTTCGCCCAGGCCGCCGAGGCATACGAGAAGGTCCTCGCCGCCGGCGTGGACAGCGGAGAGCTGGTCACAAAGCGCTACGGTGAGGTGCTGGTCCGGCTCGAGCGGTGGGACGACGCTCGCAAGGCGATCGAGGGCGTCGAGCAGCGGACCAAGCGCGACGTGCAGACCGCGATGCTGCTTGCCGAAGCGGCGCTCGGGCAGCGCGACATGCGACGTGCGTCCGATCTCATGGGAGAAGCGGCGCAGATCGACGCCGCGAACCCGTTGCCGCTCCTTCGACGCGCGCAGGTGTTCTTCGACGATGACAGCCAGTACGCCCTCGTGATGCGGGATCTCGAGCAGGTCATCAAGCTGCGTCCTGACCTCGCCCGCGCCAGAGAGATGCGCGCACAGCTCCTGTTCCGCAAGGGCCGGGAGGCCGAGGCTGCGGCCGAGATGCGGGCCGCGGCGCAGTCTGCCCCGAACGACGTCGAGCTCCGCCAGCGCTACATCCGGTTCCTCGTCATGATCAACCGCTGCCCGGACGCGATGCTCGAAGCGCGCGCAGCCGCGGATCAGTTCGGCAAGCAGGAGCCAGCGTGGCACGGGTTCGCAGCCGACATCGCCGCGCAGTGCGGCGACGCGAAGAACGCGCTCTCGGCGTTCCAGCTGCAGTACGACGCGGCCAAGACGGTCCTCAATCTCAGCGCGCTCGTGAACGCCATGCTCTCGTCTACGCCCCCGCAGGCGAAAGAGGCATTGCAGCGGATCGACCGCTTCCCGAAGCAGGCCTCCGCCGAGGAAGTGCGCGGCGGCGAGGTGGCGATGATGCTCCTCCGCGCGGTGTGCTACGGCGTGCTCGAGCAGCGCGCCGACGCTGAGAAATCGCTGACGGACGCGTGGGCCAAGGTGAAGGACGCGCCCGCCGCCGTGGCCGTCTGGTTCGACCATGCCGACCGCGCGCTGCAGGGCCCGGCCCGTTCTGTCGAGCTTCTGGAGAAGATGGGCGTCAAGCTCGACGGCCTCTCGCCACCGCTGCGCGTGATGGTGGCCATCCGTCTCGCCCGCGTGCCCGAGAAATGGCCTCTGGCGATGACGCTCCTGGACGGCATCGAGAGCTCCACGGGCGACCCCGCGGCGTTGCTCGCGGCGCATCGGGTGCGCGGGCAGGTGTACTACTTCACCGCGGAATACGCGAAGGCCGTCGAGTCGTACCGCGCAGGGCTGAAGATCTCACCGGACGATCCCGAGTTCAATAACAACCTCGCCTACACGCTCGCACGACACATCGGAGACGTGAAGGCCGCCCTCCCCTTCGCGGAAAAGGCCGCGGTCAAGGACGCGGGCAACTCCGGCGTGCTCGATACGCTGGGCTGGCTCTACCTCGAGGCGGGCAACCTGAACTCGGCGGACGAGAAGCTCACACGGGCGCTCCAGCTCGCGCGAAAGGACGAGGAGCGAATCCCCGCCCTGGTCCACCTCGCGCAGCTTCGCCTGAAGCAGGGTAAGAAGGACGAGGCGAGGACACACGCGAACGATGCCAAGGCCCTCGTGGAAAAGAATCCGGTGTTCGGCGATGCGTACAAGCCGGACCTGGACGCGGTGATGCGAGAACTTTGAGAAGCCGAAGGTAGGACGAGCGGCGGCCAAGACCCAAACGGAATACGAACACCATGTCGACAAACAAGCCGATGGCAGGTACGACGATGAAACCCGGTGGACGGCCGGCTCCGGGCGCCCCGGTGGGGGGGCTGCAAACGCCGACGATCGACCCGATCCGGCTGGCAAAGCAGTACTACAAGGTCCTCGCGGCCTCGGTGGTCGTCGGCCTGGTGCTGGGCGTGGCGGTCTTTTTCATCTCGCTCAAGTTCTTCCCGAAGTACACCGCTCAGGTCACGTTCAAGTGCAATCCGCAGGTCGAAGAGGCCGGGAAGCTCTCCGGAACGGTGCGCGGCGGCGAGGCGGGCGGCCCGGAGGAAATGGAACGGTTCATCGCATCACAGGTGCAGGACCTGATCAGCAAGCCCATCCTCGAGGACGCCGCGAACGACCCCAAGGTGCGCGACGAAACCAAGTGGGCAAAGTCCTTCTTCCGACGCGGCTCCTACGACCGGGTCCGCGCCGCCAAGGACCTCTCCGACGACGTCGTGTGGGCGCGCGCCATCCCCGACACCGTCTACATCGTGCTCTCGGCCTCCACGCGCGTCCCGGAGGACGCGTCAGCGGTCAGCACCGCCGTGGCCGAGGCGTACATGTCGCGCCTCGCCCAGGAAACAAACCGACAGTACTCCGACTCCCGTGAGGCACTGACCAGGCAGTTCCGCCAGGCGGAAGCGGACAAGCAAGGGCTTGAGCGCCGAGGCACCCGCCTGATCGGCGACCAGAACATCGAGTCCGTGAAGTTCGAACAGACCTCCGCCGCGCGAGAGATCTCGGAGCTGAGCGAGTTCATCGTCGCGGCCCGCAACGCCATCGAGAAGAAGCGGCAGCAGCTCTCCCAGTACGAATCCTCGATGACCAACCCGGCGGGGCCCTCCTTCCCCGATTTCCTCCGGGTCGAGGTGAAGAACGACACGTCGATGCAGGTTCACGAGCAGACGCTCGCGACCCTCCGCACGCAGCTGACCAGCGCGCGCGCCCGGTTCGGCTCCGCCCATCCCGACGTCCGAAGGCTCGAGGCCTCGGTCCAGGCCGCCGAGATCGAACGCAACAAGGAAGAGCAGCGCCTGCTGAGCGAGAAGTTCAGCGCGCTCATCGAGCTGACCCGCGAGGACATCCGCGGCATCGAGGCGCAGGCCCGCGACTCCATCGAGAAGCTCAAGGCGGCGTCCCTCCGCGCTACGGAGATGACGCAGCAGATCGAGGAATACGAGAAGATCAAGAAGGACATCGAGCGCAAGGCGGAGGAGATCCAGAAGCTCCAGGAGGAGCTCGCCAACCTCCAAGGCGTCATCGACCGCTCCGCAAGCCGCCGCGTCTCCATCTACACCTCCGCCTCTCGACCGCAGTTCCCCTCCTTCCCCAAGGCCAAATGGGTCATCCCCGTCACCGCCATGCTCACCATCGGCCTCGCCGGCGTCGGCGTCCTGCTCCGCGAAATGCTCGAGCAGCGCGTCCGAGCCCCAGCCGACGTCCTCCTCGTGCCGCGCACCAAGATCCTCGGCGTCCTCTCCGACATCGAGGAGGATCCCTGCAAGCCCTCAGCGGCAGAGCAGGTCATCCGAGAGTGCTCGCACGGCGTCGTCGCCGAGCAGGTGCGCCAACTCCGCACGGCCGTTCTCAAGGCCGTGGAGCCCAAAGGGCCGTCCGTGCTCGTTGTGACTTCCGGCCTGCCCGGCTCAGGCGCGACCACCGTCGTGACGAACCTCGCTCGTGCGTGCGCATCGACGGACACCAAGGTGCTCGTCATCGACGCGAACCTGCGTCGCCCGAGGCTCCACGAGCTCTTCGGCGTGCAGGAGGGACCGGGACTCGGTGAGGTCCTCGCGGGCAGCGCATCGCTCGAGTCCGCGGCCCAGGCGACGGACAAGCCGAACCTGAGGGTTCTCACCGCCGGCGCCAAATCGTCCCGCGTGTACGAGCGACTCAACTCCGAGTCCATGACCAAGCTGCTGCAGGACGCGCGGCAATCGAACTCTCTCGTCATCATCGACGCACCACCGATGACGGTGGCGGGCGATGCGCTCGTGCTCGCCCAACGCGCCGACGCCTCCGCGCTCGTCGCTCGGGCATTCTGCGAGACGCGCGGCCTCATCGCTCGAGTCCGCGGCCAGCTCGCAGACGCGGGGGGCGAGTTCCTCGGCGTCATCGTCAACGGCGTCAAATCGTCCGCCGGCGGCTACTTCCGCAAGAACATCCGTCTCTCACACGAGTACCACGGCGGAGAGGGGCAGCCGGCGCGAACGCCGGCAGGAGAGAAGGCCAAGGCGGGCGTGTGATCACACGCAGGAAGAACATGTCGGCTGCGCGTCGCGCTCCTCGAAGCGCGCGCCGCGCGAGGGCGTAAGCGGTGCAGGACTCTGCATGGGACAAGTTGATCGCCGGCACCGGCCCGGACGCCGCGCTCCGCGAGACACTCGCCGAACGCGTCGAGACGCTCGGACGAGATCTGCACCGTGTCGTCGAGGAGCACGCGCGATTGCAGGACGCGCTCCATGCGGCGGGCGGGCAGGCCGCCGACGCCGCCGAGTCGCTCACGAGACTCCAGGTCTTCCACCAGTACATGGCCGTCTTCGTGGTGGCGTTCCTCGTCGCGCTCTTCGCCACGCCACTCATGCGAAGGCTCGCCGTCTCCAACGGCATCGTGGACCGGCCCAGCGAGGCGCGGAAGCAGCACCGCGCCCCCGTGGCCTACCTGGGCGGCGTCGCCATCTACCTCGGCATGCTCGCCGGCGTCGCGTTCAGCTACTTCGCGCCCGCGCTCGGGCTCGATCTCATCGAGTTTCACGTCGACAACCCGGCGCCGATGCCCATCGCGATTCTCGGCGCCATGACGGTCATCGTCGTCATCGGCCTCGTCGATGACGTCTGGAAGATCGACCCACGCCTCAAGATCGGCGGCCAACTCCTCACAGCCGCGGTCCTCGCATTCAATGACATCGGCGTCAAAGTCGCCGCCGGAGTTCTCGCCCCCATCGGCGGGCTCTTCGGCAATGAGCGCATGGTCTTCGACTTCACGATCCCAGATGTCGCGCCGCTCATCAGCGGCCACTACCAGTTCGACGCCATCTACTGGGCCGGCACCGCCGTCATCGCCATCTTCGTGCTCGGGGCCTGCAACGCCAGCAACCTGCTCGACGGGCTCGACGGTTTGCTCACCGGCGTCACCTCCATCGCCATGTTCGGCCTCCTCTTCATCGCCCTCACCATGGCCGTCCTCGGCGACGGACCGCTCGACACGGCCAGGCTCGTCCTCGTGCTCGCCGCGCTCGGCGCCTGTCTAGGGTTCCTCCCGCACAACTTCAACCCGGCCAACATCTTCCTCGGCGACGCCGGATCGATGCTCCTCGGCTTCACCACCGCTGCGATCATCCTCTCGCTGGGAGACACCGGAAAAACCCACCTCGTCGTGGCCGGCCTGATCATCTACGCCGTACCTCTCATCGACACCGCCCTCGCCATCGTCCGACGCAAACTGTCCGGCGCATCCATCAGCGCGGCCGACGACCAGCACCTGCACCACCAGCTCAAACGCAGTCTCGGCGTCAAGGGCGCCGTGCTCACCCTCTACGGCATCGCCGCGGTCTTCGCCGCGCTCGGCGTCGGAATGAGCCTCGGTCGCGGTCGTGTGATCTACGCCATCGCGCTCGTCCTCGCCGCCTTCATCGGCGTCACCGCCTTCAAAGTCGCGAGGCGAACCAAGCTAGAGCAGGAAGTCGCGGCCTCCGAAGCCCGGCGGGAAGCGAGACTCCGAGCCATGAACGGGCATCCCACCCCTTCCTCGCCGGCCGTCGGCGCGCCCCAGCCCGACGGCCCGCCGGCCGCCACCGGCGCTCGCTGACTCCGTACGCGGATAGCATGCCTTCGGACCGCGGATGCCGCCGCGCCCCCGGAGACTCCACCGCATGCCCCGACGCACAATCCAGCAATTCCGCGAGGAGCGAGCCGCAGGCAACGAACGACTCCTCGACACCGAGCATCTCGGCCTCAAGCGCTTTCTTTCCCTCGACTCCGCGGCGTACCGCGACGGTGCGCTGCCCTCACGCACCAAGGAGCTACTCGGGCTCGTCGCCTCCACCGTGCTCCGCTGCAATGACTGCATCGACTACCACCTCGAGCAGTGCGTGCAGGCCGGGTGGACGCTCGAGGAGATCGAGGACGCGCTCAACGTCGCGCTCCTTGTGGGTGGATCGATCTGCATCCCACACCTTCGTCACGCGAAGCTCTCGCTCGACGAACTCTTCGCGGAGCGCGCCGGTGGCGCGTCCTGACGCGACCGCCTGGCGCGTCGGGCGCGAACGGACCCTCCCGCTCGATCGTCCGCGGCTCATGGGCGTGCTAAACGTCACGCCCGACAGTTTTTCCGACGGAGGGCAGTTCCACGATCTCGCGGCGGCAACCCAGGCCGGGCTCGCCATGCTCCGTGACGGCGCCGACATGCTCGACGTCGGCGGCGAATCAACCCGTCCCGGCGCGGCCCGTGTTTCGGCGCGCGATCAGATCGACCGCGTCGCGCCCGTGATCGAAGCGCTCCGACGCGCCGGCGTCACCGCGCCCATCAGTGTCGACACCACCCGCTCGCTGGTGGCCAGCGCCGCGCTCGACGCGGGGGCGGACGCCATCAACGACGTCAGCGCAGGGCTGGAGGACGACGCGATGCTCCCGCTGGCCGCCGACCGCCGTGCGGGGCTGATCCTCATGCACCGGGTCGCGCCGCCGCAGCTCGACCGGTACTCGACCGACTACGAACGTGAGCCCGTATTCCCCTTCCAGGAGGGCGGAGTTGTCGGGTGCGTCCGTGCATTCCTTCGTGCACAGCGAGACGCCGCGATCCGGGCTGGAGTCCCCCCCGAGTCCATCGCGATCGACCCCGGACTGGGCTTCGGCAAGAGCGTCGCGCAGAACTACGAGCTGGTCGCAAGGATCGGAGAGATCGGCGGGCCGGGAGATGTCATTGTGGCAGGGGCGAGCCGCAAGAGCTTCATCGGCGCGGCCACGGGTGAGCCGGAACCCCGGGATCGGGTGTCGGGTTCGATCGCCGCCGCGGTGGCACTCGCCTTGCACGGCGCTCACCTCATCCGTGCGCACGACGTCGCGGAGCACGCGCGTGCGCTCGCCGTCGTGGCTCGGATCCGCGGCGGACCTCTCCCGGTCACGCGCGGCGGGCCCGAGGCATCAGGACTATGATGGTCGTCCACGGACAGGACCAACGCGCATCAGGAGAACAACGGTATGGCGGGTAAGAACACCAAGGAGTTCACCGACGCAAACTTCGAGGCCGAGGTCCTCAAGTCCGATGTGCCGGTGCTCGTGGACTTTTGGGCGGAGTGGTGCATGCCATGCCGGATGATCGCGCCGACCATCGATGAGCTGGCCGAGGAATACGCCGGGCGAGCCAAAGTCGGCAAGGTCGACACCGACGCCAACCGAGACACCGGCTTCAAGTACGGGATCTCTGCCATCCCAACGATCCTGCTCTTCAAGAACGGCCAGGTCGCGCAGAAGTTCGTCGGGCTCACGAAGAAGGCCGACTTCAAGGCCGCGCTCGATTCCGCGACGAAGTAACGCCCCGCGCACGCTCCCTCACGCGACAGCCCGGCTCCCCCACCCGCCCAGCGGTTTCGCATTCTGTGCGCGCACCATCACGAGGATGATCGCGCCCGCGACGATCATCCCGACACTGAGCCACTGCCCGTACGACAGGCCCCCAGGGGTCGCGCCGAGCGCACGCTGCGCCAGCTGCGCGTCCGGCAGCCGCCAGAACTCCGTGCAGACACGCCCGACGCCGTACAGCACGAAGAACCAGCCCACGATGAATCCCGGCCGACGGGGCCGCTTCCAGAGCCCCCACAACGCGATCGGCACGAGCAAGCCCTCCACCGCGCCCTGGTAGAGCTGCGACGGATGACGAGCGGACAGCAATGGGGTGAGCTCGCGCGCCAGGCCGTGCGCACCGTGCTGGATGTCGCCGATCAATGCCCGCACCGCGTCACCGTACGGCAGCCCGGGCGCGACCCGCTGCAACAGCGCGAACAGCGAGTCCTGCTGCTCCGGCGTGAGCGGCGGCGCGTGACCCTCGAGCAGCTCCGTCGGAAACCGAACGGCCCACCACGGCGCCGGCTCGCCCGGCATCGCCACGATCCTCCCGAGCAGCTCCCCGTTCACGAAGTTCGCGATCCGCCCCAATAGCACGCCGGGCAATCCGATGAGCGCAAGCGCGTCCATCACGTGCAGCATGCGCACTCGGTTCGCGCGAGCGACCCACCACGACGCCGCGACGAGTCCCACAAACGCTCCATGCGACGCCATCCCGCCCCGATTGATCGCAATCACGCCCCACCACGGCGCCGCGCCACTGAAGTCCCACAGCAGCGACCGGTCATACACGAGCACGTACCCGAGCCGCCCCCCCAGCAGCACCCCAAGAATCAGCGTGAAGATCACGTCCGCCGCCCGCTCCGGAGCGATCCCGACAAGACCGCGCCGTGCCAACACGCGGAGCAAACCCCACGCGATCCCGAACCCGGCCAGGTACGCAAGCCCGTACCAGCGCAAGCCGACCCCCGCCGTGATTTCCACGGCGAACGGAGAGAGCGTGTGGGTCCAGGCGGCAAGTGTCGGCATACGCGGGCTCGGTGGCCGCCGCAGGATACTCAACAACGCCCGGTAGACTCACGCCATGCCTGACGGCTCGCTCTGGATCGTGGTCGGCGCGGTCGCGCTCCTCCTGCCCGCATCCCTGATCGCGGCCCTGCTCGTCCGCGCCCGAGTCTTCGGGCGAGGCAGCGAAGTGGCCGCGGCTGTCGTGGGGGGGGTGCTCTGGGGCGTCCTCGCAGGCCCAGGAGTCTTCGGACGGTCGTGGCCGGACATCCACCAACAGGTGTTCGTGGGTGGAGAGGTCCAGCGCGAGACGCTCCAGCGGCTCCGCAGGGATCAGGCCATAGAGCTGGCCGTGCTCCAGACGAGCGGCGCAACAATCGAAGCAATCGACGAGCAGCGTGCCCGCCATGGCGCGGAGCGTGGTCCGGCCGAACTCGCCCTCAGCACAGCCCTCGAGGGCCGCCGACGCGCGTACGACCTGCTCGCCGGAACACTCGCAGCGCTCGTCGTGTTTCTCGCTGTGGCCGTCCGGCTCTCACGACCAATGCGCTGCCCGGGGAGCGCCGGCCGCCCGGGGCTCGTCGCGGGTCTTGGCGCCGCGATCGTGCCCGCCGTCGTCAGCGCAGTCGCACTCGCGATCGGCTGCGGCTCCAGCGCGATCGGCTCGCTCGCGTTCGGCGCCTGCATGGGCGCCGGCTGGGCGGTCCCCAGCGCACGCGCCCGTCTCCTGGGTCGCGCAGGCCGCTCGCCCGTGCTCGACGTCGCCTGTCTCGCGAGCGCTGGACTCGGGTGGCTCGCGACCGGGGCGACTGCCAAGTCGCTCTGGGCACTGATCGGCGGCCTGTCCACGCTCGTGTCGGGACGGCCTTCCGGCAAGCAGTGGGGGAGGGGCCCGACGCGCCTTGCGCGAGCCCTGCTATTCGGCCTCGTCGCCCCAGGCGCGTGCGCGTGCGCCGCAGCCCGCATCGACCCCTACGCCGTGGGAGAACTCGGCGTCTTCTGGATCGCCGCGGGCATCGCGATCGTCGCCTCTGGCGACGGCAGGTGGACGAGCGTCTATGCGGCGTGGCGCATTCAGCAGCCAGGCGAGCCGCGCCGGCACGCCGCGCAACGAGCCTCCGCATACGTGCTGAGCGGTGTTGGGCTCGCGCAGTGCGCCGCGGCCCTGACGCTCCACGGCGCGGGAGTGCTGCGCGACATCGATCTGGCCGCGATTCTCCTCGCGGGCGTCACGCTCGAATGCGCCGCCGGGCTCTATCGCCTCCTCGGACGCAACGGCGCCGATGCTCAGCGCGACGGCGAAGCCTTGCCCGGCGTGCCGCCCGAAGACCGAGTCTCGCCCAGCTGACGATACTTCTCGCGGTACTTCTCCGCGAGCTTCGTCTGCTTGTTCGAGAGGTCCAGCTCACGTCCACCGATGAACGCCGCCTCCACCGTGGTCGTAACGTCCAGCGGGTCGCCGTCCGTAACGAACAGCGTTGCGTCCTTCCCTTCCTCGAGCGATCCGAGACGGTCGCTCACGCCCAACGCGGCCGCCGCGGACAGGGTGATCGACCGCAGCGCCGCCTCATTCGGCAGCCCGTGAGCCACGGCCATCGCCGCGTGATACGGCAGGTTCCGGTCATTTCCCATCCCCGTGCTCCCGCTCGAGCACAAAGCCCATCGAAGACCAGCCGCCTCGAGCTCCGCCGGAAGTCGGTACGCCTCGTCATAGTCCGCGTCCGATCGCCGCGGCATCCGATGCGTGCCCGTCACCAGCACCGTAACGTCGTGCTTCTTAAGGAGGTCCGTCACCAGCAGGGCGTCACGCCCGCCCATGAGCACCACCCGCAGCGATCGCTTCGCCGCCCAAGTCACCGCCGACTGAATCTGCTCCATCTCCTGCGCGGAGATGAACACCGGCTTCTCCCCGCGCAACGTCGGGCCGAACGCCTCCCAACGGATCGAACGCTGTGTCGTCGGGTCCGCCTTCCGCGCCGCAAAGTACGCCTCCGCCGACGCGAAGGCACGCTCGATCGTCTCAAGCCGCTCCTGGATCTGTTTCTGCTGCTCCTCGTCCGATCGCTCCATCCACCTCGCACGCACCGGACGAACGTTCGGCCACGAGATCACCAGCCCCGCATCGTCCAGCACCGTCATGTCTTCCCACGTCCATCCGTCCAGCTGAATCACCGACACGCGACCCGGGATCACCCCGCCGCCCGGCATCACCCCAGCGATCAACACCCCGTTCGAACGCGTCACCGGGATGTGCGTCGAGTCCGGGTTCACCGCCACCCCCGCGCGAACCTCCGGTGTCACGTCGCCCGTCTCGCTCGAATCTTGCGTCGAGCGCACCGCGCCGATCTCAGACAGCCCCAGCGTCGTCACCGCCGCGATCATCCCCGGGTACACACGCTTCCCGGTCCCGTCGATCTCCCGCGGAACAACCCGCTCCGGGAGCCGCAGCGCCTCGCCCTCACGCCCGATCTGCCGGATCTTCCCGTCGACGAACAGCACGAACCCCTTCTCGATCGGCTCGGATGAGACCGGGTGCACGCTCGCGTTGCGGATCACGATCGGCTCGCTCTGCGGGGCCGACTTCACGCCCAGGTCCTGGGCGGTCACGCCGCCGCAAAGAGTGACAAGACTCAACATCGTCAGGCTCGTGCGCTTCATGATGGATCCCGATCAGTCAGTGGTCGTGTCTACAGGTGATCGTCCGCTTCCAACGCAAAGGCCTCAGTGGCCGTGCAGCTCCAACACGCCGCACTCGCCGCAGTCGTGCGCCTCGGGGTCCTGCCCGGCGCGCAGCAGCTCGAGGTTCCGGGCCTCCAGCGCCCGCTGCAACGCCTTGCGCCGCATCTCCTCCAGCGTCGGCGGCGTGTCCGTCATCTCGCGCGTCCGCCCGCGAGCCGGGCCGCCCTCGCCGGGCTTCTCGCCCTCGCCAGGCTTCTTCTTCGCGCCCTTCGCCAACACCTTCTGGATGATCCGCTGACGCTCCTTCGTGTTCCACTCGCGCAGCGACCGGTCCTTCTCCAGCGAGAAGTACTCCCGTCCGTCGATCCACGTCGACTCGCACCGCGACATCGCCGACAGCGGGCTCCCCGACCAGATCGCAAAGTCCGCGTCCTTCTTCGACTCCAGCGACCCCACCACCCCCTGCACCGCGAGCTGGTGCGCAGGGTTGTACGTCACGAACTTGATCGCCTCCTCCGGCGACACCCCGCCGTACTTGATCGCCTTCCCGGCCTCCGCGTTCAGCCGCCGCGCCAGCTCGTCCGAGTCCGAATTGAACGACACCGGAACACCGACCTCGTGCATGATCGCGCCGTCCTCCGGGATCGCGTCGAACACCTCGAACTTGTACGCCCACCAATCCGAGAAGCACGAACCGCCGCGAGCCGACTGCTTGATCGCCTCGGCCACCTTGTACCCCTCCAGCACGTGCTGGAACGTCCCGATCGTGAACCCGTAATCCTTCGCGACGCGACACAGCATCAGGATCTCATCCTGACGGTACGAATGGCAATGCACCAGACGCGTGCTGCGCAGGATCTCCAGCAACGCCTCACGCTCGATGTCCCGACGGGGCGGCGTCAGCCCCTTCCGCTGCGACGCCGACATCCCCTCCCACCGGCTCCACTCCGCCCCATACTCGCGCGCCGAGTCGAACGCGTCCCGGATCAGCGTCTCCACGCCCATCCGCGACTGCGGATAACGCGACGTGAACCGCTCGCCCCAGTTCGATTGCTTCACGTTCTCACCCAACGCAAACTTGATGCCCCCGGGCGCCCCCTCCAGACGCATCTCGTCCGGGTGCTTCACACCCCACCGAACCTTCACCACCGAATTCTGCCCGCCGATCGGGTTCGCCGAGCCGTGCAGCTGATTCACCGCCGTCACGCCGCCCGCAAGCTGCCGGTACCACGACACGTCGTCAGGATCGATCACGTCGAAGATCCGAACCTCCGCCGTGATCGCCTGCGTCCCCTCGTTCACGCTCCCGGAGACACCCGTGTGCGAGTGACAGTCGATGATCCCGGCCGTCACGTGCCGGCCCGCAAGGTCGATCACCCGCGCCCCGCTCGGCGCCCTCAGCCCCTTCCCGACCGCGACGATCTTCCCGCCCTTCACGTGCATCGAGCCGTTCTCGATCGTCCCGTCCTTCCCGCTCGTCCAGATCGTGCCGTTCGTCAGGAACACATCCTCCTGCGCGGGCAGCGTCTCGTACGCGTATCCACCGAACGGAAGCCCCAGCTTCTCAGGTATGTCCTTGAGCGAGTCATCGCCGGCGTCCTTCTTCTCCTCCTCCTTCTTCTCCTCATCCTTCGCGTCGCGCTCCGCTCGCTGCGCCGACCACCCGTGCCGAGAGCCCTCGCTCGTGACGACCACACCCGTCATCACGTCCCCCTCGATCACGGCGCTCACCGACACCACACCCTTCTCACCCATCGCGTCTCCGTCCACGAGGTACGAGAGCCGGTTCTGTGACAGCCGCACCGCGCGCGCGTCGATCTTCTTGGGCTTCTTCGCCTTCCCGCCCTGCGGCTCCTTCTCCCCGCCCCCCGCCGCGTCGCCGTCCTGCTTCGACGGCTCCGCGACCCCGTCCGCAACCTTCCCGTCATCCGCCGCCCCCTCCCCGGCCTCGTCCGGCAGCACGAGCGACACCTTGTTCCCCTTCTCGATCGTCAGTCGAACCGACGGCGTCCCCTCCGGCGCGCCGTGCATCGTCACCGCCCACGTCCCCTCGGCCTTCACCTCTGGCGCCGCGCTCACCTCATACCGCTCCCCATCCACCCACACATCACGCACCTTGCCCTTCTCATCAAACAGCGATCCATCCACCACCACCAGGTTCGCCGCGTATCCCGCCGCCACCTGCCCGAACCGCCCCTCGATCCCCAGCATCGTCGCCGGCGCCGTCGTCACCATCGCCAGCGCACGATCCTCCCCAAGACCGTGCTTCACGCTCTCACGCACGTTCCTCCAGAAATCTTCCTTCTTCCGCAGCCGATCAAGCGTGAGCGCCACCTTCGCCCCCGCCGCGTCCAAACGGCGAAGGTTCGTCGGCGCCTGCTCCCAAAGCATCAGCTCCCGCAGGTCCGCGCTCTCCTGATCCGCGATCGTCTCCACCTTCGGCGCCTCGGGGAACGACACCGGGATGATCAGCGGCGCCCTCGTCTCCACCACCGCGTCCAACCGGCGCAGCTCCGTCCCCGTCCCAACAATCATCGCCGGACGAGAGAACTCCGACGCGATCTTCGCCGCGCGCAGAATCTCCAGCTCATCACCGGCCACGAACAGCAGCGGCGTGCCCTTTGTGCGGCTCGGCAGCAGCGCGTCCAACGCGTCCGCCGGCAGCGGACGCGCGCGCTTCGTTGAATCCTCCATGTACGAGCCCAGGTCCTCCTCGCGCCACGCAGCGTCCGACAGCGTCTGACGAATCAGCGCAATCGCGCCCATCTGCGAACTCGGGTACGCGTCGCCGCCGAACCCGCCCGTCTCGAACGCCACCGCTTGGTACACCCCGCTCCGAATCGCGGCAGGCTTCGATTCGCTCACGCCCGGAGGATCCGCCAGCGACACCACCGCGCCCTCACCCCGGAATACGCCCCCCTTCGGAGCGATCGCAGCCACCGTGAACCCCAGGTCGCGCCAGGACTTCCGGTCCTTCTCGCTCAAGCCCGGCCCGTCCAGCACAGACCGCTGCGGCGTGACCTTCGCGTTCCAGTGCGCCCCGGGAGCCTTCACGTCCGGCGCCGGCGCATCCGTCGGCACATACGCATCGATGAACCCCGGGTACACCGTCAGGCCCGTGCAGTCCCACTCACGTGCCCCCGCTGGCGGCTCCCCGCCCTTGGCGACCGAGACGATCACCCCATGCCGCACAACGATCGTCGCGTCCTCCACCAGCTCCCCGGGCCGTGGAATCAGCGTCGCATGCGTCAGAACGTGCCAGTCCGCCGACACCCCCCGCGGCCCGTTCGGCGGCGCCGGCTGGGCGTCCGTGGAGCCCGTCAGCACGAGCGATGCGGCGAGGAGGACAGGGGCGGCGAGGCCGGCCCCACGAACAAGCCTGGTGTTCCTCAT
Source organism: uncultured Phycisphaeraceae bacterium (assembly GCA_964410465.1). Classification (GTDB taxonomy): domain Bacteria; phylum Planctomycetota; class Phycisphaerae; order Phycisphaerales; family UBA1924; genus CAYPGJ01. Next base: position 94,387 of record CAYPGJ010000001.1, on the reverse strand, counting down.
GGCGTGGGCGTTATACCGCCAACACCCCGGGGGATGCACCGGGGGGGTCTCATTTTCGTCCCATCCCTCACCCGCGGGCCGTCAGTTCCCGCCCGCAACGATGATGTCATCGAACTTCCGGTTCTCGACCTCGTTGCGCGTCATGTCCACCGTGGGAGGCGACGTCGACGTATTCAGGAACCCGTACATGATCTTCTTCGCCGCATCCAGATCGTTGATCGTCGTTGCGTCCAGCTTCGGGTCCTGGCGCCGCGAAAAATAGATCATGTCCGGCCCCGCCGAGATCAGCACCACGTCCCCGCGCGCCTGCGCGGGTATCACGGCGTTCGCCGCGTCCGGATCGGAACCGCGCGATGGATCCGCAGGAAACGTCGGGCTCCCCAGAATCCCGGAAAGGCTCGCACGCAGAAACGCCGCCGAATTCCCATGCCCGATGATGCTCGAATCCAGGTCGCGAGGATGATCGCCACCGGCGAACACCTGCGGAACTCGGTCCTGCCCGATCCCCAGGCCCGAAGGCTCGCCGGACGCGGATCGACCGGACGACAGATACCCGGAGTTCGACGCCCAGTAGAACGACCCGATCGAGGCCGGCGTCGAACTCGCGTCGTACTCGACCTGCGCGAACCGCGCGTTCGGGTCGCTCGCCGCTGACTCATCACGCAGCCACACCAGGTACGGCATCCCGAACGGATCGACCAGATCCACCATCCGATGCCGATTCGGGTCGTTCCCCGCCTGGCCCTCCACGGCCACGAGCGACTTCGGATCAAGCTTCAGGTACCCGCCCCCGGCGCGTTGCGTGCCAACCAGCGCGTTATTCACACGCACCAGACGCGTCGTGTTCGTGAACGGCCCGACGTCGGCGAACACATAATCAGGACTCGTCGGGTCTGTCGTGTTCGGCGCCGGGGCGTTGCAGTTATTGATGTCCTCACACACGATGCCGCCCGCAAGGTCCAGCAGGATGTTCTCGTTATTCGTGAACCCGATGCCGCTCCCCATGTCGTCCGTGCTGTTCTCCGTCCCGCCCATCTCCTGCGCGCTGAAGTAGCCGGGCAAACGCCGTGTGTCCGTCCGGAACAGCGTCGCAGCGGACACCACCTCGTTCGCCAGCGAGGTTGCCACCGTCTTGCGAGCGCCCTTCCGAACCTCGCCCAGCACCGGGATCAAGATCCCAACGAGCAGCCCGATGATCGCGATCACCACCAGCAGCTCCACCAGCGTGAAACCTCGATTCCGGACGTTCCCTGCCGTTTCCGACGTTCTCAACGTTGTCGCTCCTCACGAATCACATGCGCGGCCCCCCAGACATCGAACGGGCTCCGAACACCCCCGGCCGCGTCGTCCGGACGCAAGCCCATTCGCTCGAGCCCGCCTCTTGGTTCCCTACCTCCACGCAGACCGCCTTCCAGCAAGCCAAAAGCTAGTGTAGCTCAATCCACAGCGATGCCCTGGGCGCAAAAAAAACCGGCGGGGTGGCCGCCGGCAAAGTAATCGCATTTCTCAGCTACTTCGCGTCCCTGGGCCGCTCAGCAGCTGATCCCGAAGTTCGACAGCACCAGGTTCAGATCGGTGAAGTTCACCACATTGTCACCGTTCAGGTCGCCCTGGAGGCCAAACCCGGTCTGCCCGAACTGTCCAAGAACGATGTTCAGATCGGCAAAGTTCACCACCAGATCACCGTTGGCGTCCCCGGGGCACGGCGTCACCGTCGCGACCGTGTTCACCAGGAACTGGTACATCTGCGGCGGCAGCGTGGCCTGCGCCGTGTCGCCGGACCGGATCACGAGGTAGAAAACCCCCGCCGGCATCGCGAACCCCGACAGGTTCTCATTCACGCCGAACGTCTCATTGTCCACCGTCGTCAGAACCGTTGTCCCGTCCGATCCCACGACATCGAAGCCAAGATTCAGAATCGCCTTCGAATCGATCGTGTTCCCCGTCGGGCACGATTCCCCGTTCTGCGACGTGCTCTGATACGAGAAGCCCACCGGCTGCAGCTGCACCGTCAACTCCGCCGCGCTCGGCATCGTGAACCTGTACCAATCCACGTCGCGGTTCGGACCCGCCACCTGGTTGTCGATCGAGACGTCGCGCTGAATGAACGGCGAGCCGATCGTCAGCGTCGGGATGACCGTCGCCTGCGCGGCCGTGTTGTTGTCCTCGAGCGTGTCCCCGTAATGCCGCTGCATGGCCCGCGTGTCATCGTGCTGCGGCCCGTCGAAGTTCGTGTTGGCCGCGGGCTCCATCAGCTTCGAGCCGTTCTGCGGGCACACGTGGAAGATGCCCATCCCGTGCCCGTTCTCATGCGCCAACACGTTCCGGAAGAACCGGAAGTTGTTCGACGCATTCCCGTAGTTCTCCGACGAATCGATCACCATGTCCCCGTTGTTCGGGAACGAGTTGAACGCCAGCGTCCCGCCGCCCCCGTCGATCGTGATCGACACGATCCGAATGTCCCCGCGCGACGCGCTCCCACCAGACCCCCACGGCGCATTGTCATCGCCGATCTCCAGGTACCGAGCGCCCGACAACGCCTCCCACCGATCGAACATCGTCCGGAACAGGTTCTTGCCGTTCTGCACCGAACCGAACCACGTCACCAGCCTCGAGTTCAGGACGTTCACCGACGTCTGCCCGCCACCGATGCCACCCAGCCCGTCCGACGGAAACGAATACGTCACCGTGAACGGCGTCCCCTGAAACCCGTTCCCGTTCCACCGGGAGCCGACGTTGAAGTCCGCCAGCGGGTCGATCCCCTGCGACAGCAGGAACTGATTCCAGAACGCTTCCATGTACTCCGGGCTCGTGCCGGGCGCGTAGCACGCTGCGGCCGCCACCACCGGCGATCCCGGTCGCAGGCAATCACGAACCGGGTCGGACCCGATCAGTCCACCCGCGCTCACCAACCCGCACGATGCCAGTGCCAACCCCGCCGCCCCGATCCTCGTCTTCGTCATGTGTATGTCTCTCTCAGCAGTCACGATTCGGGTTCGCGGCGTCCGGGCCGACCACGCGCCGACCATGTCATGCGACCCACAAGTTTGCGTTGACCCGCCGTATCTCCCGATCCCTGCGCGGGCACGCTCCTACCCATTCACTTGACCACACCCTTTCGGGACGTCAAGCGCGAACCCTCAATATTAGGCACGCGTTCGGCATCGGACGAGGGGTTTCCAGACCGCAACCAGCCTCAGACTCAGCAGACGCTCGAGAAGTACGACAGCACGAGATTGAGGTCGAGGAAATCCACCCGACCGTCGCCCGTGACGTCCCCAGGCAGCCCGATGCCCGCCTGGCCGAACTGTCCAAGCACAATGTTGAGGTCCAGGAAGTTCACCACCCGATCCCCGTTCGCATCCCCTGGGCACGCCCCAGCCTCGCTGCGGATCAGGCACTGGTACATCTGCGGCGGCGTCCCCATCGCACTCTCCGCCGCGCGCACACGCAGGTAGAACGCCCCCCCCGCCGTCGCGAACCGATCCAGACTCTCGCCTTCGCCGAACGATGTCTGGTCAACGCTCACGAGCTGGGTTGTCCCGTCCGAGCCGAAGATCGCAAACGACAAATCCAACACCGACTTCGAATCGATCAGGCTCCCCGACGGGCAGTTCTCACCCGCCTGCGCAGTATTCGGATACGCGAAGCCGACAGGCACGACCGTCACGCTGACCTCCGCCGCGCTCTCCAGCGTGACCCGATACCAATCCACGTCCTGGTTCGGCCCCGGCAGCGGATTGTCAATCGATACGTCCCGAACGACCAGCGAGCCGCCCGACTGTAGCGAGCCCAACGAAGTCGCTGTCGCCCACCCGTCATTCGGCTCGAGCGTGTCGCCGTAGTGCCGCTGCATCGCCCGGATGTCGTCATGCTGCGGCCCGTCATAGTTCGTGACGATGAACGGCTCCATGATCTTCGTCGCGTTGGCCGGGCACACGTGCAGGACGCCCATCCCGTGGCCGTTCTCGTGCGCGATCAGGTTGCGGAACGCCCGGTAGTTGCCGAACGATAAACCGAAATCGTCCGACGAATCGATCACCATGTCCCCGTTGTTCGGGAAGAAGTTGTACGCCCAGATATTCCCCGGGCCGTCCATGGCCACGGACACGATCCGAATGTCCCCCCGGGTCGCGCCGCCAGAACTCCCCCACGCGGCATTGTCGTCGCTCACCTCGATGTACCTCGCGCCGGAAAGCGCCTCCCACCGATCGAACATCTGCCGGAACAGGCTCTTCCCGTTCTGCACCGAGCCGAACCACTCCGACATCTGCCAGTGCAGCACGTTCTGCGACGTCATCCACCCCGTGATGCCGCCAAACCCGTCCGACGGAAACGAATACGTCACCGTGTGCGGCGTGCCCTGACCGCCGCCGCTCCACCGCGCCGTCGTGAAAAAATCACTCAGCGGGTCGACGCCCTGCAGCCGAAGATGCTCCTCCCAGAAGGCGCCCACGTACGCCGGGTCCGTCCCCGGCGCCGCGCACGCGCTCGCGCGAGCCACCGCAGCAGGCCCTTCGCCAAGACACATCCGCACCGGATCACGACCGACGATCTCTCCCCCGACCACGCAGCTCGCGGAGCCCGTCAACCCCCACCACAGCGCAACCGCCAAGAGTCTTCGCGACACGTGCACACCCTCTCACGAGCTTCCGGCCCCGCCGCCGCACGGGCATGTCCCCGTCCTATCGCCCGTCTCGTCCGCGATACACCCGCGGTCCGCCCGAGCCGCAGCCGCCCGCATTGGACCATTCGCGACGAACGCGCTCAACCCCCTGGCCGAAAGATTCCTCGTCCGACCGGGCCGTCGCTCCGCAGGATGTCCCGCCCGCTCGGCCGCCTCAGCAAACCACCCCGAAGAACGACAGCACGATGTTCAGATCAATGAAGTTCACAACGCCGTCCTGATTCAGATCGCCCACCACGAACGGCCCCGTCTGGCCGAAATTCGCAAGCACGAAGTTCAGGTCGACGAAATTCACCTGGTTGTCCCCGTTCGCGTCCCCGGGGCAACCGCCCGGCGCATACGAGAGCTGGAGGTCGTACACCTGCACCTCGTTCCCGCCGTTCGCGCCGAGCTGCGAGAGCGAACGCACACGAACGAAGAAGTTCCCGTTCGACGGGATCGCGTACTGGATCTGCTCCTGCACGCCGTACGTCCCGAGATTGCTGCTGGCCAGAACCGTCGTGCCGTCCGCGCCGATCAGGTCCAGCGACACGTCCTGCACGTGACCCGTGATCTGGAACCCGGGGTCGCAGTTCGTCCCGAGCTGAACCCCCGTGAGGTACGTCCCGCCCCGCGGCGTCGCCGTCACCGTCAACGCCCCGCCCGAGCTCGCGTTGAACCGGATCCAGTCCACGTCCCCCACGCTGTCCAGCGACAGGCTCGCAAACGTCCGTGTCCCGCTCAGCACCCCGAGATTGTTCGCCGTCCCGCTCACGTCGTTGTTCTCGAGCGTGTCGCCGTAGTTCCGCTGCGCAGCGCGAACATCGTCGATCTGCGGGCCGTCGAAGCCCGTCTGCAGGAACGGCTCCATCAGCTTCGTCCCGTTCACAGGGCACACGTGCAGGATCCCGATCCCGTGACCGATCTCGTGCGCCGTCGTGTTCCGGAAGAACCGGAAGTCATTCGACGAGTTCGCGAAGTTGTCCTGCGAATCCACCACCATGTCGCCCACGTTCGGGAACGAGTTGAACGCCAGCACGCCCCCGCCCCCGTCGATCGTGATCGACGCCAGACGAACGTCGCCCCGCAACCCGAGCACGCCGTCCGAGCCCCACGGCGCGTTGTCGTCCGTGGTCTCCACGTACCGAAGCCCCGAAAGCTGCTCCCACCGGTCGAACACCTGCCGGAACTTCGCCTTCCCGGCCGCCACGCTCCCGAACCAGTCCACCAGCTTCTGATTCAGCACGTTGTTCCCGGGAGGATTCCCGTTCACATTCGAGATCGGCCCCAGACCGTCCGCCGGGTACGAGTACGTCAGCGTCACCGGGTCCCCCGCAAGACCGGTCCCTGCCGGCGCGCTCGCCGTCTGCGACCACCGGTTGTTCAGGTTGTAGTCCGGCCCGCCGTTCGGGAACGACTGCTCGTACACCCAACGGAACACCGCGTCCGCGTAGTCCGGGTCCGTTCCGGGCGCCACCACCGCGCACGCCAACGGGAACCCCGTCCGAACACCCCCGAGGCACGATTCCACCGGGTCGGCCCCGATCACGCCCGCTCCCGCGGACACGCCACCCGAAAACGCCAGCACATACGCCCCTGCCACGAGTCGACCCATGCTCCAACTCCTTACCGGACCCACGCCATCTCGACACACACGCACGGAGCAACACTGCCCGCCCCACATGCCCGCGTCAAGACCGAATTTCCGATTCCTTCCCCCCTTTCGCCCCCCACGACGCTCAATCACGCCCCCCGATTCCCACGAACACCCCGCCCGAAAAAGAAAACCCCCCGGCCTTCCAGCCGGGGGGCATCGAATTCTCACCGACTCACGATCCGAAGATCGTGCGACTCAGCACACCAGACCGAAGTTCGACAGGATGATGTTCAGGTCGCCGAAGTTCACGACGCCGTCGCCGTTCACGTCGCCCTGAAGACCGACGCCCACCTGCCCGAACTGCGACAGCACCACGTTCAGGTCGGCGAAGTTCACGATCCGGTCGCCCGTCACGTCGCCCGGGCAAGAGCCCACGCCGCCCGTCACGACCAGCGCGAAGTCCGCCTCCATCACGCCCGGGTTCTCGATGCGACCCGGGGCGTTGATCTCGGCCGCCGTCACCGTCACCGTCCAGTTGCCCGCCGCGGGGTTCTGCACGAACACGTTCTCGACCGTGTTCTTGCCGTCCGGCGTCCCGCCGGTCGCAGACCACAGCTCAAACGCGCCCTCGCCCGAACCCGTCGACCCGCTCGTGTACCGGCCCAGGCCCCAGTTCCCGTTGTACGTCGCGCCGCCCGGCGAAGTCACCGTCAGGTCCAGGTTGTTCACCCGATGCTGCGTCTGATTGATCGGGTTCGGCGCCGGGTCCGCGTACGCCATCGTCACCTTCAACGCCGGCTCGCCTGCCGCCACGTTGATCGTGAACGACTTGCTCTGGCCCTGCGTCAGAACCTCCGTCTCGTTCACGATGAACGACTTGTTGCGCAGGTTGTACGCGTTCGCGGCGTCCGCATGGCCGTAGCCCTGCTTGTTCCGCGACAGGTTGTGCGCCGAACCGGAGAACGCCCACTGACGCGCCGTGTTGATCATCAGCGCCTTCATCGTCGTGAAGTGCGGGCGGGACGCGAACACCGTCGCGCCCGTCGCGTTCCCGAACAGCCCGTTGTGCCACATCTGGTGGAACAGCCCGCCGTAGCCCGCCGTCATCGGCGTCGCCGCGGACGTCCCGCCGAACGTCGACGTGTACGCCGTGTCGCTCGACGACGTCGTCGTCAGGATGTTGTCGTAGTAGAACGCCAGGTCGGGCTTCACACGACCGTCCGCGCCCGGCCCGATCGACGCGCCGTTCCAGTTGTCGTTCGCGTAGTTCGTGTCGTTCCCGTGGTTGATCCCGCCAACCGACACGATGTTCTTCGCCCACGCCTGCGGACGCGACGTCTGATTGTTCGTGTTCGACTGCGACTGGAAGATCAGGAAGTCGTTGATGAAGATGATGTCGTCCATCTGCTGCGAGATCGTCGAGTACGTCGTGATCTGCGTGTTCCCCGTCGAGTTCGTCTGGAACACCGCCTGATACACCAGCGACGGATTCACAAGCTCCGCCGTCCGCGTGTACCGCGCGGCCACGCCGCCCAGCACCTCGCTCGACGCCAGGAAGATCCCCTGGCCCGCCGGCAGAAGGCCCTTGCCCGACGGATTCGCCGTCCCCCGACCGAAGTTCTGGCCGTACGTCGCCGTCCCGTGCGAGTCCACGCCCGCCGCGTTGTGCATGATCGCGCCCGTCAGGTCGACGTGCGTCTGACGCAGGCCCGTGTCCGCCACCTCGGCCCGCACGCCCTCGCCGTTGTACCCAAGCGTCGACGTCAGGAAATCAGCGCCGCCCAACGAACGGACGATGTTCATGTCCACGCCCATCGGCGTGATCGGATCGATCCACAGCGTCTCGTCCTGCGCCGCAACCTCGAGGATCTGCTCCGGCGTCAGCGACGCCTGCAGGATGAACCCGTGCGCCGAAGGCTCGCCGATCAACGTCCCGCCCATCGCCACGATCTTCTGCGCCAGCGAAGACTTCACGCCCAGGCCGCGCTCCGTCACCAGGATGTTCATCGGCTCCGCGCCGACCCCGTCCTGCTCCATGTACCACTCGCACGACACATACCCGCGATGGTCCCCGAAGTGACGAGCGAGGATGTCCGTGTCGATCCGGTACGCAGGCTCATACGCCCCGACCCACCGAACGAACGGCAGCGCACGCACCGCCTCGATCGCGCTCGCCGGAATCGTCGCCGTGTACGCGTACGACGCAACGTACGACGTCGTCTTCCCGCCCAGCGCCTCGATCTCCTCCAGATACGCCCCCAGCGGCTGCGTCGTGAACTGCACCACGTACGCGTTGCTCGCCGAGCGAGCCGTCAAACCCTGCGGAAGCGCGGGCACGCCCGACGCCGGATCGAACGACCCGTACCGAAGACCAAGCTCGTACGACGGATTCACCACCGTCCGGTAGTGCGCCCCGTCCGCGCTCACCGAGAACGCGTTCACGCTCGAACCGTCCGCGCCGACCTCAGTCCACGTGATCGAGCGCGCGCCCTTGCCCGCAAACTCCACCACCTTCACGTTCGTGATGGCCGCGCTCGTCGTGCGAAGCACGCGACCGTCCTGCAGCCTCAACTCATTCGACCCCGAAACCGACGACAACGACACGCGCCCCTCAGGCGCGACGGTGACACTGACGGTCGGGGCCGCGACCGCCGCTCCAGCGAGCGACAGAAGGGCGGCGACCGTGACTGCGGTGCGGTGCGTTCTTGACATGGCGGACTGCTCTCCAACGCAGCGTTGCGCTGCCTCTGCAAAGGGGGGTTCGCGACGCGACGCCTCTCACTCCATTCCCACGCGCGATCCACGCGCGCGATGAGACATCACGGAGCTCCTGCGTCCGACGCGGCCCGTCCGCGCCAGCCGCAGAGGACTCTCCGCCGATTCTCTCACACGATCCACGCCGGTCAACGCCCAATAGCCGGTTTCATCCCCGATTCTGGCGCGGAGGGATCGCCCTCACCAACCGCCTCGCCCCCCAAAAAAAACCCTCCGGCACGCGGAGGGTCTCAAAAAATATGCACGTTCTGCCCGGAGACCTACTCGGCCGCTTCTCCCGCGTTCCGCCTCAAGAGCACCGCTGCTCCCAATGGCTCAGCACCGCGTTCACGTCCGCAAAGTTCACCTGGCCGTCACCCGTCACGTCTCCCGTCGCCAGCGACCCCGGCCCGCCGAAATTGCTCAGCACCACATTCAGATCGCCGAAGTTCACCACCCGGTCGCCGTTCACGTCGCAAGCCAGCCCCTGCGTACACACGCCGCGAGGCGATGCCAGCGCCGCCCGGAAGTTCGGGTGCTCGATCGCCGTTCCCTGATTCGAACCGCCGCTCGACGTGCACCCCGCGTGCGTGTGAATCCCGATCGCCAGCCCAGTCCCCTCATCCACCACCGGCGAGCCCGAGTTCCCGCCCGTCGTGTCCACCGCGTACCGGATCAGCGTCCCGCTCTTGCTCACGTACCCGCCCGTGTGCGTCTTCTGAACCTGATTGAGGGTATTCGATGGGCTCGTCGTCCCGTACCCCGTGATCCGAATCGTCTGACCAGACACCGCCGGCGCCGCCGGCGCCAGCGTGTACGCCTGCTGACCGTACGCCTCGTACGGCGTCATCCCCGTCGACGTGTTCCGCTGCACCCCGAAATACCCCCAGTCGTTCCCGGTCCCGCCGTTCACGCTCTGCTTCGACGACACGTCCACCGGGTACTGGTCCTGCGGCGGCGGGTTCTGCACCGTCCCGTTCGACAGCGACAGCGGCACGTTGAACTGAATCACCTGCAGCGAACTCGTCGAGCAGTGACCCGCCGTCACAAAGCACCGCGCGCAATCGTCGATCATCCACACCGAGCACCCGATCGGCATCCCCCGCCCGTTCCGGTTGTCGAACGATCGCACGCGATCGTCAGTCGACCCGCAGATCGTGTCGAACCCCGCGTCCAGACCCGCGATCACGTCCAGCATCACCACCCGGTTCACGCCCGTCCCGCCGTTCGCGATGATCTCCACACGCAACGCGTCCCCGTTGAAGTACGCCGACGTGTTCCCCCACACCTCCAGCGCATACGCGTCCAGAAGCTGCGAATACCCGTCCTTCAGCGACGTCACCCGGATCGCAGACCCAGGCGCCAGCGTCGCCTCCGCGAACTTCAACCGAAGCCACGGCGCATCCGTCACCCGCACCACCGTCTCGTACACGCTCGCCCGCGCCGACCCGCGATTTTCCACGGCCCCCGTGTCCAGCACATAGTCCATCTCGATCTGCGGAATCGGACGAACCGCCGGCTCCACAAAGACATCCTCATCCTTCACGTCCCCGCCCGCCGCCGGCCCCCCCAGCCACAACGCCGCAACGACCCCCGCAACCGACGCCATCCCGAGCACACCACGACAATCCTTCCGCGTCCCAACGAGATGGCTCATGCGCGATCGCTCCCACAAGGGCGCACGCGGCTGTCGCGGCGCCAGGTTCGAGCACTGCTCCCCAAGAACCCGCCGCGCCGGCAAGTCGGGTCAGCGCTTCGCGCGCCAGACTCTCCCCCAATCATCCCACCGTCAAGACCCAATCCTCAAAAACGCGGCGCTCCCCTCTCGGGAAGGCCGCGCGAAACGTCCGTCGCTCAGCACGCCGTCCCGAAAAAGCTCAGCACGAGATTCAGGTCGGCGAAGTTCACCTGGCCATCTCCCGTCACGTCGCCCGGGATCCCCACCCCGACCTGGCCGAAGCTGCTCAGCACCAGATTCAGGTCCGCAAAGTTGACGATCATGTCCCCATTCGCGTCCCCGGGGCACGTCGCGTCGCACCCCATCCACGCCGCAACCCGGTTCGCTGCCCCGCCGCCCGCGCCGACCCCGTTCCCCGCATTCAGGAACGAGCCACCCAGCACCAGCGACGGCCGACCGCCAACCTCGTACTGAGTCATCCGCGTCACCGCGTCCGACACGCCGCCACCGACCTCCACCCAATCCGTCCCCGTCCATCGCGCAAACCGACGAACCGTCGCCGCTCCGCTCGCTTGGAAATTCCCCGCCGCGTACAGGCTCGTCCCCGTGCTGTCGTTCCACACCTCAAACGCCCGCACCTCGTTCGGCATCGGGAACCCAGCCCCCACCGGCTGCCACGACACGCCGTCCCACTTCGCAACCGCGGACGTCACGTTCCCGCTCCCCCGATCAAACCGCCCGCCCGCGTACAGACGCTCCCCGTTCCCATCATTAAACACCTTCAGCGCCTGCACCTGCGAGATGATGCTCGTCGAACGCGTCAGCCCCGTGTCCAGCGGGAACCACGTCGTCCCGTCGAAGCCCATGATGTTCGCGCACGTCACCACCGGGTTGTTCGGATCATTCGGGTCCGGATCGAACGTCCCGAACCGACCACCGAAATACAGCACCGGGCCCGATCCCTGATCCCACGTCGTCATACACAGGATCACCGGAGCCACCTGCCCTGTGAACTGATTCCCCACGCTCGTCCAGTTCGTCCCATCCCAGAACACGAGCGACGGCTTCTGCTCCGCCCCGATCCCCTCCCCCGTCCCCCCGGCCACCAGCTTGTTCCCCATCTTCGTCATCGCCCACACCGACGATGTCACCCCGTTCGCGAACGGCAACCCAGGCACCGCCTCCAGCACACTCCCCGTCCACCGAACCAGCCCGCGCGTCCCGGCCATCCCGCCGTTCACGCTCGAGAATGCGCCCCCGACATACAGGTCATCGCCGTTCCCATCGTTAAACACAATGAAATCGTTCACGAACCCGTCCGTCGCGCCCCCATCCATCGCCATCGGCACGCCGTTCACCACCCGCGCCATCCCGAACGTGCTCCCCACCCCACCGAACTGCGAGAACGACCCGCCCACATACAGCGCCCCGTTCCACGAACCCAGCGCCGAAACACTCCCCGTCGCGCCCGGATTCCCAAGGCTCAAATCCCACTCCGGCGCACACGCCGAACCCCCAAACGCCACCGCCGACACGAACACCCCCGACGCCGCCATCAACACGCAGGTACGCATCTCGCTCACTCCTTGGTGGTCCGTTCGTTCACGCTCGCACAGATTCGAGCACTGCCCAACCCCCGACGACACGCCCGAAACTACACCATGCCGCCGCACGCCTCAAGCGTAAATGCCTAGCAGAGCCTTACTTGTGCCCGGTTTCCTCCGGACGGTCCTCAAACGGCCTCCCGATCTCCTCCTCCGACCCCGCACGAAGGTGCGCCGCCGACCGCCACACGTGGTACCCCACCCGGTCCAGCCACCTCGACGCCTCCAGCAACGACTCCGCTCGCTCGGCCGAAACCGCCCCCTCCGCAGTCTCCTCCAGCGTTCTCGCCCGCGCCGCACGCCGCGCGCCCGCAATCTCCACCGATGCCCGCTCCGCGCGCGCCGACCCCTCCGCGCCCGCGCCCTCACTCCGGAACCACGCCCCCGTTTCCTCCAACATCCCCACCAGACGCGCCCGCATTTCCCCTAACTCACCCCCCGTTCGCGCCGCCGACGCAGCGCCCCGCTCCCCCAACGCGTGCGCCAACCGCTCCAGGTGATCCACCGCGTGCAGCACGCTCAGGTGACGCGACCGGTCCGCGCTCTTCGACTCCGTTCGCACCCCGCGCATGAACTCGCGCAGCTCCTCCAGCGCGCTCGTGATCGACGACAGTGGGGGGGCGAGACGAGACTCCCCAACCAACCGCTCCCGCGCCGCCGCGCACACCGCGCTCGCAATCTCCCGCGCCGTCCGAGCGCCCACGTCCACGGCCACCGACCCCACGCTCAGCACCGACCGGTCCAGCCGACGCGTCAGCGCCGCGCCCCGATCCCGCACCAACCCGCGAACCACCCGCGCAAACGTCCCTACGAACGGCAAAAACAACGCCGCACCCAGCACGTTGAACGCCGTGTGAAACACGGCGAGCCACACCTCCGACCGATCCGCGCCCGCAGGGTCCGCCGCGCGCGCCACCACGACAAACAAAGGCGCCAGCACGAACGCCACCGCCCCCGTCCCCGCGTTGAACGCGATGTGCGCCGCCGCCGTCCGCTTCGCCGCCGCCGTCGCCCCGAAACTCGCGATCAACGCCGTCGCCGTCGTCCCGATGTTCTGACCGATCACCAGCGCCGTCGCTTCCTCCAGCCGCACCGCCCCCACGTGCATCGCCGCAAGCGTCGTCGCCACCGCCGCGCTCGACGACTGCATCACCACCGTCATCCCCGCCCCGATCCCCACCAACGCCAACCGACCCCACACCCCCCACGCCGCAAACCCCTCCACGCTGAACCGTCCCGCGGCCTCCCCCATCCCATCCTTCAGCACGTCGATCCCCGCAAAGATCAAACCGAACCCCGCCACCGCAAGACCCAGCGCCGCGTGCCGATCCCGCGACACCAGCTTGATCAGCACCCCCACACCGATCATCGGCAACGCCGCGGCCCCGATGTCCAGCTTGAACCCCAACACCGACACGATCCAACCCGTGCTCGTCGTCCCCACGTTCGCCCCGATGATCACACCGATCGCACCCGGCAGCGTCATCAACCCCGCGCTCACCATCCCGATCGTCGCCACCGTCGTCGCGCTCGACGACTGCACCAGGGCCGTCACCCCGGCCCCCGACACGAACGCCCGCCACCGGTTCCCCGTCATCCGACCCAGCGCCACGCGCAGCCGATCACCAGCCAGCGTCTTCAGCCCGTCCGTGAGCAACGCCATCCCCAACAAGAACATCCCGATCCCGCCCAGCAGCATCGCGAACATGCCGCCAGCCTACCGCCCGCGCCATCCCCTCCGCACACTCACGGCCGCGCCGGGCACGCCCTCCCGAAATTCCCAAGGACGATCATGAGGTCTCGGAAGTCCACCTTCTCACTCACGTCCAGGTCCGCAGGATGCGGCGGATCGTTCGTGATCGGCGTCGCCATCCCGAACGCCCCCAGCACGATCGACAGGTCCGCCATGTCCACAACGCCGCTGAAGTCCGCGTCCCCCGCGCACGTCGTCTCCAGCGCAACCAGCCTCGCCAGATTCTGCGCCGGCGCCCCGTTGAGCGTGCTGAACGACCCTGCCAGCCACACCTCGTCGTGATCGCCGCGATCCACAGTGACAAGCCGGTGCAGAGATGAAGCCCCTACGTCCGCACGAACATACGACCACCGCTCTCCATCCCAAGCGGCCATCGGCAGACGCCTGCGCAATACAGGAAACACGTTCGCCCGCTGAATCTCGACGCCTTCACTCCGAAACCCCAGCACGACCGGGCGCGCGACGCCTCCTGCCACGCTCGGCGCCCTCACCCCTTCCGACTGGCGCACCAGTGTCAGGTTCCCTTCTCGAGTGTTCTCCGACAACGCTATCCACGCTCCTTGGACGCGCTCCGCGAGCAGATCACCCGCCATACCGAGCAAACGCTCCCCCCCTGCGCTCGGGAACTTTGCAAACGTCCCCGCTGTGAACGAAGAATTCGGCGCCGCGTCGACCGCCCACGCGTTCCCATCCCACCGCGCAAACGGTCTCGTGCTCGTGAACCCCGGAGTCCAGAATCTCCCGAACGCGTACAGAGCGGGCCCCGTGCCGTCGTCAAACACCTCGAGGTCCGAAACGGCGGACGTGATGAGAATGCTCCCCAGCTCGCCAACCGCGCTCCACGCGGAGCCGTCCCATCGCGCAATGCCCCGCGCATGGCCCCCGCCCGCCACCGGGAATGCAAACGCGCCGCAGACGTAGATCGCCGGTCCGCTCCCGTCATCAAACACAAGGCTGTCATACACGTTGCTCGATGCGAACGCTTGCGCAATCGCGCTCCCCCCAGCCGCTCCCGCGATCTCCCACACACCATCGCGCCACCGGAACAAGCCGTTGCTTACGTCCGACGTGCTATGCGTGTAGACGCTCGGCCCCGACGACGCATACACCGAGCCATCCCCCGCTCCAAGCCGGTGCATCCGCAGCAGATTCCCCGGACCACTCGGCATCGACGCGGAAAAGTCCCTCCAAAGTCGCTCAAAATCCCACTGATACACCGTGGCGCGCGCGTTGAGCCAGTCTCGCCGCGCCGCCACCAGCCGTACGCCCTCCCCGAAATCAAACGCCGCAGCCCCCGTCATCCACCCGGCGCCCCCGCTCAATCGTGCCCACCGACCCTCGTGCAACACCATCGTGCGCCCGACGTCAGTGAACCCGACGGGCGTCTGCCCCGAACTGTTCCCGCCCGCCCCGCAAATCACCGTCCGCCCCTCACCCCACCCCGGGTCGTACTCACTCACCGGCCCGTCGATCGACAGCGGTTGCCCCTGCACCAGCGGCACAAACACGCCGTTCTCGAGCCGCGCAATGCCCTCCCCCTCGATGATGCGATACACATGCTCCTCCCCCTCCGCGCGCACAACCGCAAACCCGCCGCGCGCATACTCCCCATCCTCCACCCACGTCTCCCCCGTCCATCTCCACACCGGCGCGCCCGCCCAGAGACGCGAGGTAAACATCTGCCGCCCCGTCCCGTCGCCGCGATCAAACACCACCATCTCGCCCGCGGCGGTCGGCAGCCCCCGATCCATCGCACGCCACGCCGTTCCATCCCACCGCGCCACGTAGCGCACCGGCGTCGACCCGATCGTCGTCAGGGATCCCGAGGCGTACAACCCCTCAAGATCCCCCTCGCCCTCGCTCCACAACGAATACACGTAATGCGAAGGCTCAACGCCTCCCACCGTTTCCCACCCGCCTCCTCTCCACCTCGCCAGATACCTCGGCTCGCCCGCCACGTTGAAACTACCCCCCGCATACAGCGCAGCGCCGCTCCCATCATCGTGCACGACGAGCGCCCGCACCTCTTGCGCTTGACCGCTGATCAGCCCCGCCCCCAACCCTCCACCCACACCCTCCAGCACGCCCCCTCTCCACCGCGCCACGTTCCGGATCGTCCCGCTCACATCCGTAAACGATCCCCCGAAGTACAACGCCTCACCGCTTCCGTCATCGAACACCACCGCGCAACGCACCGCGGCGCGCTCCGCCTGCACAGTCGCAGGACGCAACGCCGTCGTCACGCTCTCCCACGATTCCCCATCCCAGATGGCCAGCCCTGTCGCCGCGACATTCCCCACACGCTCGAAGTCCCCGAACGCCGCCAGCCGCCCGCGCGCCGTCGGGCCCTCGATGCGCAAGAACCCCCAAGGGGTCCGGTCCGGATCCTGATCCAGCGGCGCCGTCTCCCACACCGCGCGCGCCGCCTGACCAACACCGGGCGCGCACCAGCAAACGTTCACCGCGAACAACGCCGCAAGTCTCGCGAGCCTCATCCCATATCTCCCCGTCATTCCGTGCCGCAATCACACTCCGACCCTGCGGACCCACGATGTCCCCAGGGCGAACGCCACCACTCTCTTCGCCCCGCACTCCACCCCGGTTCCCGTCAACCCCGCCCCGCGCCTCAGCACGCTCCCCCGAAGAAACTCAGCATCACGTTCAGGTCCAGAAAATCCACGACCCCGTCCCCGTTCAAATCCCCCGCCAACCCCGCGCCCGTCATCCCGAACTCGCTCAACACCACGTTCAAATCAAGAAAATTCACAACATCATCCCCGTTCGCATCACCAGGGCACGGGTGCGGAAGCCGCGCCAGAAACGTCCCCCCGCCCCCACCCACAAACGAACACGAGAACGCCACCTCACCCCGATCGTTGATGCTCATCTCCCGCCCCGTGTCCGGGCTGTTCCACGACCAGCAGTACACCGAGATCACCGTCCGGAACACCCCTGGCGCCACCTCCAGCGAATCCCCCGACGCCACCACCTTCCGAAGCCTCCCAGCACGCCCCGCAAACAACCCGTTCGCCGGCGTGCTGTTCACCACGTAATTCATCGACGCGTTGATCAGCGCCTCCCCACGATTGTTGAACGACACGCCCCCGTTGCTCACGCTCTGAAGCAACGTCCCCGCAGGCATCCCTGGCGCCTGCGCATTCAGCAGCGTCACCAGCGCCGGCCCCTGCCCCGCACGCGCAATCCACACCCCCGCGTTCTGCGCGCCAAAATCCAGGTTCGCATAGAAGCACACATCCCCGTTCCGATTGATCATCGGAATGAAACTCAGGAACCGCGCCCCCGCCTGCGCGCCCGGCGCCTGCACGCCGCTCCGAGCCACCAGCTCCAGCGCTCCAGGCGCCCCCCGCCACACCGCGCTCCCCACCGGACTACCCCCGTTGCTCACGCCGCCCGCCACCACGAACTGCCCGTGGTCATTGAACATCGGCGGACCGCTGTTCTGTCCCACAAGCGACGAGATCACGTGCCCCGCCGCGAATCCCGCCGCCGTCTCGCCAGCCTGCACCGCCGCCTGCAACGCTCCCCCGCTCGGCTTCCACAGCAACGCAAAGAACGGCGCCGCATTCAGATTCGTAAAAAACGCCACGTCGCCACGCCCGTTGATCCCCGGCGACGTGATGAACGTCATCAACGGCGCGCCCGGCAGCGGCGACGCCGTCCCCTGAATCGCCACCGGCGCATACGACTGGGTCGCAGCGTCCCCCTCAAAGATGCCGCGAGGATTGCTCCCCCCTGTCAGCGGCGCCAGAAACACAATCCGCCCCCCATCGTTCAGCGCGTAATCCGCAATACCCGCCACGCCGACGTCCCCGATCAACGCTCCCGCGATCCCCGCCGCCGCCATCCCCTCCTGCACCGCGATCTGCGCCACGCCCCCCGACGCGCTGTAGAAAATCGCCCGGTCCGTGTTGAACGGCGCCTCCATCCCCCCCCCCCAAATCACCCCCACTTCCGCCCCCCCGCGCCGGACACCGCCGTGTTCTGCAGCGCGATCAACGACGCCCCGCCCGCCGACGCCTGCCACACCCCCGTGTTGTCAAATCCCGGATTCGCCGTGTTGATCAGGAACGACATCACCGCCGTCTTCCCGTACGCCTGACACGACGGGTTCTGCGGCCCATTGAACGTCCCCGTCGCCGACCCCGGAGCCGCCTGCCCCGGCGCAATCACCGCCGTCAGCGTCACCTGCCCCCGCGCGCTCAGCGCACAGAGACCACTCCCGATCACGACAGTCATCGTCAATGCGCCGCGCATACTCCGCTCCAGTGCGCACGTCCGCCCCCCCAACCGCGCGCAGCCGAGCAGTCTCCCACCCCCGATCTCTCACCACAAGCCCGAATCTCTCCCGAATGTTCCGATCGTCAAACAGCCCTAACACGCGCTCCCGAACGCGCTCAGCACCACATTCAGATCCGCAAAGTTCACCGTCCCGTCCCCGTTCACGTCCCCCCCGATCCCCACTCCACTCTGCCCGAACGCGCTCAGCACCGCGTTCAAATCAGCAAAGTTCACCACCAGGTCCCCGTTCGCGTCCCCCGGACACGCCGGCCCGCCCCGAAGCGACGCGATGTTCGTGCCCGGCCCGCTGAAACTCCCACCCACATACAACGCCGGACCAATCCCCGACCCATCATCAAACACGCACAACGCCGTCACCGCCCAGGGCGCGCCGGTGAGACCCGCGCCAACGCTCTCCCACACGCCCCCCACACGCCGCCGCAACGTGAACGCCCCGCCCACGTACAAGTCCGCCCCGTTCCCGTCGCGCGCGTCGAACACGCCCATCACCGCCGCGCTCGATGTCACGCCCGCATCCACCACCTCCCAACCCGTCCCAGTCCATGCGATCGCGCTCCGCGACTGCACCCCAGTCAGCGAGCGATCGAACGCCCCCGCCATGTACAGCCGCGAGTCGAACGGCCGCTTCACGAGCGACAGCGGCTGCGCATTCAACCCGTGCAGCATGTCCGACCAGCTCACCCCGTTCCATTTCCCGATGTACCCCGCCACCTGCCCGCCGAACCCCCCGAGCCAGAGCACGCTCCCGCCCACGAACAGCGCAGGCCCCGACCCGTCGTCGTGCACAATCAGCGAATCGACGTTGTGCGCAATCCCGCCCCCGATCGTCGTCCACACCCCCCCGCGCCATCTCGCAAGATTCAACGCGCCCACCGCGCCAGCCACGCGATAGTTCCCGCCCACGATCAATCCCGCAGGCTGCGGCCCGGCCCCATCCTCATCCCACGTCGTCATCGCGCCCACCGCGTCCGCGAACGAGTTCGGATTCACCTCCGACAACCCTCCCCCGACCTCCTCAAACTGCGCCCCGTCCCACCGCGCAAGGCGCTTCGCGCTCACCGCCCCCGCCTGCAAGAACTCCCCCCCGACGTACAGCGCCTTCCCGCGCCCATCATCAAACACGTGCAGCGCCGTCACCCTCCCGGTCACTCCACCGCCCACCGCGCTCCACGCCTGCCCGTTCCACCGCGCCAGACGCAACGCCGGCGCCCCGCCCGCCGTCGTGAAATCTCCCCCCACGTACAACCCCGGGCCCGTCCCGTCGTCCCACACACACATCGCCATCACCTGACCATTCACGCCTGGCGTCCCCACCGTCCCGCCCCACTGCGGCGCCGCAAGCCCCCACCCCGCGCTCAACGCCATCCCCGCCATCACCCCTACGCGCCGCATCGTTCCTGCCCGCATGCCGTCACCTCCCACGTCGGCGCGCACATCGCGCACGCGCACACCCCCCGATCCTCGCGCGCACACCCGCCCCGATCAACAAAAAACACCAACTCCCGCCCGCTCCGAGCGTTTCCCCTCGCGCACCCGCGACCTCACCCCATCCGTATTACCCGTGAATCTGCCGACCCTCGCTCGCCAGCGCGGCCTCATGCAGCCCCTCGTACATCGTCGGGTGCGCATGCACCGTCACGATCAGCTCCTCCGTTGTCGCCTCCAGCCGCCGCGCCAACCCAAGCTCCGAAATCAGTTCCGTCGCCTGATACCCCACGATGTGCCCGCCCAGAATCTCCCCCCTCGGCAATCCGCGAATGATCTTCACGAACCCCTTCTGCTGGTGCGCCGCCGTCGCCTTCCCGTGCGCCTGCCAGTTGTACGTCCCGATCTCGTAATCCTCACCCTTCTTCAGACCCTGCTCCTTCAGCGCCCGCTCCGTGTACCCAACGCTCGCCACCTGCGGATGGCAGTACGTGCACCCCGGGATCACCGAGTAATCCATCGGGATCGGGTCATGCCCAGCGAGCCGCTCTACGCACAAAATCGCCTCCTCGCTCGCCACGTGCGCAAGCCAGGGCGGACCGATCACGTCGCCCACCGCATACACCCCCGGCACGCTCGTCGCATACGTCAGCGCCTTGGGCGCCGAGAAGTCATTCGCCTTGTAATCCGTCACGATGTGATCGCGATCGATCTTCAGCCCCAGCGATGCATCGCACAGCCCGTCGCTCCGACCCTTCACCCCGATCGCCAGCAGCACCTTGTCCGCCTCGATCGTCTCCTTCTTCCCCTCGTCCGCCTTCCCGTCCTTCACCGGCGCGATCGTCACCTTCACGCCGCTCGCCGTCTTCTCCACCGCCGTCGTCGTGTGACCCGTCCGGATGTCCATCCCCGCCTTCTTGTACACCTTCTCCAGCGCCGCCGACGCGTCATCATCCTCCACCGGCAGAATCCTCGGCAGCATCTCCACCACCGTCACCTTCGTCCCGAACGAGTGGTAGAAGTACGCAAACTCCATCCCGATCGCCCCCGCCCCCACGATCACCAGGCTCTTCGGCTGCTTCGGCAGGTTCATCGCCTCCCGCGCCCCGATGATCCGGTCCCCGTCGAACTTCGCGAACGGCAGGTCCCGCGCCACGCTCCCCGTAGCCACCAGCACCGCGTCCGCCGTCAGCGTCTCCCGCGCCTTGCTCGCGATCTCCGCAGGCGCCGGCGTGAACGTGTCCTTCACCTTGCAGTCGAACACCCGCACCTCGCAGGGCTGATTCCCCTTCTTCCCCCTCGTGATCTTCGCATGCCCCGTCACGTGCGTGATCTTGTTCTTCTTGAACAGAAACTCCACGCCCTTGCTCGACTTGTTCGCCACGTCGCGAGACCGCGCGATCACCTTCTCCCAGTGCACCTTCACCTCGCCGAAGCTCAGCCCCCAAACCTCCGGCTCCTTCACCTTCTCCATCAGCTCCGCGTTCGACAGCAGCGCCTTCGTCGGGATGCACCCCCAGTTCCCGCACACCCCGCCAACCTTGTCACGCTCAACGCACGCCACCTTCATCCCCAGCTGCGCCGCACGGATCGCCCCCACATACCCCGCCGGACCCCCACCGATCACGATCAGGTCGTAATGGTTCGGCTTGCTCGCCGACGCGCTGCTCTGAAACGGCTTGCTCGCGTGTGCCAAGGCTCACTCCTCTGCGATTCCCAAGCGCCTGCCGAACAGGCGCCGTGCGGCTCTCGAAAACGAAGGGTCGGGATTGTACGAACACCCCCGCCCCCGCGCCCCATCCGGCCCTTTCCCCCTTTTCCGTTGCCCCGAACCAACCCCGAGTTACCCTTCCCGTTCCGACATCACCCCAGAGCCCACACGGAGAAGAAACACGCCATGCGCACCACCCACGCCATCCTCGCGCTCATCCTCTGCTCAGCGCCCTGCCTCGCGCGACCACTCGCCGCCCTCTCCGTCACACCCATCACCCCGGCCACACTCACCAACCCCATCACCTGCGTCCAGCACCCCACCGACCCCAACACCTTCTTCATCGCCGAAAAAGCCGGACGCGTCCGCACCGTCACCAACGGCGTCATCCTCCCCCAGGACCTCATCAACCTCACCTCCATCGTCAAATCCAACACCCTCGAGGAAGGCCTCCTCGGCATGGCCTTCTCCCCCAACTTCGCCTCCGACCGCCGCGTCTTCTTCAACTTCACCTCCAACTCCGTCGTCCCCGCAGGCCAACCCACACCTCCCTCCGGCGCCACCATCGTCGCCCGCTTCACCGTCCCCACCCCCGCAATCCCCACCGACCCCCTCATCGCCGACTTCAACTCCCGCTTCGACCTCGACTTCAACTTCGACATCACCACCGGCCAACGCTGGATCCAGCAGTTCTCCAACCACAAGGGCGGAAACCTCGCCTTCTCCCCCGACGGCTACCTCTTCATGGGCATGGGCGACGGCGGCGGACAGAACGACCCCTCCAATCGCGCCCAAACCCCCACCACACTCCTCGGCAAAATCCTCCGCATCGACGTCAACGTCCCCGACTCCGACCCCGTCGGCTTCGCGATTCCCCCCTCCAACCCCTTCCTCCCCGCCAACAACCCGCCCGCCCTCGACCCCTTCTACGCCGCCGCGCTCGCCCGCCCGCACATCTGGGCCTTCGGCGTCCGCAACCCCTGGCGCTGGTCCTTCGACTCCCTCAAACCCGCCGGTTTCCCTCACACCACCGTCACCAACGACTTCTTCCTCGCCGACGTCGGCCAGAACCAGTGGGAGGAAATCGACCGCACGCCCCACACCCTGGGCGCAGTCAACTTCGGCTGGCGCCACCGCGAAGGCGCGCACAACTTCAACACCTCCCTCCCCGCGGCCTATCTCCCTCTCACCGACCCCATCGCCGAATACTCACACTCCGTCGGCCTCTCCATCACCGGCGGCTTCGTCTACCGCGGCAAATCCATGTGCTCCTTCCAGGGCCGCTACTTCTACGCCGACTACCAGAACGGCCGCATCTGGTCGATGAAACTCGACGGCTCCGACAACCGCGAACACACCAACGAGATGTTCGGCGCCACCCGCTACCTCCTCGTCTCCTTCTGCCGCGCCGCCGACGGCGAGCTCTACCTCCTCCGCTTCGGCACGACCGGCCAGCTCTTCAAGATCACCTCCTCCGACGTCCCCCTCATGGGCGACATCAACGGCGACCGCACCGTCAACTTCGCCGACCTCAACCTCATCCTCTCGAACTACTCCGCCCCCTACACCTTCGCCAACCTCAACAACACCCTCTCCGAGTACGGCGCCTCCTGCACCGACTGAACCACTCCAATGGCGATGGGCCTCCGAACCCTTCCCCCCTGGCGGGGGAAGGTGGCGCGGCGAAGCCGTGACGGATGAGGGGGCTCATTCTTCTCCCCACCTCCTCGCGCCGCCCGCCCCCCATCGTGTGAACGCGCCACTCGTGCGACCCGCCTGGCAAACGAGACGCGATCCGTGCCACCTCTCCCATCGGCCCCCCGTGGGGCGATGGGAGAGGGCAGGGAGAGGGCTACTGCATCGCTTCTCCACCTACTCTGCCTCGTAGAGTGCTGCGCGTACGCATCACCAACGATCTGTGCCGATCGGCCTTTCCGTCTTCTCGCACCGCGGCCGCTTCGTGTCCTGCGTACGCACGACTCGCGCGCCTTGCCTTCTGTTCTTCCGAGCTGCGAGCGCAAGCTCGCAGTCGCTCCCTCCCACGAGCCTCAATTCCGCCATCCGCGACCGATCCGGCCACCTCTCCCATCGGCCCCCCGGGGGGCGATGGGAGAGGGCAGGGAGAGGGCTACTGCATCGCTTCTCTACCTACTCTGCCTCGTAGAGTGCTTCGCTCGAACATCTCCAACGACCTGTGCCGATCGGCCTTTCTGTCTTCTCGCACCGCGGCCGCTTCGTGTCCTGCGTACGCACGACTCGCGCGCCTT
>CAYPGJ010000001.1:0-70512 GCA_964410465.1 uncultured Phycisphaeraceae bacterium | reverse complement strand
TCCCTCCCACGAGCCTCAATTCCGCCATCCGCGACCGATCCGGCCACCTCTCCCAGGCGCCTCGCCTGGGAGAGGGTGGGGTGAGGGCTCCATGGCCTCTTTCTCCTCTTTCTCTATGCCTCAACGCCCTCGCATCCCGTCTCGTCAACCCGGAGCGGGTTCGCGCAATCACCGTCCATAACGAGACGCGACCGCGAGAGAGCGTCTACTTCCTCTCTTTTTCCTCCCCGCCTCCTCGCGCCGCCCGCCTCCATCGTGTGAGCTCGTCACTCGCGCAACACGCCTGACGAACGAGACGCGACCGGGAGGGAGCGTCTATCTCTTCTCATTCTCCTCCCCGCCTCATTCCTCCAACCACGCACGCTCCGCACCGGGGGTTGCAGGGGGCGGAGCCCCCTGCACCGCAGCTCCTGACTCCGGCCGCAAACGAACCTCAACCTTGACTCCACTCCAACCGAAAGTACACTCGCCCTGCCCACTTCCATCAGGGCAGAAAGGAGACGCGCCATGATTCGACCCGCACGTATTGCCCGCGAGGCGCGTCCCGCCCCGAGCTGCCGCTCCTGAACACCCGTTCCTGAGCGACACGCTCCGCGCACAGAACGCGCCTAGCCACACATCCTGACGCAAGGCCGCTTCCAAGGCCCCCGCTGTACCCGCGCATTCTTCACGCCGGAGCACACATGAAACCCGACGATGCACGCCATCGCGCGAGGGCGCGATCCCTCTGCGCCGACATCCACGACGACGACGGCCCTCCCGAGCGCCGCCGCAAAGAAGCCCCATACGACGCCTCCACCGACCGCAAGACACTCCAGCTCTGCGCGCAGGTCCGCCGCGCGCTCCTCGCGGTCATCCCACCCGCCTTCCCCTCACCGCTCGAATCGCTCATCGTCGAGCGCGTTGCGCCCGACCCCGACGCCACAAGACTCCGCGTCTTCGTCAGCGTCCCGCACGACTGTCCGCACCCCGTCTCCGTCCTCGATCTCTGCCTCCGCGAATCTCTCGGCCGCGCACGCGCCGCCGTCGCCGAACACATCCACCGAAAGCACATCCCCACCATCGCATTCCAACTCATCCCACGGGAAACCGAACAATGAAAAAACACTCCGCGCCCCGCGCCCCCATCCGCTCCTGGGCCTCCGAACGCCTCTCACCCGACATCCAGCGCTCACTCGACCGTCTCGCCCGCTCCGACGACGTCCGCCACGTCGCCGTCATGCCCGACGTCCACCTCGCGCACAACGTCTGCGTCGGCGTCGCCTTCGCAACCACACAGCTCCTCTACCCAGACGCCGTCGGCGGCGACATCGGCTGCGGCATGGCCGCCATCGCACTCAACACCCCAGCCTCCTCCCTCAACCCCGACATATGCCGCGACATCCTTCACGCCCTCCGCGCCGCCGTCCCCATCGAACGCCAACGCCGCGAGACCGCCGACGCGCACGCGCATCTCCTCCCGCCTCCCGACCAACTCTCACTCGACTCCCTCCAACGCCTCGCGCGAAACGAAGGCCCCATCTACCTCTCCACCCTCGGCTCTGGAAACCACTTCCTCGAAGTCCAACGCGACGAGTCCGACCAACTCTGGCTCATGGTCCACACCGGCTCGCGCTCCCTCTGCCAAGCCATCCGCGCCGCCCACATCAAGAGCGCCCGCCGCTCCCGCCTCGGCCTCCTCTGCCTTGACGCCGACACACCCCAAGGCGCCGCATACCTCTCCGACGTCCAATGGGCACGCAATTACGCCGCCGCCAACCGCCGCGCCATCCTCTCCTCCGCATCCGCCGCGCTCCATCCGATCATCAACGCGCAACCACTCGATCACACCTACATCGACGCCGATCACAACCACGTCCGCCCCGAGTCCCACTTCGCCGCCGATCACCTCATCCACCGCAAAGGCGCGATGCCCGCACCCCCGAACCTCCCCGGCCTCGTCCCGGGCTCCATGGCCGCCCCCTCCTTCCACGTCACCGGCAAGGGCCTCCCCGATGCTCTTCACTCCAGCGCCCACGGCGCCGGCCGCGCCATGACCCGCGAACACGCCCGACGCTCCATCTCCCGCGCTCAACTCTCTTCCGAACTCACCCACGTCCACACCGACCCGGCCTCCCTCTCCGCCATGCGCGAAGAAGCCCCCTCCGTCTACAAGAACATCCACGACGTCATGCGCGTCCAACGCAAACTCGTCCGCGTCACCCGCACCCTCACCCCCATCCTCACCCACCGCGCGCTCCGCGCCGCAAACTCTCCGTGATTACACGGCCCTGCACTCCGCGCGTGCCGCGCCATCTTCATTTCCGCTTTTCACTTTTCACTTTCCGCTTTTGCTATCCCCTCCAACCCCCTCAGCCCCACCGGCTCCCTCGTGTAGAACCCCTCCGCGCTTCTCGTCCCAATGCGGCTCCCCAAATACGTCCCCGCGGCCTCGATCCACCCCACCACCTGCCCGTTCGCCTTCACAAACTGCGTCTCATACGCCTCAATCGCCGCGCGCTTCACACCCTCAAACCCCGTGATGTCCAAACAGAAACTCGGGTTCATCACCCAGCGCAGGTGCGTCGCGTAATAGTGGAAGAACCACTTCGGATACTTGGGCGGATGACTCGCATCATCCGCTGGCGTCCTAAACCACTCCCCGCTCGGCGTATTGACCCCCCGCCGCGCCTCCTCCACCTCAGCCCCCCGCAATACCTCCCCCCCGCGCCACCGCCCCGCCTCGCTCATCCGCGACAACTTCGCATCAAACCGCGCATCCTCGGCAATCCGCGTCGTCGCCACGTGATCCGGGTGCGCATCCTCGAAGAACGGCGCGAACACCACGTCCGCCTGCCACTCCCGATACACCTTCGAAACTACGTGCCGCGCGCCGACGCTCTCCACCAGCTCGCGGTTCGGAAAACCAAGGCACATCCGCTCCACCACTCCGGGAAACCCATCCCCCTTCCCCTTCCGCGCGGCCTCATTCAAAACCCTCAGCGAAGCCTCCGCCTCTCTCCTTCTCCCCTCCACACTCCCCAGCGGCGTCGGCTCGCCATTCGTCATGTCGAGCAACAAAACACGGTGCCCCTGCGACGCCAGCAGCGCCACCGTCCCGCCCATCCCCGCCTCCTGATCGTCCGGATGCGGCCCGACAACCACCACATTCGCCATCAGCCCTCACTCCTCTCCACATCATCAGCCACTTCTTCACCGCGCTCCACCAACATCCGCTTCCCCCTCGTCATCGGCAACTCCCCCTCCAGATCGAACACGCTCTCCGGATACTTGATCCACTCGAGCCGCAACCCGCTCGCCGGCATCGTCGGCCCCGCGTTCCTCCGATCCTTCGACTCGATCGCGCGCGTCACATCGTCCGCGCTCATCTTCCCGCGCCCGACCTCGACGAGCGTCCCCGCGATGATCCGGACCATGTTGTAGAGGAACCCGTCCCCCGACACGTCGATGCGCACAACACCGGTCTCTTCGCGCGACACCTCACACGAGAACACAGTCCGAACGGTCGACAGCCGACCATGACCCGCCGCGGCAAATGCACAGAAGTCGTGCGCACCAACAATGCGACTAGCCCCTACACGCATCGCACTAACATCGAGGTTTGTGCGCACATGAGCCGTCACTCGACGCTCCCAGATATTTCTCGAAGAACCGCACCAGATCCGATACCGATACCCCTTCGACTCGCAATGACCGACCGGATCAAAGCGCGGGTGTACGCGCCGAACCTCTTGCACCAGCACATCTTCCGGCAACCGCGAGTTGATCGCCATGGCCAGCCGCTCGTCCGGCGCCCCCCTCCGTTCCTCACTCGCAGTGAACGCCGCCACCTGCCCCGCCGCATGCACCCCCGCGTCCGTTCTGCTCGCCCCCATCAGCTCCACCGGCTCCCGCACCACCTCCCGAACCGCCCGCTCCACAACGGCTTGCACCGTGCGCAGCCCCTCCGCCGCCACCCACGGCTCCGCAGCCGTCGACGCCTGCTTCTGCCATCCGTGGAAGTTCGTCCCCTCGTACGCCACTCGCATCATGTACCGCGCCACGCCCCGAGAATACCGCGCCGCAAGCCCGTGAAATCCCGCATCAACGTTGGAACCATTCCAGCCATTACGCGAATCAATAGGTGCAGGGGAGAGAAAGCCCACTCGAGTCCAGGACTGCCAGGGACGCCGCGGCCCGAAAGGCCGCCGCAGGCCTCGACTCGACGGAGGGGCGAGAATGGGCGTTGTCTGCGCCGGCGACCGCAAGCGCCCGCGTCGGCAACGCCCGTTTTTGCGTTTAGTGTGAAGGCCGAGCTCAGTGCCCGAACAGGTTCGTCGTCGCGAACATGTTCTTTTCCTCGAAGTACGCCAGCGCCTCGTCCACCGCCCCGAAGATCTTCGTCGCCGTCTCCGTGATGAACGGCGACGGCGCCTTCTTCGGCTTCCACACCACGTACACTTCCTTGGTGTGCTCGAACGCGTGGTGCAGCTCCCGCTCCACTCCCGACGACAGCCCGGGGATGCCCCCGGCCAGCTCCGGGATGTACGACACGATCATGTCCGACTGGTCGACCAGCTTGAAGTCGCGCATGTAGATCTGCCCGTCCACGTCGCCCGCGATGTCCAGCACCTGCCGGACGGAGACGCGAACAGGCTGGGCGTTCTTCTTCGACCCGAAGGAGTGGGGGGCCGTCTCGATGAAGTCCTTGCCCTCCCGCGCGGCCGCGATGGAGCGGTCGAGGAGGAGCTTCTCGTCGACGTCACCGGGGTCGAAGGCGATGAAGTGCTCGGCCAGGGCCTCGCGGAACGCGTCGATCTCCGCCAGCACGTCCGGCAGATCGACGACGTGGCTCATCGGGAACGACGGGTACACCTTCTTCATCTCCGGCCGGCAGACCAGCCGGAAGAACGAACGAGTGTTGTCGCGCTGCCTGCCCCGGCTGAAGATGTAGAACTTCTTGCCCGTCGCTTTCGCCATCATCTCGGTCGCGAGGATCTCCTCCTCCCGCCACACCATGCAGTCCTTGAGCGTCGCGTCGATCTCGTGCTCGCTGTGCAGCCGGTGGTGCACCACCTCGATGTTGTCCACCAGGCAGATGAACACGTCCGGCTCAAACGCGCGGATCTGATCAAAGTCGAACGCCGAGAACAGACCGTGCCGCCACCGGAACGTGGCGTGGGTGTTGAGGATCACGTTCGTGCGCCCTCTCGACTCGCCGATGGCGTCCCGGAACACCGCGCGCCGGAGCGTCTCGAGCCGAGAGAGGGGAAGGTCCAGGATGCGCCCCGGACGCACGTCGGGCGCCTCGCGGTACATCATGTCGCCGACGTGGAACACGTCCACGCTCTCGCCCTGCTGGCCCGCGAAGTCCCGCACGCCGTTGAGGAACGGCTTCTTGTCCATGCCCACCTGGCCCGTCACGATCACGCGCATGAGGGGAGTATACGGAGGGCGGGAGGGATGTTTCGGCCTGCGCCCGAGGCTATTGGGGGCAATGGGCGCCGAAGTTCCCGAGGACGGCGGCGAGGTCGAGAAAGTTCACGCGGCCGTCAAGAAAGGCGTCGCCGGGGGATATCGGATCCCACCAGGTGAACCGCCCGTAGTCCGCGAGCACGTTCGTGAGATCGATCATGTCCACTCGGCCGTCCGCGTTGCCGTCGCCGTCGCAGAGCGGGCGGCAGGACTGGAGCACGGCGATGTTGATGGACGGTTCGCCGTTCACGGACCCGAAGGCCCCTGCGATGAGCAATCGTCGAGCGCCGACGTCTCCGACCTGGGTGACGAACGGGCTGACGGGCGAGGATGCTGTGGGTGTGGCGCCGAGCACGTGCTCGAACGGGACGGACCACGCGCGGCCGTTCCATCGGATGAACGGGCTGTGGAGGAATCCGCCGTAGCGTGCTTCCCGCGCCGCGATGAGGACGGGCGTCGTGCCGCCGTCCGCGGTCGGTTCGTCCGTCACCATGAGTTTGATCAGGCCGGAAGAGCTGTTGAGCCAGGGCGCTTGTCCGGGGGAGCCGAGCATGTGCCAACCGGTGTCATCTCGTTGGTACAGGACGCCCGCCGTAGTGATGAGGTGCGGGCGTTCGCCGTTGCCGGAGTCAAAGAGCGCGAGCGACGATCCGGCGTGGAATCCATCGTCGAGAGTGAGAAGCGTCCACGAGGAGCCGTCCCATTCGGCGACGATGGCGGTGGGCCACGGGTTGCCTGGGGGCGTGAACGCGCCGGCAACAAGCAGGCGCGGCCCGTCGGGCGTGCTGATGGAGAGCAGATCGTTGCCGTATCCCGGCAACCCTTCGCCCACGGCGCTCCATGTCGCGCCGTCCCATCGGGCGATGCCATGCGCGGGAACGCCGCCCGCGTGTGTGAACAGTCCCGTGGCGTACAGCATCTGCCCCGTGCCGTCGTCGTGCACGCCGAGAGCGTTGGCGCCCGCGGGCGTGCTGTTTCGCATCAGGCCCTGCCCGAGCCCGACCCAGCCTTGTGGTGTGTACTCGGCCACGCCCCGAAGCGAGATGGAGGATGGATTCCCGAAGGGGGTGTTCGAGAAGCCGCGTTCCCGTCCGTGTCGCAGGGCGGCGTACACGCGGGCGCCCGAGGGCGAGTCGATGCGAAGGAGGGCGCTCAGTTTGGTCTGAGGCTGATTGAGTGAGGGAATCGGCACGAGTTCGCCCTCGTGGATGCGGCAGAGCGTGCCCGACCAGTCCGTGAGGTACGGCGAGAACTCGATGACGCGCTCGACGCCGCTTCCCATGTCGACATCGCCGACGAAGTCCACGTTCTCGCGCCCGGAGTTCGCCAGGATCATCCAATGCCCGTCCTCACCGAGCGCGCCGACGCGCCACACACGAGGCCAGGTCAGCGGCGGACCGCTCACGATCGTGCCCGCGGCGACGAGCTTGGGGCCGTGCGCCGTGGACACGTTCGCGACGTCGGCGATCCACGGGCTCGCGTCTCCGACCGGCATCGCGCCGGAAGCGTCCCATCGGTGGAGCCGCGAATGACTCTGATACGTGAACTGCGGGACGATGTGCAGTGAGCGCTGACCATTCGCGCCCTCAATGAGCTTCAATGTTCCAGAGGGGACGGAAGCGGGCGGGATGGCCCAGCCCGAGGCGGGGCGATAGAGCGCGACGCCCGAGGCGGGGAGGCCCCCGGCGCCGGTGAACGTCCCCGAGATGATCAGCGCCTCTCCGCGCCCGTCGCCGAAGTCGTGGACGACCGCGGAGCGAACAAAGCCATCCGAAGGGGCGCCCGGGAGCGGAACCCAGGCATCCCCGGCCCATCGCGCCACGCCCGTAGGCACGGAGCCTTGGGTGATGGTCGTGAGCCCGATCAGGTACAGACCCTGGTGAGCGCCCTCGCTGACGACCACGAGGCGCGACCTGGGCTGCACCCGCATGACAGCGCCCACAGGCTCCCAGGCGTTGTTTCTGTAGCGGCTGACGGGCGTCGTGAACAGCGAGATCCCCGATCCGGCTTGCGGCAGGGTGACGGCGTACATCGCGGGTCCGCTCCCGTCGTCGTACACCGACGCGCTCTCGATGGGGGTGATGGGCGAGGTGGTCGCGGGATGCCAGGCGCCGCCGTCAAAGCGGACAAAGTTCCGGTACGTCGTGCCGGGCTCGGGTCGGACCACCATGTCGCCCGTGAAGTAGACGCCCGGCGGCACGCCCGGCACGCCGGGCGCATCGACGTTGAACACGTCGTAGACGCTTCCGGTGATCGATCCCGGAACGGCTTCCCACGTCGAGCCGTCCCAGTGGAAGAGTTGGCGCGGCTCAGTGAAGTATGCCGTGATGTTCATCACCCCCTCGGCATAGAGTCCGAACGTTTGTCGAGCCCCGCCGTGCGTGAGCGCGACATCGGCGAAGCGGCTGATCGGCCGATCGAAGGACGCTCCGTCGGTGTAGCCGGTTTGCCAGATGGCGCGACACCACTGTGCGTGCGACGGCGATGCGCTCCAACCCGCCGTGCCCAGGGCGCATGCAACGGCCCGAACCCAGCGGCAGTTTCTGACGTTTGTGCCCGGCCTACGCGTGCGCATCGAGTACCTCCCGAAAGTGAACCACCCTCGAGTTATCACCCATACGTCGCATGCATGTCCGCACCCCCGGTTCGTGCGGTTCCTCTCTTTGTCGGAACCCGCGCCGGCCTGAGCGCGCCGCACCGCTCCCCGCCCCGTAGCCCTCCCGCGCGATCCGGTATCCTTCCCCCCCCATGGCCATTCTTGTCGACTCCACCACGCGCGTTCTCTGTCAGGGCATCACGGGCTCCTTCGGCGCCCTCCACACCAAGGGCTGCCACCACTACGGCACCCGCATGGTCGGGGGCGTCACCCCCGGCAAGGGCGGATCCAAGGACGACAACGGCCTCCCCATCTTCGACACCGTCTCGCACGCCGTCCGAGAGACCGGCGCCGACGCCACCATGATCTTCGTGCCTCCGCCCTTCGCCGCGGACGCCATCCTCGAGGCCGCCGAGGCGCAGGTCCGCGTCATCTGCGCCATCACCGAGGGCATCCCCGTCGCCGACATGGTCAAGGCCCGCGCGCTCCTCGACGAGATCAACGCCTCGCGCCCGCCCTTCCGTCAGAGCATCCTCGTCGGTCCCAACTGCCCCGGCGTCATCACCCCCGGACCCAAGACCGGCTCCGGCGACTCCTCAAAGGATCCCTACACCAACGCCGGATGCAAAATCGGGATCATGCCCGGCTACATCAACACACACATCTCCCAGGCCAAGCGCGCCAAGGCCGTCGGCATCGTCTCCCGCTCCGGCACGCTCACCTACGAAGCCGTCTGGCAAACCTCACAGCTCGGGCTTGCTCAGTCCACCTGCGTCGGCATCGGCGGCGACCCGGTTCGCGGCATGAACTTCATCGACTGCCTGCGCCTGTTCCAGGAAGACCCCGATACCCACGCGATCCTCATGATCGGTGAGATCGGCGGCACGGACGAAGAGGCCGCGGCCGAGTTTGCCCGGCAGTTCGTCACCAAGCCCATGGCCGCATTCATCGCAGGGCGCACGGCCCCTCCCGGCCGGCGCATGGGCCACGCCGGCGCGATCATCTCGGGCGGCGAGGGCGGCGCCGAGAGCAAGATCGAAGCGCTCAAAGGCGCGGGCATGCAGATCGCCGAGACGCCGGCACACATGGGCCACGCCATCGCAAGGGCGATGGGGCTGGAGTAAGGGCGAGGGGCTCGATGCCCGGCGGGCGAAACGCCCGGGCCGGGGCCGGGGCGCGGTAGCATGGCGGCATTGGTGGGCGAGGCGGCGCGCGCTGGCGTGGTCTGCGTCATCGGCGGCGCTTCAGGGCGACGAAGGAGACAACCCATGGCGGCATTGAGCGCGACGCTTTCGCATCCGGGTCTGGCGGCGGGAGTCAGGGAGTTCGTGGGGGGACGGACACGGAAGATGCTGATCGACGGGAAGTGGGTGGGCGCCAAGAGCGGGGCGACGTTCACGACGTACGACCCGAGCAACGGGCTCGCGCTCGCTGAGGTGGCGGCTGGGGACGCTGCGGATGTTGATCTTGCGGTGCGGGCGGCGCGGCGCGCGTTCGAGGATGGGCCCTGGGGGAAGATGAGCCCCTCGCAGCGGGGGCGGGCCATCTGGAAGCTCGCGGACTTGATCGAGCAGCGCTCGGAGGAGTTTGCGCAGCTCGAGACGCTGGACAACGGGAAGCCGATCAGTGTTTCGCGGATCGCCGACGTGCCGCTCGTGGTGGACCACTTCCGCTACTACGCGGGATGGGCGACCAAGGTGGAGGGGGAGATGATCCCGGTGAGCTTCCCGGGGAGCTACTTCGTGCACACGCTGCGCGAGCCGGTGGGCGTGGTGGGGCAGATCATCCCGTGGAACTTCCCGCTGCTGATGGCCGCGTGGAAGCTGGGCGTGGCGCTGGCATGCGGGAACACGGTGGTGCTCAAGCCGGCGGAGCAGACGCCGCTGAGCGCGCTCCGGCTCGGCGAACTCATCGAGGAGGCGGGGATCCCGGCGGGCGTGGTGAACATCGTGACGGGGCTTGGCGAGACGGCGGGCGCGGCGTTGGCGTCGCATCCGGGCGTCGACAAGGTGGCGTTCACGGGGTCGACGGAGGTGGGAAAGATCGTGATGCGCGCGGCCGCCGGGAACCTGAAGCGCGTGTCGATGGAGCTGGGGGGCAAGTCGCCCAACATCGTGTTCGCGGACGCTGACCTGGACGTGGCCGCGGACGGCGCGGCGCACGCGATCTATTTCAACCACGGGCAGTGCTGCTGCGCGGGATCGAGGCTGTTCATCGAGCACAAGGCCTATGACAGGGTGGTGTCCAGATTGATCGAGAGATCGGAGCAGATTCGGGTTGGGCCGGGGATGGATGCAGAGACGGAAATGGGGCCGCTCGTTTCCGAGGAGCAGCACCAGAGGGTGACGGGCTTGGTGGAGAGCGGGAGGCAGGAGGGGGCGAAGGTTGTGGCGGGCGGCGGCCGGCCGTCGGGGATGGAGAAGGGCTACTTCGTGCGGCCGACGGTGCTGACGGAGGTGAAGCCGACGATGCGCGTGGTGAAGGAGGAGATCTTCGGGCCGGTGGTGTGCGCGGTGCCCTTCAAGGACCCGGAGGAAGTGGTGATGGCGGGCAACGATTCGGAATACGGATTGGCTGCGGCGGTGTGGACGAGAGACGTGGGCAAGGCGCACCGGCTCGCGTCGAAGCTGCGCGCGGGCACGGTGTGGATCAACTGCTACAACTGCTTCGACGCCGCGGCGCCGTTCGGCGGGTACAAGCAGAGCGGATTCGGACGCGAGATGGGGAAGGCCGCGCTGGAGATGTACACGCAGGTGAAGACGGTGTGGGTGAACACGGGGGGCTGAAGCCGATGGCGTCGGACGCGGTGGGGGGAGAACGACGCGGGTCGATACTCAGGTGTACGGCACTCCCAGCCCCCGCTCGCGCGTCACGGCGCGGGGGAATACCCCTTGATCCCGGGCGATACCCCAACAGGGTGTTGTTTCGCGCGCATGCCCTCGTAGTCTGGGCTGGGGGCGCAGACGAAAGGAGCAGCGCAATGTCGATGAGCAGAGCGATGAAAGAGTGCGGGCTGGCGGCGGTGATCGCGTCGTGCGGAGGGCTCACATTCGCGGCGCCCACGTTCACCGAGCATCTCATCGACCCCGCCATCTTCGTCAGCACCGGTGTCGTCGCCACCGACATCGACGCCGACGGCGACGCGGACATCCTCGTCACCGCCATGAACACCCCTGGCGTCGCCTGGTACGAGAGCAGCGGCGGCTCCGCGCCCGCCTTCACGAAGCGCATCATCTCCGTCAACGCCCCCGGCCTGCGCGCCCTCAAGCCCGCGGACCTCGACGGCGACGGCGATCTCGACATCATCGTGTCGTGCCGAGTCCCCGAGCGGCTGGCGTGGCTGGAGCAGGTGCGGGCGGGCGAGGGCGCGCCCGGGTCGATCACGTTTGTTGAGCGCGAGATGTGGGGCGGGGCGAACGGCACGCGTCGGCTCGACGTCATCGACTTCGACGGGGACGGCGATCTCGACGTTGTTGCTGCGGATCAGTATGGGCTTGGCAAGGTGGTGTGGATCGAGAATGTCGCGGGCGTGGGGGGCGAGCCGCCGACGTTCGTGGCGCATGTCATCCCCTGCTCGCGAACCGCCGACCTCAGCGCGGCCGCGGGCGATCTCGACGGCGACGGGGACACCGACGTCGTCGTCACTTCCAACGCGGTCTTCGGCAACGGATGGGTCGGGTGGCTCGAGAACGTCGGCCCGTCCCAGCCGGGCGAGCCGCCCATGTTCGTTGAGCACACCCTCGCCGTCGCGCTCTTCGGCGAGCACAGCGCCCAAGTCACCGACTTCGACGGCGACGGCGACAACGACGTGCTCAGCGCGTCGTTCGGCGGGGACACGGTGAGCTGGTTCGAGAACGTCGGGGGGCTCGGCGCGGCGTCGTTCGAGCGGCGAGTGGTGGCGTTCCCGGTCCGCGGCGCTTCGGAGGCGTTGAGCGTCGACGTCGACGGTGACGGCGATCTTGACGCGATCAGCGCGATGTATCACGACGGCCAGATGCGCTGGCACGAGCGCACGCCGAGCGGCTGGATCTCGCACCTCCTGCGAGGCAACGTGTTCAACGCCGAGCACGTGAGCGCCGCCGACCTCGACGGCGACGGCGACATCGACCCCGTCGGCGCGCTCTTCAGCATCGTCACCTGGTACCGAAACGACGGCTCGTGCCCCGGCGACGCCAACGGCGACCGCGTTGTCAACTTCGCAGACCTCAACATCGTCCTCTCATCGTTCGGGATGACGGGGACTCCCGGCAGCGTCCCCGGCGATCTCAACGGCGACGGCGCCGTCAACTTCGCCGACCTGAACCTCGTGCTCTCCTTCTTCGGCGTGTCGTGCTGAGAGCCACGCGCTCGGCAGTGGGGGGGTGAGGCCGCCGTCGAGGCGCGAACGCGGAATGTTGTGAACTTTCGGGGGAAGCTATTGGCGCCGCGACGCGCACGCGGTACAGTCGCGCCGATCGCGAGCGGAGAAAGAACATGGAACATCATGCAGCTTCCGAGGCGTGGGCGCGTGCTGCGCTCGCGCTCGCCGCCCTTTCGGGGATCTTGTTCGTCAACGCGCCGGCGATGTCCGGAGCAGACGGCGTCGAGCCTCCGACGCTGGAGCTCCTGAACGGAGGCCCGTCGAGCCGAACGAGGCCGCAGGGGCCGAATGACCCGGTGCTGACGCTGCGTTACCCGCGCGAGGTGGTGAACGTGGACGTGCCGTACGCGCTGCCGGCGAACCTCGGAGGTCAGTCGCTGACGGTGGAGCGGGCGGGGTCGACGACGGAGGGGGTGCGGTGGCGCAGCCGCGCGGTGCTGGGCACGCAGGTGTTCAATAGTGCAGCCGCGTTTCAGATCGTCGGCAACCCCGCGTTCGATGCGGACGCGAGCGAGTCGTACATCGCGTTTCTCACTCGCGCGCAGGCCGCGAGTATCGACACGCTCGCGGAGCTGGAGGCGGTCGTCGGCGCCGGCTCGGCGAACGGGCCTTCGCCGGGGACGGGCTACGTAAAGTACCTGCTGTCGAACCCGGCGTTCGGGGCAAGCGGTGGCGGGCTGACGGATGCGCAGGTGACGGCGGATGCGATACGGCAGGGGGTGACAATTCGATTAGGCCAGCTGAGCATCGCGACGCCGAACGGCGGGGGGGCGGCTGCCGCTTGGCAGAACTTCGAGATTGCCATTGTCGTGCTCGAGTCGGTGGCCGCGGGCAACCAGTCTGATGACCTGAAGACTGAGTGGATATACGTGCGGAATCCTCCGCTGGACGTTACGCCGGATATTGTCGGGGTTCGGCAAGCGTCGGACGGGCGCATCACGCACATCCTCATGCAGACCAACCTGCAACTGACGGATGACGCGCCCGAGAACCCGGGGGACACTTCGGCGCTCGCGTCCACGGACTTCCGAGTTCGTGTCAATGGTGTTGGACCTGTCGTGCACCTAGCGTCATTTCTGGCGACGATCGTCGGACCTCCGACCGTCAGCGGCGTGACGGTAACCGGTGACAGGGCAGAAGTATTTCGACGACAGATCGAGATCGCGCTCTCGCCTTCGATCATCGCGTCGGACGCGGCCATCGTGATGCATTCGACTCTGGGCCTCGGGGGCGCAGCGCGAGTATTCGGCGTTTCCGGCGAGGATCCAAGCAGCAATGTCGGCGACTACCGATGGATGTCGCGCCTCTCCCTCTGCCCCGGCGACGCCACGGGCGATGAACGCTGCGACTTCCTCGACCTCAACGCGGTTCTTTCCGATTTCGGCAGCCCCTTCGGCGCCGGACAGCCGACGGACCTCGACGGCAACGGCGTCATCAATCTCGCCGACCTCAACCTCGTCCTCTCCGACTTCGGCTCCGCCTGCGATGAACTCACACCGCAAGCCCAATCCTCACGCAATCACGCCCGGCTCCGAGCGTTCCTCCCCAGTCGCTGAGCCCACGGCGCTCGTGCGACGCTCGCTTCCCACCCTCTCGGAGCACCGCCATGCGCGCCGCACGCCTCCTCGCATCACTCGTTCTCCTCCTCCTCTCCCCTCTCGCCGCGGCCCAACCCACGTTCTCGGGCCTCACCTACGCCACCGTCGGCGACCAGCCCCTTCTCCTCGATCTCTACCTCCCCACCGGCGCAGCCCAGCCCCGCCCGCTCGTCATCTGGATTCACGGCGGCGGCTGGTCCGGCGGCTCGCGCGTCCCCGCAGGCAACGCCGCATCCCTCATGCAACGAGGCTTCGCCGTCGCCAGCATCGACTACCGCCTCACCAGCCAGGCCGGCCAGTTCGGCCCCGAGCCCGTCACCTTCCCCGCGCAGATACACGACGTCAAAGCCGCCATCCGCTGGCTCCGCGCACACGCCGCCGAATACAACCTCGACCACACCCGCTTCGGCGTCTGGGGCACTTCCGCCGGCGGCCACCTCGTTGCCCTCGCCGCCACCTCCGGCAACGCGCCCCAGCTCGAAGGCGACGTCGGCGGCAACCTCGCCTTCTGGTCCGGCGTCCAGGCCGGCGCCGACTACTTCGGCCCCACCGACATCATCAACATGAACCTCGACGTGTCGACGCCCCCAGGCTCCGCCATCAACCACGATGCCTGGAACTCTCCAGAATCCCGCCTCATCGGCTTCGATCAACCCGACCAAGGCATCGGCGTCCTCCGCGCCAACCTCGCCAACCCCGCACCGCCCTTCCCCTTCTACGCCGCGCTCGCAGCACAAGTGAACCCCATCACCTGGGTCGATCCCAACGACCCGCCACTCTTCATCGGCCACGGCGACTCCGACACCTCCGTCCCCTGGCGCCAGAGCCTCCGGCTCCACAACGCGCTCGACGCCGCCGGCGTCTTCAACGACTTCCGCATCATCCCCGGCGCAGGCCACGGCAACCTCGGCGCCGCCACCACCCAAGCCACGCTCGACTTCTTCACCGCGCGACTCGCCGCGCTCCCCACGTGCGCCGGCGACGTCAACGGCGACCGACTCGTCAACTTCAACGACCTCAACCTCGTCCTCTCCTCCTTCGGCCAGTCCGGCGCATCCCTGGTCGGCGATCTCAACCGCGACGGCGCTGTGAACTTCGCCGACCTCAACCTCGTCCTCTCCGCCTTCAGCGCCCCCTGCTGAGCGCGCCCCCTCACGCCCGCCGCGCGTCCACCTCCACCACACGCATCGCCGCAGGCGCCACGCGGATCACTCCCGCCTTCCCCGGCACAAGCCGCCCCGCCGTCTCCCCGTCCATCTGCACCGGCGCCTCGCGCTCCAGCGACTCGATCTCGATCTCGCGACCGCGCGCCATCACGCATCCCGCCGCGCCACCCAGCCCACGCGACCAGCACAACGCCGACCAGCGAACAATCTCCACCGCGCTCCGCGCCGCCATAAACACCACGTCCAACACGCCGTCCGACGGGTCCGCGTCGTGCGCCGGGTTCAGGCGCGCGGCGTACTGACGCACGTTCCCCACCACCAGCAACCCCCGCTCCCCATCCACCACCAGCTCACCGTCCACCCGCACCCGCACCCGCGCCAGCGTCGGACGCGTCGCCTCACGCAGAATCGGCCCGGCGTACGACCACCTCGAGATCCGCCCCGTCCGCGCCGCGCACACCCGCTCCACCACCGCCGCGTCAAACCCCACGCTCATCATCAGCGCAAACACCCGCTCCCCAGCCACACCCACATCGATCAGCCGAGTTCCGCCACGCATCACACGCCGCGCGATCTCCTCCGGCGCCACCCTCGGCCACATCCCGAACTCCCGCGCAAACAGGTTCTCGGTCCCCGTCGGCGCGTGATACACCGCCCATCGCTCCAACCCCCTCCCCACACACCCCTGCGCCAGATGGTGCACCGTCCCATCACCACCGCACGCCACGATCGCTCGCGGCTCCCACCCGCCGATCGCCTCCAGCGTCGCCTCCGCTGCCCGCAACGCCAACACCTCCCCGCCCTGCGCCCGCAGCGCCCGCTCCACCCCGGCGCCCAGCAACGCCGCCCTGCCCCGCCCAGAACGCTCATTGACCAAAAGCAGTACACGCACGCGACCGGAAGGTACCCAATCCCACCCCCGCCGCACGACGCTCGCAATAGATCGCGCCCAGCGCCCGTTGGCTCAAACGACAGGCCCCGTCATACTCATCGCGAAGAGATCATCCTGTCACGCCCACCGCGCCACCGCCCACATCGTGCGCCCCGGAGGAGATCAAACATGCGTCAATGCTTCACTGCCCTTTCCGCCGCACTCCTCTCCACCACCGCGCTCGCTCAAAACTGCGCAGGCACGTCCGTCGGCTTCACGCCCCTCAACGACCTCGGCCCCGCCACGTACCTCGGCTCCCAGGGCGGCCTCTACCCGGCAGGCTCCAACCTCCGACCCCCAGCGCACGACCTCGCCGGCCGATCCATCGCCGCCTCCATGATCCCACTCGACTCCGCCGGCAACCCCGACCCCCAAGGCGCCGTGGTCCTCCTCTCCATCGGCATGTCCAACACCACCCAGGAATACTCCGCCTTCGTCAATCTCTCCGCGACCTTCCCCAACCTCCACCCGCGCCTCCGCATCATCGACGGCGCACAGGGCGGCCAGCACGCCGAGATCATCGTCGACCCCACCGCCAACTTCTGGACCGTCATCAACCAGCGCCTCGCGCAGGCCGGGCTCACCCCCGCGCAGGTGCAGGCCGTGTGGATCAAGCAGGCCGTCCCCGGCCCAGCAACGTCCTTCCCCCCCGGCTCCTTCCCCGCGCACCCGCAGCACCTCCAGTCCCTCCTCGCCGCCATCTCGCAGATCGTGAAGGACAAGTTCCCCAACTGCCGTCAAGGCTTCCTCTCCTCGCGCATCTACGCCGGCTACGCGACCACGGCGCTCAACCCCGAGCCATACGCATACGACTCCGCGTTCGCCGTCAAGTGGCTCGTCGAAGACCAGATCAACGGCGCCCCCGCCCTCAACTTCACTCCCTCGGCCGGCGCCGTCGTCGCGCCCTGGCTCGCGTGGGGCCCGTACATGTGGGCCGACGGCATCACACCGCGATCCGACGGACTCACCTGGGCATGCTCCGACTACCAGGCCGACGGCACGCACCCCGGCCCCGCGGCACGCTCCAAGGTCGCCAACATGCTCCTCGCCTTCTTCTCGCGTGACCTCGCCTCGCGGCGCTGGTTTGTCCGCAGGCCCGCGGACCTCACCGACGACGGCGCGGTGAACTTCGCGGACCTGAACGCCGTGCTCTCGACGTTCGGTCAGACCTCGGGCGGGGGGGCGATGCTTCCCGGGGACGCGAACCTCGACGGCGCCGTGAACTTCGCCGACCTTAACGCGGTGCTGAGTCAGTTCGGGACGTAGTCCCCCGGGCCTTAGACAAGGCAGGAACGTGCCGAGGCAACACGCAGTAGATTCATCCGACCGGGACGCCACGACGCGCCCCTCCGTTCGGAGGACTGCGTATGCGATTGCCATATGCCCAGACCCTGCTGGCTCGACCGAATGGGCGCATCAGGTTTTGTGCGGCCTTCACCATCATTGAGACCCTCGTGTCTCTCTTCGCGGTGGCCTTGCTCACGACCGTCGTGCTTATCTCCCTCCGCGCCGTCCGCGCGGACATGACCAACACCACGGACCTCATGAATCTGGGGCTGACCGCCAAGGACTTCTTTGCGTATGCATCCGACCACTCGGGCCAACTGCCCTACGCAGGGCTGCCGAGCGAGGCCGAGGCCGCGCCGTGGTTTTACGGCGGCTCTCCCGATGCGGCCTCGCGCGCGAGCCAATACCTCATGCACGCCACCTATTGGCCGGTCGTGCTTTTCCAGTGGTCGGGTCAGGCGCACATGCACTGGCTCGGCACGTCCGGGGCCGCGTGGGGCATCGGGTCCGAACACATGCGGCATGAGTGGGACGAAGTCGGGTCCGATCGCCAAGCATGGATGCCCACCGCATTCGTGTTCGGCTCGAGCCTGTGGACGTCAACACAAGTGTGGGAGGGCGAAGGCATTCGCTTCGCAAGTCCTTTGGCGTATGAGCCGCACTATCAGAAGCACTCACTCGCCTCATTCTTGAGCCCGTCCTCCAAGGGCATGTTGCTCTACCGCGCGGGCGCGCGCAGCGGGACGCATTGGCAGACGGCATTCGGTGACGGCCATGTCGGCGAGCATGGGATCGGAGAGTATCGGCCCGCCGCGACCATGCCGCTGTCGCACAGCCCTCAGCCCGGCATTCCCGTGCTCCATACTCGCGATGGCATTCGCGGCCGAGACATGTAGCATCGCACTCTCAAGAAGGCGATCCTCGTAACTCAGAATCCCTTGTCTCGTTTGCTCGGCTCCCTTGCGGCAGTGGCGCTCGCGCTCGGCGTGGTGGACGAAGACGGTGTGCCCGCCGGACGTGCCTCTGCCCGCTACCCAAAGCGGCAACTTTGGCGCCGGCGCGCAATCCGGGGACTGCATGCTGCCCGGTCAGCTCGGCGCCGACCCGGAAGGCATCCGATGGAATCGTGTCGGAAGCATCACATACGAAGATAATCATGGCGCCTGCGCCACCTACAGACGTTGCCCCAAGGGTCGCGCAGGATACTTCTTCTGTCTGAGAACCGTTACGCCGGCTGCCCGCTCTCGTTCAGGATCTTCCGCAGCACGTAGTGCAGAATCCCGCCGTGCCGGTAGTACTCCGCCTCCACCGGCGTGTCCACGCGGCAGCGCGTCTCGAACGTCACCGTCTTCCCGTCCGCCTTCGTCGCCTTCACCCGGATCACGCCGCGCGGCTCGATGGTGGGGGGGAGGTCCACGTCGAACGTCTCGCTCCCGTCCAGCCCCAGGCTCTCCGCGCTCTGGCCCGGCGCGAACTGCAGCGGGAGCACGCCCATTCCCACCAGGTTGCTCCGGTGAATCCGCTCGTACGACTGCGCGATCACCGCGCGAACGCCCAGCAGGTTCGTCCCCTTCGCCGCCCAGTCACGCGACGAGCCCATCCCGTAGTCCTTCCCCGCCAGCACCACCAGCGGCGTCCCCGCGCTCTTGTAACGCATCGCGGCGTCGTAGATCGGCGTCACCGACTCGCCCGACGGCGCCTTGCCCGAGAAGTCCCTCGTCCACCACCCCTCGCGGATCTTGCCCGTCGACGGGTCGATGGCCAGCTTGTTCTTCACGCGCACGTTCGCGAACGTGCCGCGCGTCATCACGCGGTCGTTCCCGCGGCGCGAGCCGTACGAGTTGAACATCGACTTCGGCACGCCGCGCTCCGCGAGGTGCTTGCCCGCCGGGCTGTCCGCCGCGATGTCGCCCGCGGGCGAGATGTGGTCCGTCGTCACCGAGTCCGCCACGAACACCAGGCACCGCGCGCCCTGGATCGGGCGCACGTCCCGCGGCTCCTCCGTCATCCCCTCGAAGTACGGCGGGTTCTGGATGTACGTGCTGCCGTCGCTCCACCCGTACAGATCGCTCTTGGAGACCGGAACCTCGTTCCACGTCGGGTTCCCGTCGAACACCCGCGCGTACTGCTCGCGGTACTGGTCCGCCGACATCCCCTTGGCCTTGATCGCCAGCACCTCGGCCTGCGTCGGCCAGATGTCCTTCAAGAAGACGTCCTGCCCGTTCTTGCCCTTGCCGATGGGGTCGCGCGTCAGGTCGATGTCCACCGTCCCCGCCAGCGCGTACGCCACCACGAGCGGCGGGCTCGCCAGATAATTCGCCTTCACGTCCGGGCTGATGCGCCCCTCGAAGTTCCGGTTCCCCGACAGCACGCTCACCGCAACCAGATCACCCTGCTTGATCCCCTGGCTGATCGCCTCCGGCAACGGACCCGAGTTCCCGATGCACGTCGTGCACCCATACCCCACCGTCGCAAACCCGATCGCGTCCAGATCCTCCGTCAGTCCCGCCTTGTCGTAGTACGCCGTCACCACTTTCGAGCCCGGCGCCAGGCTCGTCTTCACCCAAGGCTTCCGCGTCAGGCCCAGCGCACGCGCCTTCCGCGCCACCAGCCCCGCCGCGAGCATCACGTCCGGGTTGCTCGTGTTCGTGCACGACGTGATCGCCGCGATCACCACGTCCCCGTGGTGCAGCGAGAACCGACGACCCTCCGCCACCACCTCCACACCGTTGTGCGCCGCGCTCGCCGACTGCGGCGTGTTCACCGGCGGCACGTTCCCGCCCGCGTTCTCACCCCCCTCGCCCGCCCACGTGTCCAGCCGCGCCGTCTCGCTGATGTTCTTCTTCCCGAACGAGTCCACCAGCTCCTTCCGCCACAGCGCCTTCATCTCCGTCAGCACCACGCGGTCCTGCGGACGCTTCGGCCCAGCCAGCGACGGACGCACCGTCGACAGGTCCAGACCCAGCGTCTCGCTGAACTCCGGCTCCGGCGACGAAGACGTCCAGAACATCCCCTGCGCCTTGTAATACGCTTCCACCAGCGCGGCCTGCTCCGCCGTACGTCCCGTGAACTTCAAATACTCAATCGTCACAGCGTCCACCGGAAAAATCCCCACCGTCGCCCCGTACTCCGGCGCCATGTTCGCAATCGTCGCGCGATCCGGCAGCGTCAGCGTCGACACACCCGGCCCGTAGAACTCCACGAACTTCTCCACCACCCCGTGCGCACGAAGCATCTGCGTCACCGTCAGCACCAGGTCCGTCGCCGTCGAGCCCTCCGGAAGCTTCCCCGTCAGCTTGAACCCCACCACCTTCGGCGTCAGCATGTACACCGGCTGACCCAGCATCACCGCCTCCGCCTCGATCCCACCCACGCCCCACCCCAGCACGCCCAGCCCGTTGATCATCGTCGTGTGCGAGTCCGTCCCCACGCACGAGTCCGGATACGCCACCATCTTCCCCGTCGCGTCGTCACGCTTCGTCAGAACGCCCGGCGCCAGATACT
The DNA here is from genome assembly GCA_964410465.1 of uncultured Phycisphaeraceae bacterium. Taxonomy (GTDB): domain Bacteria; phylum Planctomycetota; class Phycisphaerae; order Phycisphaerales; family UBA1924; genus CAYPGJ01. Next base: position 49,616 of record CAYPGJ010000001.1, on the reverse strand, counting down.
CCAGATTCACCTGGTGCACGATCCCCGTCGCCGGCGGCACCACTCGGAAGTTCGTCAGCGATTGCTGCCCCCACTTCAGGAACTCATACCGCTCACGGTTCCGCTCGAACTCCTTCTCCGCATTAATCGTCAGCGACACCTTGCGCCCGAAATCATCCACCTGCACGCTGTGATCGATCACCAGGTCGCACGGCACCAGCGGGTTGATCTCCTGAGCATCCCCCCCCAGACGCTTCATCGCGTCCCGCATCGCCGCGAGATCCACCACGCAAGGCACACCCGTGAAGTCCTGCAGCACCACGCGCCCCGGCAGGAACGGCAGCTCCACCTCCTCGTTCCCCGCGCCCTTCCACCCGGCCAGCCGACGCACGTCCTCCTCCGTCACCACGAACCCGTCCAGGTTCCGCAGCGCCGACTCCAGCAACACCCGGATCGAGAACGGCAGCTTCCCAAGACGACCTTTCGCCACCGCGCCCGCGCGCTCCAGCGCATGAAGGTCGTAGTACACATGCTCCGCGCCGCCAGCCTTGAGCGTCGAACGTGCCGAGAAAACGTCTGAGGCCGTCATGGTTTCGGTTCCTGTCAGGGCGTTCGTGCGATGGAAGAACGACATTCTACGCGCGGGCACGTCCCTCGCACGCCGCACGCAAACACCCCGTCCCGAGGGAGCCGACCCCGACTCCCCCGCCTACTTCTTCCACTTCACGCTGCACCCGATCGCGCTCGTCTGCGCACGCCGCACCGGCCGCCCCGCCAGCACGTCCTCGATCGCCTCCTGCAGCGGACGGTCCTTCACACCCGCCGCGTCCTTCGGCGAATCGTCGAACGCCCCCTCATACACGCACACACCCCGCGCATCCAGCAGGAAGATCTCCGGCGTCCGCTCCACCCCGTACGCCTTCGCCACCTCCTGGCTCTCATCGCGCAGGTACGGGAACGGCAACGACCACCTCTGCGAGTACTCGCGCATCTTCGCCGCCGAGTCCTCCGGGTAATGCTCAGCGTCGTTCGAGCAGATCGCCACCCACCCCATCCCCCGCGCCATCGTCTCCCGCGCAAGCGCCGTGATCCGCTCCGCCGACCCCACCACGTACGGGCAGTGATTGCACATCCAGAGCACCACGCACCCCTTGTTCCCGGAGAGCGCGTCCTCCAGCGACACCTCCGTCACCCCAGCCCCCGGCCCCGTGTTCGTGTTCGGAAGTCGAAACGCCGGCGCTCTCGCGCCGGGCGAAAGCTTGCTCCCTGTCGTCGTCATGCCCGCCTCCTCTCGTTGGGTCGTCCGCGCTCCCCACACTACACGTCACGCCCCCGATGCTCCACCCGCGCTCGCGCCGCGCCCACGATCGACGAGCGAAAAAAAAGAGCCCTCCCGAAAGGCGGGAAGGCTCCGTAAATGCGCTCATGCGATCGCAACAGGGATGATCGATGCCGACGCGGGTCCCGACTGTCGCCGCTCAGCGACGACGACGCAGGCCGACCAGGCCCGCCATCGCGCCCAGCGCGACGGAGCCCGACGACGGAATCACGAACACCTCGACGCTCCAACCCTGCACCGCGCCCGTGCCGCCCGTGCCGTTGTCCCACACCTCAAGCTTCCACTGGCTGCTGGCCGTGAGCCCAACGAACGAGCCGAAATTCACGTTCGTGCCGTTGAGCGTCGTCGGCCGGTAGTCGCCCGGAGCCACCGTCGCGTTGCTGCCCGCGATCGCGGCCGTAGACCACAGGTTCCCACCGAACGTCGGATTGAACCGGTACGTCCCGTTGAAGTCGCTCGCGTCGCCGTTCCCGGTCCCGCCCGTCGCGCCCACCTTGTAGAACAGCCACACGTTGGCGCCCGAGCCCACGTGCGTCACCGACGCGCGAATGTCGCCCATCCAGTTGTGGTTGAGCGTGATCGAGAAGATCACGTCCGTGATCGACGCGGCCGTGTTCGACGTGATGTTCGACACGAGCGTGGTCCCGTTGTTGTCGGGAATCAGCCCGCCCGCGCCCGAGAACACAATCCCCGCGTTCGCCGTGGCGCCCGCGATCAGACCCAACGCCGCGATCCCAGTAAACCTCAACATCGACCCTCTCCTTCCATGTATGAACCGCCGCTGCCGCGACGGAATCCCTGTGTCCGCGGTCATATCGTCCGCCCGAAACGCGCCGCCTCATCGCGCACGCGCAACAAGACAACACGTCTGGAACGGCTCAGATTGTTCCTGCAGCGACTGTCACCCTGTGCAAAGCGACAATCCTGCTACTCCGCCAACAGTCTGCCCGACCTTCACCAAGAACGCAAGACCCAAGCCGCCATATTTCTCGCCGATATCACCGGATCCTCGCCCGCCTCAGCCCCCGTTCCCACTGCAAATCCCCTCCAGAATCTCCACCCCGCCCTCCACTCGTTCCAGCCGAGGAAATACCAGACCCTCCCCATAACCAACCACCTTCTCCGTCAACTCTTCCCCCACGCTCACCAACACCGTCAGGCCACCCGTCCTCGACGTCTCCGCCACCACGTCCCGGAACGCCGACGCCGACCACGCTCGATACCCCTCAACCCGATCCGCGCCCCGAACACCGACCACCCGCTGCCCAACCAGCAACCCGCCCCGATCCGCGGCGCTCCCGGTGCGCACCGCGCTCACCACCCCCTCCTTGTCCAGACGCAGACCCAGGGTCAGGAACACGTCCACACCACCCCCAGACAACACCCCCTTCTTCTCCTCCTCGCTCCCCTCCGTCGTCCACACCAGCCGCCTCCCCAGAACGCTCGGCGCCGAGAACGACGCGCCCGCCTCCTGTGGCTCCTCGATCATCCGCCGGATCAGCCCGTCCCAATCCTCACCCGCGTACACCTCCCGCAGCGCCGCCACCACATCCTCACGCGTGTACTCCCGCGCCACGCCCCTCACGCCGATCCGCTCCCCCTCGCGCACGCCGAACAACGCCGCGCACACCTGGTCCAGCGATCGCGCCCCACCCGTGCCCTTGCGGATGATCCCGTCCGCCGTCAGCCAGAAGATCGACCCCTCACCGTAATAATCCTGCTGACGACGCCGGTCGCCCCACACCTCGCTCCGCGCTCGAAGAAACCGCATCGCCAGCGCCGTGTCCTCAACGCTCCGCCACTCCCGACCGGCCTGACGCTCGTACGACGCCAGCAGACGCGCCAACCCCTCCTCGAACTTCTCCACCGTCTGCAGCCCGCCCCGCACCGCCAGCACCTCGTCGTAGTAGCTCGTCAGCCCCTCATACACCCATAGCAACGACGTCCGCGCAGGCGAGCGGTACTCCTCGCTCAGCAGCCCGCTCGGCGCCGTCCACTTCCCGCACCACGCATGCACGTACTCGTGCGGGAGCACCGACAACGCATCCTTCTCCTCTTCCGCCTTGCGGAACCGCTCGCTCCCCATCGACACGTACGTGCTCGTCAGGTGCTCAAGCCCGAACCCCGGTAGCGCATCGTCGAGCAGCACCAGGAAGTGATACCGATCCGTCGGCACACGCCCGAACACCTCCCCCGCCTCCATCGCCATGCTCCGAAGCGCCCGCAACCGACCCTCCCCAAGCTCCGTGCGCGCAGCCGTCGCCGCGACCGCGTGCAGAAAATGCGCCGCCCCCCCGATCTCCCCAAGCTCGTACGTCCGCAGGTGCTCCCCGAAGATCACCGGCGAATCCACCACCTCGCGCAGCGACGCCCCCTCAAACCGCACGACCACACTCCCGTCCTCAAGACGGTCCTGACCCTCAGCCCGCAGACCGCTCGCCCACGCCCACCCCGCCGGCAGCGTCAACGACGCGTGGGTCCGGGTCTCTTCTTTCGTTTCCCAGCCCGGGTACACCAGCACCGTGTTCCAGTTCAGCCCGCCGAAGTTCGCGAACCCGTACGTGTCGCTGCTCCGCGAGTTCACCGCCGGCTGATTCGTGATGTAGGAAAACTCCGCGATCACACGCTCCGCGCCCCCGCTCTGCACGATGTGCCGGTTCGGGTCCACCTCATCCCGACGCCACGGCAGCCGCGACCCGGCCGCGTCCCGAACCACGAACTCGACCACATTCTGGATCGGCCCGCTCGGGTTGTGGTTGCCCGGCGTCCACTCGACGTACAGCAGATCGATCGGCCCCCCCCGCAACCCCTCCGGGATCTCGATCTCGACGCGCGCATGCGCAAGCCGGCTCGCGATCTCGCGCACGTCCACGTCGACGCGGACTGTGCCGCCCGACGTCGCGCACGCCCACGCGCCGAAACCCACGACCAGAGAAAACACCCAACGATGCGCCCGCGTCTCGCTCATGCCGTGAGCCTACCGCATCGCGCGCCGAACGTGCCCGCGGCCGCAGCCACGCCCCCGCACCCCCTGGCACGCGCAAAAAAAGGCGCGTCGGCCGACGCCGCGCACGCCCCGCTCTCTCGAGCATGTACCCGCACGAGATCGCGGGGGCGGGGTGGTCGGTCCGCCTCGCGCGAAGTTCCCCCGTCCGCCATTGCTACGCCCGACAACCGCCCGGGTTGCGAGACCACCCACAGGGCGCCCGCAAATCCCGGGCTTCTACCGGGCGACGCGCCGGGGGCGACTCAGCGCCCCCCGCCGCTCCCCTTCTCGTCAAGCTTCTTCATCAACGCCTCGATCCGCTCCTCCAAGGACTTGATCCGAGACTCCAGCTGCGCCGACCGCGAGCCGCCCTCCTCCTCCCACCGGAACTCACGAGGCGCACGCGGCGCGCTCGCCGCGCTCGGCGCACTTGGCGCCGCAGGCGGCGTCGGTACCACCAACGCCCGAGGACGACCGTCCCGCTCCTCGTTAAAGAACTCCACCCGCGGCATCACCCCCATGAACTGCTCGCCCGATCGGTCCAACTCCTCCTGCAACCGCTCGAGCAAGTCCGAAATCTTCGCCGCCCCCTCCTCCGCCACCGACTCACGCACCCCATCCCACGCCTCGTGCAACTCCCCCAGCAGCTCGTGCGCACGCTCCGCCCCGGCGTGCATCTGCACCCGGAACCGGTCCCCGAACTCCTGCGCCATCGCCCGGTACCGCTCGCCGATCTCACGCGCTCGAACGCTCTGCTCACGCGCCTGGTTCGCCAACCGCTCCGCCAACGCTCGCGTGCCCGCGTCCTCCCCCATCCAACGCAGCTCGTCCCCGCCCATCGGCCCGATCTCGAACACCGCCGCCGGACTCCCCTCACCAACCGTGATCTGCACGTCCACAGGCTTGCCCTCGCGCAGCACACCCAACGTGATCGCATCACCAGGCTTGCGCGATCGAACCGCCTTGCTCAGCGCATCCGACGACGCCCCGACCTTCCCATCGATCTTCACCACCACGTCGAACTTCTTCAGCCCCGCCTTCTCCGCAGGCATCCCCGACGTCACCCCGCTGATCACCACCGACTCCGACGGGTCGATCCCGAGCTGTCCCGCCAACGCCTCGCCCACGTCGCTCAGCGTCACACCGATCATCGGACGCGTCTCCAGCTCGATCACCGCGCCCGGCTCCTCGGCCCCCATCCCGTACCTGAACCCTCCATTCACCAGACCCGACTCGAACACCACCTTGCCCTGCTCGTCCAGCAGCTTGACGGCGCTCTCACTCACCACGATCCGGTCAGCCGGCAGCGGCTCACCGTCGATCGTCGCCGACACCACCTTCCCCTCCTTCATCTTGATCGCGTACGAGTGGTCGTCACGCTGCACCTGCAGCGACGACTCCTTGTCCCCGCCGCGCCGCGACGTCGCGCTCGACGACGACTGCCCGGATCGACCCCCGCTCTGCGCCCGCGTCACGCTCCCCGACTGACCGCCCGACTGGTCCGCGCTCGTCGCCCACGCCGACCCCGCGCACGCCATGCCCGCCGCCAGCGAAGCCGCGCCCGCGCACATCATGTACCGATGGAAAGCCTTCATGCTGCACATCTCCTTCGCCCCAACCGTGAGGGCGTCTGATCAACTCTCCCAACCACGCACGCGACTACCGCCGCGCGGGCAACGCCGCCCGCGATCGTTCCGCGTTCACAACCGTCTGCCCGACACGGGCTGAGCCACCATCACCGGCGACGGCTCGCCATGCTCCGTCATGCCGAGCTCATACACGTTCCGCACGCGCACGCGCTCCAGCAGCTGACGCACATACACCACGTCCACCCCCTCGCCGCCCTGCGCAGGGCCCGATTCCACCATCACCATCGGCAACTCCGCGATCACCCGCCCCTGCGCAGAGCCCTGCTCCACGTAACGCTTCATCAAATCGTCCATCCCGATCGACCCCGGACCCGCGATCTGCGCTGGACGCATGCCCTCCCCCGCCTCATGCCCGAATCCGTTCCACACCCCGTACCGCGCCGCCCCCACCCACGCGAACGCCATCGCCGCCGCCACCGCCCACCCCGAATACGCACGCCAACGCACGCTCACCTCGCTCCACCCGTGCCCGCCGCGATCCACCTCCGCCGCCGGCAGGTCCACCAACTCCGCCACCACCACCTCGTCATCCACCGCCCGCGCCAGCGACGCCTGCGATCGCTGCGCCTTCGCCAGACGCGCCCACACCCCCTCGTCCGCCGCGGCCAGACGCTCCAACTCACCCCAGTCCGCGCCCGTCGCCTCACCGTCAACCACCCGACCGACCAGAATGTCCTCGCGCTCCGTCCTCATCGCTCCGCTCCTTCCTCGCGCCCCGACGCGATCTCCACCGACCCTCCGCCCCGATCCTCTCCCAGCTCCTCACGCAACATCCGTCTCGCACGCGCCAGCCGCGTCTCCACCGTCGTCACCGGGACCCCCATCACGTCCGATATCTGCCGGTACGACATCCCCCGAACGCACCGCAACAACAGCGGCTCCCGATACTCCGCGGGCAGACGCTCCGCCGCCGCCAACGCGCGACGACCCTCCTCCACACGACCAACCTCCCCGTCCAACCCCCGCGAGCCCCCGCCCATCTCGACACGCCGCTCCTCGCCCACGCCACGCACAAGCTTCAGCCGCGCGCTCTTCCGCCTCCCAGCCGTCCGCGAAACGTTCACCGTCACCGTCCGCAACCACGCCCGCATCACCGACGGGTCACGCACACGATGCACCGTCCGCACCAGCCGAAGACTCACCTCCTGCAGCACGTCCTCCAGGTCCACCGTCCCGTCCCGCGGCATGTGCGCCAACGCCACCGCCGCCACCCATCTCCGATTCGACTCCCACAACGCCCTCAGCGCCTCACCATCCCCCGCGATGGCTCGCTCCGCCTGACTCGCCTGCGCTCGCTGTTCCATGACATCAGGCTCCATCAACTCAAACAGACGCGCAACCACACACGACCCGTCGCCACATCCAACCTTTTTCTCCCACCCCACCCGCCGGTTCCACCCCCTCCCACCCGATCAGCCCGCAAACACACCCCATAACCCCGCTATCCTCACTCCCGACCCCCATGGCCCCACACCAAGACTCCACCATGTCCTTCGGCGAGCACCTCGACGAACTCCGCCGAAGGCTCATCTTCGCCCTCCTCGGCGTCATCCCCATCATGGTCGTCTGCCTCGCCTTCGGACAGTCACTCCTGCGACTCGTCATCGCCCCACTCGAACGCGCACTCCTCCGCGCAAACCAATCGCCAACCCTCCAGGCGCTCTCCCCCATCGAAACCTTCGGCGCCTACCTCAAGGTCGCCATGGTCGCCACCCTCGTCATCTCCATCCCGTGGTGCCTCTGGCAGCTCTGGCTCTTCGTCCGCCCCGGCCTCTACCCCAACGAACAACGCTTCGCACGCTTCCTCGTCCCCCTCTCCTCCGCACTCTCCATCATCGGCGCCGCATTCCTCTACAAAGTCCTGCTCCCGCTCATGCTCTACTTCCTCATCCTCTTCGGCGTCGGCGTCGCACAGTCCAACCCGCCAACCTCCCCGCTCCCGCAAGGCGTCACACTCTCCTCCATCCCCATCCTCAACACCGACCCCGTCGACCCCGCACCCGGCGCCGCCTGGGTCCTCGCACCCCGCCACCAGCTCCGCATCCACCTCGCCGACGGCGAGATCGTCTCCACAAACCTCACCTCCGCCGGACTCGTCGCCCAGCAATACCGCATCGCCGATTACGTCGACCTCGTCTTCCTCCTCATCCTCGTCTTCGCCCTCACCTTCCAAACCCCCGTCGTCATCATGCTCCTCTCCTGGTCCGGACTCGTCGACCACAAGTTCCTCGCCTCCAAGCGCAAGCACGTCGTGCTCATCACTGTCGTCGCGGCCGCCATCATCACCCCCACCGGAGACCCCGTCTCACTCGCCCTCCTCGCCGTCCCCCTCTACCTCCTCTTCGAGTTCGGACTCATCCTCGCACGCGCCGTCCCACCGCGACGCGTCGCCGCAGGCGTCCTCTCAGGCAAGTCCACCGACGGCGACAGCGAGCCATGAACCCGCGACGCGCCGCAGCGCCGCAAACCCCCCAGCCCACCGACACCGACCGCGCCATGATGCGCCGCGCACTCCGTCTCGCTCGCCGCGCCGCCTCACTCGGCGAAGCCCCCATCGCCGCCGTCATCTACGAAACCGACACCGGCAAACTCCTCGCCGAAGCCCACAACACCCGCGAAACGCTCCGCGATCCCCTCGGCCACGCCGAACTCCTCGCCATCCGCGATGCCGCCAAAGCCGTCGCCGACTGGCGACTCAACCACTGCACACTCGTCGTCACCCTCGAACCCTGCCCCATGTGCGCAGGCGCCATCGTCAACGCACGCCTCGGCCGCCTCGTCTACGCCGCCCCCGACCCCAAGGCCGGCGCCGTCCACTCCCTCTACGCAATCTGCGCCGACAAACGTCTCAACCACCGCATCGACGCCATCCCCAACGTCATGGCCAAGCCCAGCGCCACCCTCCTCAGGAAGTTCTTTCAAGCGCGTCGCGCGGCGAAGAACAGCGAGAAGCCTCGGAAGTCCCCCCCGCGCGACTGATCCCGTTCTTCTTCCCCTCTTCCGCCTTCTTCCACGCCCGCTCCAGCCACTCCTCCCGCACACGCTCGTGCTGCGACCAGTAATGCTCGAACGACGCCTCGATCGAGTGCCGCGCCATCCGCGTGTGCGCCGCCCGACCCATCCCCTCACGCTTCTCCGAGTCCGTGGCAAGCCGCAGGATGCCCTCCACCCACGCCCGCTCGTCCGTCGCCCCAAGCACGAACCCCGTCAGGTCGTGGTCCACCACCTCCTTCGGCCCGCCCACGTCCGTCACGATCACCGGCAGCCCCGAGCTCTGCGCCTCCATCACCACCTGCCCGAGCGTGTCCGTCGTCGACGGGAACACGAAGAAGTCCGAAGACGCGTAGATCGCCGACAGCTCCCGCCCGTGCCGGAACCCCAGGAATCGCGCCGGCATCGCGCACCCCTCCAGCTCCTCCTGCATCGGCTTCCGGTACGGGCCGTCACCCACCACGATCAGCTCCAGCCCGCCCGCGGGAATTCCCGCGCTCGCCGCCCTCTCGCTCACCTTCTTCCACACCCTGGCAAGCATCGGCAGGTTCTTCTCGACGCTCACACGCCCCACGTAAATCGCTTTCACCGCGCTCGAACTCACCCGCGCCCCGTCAACACACTCCACGCGCCCCCACACGCCCCGGTCCTCGTGCTTCACGTGGAACGCGTCCGTGTCGATCCCGGCCCGCAGCGTCGCCAGACGATCCCGCTGCACCCCCAGCTTCACCAGCGACGCCCCGTACTCGTCCGACCGCGTGAACAAACACGAGAACGGCGTGTAGAACGCCCGCATGAACCACGTCGTGACCGCCGTGTACGCGGGATCGTCAAACAGATGATCGATGTACGCCGGGAAGTCCGTGTGGTACACGCCCACCAGCGGCGCACGCAGCATCTTCGCCGCAACGAACCCCACACACCCCACCGGCCCCGGCGTCGACACGTGCACCACGTCCGGCTGCAGCGCATCCACCTCCCGCAACATCTTCAGCGCCGGCGGCAACGCCCACTCCAGCTGCTCGTACCTCGGCATCTTCGCCGCAAACACCGGCTCGTAATTCCGAATGTTGCCCGCCGTGGGCGTCTCGAACCGCGTGCTCGTGAACACCGTCAGCTCGCGACCCGTCGCCCCCGCACGCGCCGCCACGTTCCGGATGAACCGCGACACCCCGTTCACGTCCCCGAGCGTGTCCGTGAACAACGCCACCTTCAGCGGTCGATCCAAGGGCTTCTCTCCATCGCGTCCGTGCGTCTGACGAATCCGCTCCAGCATCAACCGCTCCCGATTCTGGTGGAACAGCGAGACAATGTACGGCGCCCGCGCCGCCATCAGCGTCACGTACGACAGCGCGTGCGCCGCCGCCTCCCGCGCATCCCCTCGCGCATCGAGCGCCCCGCACGCCAACGCCCGCGCCACCGCCGCCGTCAGCTCGTCCGCAAACGACGCCATCGCCCCGTGCTGCGCCATCGGCGGCCCATCCACCCACGTCGCCGGATCAAGCGACCGCGACACCTCCGGATGCCGCGCCAGCACCGGACCCACCTCGCGCTGGATCGCCTCGAGCAGCGGACGCGCCGACGCCCCACCCCGCGTCCCCCGCACACGCCGAGCCACCTCCCCCAGCACAAGCCGAGCCTTCCAAGGCGCCGCGCCCACCGCCCCAGCGAACGGCCCAAGTTTCGCCCCCACGTGCCGCACCCGCGCCGACATCCGACCGTGGTGCTCCCTCGCATAGCACTGCGCGGCCACGGCCGTGATCTGGTGCGCGAGCAGACTCGGGTGCCCACCCTCCCCCTTCGCCTCCCCATGCCCCGCCATCACCAGCCGCAGAAACTCAGCAGGATCCTCGACCTTACCGATCGCCTCCTCCCCGACACGCGACACCTCCGTATACGTCCGCCCCACGTTCAAGAGCGCATGATCGTCCGACCCCGCCGTGACCGCCTTCACCCACGCCCTTGCCCACAGCGGCTCGATCGAGTGCTTCTTCGAGAGCCGCGTCACGCTCGCCGGCGTCAGGCTCCGCAGGAACATCGCGAGCGCATCCCGGTGCGCCCCCGTGTGCGCCCCGTTGAGCAGCTCAAACCCCTTGAACAGCAACGCGCACCTCTCGAGATGCTCCACCGTCAATCGCCCGTTCTGCGAATACAGCGGGTGCGCGAGCGCGTGCGCCAGATTCTCCCGGAACAGCCAGCGCGACAACGCACGCACGTCCTCCCGCAGACCCAGCGCCCCGATCGCCTCGTGCTGCGCCGCGCTCAGCCCCCACACCAGCACGTGCAGACGACAACCATCCTCAGGGAAGTGCGTCGTGACCTCCTCGCCCACCACCACGCCCGAAAAGCCCCGATCCACCAGCTCCAGCGCCCCGTCGATCGTGTCATGATCCGTGATCGTGACCAGGTCCATCCCCCGCGCGAGCGCCTGCTCGTACACGCGCTCCGGCTCGGAGAACGACTCCGGACAGCGCAAGGCGCCCAGCGCGCGGTACAGCGGCTTCGACGACGCCCGCGAATGACAATGCATGTCCATCCGCGTAGAACCCGCCCAACGACCGACGCCCTCCCGATGATTCCCCTCATCTGCAACCATCAAGCACGCCTCCGACTGCGCAATCCACACGTCCACGCGAGCGCCGTGGAAAACGTGTTGGAAACGTAGACATTCCTCGTCCAAGTCCGCGCAATCACACGGCAAAGAAACCGTCAATTCGCCCGCACACGCGCCCGCACGCCCCCGCCCCGCCGCGTTCCGCGGGCGCGCTCACCCTTTCTTCACGCGCGCGACGCGACTTCATCATTCCCTCACACGCGCAAACACGCGCTCACACGTTCTTCACGCATCGCGCTGCCCACCTCTCCCACCGGCCTTGCAGTGGGAGAGGGCAGGGAGAGGGCTACTGCATCGCTCATCCTCTACCTCGCCTCGTGCTGAGGTTGACACGGATGCGATCCCCGTCGTCGGATGTCGGCCTTTCGACTCCTTCGCGCCGCCAACACCCCGTCGAATCGCGCAGTGACTCGGCCCACCTCTCCCACTGGCTCTGCAGTGGGAGAGGGCAGGGAGAGGGCTACTGCATCGCTCATCCTCTACCTCGCCTCGTGCTGAGGTTGACACGGATGCGATCCCCGTCGTCGGATGTCGGCCTTTCGACTCCTTCGCGCCGCCAACACCCCGTCGAATCGCGCAGTGCCTCGGCCCACCTCTCCCACTGGCTCTGCAGTGGGAGAGGGTAGGGAGAGGGCTTCTGCATCGCTTTACACCTACCCTGCCTCGCAGAGTCCTCTGCGCACGCCATTACCCGCGGCCTGTGCGCGAATCGGCCTTTCTCTTCCGTTTCCCCTAGTGCCTAATGCCCAGTGCCTAGCGCCCCTCTTCTTCCGCCTCTCTCCGAGTGCCTGATGCCGAGTCCCGAGCGCCCTTCTCTTCTGCCCCTCTCGTTCCCCTTTACAATCCCCCCATGGCCCACCCCCACGTCGCCATATATCCCGGCTCCTTCGACCCCATCACCTTCGGCCACCTCGACGTCATCCGCCGAGGCCGACGCCTCTTCGACCGCCTCATCGTCGCCGTCGGACGCAACCCCTCCAAGCCCACACTCTTCACCGCCGACGAACGCGTCGCTCTCGCCGCCACGCTCGTCAACGAAATCGCCCGCGATGAGCCCGACCACGCCCCCGTCGAAGTCCGCGCCTTCCAAGGCCTCACCGTCGACTTCGCTCACGACGCCGGCGCCTCCGTCATCCTCCGAGGCATCCGCAACCTCTCCGACCTCCAGTACGAAGTCCAGCAGGCCGTCACCAACCGCGAAGTCGCAGGACTCGAAACCGCCTTCGTCGTCGCAGGACAGTCCTTCGCCTACACCTCCTCCTCACTCATCAAACAAATCGCGGCCATGGGCGACGACCTCTCCGTCCTCGCCTCCATGTGTCCCCCCCTCGTCATCGAAAAACTCCGCGCCAAAAAGGCCGAAAACCACCCCGTCCTCAAACGACTCTCCGACTCGCCCCAATAGTCGATCTTCAGCGGACGCGCTGCTTCCGTGCATCCGAGCGGTCAATCTCCCCCTCCGTGCTCGCTCCGAGCTGCGCCGCACCCGGTTACGAAGACCAGAGACGGCCGACGCGCTCGGCCCGCAGGACATGCCGCCGATCTCTTTCCCACGCCCACACCCCGACGCACGTCCCTACATACGTCACGATCGTGAACCCGATCAGCACGTTCGCGTGATCCGTGATTGCCTGTAGCGACGCCGTCAGCGCTGCCGTCACGCCGAACACCATTCCCGCCCGCGTGACCCAACCCCGTCCCCACAGCATCCCCACGAACAGCGGAGAAAGCACCAGCCACACAACGGAGCCGAAGATGTACGGCAACAACCAGATCGCCAAGTGCGGCGGCGCGGCCAGCCGGCCAAGCGCCGCCCCAAACACCACCGGCATCAGCACCATCATCGCGCCGCGACCGTAATCCCGCATGACGCGCCTCCACAAACGCCCATGTTTCCTCTGCCTTATCCTAGTGCCTAGTGCCCCTCCGCCTTTCCACCTCAGACACACCGCATGCCCAACGACCTCCGCATCATCTCCCTCGGCTCGCTCGCCGCCCACCCCCTCTGGAACGAGCGAGCCCCCGTCCGCACCCCCCACGCCACCACCTCGCTCATCACCATCTCCGGCCCAGCCGCCCCCACGCGCATCCTCGTCGACCCCTCACTCCCAGCCCAACTCCTCCTCCCCCGTCTCAAGGAACGCGCCAACCTCGAGCCCTCCGCCATCACCCACGTCTTCCTCACCTCCTTCCGCCCCGACCTCCGGCGCGGCATCGAGGCCTTCGACTCCGCCGAGTGGCTCATCTCCGAAACCGAACGCGAGTCCGTCGGCATCCCCCTCGCAAACTCGCTCCGCGAAGCCGCACAGCACGACGATGACGAGCTCCGCGCCGCCCTCGAGCGCGACGTCGCCATCCTCCAACGCTGCAAGCCCGCGCCCGATCGCCCCGCGCCCCACGTCTCCCTCTTCCCGCTCCCGGGAGTCACGCCCGGACTCACCGGGCTCCTCCTCGAAGAGCCCCGTCACACCACACTCATCTGCGGCGACGCCATCCCCACCCTCGAACACCTCGAGCAGGGAAAGGTCCTCCAGAACGCCGCGAACGTCGAGCAGGCTCGCGAGTCCTTCTCCGAGGCCGTCGAGATCGCCGACCTCCTCGTCCTCGGCCGCGACAACCTCGCCCTCAATCCCACCCGCCGACCCTTCTGATCGTGCGCACATGCCCCGCCGGTCCCCCGCCCGTGCGCATTCATGCGCGCATGCGCTCCATCGCCGCCACACGGCGCACGCCGCGGCAAGCGACCCCGAACACGCCCGCGTGCCCACAGCCCGCGCGCGCACACGCCGGCCGAAATCCAGTTATCTGCGCGCCCCCGTCCCCGTATCACGCAACGTATGCGCGCCGAACCCTCAGATGCCCCCGCCCCGACCCGAGAATGCGCGGGCAAGCATCAGCTTGGCGCGCGCGCGGTCGCGATCTTTCCGCACCCTCTCGGCGTCCGTGGCATCCTTGGGCGCACGAGCCTGCGCCTCCGCCAGCTCCGCCTGCGCCTCGCTCTCGCTCAGCGTCTCCGCCGGAATGGCCCGGCTCGCCAGCACCGTCAGCCGGTTCCCCGCCATCTGCACGAACCCGTCGTCCACCAGGTACGAACGGCTCCCACCCTTCACAAACGTCAGCTTCAGCTCCCCCAGACCCAGACGACCCACAATCGGCGCCCGCCCCGGCAGAATCCCCATCTGACCGTCGTGCATCGGCGCAACCACCGACACGCACTCCTCGTCCAAGAGCCTTGCTTCCGGCGTGATCACCCGACACTCAAACGCGTTCGCCACGGTCGATTTCCTCCAAACGGGGCGGGAAGTGTAGCGGCGCCCGCACAGACCCGCTCACCGAGACCCCCGGGCCGCCTCGATGATCCGCTGGGCCGTCCGAACGTTCGCAAACCCGTCCGCCGCGTCGATCGGCGGACGCTCCCCCCCCCGAACCGCGTTCACGAAGTCCTCCAGCTCCGCCCGCAGCGGCTCGGCGTCATCCACGCTCAACGGCTCGATATCCACCAGCTCGGCGTAGTTCAGCGACGACAGGTCCTCCCCGTTCCGCAGCCGCGCACGCACGTCCGCCAGCTGCGTCTCGTTCGCCGTCTTGCGGACCACCACGCCCGCTTTCGCCGCGTAGTCGATCGACACGTACGCGTCCTCCGACACAATCCGCATCTTCCGCTCGGTCTTGAACGCCAGACGCGACGCCGTGACGTTCGCCACCGCAGGCCCCCGCGCCGTCGAGAACTCCAGACGCGCGTTGCACACGTCGTCGTGCTCGGTGATCACCGACACGGCCGAGGCCCGGATCTCGTCCGGCTCCTTGCCACCCATGAGCATCAGCACCACGTCGAGATCGTGGATCATCATGTCCAGCACCACCGACACGTCCACCGACCGGAACGTCATCGGCGACACCCGATGGATCTCGATGAACCGCGGCGCGATCGCCGGCCCCGCCTGGCGCGACAGCGCCCGCACCGCCGGGTTGTACCGCTCGATGTGCCCGACCATCAGCGTCGCCCCGTGCCGCTCCGCGAGACGCTTGATCTCCTGCGCCTCCTCGATCGTGTTCGCCAGCGGCTTCTCGATCAGGCACGCCACGCCCGCCTCCAGCAGCGGCCTCGCCGTCGCCAGGTGATGGGTCGTCGGCACCGCGATGGACACCGCGTCGAGCCCCCCGAGCGAGGGCGCCGCCTTCAGCAGCTCCTCCACCGTCCCGTACGCCGCGCACCCGCGATCCTTCGACACCGCGTCCCGCCGCTCGCCCGACTGATCCACAACCGCGACGAGCGAGCAGCCCGGGAGCTGGGTGTACACACGCGCGTGGTGCCGGCCCATGCGGCCGACGCCGATCGCGGCGCAACGGAGCGTTCTCTGCGGTTCGGACATGGGCCGGAGGGTAGCGGGCCAGCTCTCCCGCGGCGAGTTCAGCGGCGCGGCTTCCCGCCCGCGTCGGGACTCTCCGGCGTCGGCCGCGTCCCCACATAGTGGTACAGATCCGGCGCCGGCGACTCGACCTCCGCCGCGCGCTTCCGCATCTCCTCCTCCCGCGCCGCGCGGGCCCGATCCGCCAGCCGCAGCGCAGCCGCCTCCGCACGTCGCGCGTGCCCCACGGCCAGAGTGCACAGCCGCAGCAGCGCGATGTTCGAGAACAGAAAGACGAGCAGCGAGGCCGCGAGTCCGATCCAGTACAGCCACGCGAACGCCCGCAGCAAGCCCCCCCCGTACAGCGTCGGGACGACGTGCGACAGCACGATCAGCGTCACACACACGCACATGCCCCACACCGCGTTCCGCAACCATGCCCCGAGCGTCGTGTCCGCCGCGAAGTCCGCCACACGAGCCAGCAGCAGCGAGGTCGGCACGAACCCCGCGATCGCCACGACGCCGAAGGCCGCGCCAGCCCACGCCAGCGCGTCCGTCGCGCCCCCGCTCGACACCGCCGCCCGCAGCGCCAGCAGCCCCGCGACAATCACCCAGGCGCCCTGCGAGCCGATCGCCACCCGCCGCAGCGTCAGCCTCGGCACGATCTCCTCGTCGCGCGCGGGCTTCTCACGCTGCGCGATGTGCGGCGGCGGACGCGAGACCAGCCACAACCCACCGACCCACAGCCCGCTCACCGCCACCCACACGAGGATGTCCAGCGCGCCCGTCCCCATGATGGTCACGCTGCTCGCGAGCTCCACGATCACGCCGACGAGCGGGTACAGCACGACGAGCGATGTGCACAGGAACCCGCCCTGCGCCTGACGGATGTACCAGACCGGCATCTGCGAGAGCGTCGGCGACGCCGCGTTCGGCGGCTTGCGCCCCGCGCCGCACTCAGGGCACGGCGCGTCCGTGGGGATGTTCGCAAGGTCGTACCCGCACTCGTGGCAATGAATCCCGCTCCCGTGCGAGAGGATCATCGGCGCAGGCGCCGGGCCGGGCGATGCCGCGGGACGGTGCGACGCGACGTCGAGCCCCTCCACGTCGTACGGGTTCGGTTCTCGAGACTGTGCTGGTCGGTTCGATGCGCCTGCGGGCATGACCGAATGACCCTGATCCCGTCAGCGCGCCGACGCCGTGGACCGGACGGGCGACGTGACGGACGGCTTGCGTGCGCGAACGTGCTCCACGGCGTTGCGGAACATCCGCAGCCCCGGCGTTTCCGGTTCCAGCGAGCGCGCGTCCAGGCGCGTCCACGCGGGATGATTCGTCCACTCGAGATACCGCTCGGGGTGCGGCATCAACCCCAGAATCAGCCCCGACGGGTCGCAGATCCCCGCGATGTGGTCCGCCGAGCCGTTGGGGTTGTCCTCGGCGTGATAGCGCAGCGCCACCTGCCCGCTCGCACGGAGCCGCTCCAGCGTCTCGGGCGTGTCCGTCACGAACCGCCCCTCGCCGTGCGCCACCGGCAGCAGCATCGTCTCGCCGCCGTACGCCTCGAGACCCCGCGTCCACACGCACTTCGATTCGCCGTCGGGCTTCATGCGGCACCATCGGTCGGTGAAGCGCGCCGAAGCGTTGTCCGACAACGCGCACACCTGCGCCGGCGGCTCCTGCGGCCAGGGCGACGCGCCCGGCAGCAGCCCCACCTGCACCAGCACCTGGAACCCGTTGCACGCCCCGATCATCGGCACGCCGCGCTCGGCCGCCGCGCGAAGCGCCGGATACAGCCTCGTCCGCAGACGCACCGCGAACACCCGCCCCGACGCGATGTCGTCGCCGTACGAAAAACCGCCCGGGAACCCGAGCAGGTCGTACCCATCGATGACCGACGGGTCGTCGAGCAACGCGTGCAGGTGGAGAAGATCGGGCTCGCCGCCGGCCGACGCGAACGCGCGGACCATCTCCCCATCACAGTTCACGCCGGCCGTGCGGATGACGAGGGCTCTGGGCTTCACGCCGGAATGATAGCGGGGGGCCCGACGGCCCCCCTTCACGATCCCGCTTCGCGCCGGCGCTCACTCCGATCGATCGGACACGTCCTCGCGTCCGTCGTCATAGACGACGATGAGCCTGCTCGCCCGCCCGTCCCCGCCCATCTCAAACCTCACCCGCGCGAACGGCGTTCCCTCCATCGAGAACAGCTCCGCCGTCATCGGCGTCAGCGTTCGCGCGCCCGTGTCCGCACGCTGGTACTTGAGCGCCCCGCCCTCCAGCCACGTCCGGCGCTCCCCAAACGTCCCCGTCAGCGATGCCAGCGATCCCGCGTCCAGCGTCAACGGGTTCGCCGCCGCATCCAGCGCGGCCTTTCCCCACCGAAGCGCCCGCGCACGCTCTTCGTCCTTCGTCGTCTCGAGCAGCTTCCCCACCGCCAACGCGTGCGCCGTCGTCAGCGCCTGGTCCGCCGAACACTCCACGTCCGGCTTCACGCCGACGCCCTCCCAGTTCGTGTTCGTGATCGGGTTGATCGCGCGCCCGCCCGGGATGAACGCCTCGAAGTTCGCGTCGATCCGCAGCGTCCCGCCCGGATTCGCGCCCCCGCCCGTGGTCTCGCCCACGATCGTCCCGCGCTTCCGCGTCTGCAGGTTGTAGCAGAACTCCTCGGCGCCGGAGAACGTCCGACGCGACGTCAGCACGTACACCGGCACGTCCGCCAGCCGCTCCCCCGGCACGTGGGGCAGCGTCCAGAACTGCTGGGTGACGTCCCCCTCGCGCATGTAGATCGAATTGAGGTGCACCGGCTCGTCCTTCGAGAACAAGTACGTGCACAGGAACTGCACCATGCTCGGGCTCCCGCCCCCGTTGGTGCGCAGATCAAAGATGACCGCGTCCGCATTCGCGAGTAAACCCATCGCGCTCGACGCCGCCCGGTACGCCCGGTCATCGAAATCCACGAACCCGTCGAACTTCAGGTACCCCACGTTCCCCTCGAGAATCTCCACCCTCTCGAACGCGAAGTTCCGCGACCGCATCCGCTCCGTCATCCGCTCGATCTGCTCCGGAGTCGGCCCCGTCCGCTCGCTCTCGCTCACCTCCGGCCCAGGCGAGAACCGCATCCGAAGATGCCGGTCCTCCGCCAGCGACTGCAGGTCCCGAGTCAACGCCTCCGCGAACGCCATCGGCGTCTTGGCCCCGTCGTACCCGCCAGACTCGTTCTTCGCGCGCAGCGCGTTCGACACTTTCTCTGCCGTCTCGCGCGACACATACCGCTCATCCATCACCTTGGCCAGATGCTCGATCGTCTGCTTCCGGAACGCGCCGTCCACCTCCGGCATCTCGTGTTGGCCCGCCTGCGCGAGCGACACGGGGGCGAGCATCAGGGCCAGCAGACACGAGGCGACGAATCGGGGGCGCATGGGGTAACCCTTCCAGATCCCCTCGCGCGTGAGTGGCCGCGCAGGGGCGAGTTTGTCACTGGGGGCGGCGCACGATGGACCCGACGAGGCGCCGCCACGATGAGCGAGGTTCTTGGGCAGCCCGCTCCCGAGATTTCACCGGCGCGCACCCCGCAGGGTTGCGTCCCGCGCCGAATCACCAGTCGAGCGGCGCCGTCCACGCCTTGTGCAGATCGGCCACTGCCAGGTCGACGCCCGCGTCCGCCACGCGCAGCCGCGCCGAACCGTTCAGCCGCCCCAGCTCGACACACGCCACATCCCCAAGCGCCTTCCGCACCCTCCCCACGTTCCCGGGCTCCACCTCGATCACCCACCTCGTCGGCGATTCGCCGAACGCCGCGATCGTCGTCGTGACGCCCGCGACCGCAACGCCCGCCAGCGAGACCTCGCACCCGAGCGGGCTGCCCGCGCTATCCAACGACCCAATGAGCATCTCGGCCAAGCCCACCAACAGACCGCCGTCCGAGCAATCGTGCGCCGCGCGCACGAGCCCGCCCGTGATCAACCCGTGCATCGCCCGCGCCGCCCGCGGCGCCTTCGCCAGGTCCACCCTCGGCACGCCGCCTCCTCCGACACTCCCGGGCTTCATCGACTGCAGCACCGAGCCCCCCATCTGCGCCGTCGTCTCGCCCACCAGCAGCAGCGCGTTGCCCGCACGCTTCGCGTCCGACGTCACGCACCGCTTCTTGTCGGGCACGATGCCGATCCCCGTGATCAGAAGAGTGGGGGGGATCTCGATCGTCCGCCCATCCTCCGTCGTGAACTGGTTGTTCAGCGAATCCTTCCCGGAGACGAACGGCGTCCGGAACGCCTTCGCCGCGTCGTAGCACCCCTCCGCCGCGCGGACGAGCGACGCCAGGTTCTGCGGCTTCTTGCACGACGGCCAACAGAAGTTGTCCAGAATCGCCACACGCTCCGGATCAGCCCCCACCGCCACCAGATTCCGCACGCACTCATCCACCGCCGCAAGCGCCATCAAGTACGGATCGCCCCCACCCCCCGGCAGGTCCGGATCACCCACACCCGTCGCCAGCCCCTGAGAAATGGCCAACGCCCGATCCGACCCGCCCACCGGCGTCAACACCGACGCGTCCCCCGGGCCCTCTCCCTTCGCGCCCACGAGCGGCTTCACGATCGTCTGACCCTGCACCTCGTGGTCGTACTGACGCACGATCCATCGCTTCGACGCGATGGTCGGATGCGCCAGCAGCTCCAACAGCGTGCGCCCGATGTCCACCGCATCCGCCGCGGGCGACGGCCCCGGCCTCGACGGCGGCGTCCACCGCGCCTCTCGCGTCGGCGTCGGAATCCCCTCGTGCAACAGGTGCATCGACAGACGACCCACCTCGTGCTCCTGGTAGTGCAGCACCAGCTCGGCCTTCGGCGTGCCGAACGTCCCCAGCACCGCCAGCTCCACGTGCTCCTCGTCGCAGATGCGCCGCAGCGCATCCAGATTCCCTCTCGGCACGGCCAGGACCATCCGCTCCTGCGCCTCCGAGATCCACACCTCCGTGTACGACAGGCCCGCATACTTCAGCGGCGCCCTGTCCAGATGCACCTCCGCGCCGATCTCCCCGCCCATCTCGCCAACCGCCGACGAGAACCCCCCCGCCCCGCAGTCCGTGATCGCGCTGAACAGCGTCCCCGACTCGTGATCCCGCGCCCGCAGAATCGCGTCCAGCAGCCGCTTCTCCTCGATCGCGTTCCCGATCTGCACCGCGTGCGCAAACTCGTCCGCGTGCGTGTCCGTCAGCTCCGCCGACGAGAACGTCGCCCCGTGAATCCCGTCCCGACCCGTGCGCCCGCCCAGCGCCACGATCAAATCCCCCGCCCGCGCCGCCCCCTTGATCTTGTCCCGCGGCATCACCCCCACGCACCCGCAGTACACCAGCGGGTTCCCCACGTACCGCTCATCGAACGCCACCGCGCCCGACACCGTCGGAATCCCCATCCGGTTCCCGTAATCCCGCACGCCCGCGACGACGCGCGCAAGCACGCGCCGCGGCGGCAAGCACCCCTTCGGCACGCCCTGCATCTCCGGCGGCGCCACGCAGAACACGTCCGTGTTCGCGATCGGCTTCGCCCCCAGCCCCGTCGCGATCACGTCCCGGATGCAACCCCCAACCCCCGTCGCAGCGCCGCCGTACGGCTCGATCGCGCTCGGGTGGTTGTGCGTCTCCACCTTGATGTTCACCGCGTGCTTCTCGTCGAACGCGATCACCCCGGAGTTGTCCTTGAAGATCGACAACGTCCAGTCCACCCCGTCCGCGATCAGCTCGTGCGTCGCCGCGGCCACCGTCGACCTGAGCAGATTCGTGATCGTCACCGAACCGTCCGCGTTCACCACGTGCCCCGGCCGACCCTCGAACCGCAACACGTCGTCCTTCGGCCCCCGATACGTGATGTTGCTCTTGAGCGTCTTGTGGACGCAGTGCTCCGACCACGTCTGCGCAAGCGTCTCCAGCTCGATGTCCGTCGGCTCGCGGCCCTGCTCCCGGTAATAGTCACGGATGGCGTGCATCTCGTGAAGATCAAGGAACAGGTGCGCGTCGCGCGAGAGCTTCTCGAGCGCCGCGTCGTCGAGCGTGGTCAGCGTCACGTGCGTCAGCCGGAACGTGTACGCCGTGCCGTGCGGCAGCGCGTCCGGGTGAAAGGGCGCGCGATGCACGCGCTGGATCACCGGATTCGCCAGCGTCGATCCCGCGAGCCGATCCGCATCCTCCGACGTGATCCCCGACACGTCGTACCGCACCCCCGTCGACACCGACACCTCGTCCACCCCGGTCAGGTCGCGGATCGCGTCCCGCACCGTCTGCGCCGCCGGGTCCATCACCCCGGGGAGCGGATGGACCTCGATCAGCTGCGCGCCCGCCACAGCCGGAGACGCCCCCAGCACGCTCTCCTCCACGACAGGGTTCGTCAGCAGCTCCAGACGAACCCTCTCCACCTGCTGCGCCGTGAACGCCCCCTCCACCAGGTACACCCGCGACGACCTCGCCCCCTTCGCCGACAACCCAAGCCCCGTCGCGTCGCGCAGCAGCGCGCTCGCGTGCGGGTCCAGCATCCCCGGCTTCACGCTCACTTCCACCCGATGCACTGCAACGTCGCTCATCCGCAGATGATAAAGACCCCGCCGCGCCCCGGTACGATCCGCCCCGCATGGCCCAGAAGCCCCACGTCCTGCTCTTCACCGACGGCGCCTGCTCCGGCAACCCCGGCCCAGGAGGCTGGGCCTACATCCTCTCCCACCCGGCCTCCAGCACCGAACGCGAGGCCTCCGGCGGCGAGCACGACACCACCAACAACCGCATGGAGCTCCGCGCCGTCATCGAAGGGCTCCGCGCCATCAAAAAACCCTCCCGCGTCGAGATCTGGTCCGATTCCAAGTACGTCCTCGGCGGGCTCGATGAATGGCTCGACCAATGGAAGGCCCGAGCCTGGCGCACCGCCGCAAAGAAGCCCGTCAAAAACGAAGACCTCTGGCGCATCCTCGACGACCTCCGCACCGTCCACGACCTCACCTTCCACTGGGTCCGCGGCCACGACGACCACCCCGAGAACGAGCGGTGCGACCTCCTCGCCGTCGAAGCCCGGGAACGACTGGTCCGCGAATCAGGCCGTGCCAACCCGCGCTTCTGAGCCCTCACACGCCCGCGCGCCGCACGTTCCCGGGTCCCCACACCCAACCCCTCTCACCCGCCCCGCTCGCGCCCCCCGCGGAACCCCACCCTCGCCACCCGATCCTCGCGGCCCGCACGCGCCCCCGGGCCCCACGCCGCCGATCTCTCCGGCATTATGCGAAAGGCCTCCCTTATCAAATGGACGTTGATGCTCGGCTCCCTCACCGTCACCGCGTGGAGAATGCCGGACATCATGGACAGTGTCGGAAAAACCATGAACCCCGCCATGGCGATGGGCATGAAGGGAGGGGTCGGCGCCGACGCGCTCTCCTTCCTCCAATCCCAATCACCATCCGCAACCACCGCCGACCCCCTCAAGTCGCCCGCGGCCGAGGACCTCATCCTCTTCGGCGGCGCCGGACTCTCCGACGCCCAGAAGGCCGCGCTCCTCCGAGAAGCCGCGCGACGCTCGCCCGCCGTTCCCCCCAAGACCACACCCTCCTTCGGAGGCGGCAAGGTCTCGTCGGTGCGCAGCGAAAAGCCGCAGAACTCCGGCAACGGCGCGCTGGACAGCCTCGAGCAGTCCTCGCTCGAGGAACTGACCAAGGAGCTCCAGAAGGTCATGCAGAAGGGCGGCTGACTCGCCGCGCCCTGGGCGGCGGAAGTCCGTCCGCCTCCCACAGCGGGTACAGCGGCACGCGCAGGCGGGCCGGAAGCATCAGGCGCACGTACGCCCGCGCGATCGGCCGCGCGAACCACACCCCCAGCAGCAACATCACCGCCGCCGCGATCACGCCGACCAGCGTGATACGCCACCAAAGAAACGCCATGGTCGCGTCCTCGCTCGGCGAGACCGTCCCCGCCGACCGCCCCGCGTACGCCAACGCGTGAAACGTCGCGCACACCACGAGCGGCATCAGCCCCACGACCAGCAGCCCGACGCGCCGCTGATTCAACACCGCCACGCCCAGAAACATCCCCGCGCCCAGCGCCACGATGCACAGCGGCATCACCACGAGCCCCACCTCGTCGCCCACCGCCACCCACCCGCCCCACTCCAGGAAGCGCTGCGCAACGTCCTGCTGCTCGACCCAGCTCTGCGGCGCCGTCATCGTGCTGAAACGCACCCGCACGTGCGGCGGGATCGGAGGGAGCGGAATCGTCGGCCCCGTCACGGACGACTGCGCCGCGGGGCCCGCGCCGGGAGCCGGAGTCGATCCAGCGCCCGACCCCCCGGCCGCCTGCTGCGCCGCCACCTCCGCGCTGTACGCACGCTCCAGCGAATGCGCGAACCCCTGCGACGCTTCCTGCGACGACACGATCGTCAGCCCGAACAGCGCGCTCCCCGAGCCCACCGTCACCGCAATCAACGCCGCCAACCACAACGCCGCAACCACCCCCACGATCCGACGGCTCCACCTCGAGATCGACGGGTACTCCGTCAGCGGCGCCACCGCCCCGCACTCCGGACACCGCGCAATCAGCAGCCCGTAGTGCCCCTCCCGCACGATCGGCTGCCCCAGCAGATTGAACCCGCATCCCGTGCACGCGCGGTCCCCCTGCAGCGTCGAGCCCGCATCCTTCTCCGCCGTCCCCGCGCGCGTCCGCGCCGCCTCCGTTGTCTGTGCTTCCTCACTCATGCCGTAAACCGCCTCGCTCGCATGCGCGCCAGCCTTCCCTTCCATCTCGTCGCACGAATCTTCTCCCCGACCCACCCGATGGCCAACGCCGCCGGATGCCCGACCGCTATCGCAAACAACGACAACGCCGGCGCCAGCGCCAGCGCGATCAGCCACTCCCGCTGCATCACACGCTGCGGGTCCCAACTCCGCTCGATCGCCCCGAGCCCCAGCCTCACGCACCACGCCACCGCCGGCAACGACGCAAAGAACGTCGCCGTCACCGCCAGCGCCGCAAGCCGCGCCGCCACGCGCTGATGCCGCAGCGCCAGATGCACGAACGCCCCCCCGGCGACCTGCGACACCACGACCAGCACACCCCCGGCGCGGGGCAGCGCCGATCCCCGCGCCCACGCCTCCGCCAGCGCAAACGCGCTCACGGTCACCGCGAGCACCGCGATCGCGCACCCCACCGTCCTCACCTCCAAACGCGCCAACGTCATGAAGAACCGCCACCCCCGTCGCGCGAGCGCCTCGTCCGTCTCTCGCCCGCGCGGGCGCATCCCCCCGCACCCCGGGCACGTCGCCCCCCAGAGCCCGTACACCGGCTCGCGCGACGCCCGCACCCTCGACAGGTCTGTGCCACACCCCTCGCACACGTGCGCGATCGCCATGGCCGCATTATCCGCCTTTTCCGCGACCCGGTTTCACACGGCTCACGCCGGAGGCAGCCCCAGCGCCTTCCGCTTCGCCTCCCACTCCGACTGCTCGCGCTTGTTCGTCGTCTCCAGCTGCGCCTTCCCCGCGCGCATCGCCTCGACCTCCAGCCGCGTCAGACGCACCGACTCCTGCTCGAAGTCCCGGAACGCCTCGATCGTGTGCGGGACCATCGGCGCGATCAGGGCGTGCATCGCGCACGCGAAGTCCCGGATCTCCTGCTGCGCATGCGCATCCATCCGAAGCGACAAGAACCGCAGCAGGTTGTGCAGGTCGATCTTCCAGTACCACTCCGTGTACAGGCTCTGCGGCAGCGCGATCCGCGCCAGCTCCCGAGCCAGCCCCTGCTCCACCAGCCGGTTGTACCGCTGGTACAGCCCCTCCGATTCCTCGAGCAGCGTGAGAAACTCCGAGGCCGTGGCCGCGTCCAGCGGCTCGTCCCGCCCCTGCCGGTTCGTCGTGCTCTGCTTGCGGACCGAGTCCTCCGTGGGCCGGAAGAACCGGTCCGGCATCACCGAATACCGCCCCGAATACTCGTTCACATTCGCCGTCCGATGACGGATCCACTGCCGCGCCACGAAGATCGGCATCGCACAGTGGAACTTGAACTCCACCATCTCGAACGGCGTCGTGTGCCGGTGCCGCAGCAGATACCGGATCAACGCCCGATCGTCCGACACCGCCTTCGTCCCAGCCCCGTACGACACCCGCGCCGCCTGCACGATCGCCATGTCCCCCGTCTGCCCCGCCGGAACAAGCCGGGGCATGACGTCCAGCAACGCCACAAACCCGTGCTCATGCACCCGGATCTCCCGCCGGGAATCCCCATCCATCAAATCGACAAACGGGGCATCAGCCTCAGGCTGCGTGCGGCGGACGTCATGGTCAGGCGCGGTCATGGGCATGTCCGCAGTGTCGGAACTTGCGCGAAGTCGATCAACCGTCCGACACGCGCCGCAAAGTTCTCCCCAATGACGACACCTGCCGACACCTTGTTCACACCCTCACCATCCTCCCGAACTCCTTCACCCGCCCCGCCAGCTCCTCCTTCTTCAGCCGCGCCAGCCGGTCCAGCGAGAAGCTCTCGATCGTGAACGACGCCACGATCGTCCCGGCCGTCAGCGCCTGCTGCACCCCCTCCAGCGACCCCACCTCCTCGCGCGTCCAGCTCCGCGCCGGCGGGTGGGCCGCGGCGATGTGCCCCATCATCCCCCCCGCGAACGAGTCCCCCGCCCCCGTCGGGTCCACCACCCTCTCGCACGGGAACGCCGGCAGCGCGGCCAGCCCCTTGCGGTGCACCAGCACGCACCCGTGCTCCCCCTTCTTGATCACCGCAAAGCTCGGCCCCATCTCCAGGATCGCCTTCCCGGCCGTGATCGGGTTCCGCTTGCCTGTCAGCTGACGAGCCTCGCTGTCGTTGAGCACCAGCCCGTCGATCCGCTTGAGCAGCGTCTTCAGGTCCGCGTTCGCCGTGTCGATCCACAAGTCCATCGTGTCGGCCACGGCCAGCAGGTGATCCGGGAAATGATTCAACAGGTCCCGCTGCACCGCCGGGTGCGTGTTCGCCAGGAACACAAACCGTGAGTCCCGGTACATCTGCGGCGGGGTCGGCGGCGCCTCCGTGAGCACCCCCAGGTGCGTGTACAGCGTCTCGCGGACGTTCATGTCCTCGTGGTACTTCCCCCCCCACGCGAACGTCTTGGAGTCCTTCCGCAGCTCCAGCCCCTCGACGCACACGTTCGGGAACCGCTCCAGCGTCGACCGATGGTCCGGCGGGAAGTCTCCCCCCACGGCCGCCACGATCCGCACCGGCGTGAAGAACGACGCCGCAGCCGCGAAATACGTACAGCTCCCCCCGAGCACGGCGTCAGCCCGCCCCGTCGAGGTCTCCACCGTGTCGATCCCAACCGTTCCGGTGACAATCAATGGCATGCCGCCAGTGTAGTGCCGCGACGCGCACTGTCTTCCCGGGGCGGCGCCGCCCCCCGCGCGGCCCCGCGGATTCCTCACATCGAAAACTCCAGCCGCGCGACCCCGCCCGCCGAAACCATTCCCGCAGGACGCGCTGTCTCGCCCGGAGGGCCCCCGACCAATCCAGAAAACCACCCCGCCCCGCAGCCCTCGCGCGCACCGGGCATCCGGAGACGTCACATGGCCTCGATCTCCTCCCTCGCAAGCGTCGCCTCCGCGCTCCACAACGTCCGCGACATCACCGCCAACGCCGCGAAGAACTTCGCCGCGCAGCGCGCCGCACGCTCCGAAGCACAGGCCAACATCAACGCCATCACCTCCACCATCACCAACATCGCCGACCTCTCCTCTGCCGCCGCCGTCAAGCAGGCCGCAAACCCGCTCGAGCTCTCCATCTTCGGCGTCTCCAAGGGCGTCGCAAAGCTCCACGTTGACGAGGTGAACCCCAGCTTCCTCGGCTTCGGAGGAACGCTCAACGTCAACATCAACATCACCCGCTCCGCCCAGGTCGGCGCGCTCCTCCTCTCCTTCGCCGGACCCGTCATCGACCTCAACAGCACCGCGACCGCCTCTCCCAACGCCAAATTCGAAATCGAGATCCGCGGCCGCCAAGGCTCCCAGATCCTCTCCTTCACCTCCGGAACCTCCCTCGCCAACGTCCGCGACGCCATCAACACCTTCACCGGCAACACCGGCGTCGTTGCCAAGGTCGTCGGCCAGTCCGGCATCCGTCTCGAATCCACCGACTACGGACGTGACGAGTTCGTCGGCGTCCGCATCCTCGACCACGCCGGGGCCCGCGGCAGCGGCATCCACGCCTACAGCGTCACGAACAACAACCAGTGGTCCTTCCCGATCACCCTCTTCAGCCAGGCACAGTGGGGCGTCGAGGACGCAGGGCAAGACCTCGAAGCCACCATCAACAACTCCGTCGTCCGCGGCCGAGGCATCGAGATCATCCCCACACTCAACGCCAACTTCCTCGGCTCACTCTTCCTCACCGCCGAACGCGCACAAACCCTCGGCCAATTCCACGCCTTCTCCGTCCGCGCCCTCCCCTCACAAAACGACCCCACAAACCCCAACCCCTCCAATGGCCTCCCCGCCTCCCCCGACGCCGCGCAAACGAACCCCGCCCCGCCGACCTACTCCAACGCCGGCGTCATCAACCCGCGCATCTCCACCAAGTCCGTCGACCTGAGGGGGTAGCAACGACCTGCAATGAGTGGAGGGAGTCGGGCCTGCTACCCTCCCCCTCCCATGTCCTCACCATCCCTCATCGTCACCCGCTTCGCCCCCTCACCCACAGGCCACCTCCACATCGGCGGCGCCCGAACCGCACTCTTCTGCTGGGCCTTCGCGCGCCGCCAACAAGGCCGCTTCCTCATCCGCATCGAGGACACCGACCAGGCACGCTCCTCCGAAGCCTCAGCCCGCGGCATCCTCGCCGACCTCGCATGGCTCGGCATCACCTGGGACGAAGGCCCCACACTCTCCCCCTCCGAACAACTCCTCGCCGGCGCATCAATCCCACGCACCCCCATCGGCGCCGACCCACGCAACGTCGGCCCCTTCTTCCAGTCACAACGCCTCGACATCTACAACGCCGCGCTCCGCAAACTCCTCGATTCCGACAAGGCCTACGCCGCCTTCGAAACACCCGCCGAGCTCGAAGCCAAACGAAAAGCCGCCACCGCCGCCGGCAAGATGTACCGCTACGACCGCGCCGCGCTCGACATCCCCAAAGCCGAACGCGATCGACGCATGAACGCCGGCGAGCCACACGTCATCCGCTTCAAGGCGCCGCCCGACGAGATCCTCATCAACGACGTCGTCCTCGGCGAGGTCCGCGTCTCCGGCGAGGAACTCGACGACTTCGTCCTCCGAAAAGCCGACGGCTTCCCCACCTACCACTTCGGCGTCGTCGTCGACGACCACGAGATGGGCGTCACCCACGTCCTCCGCGGACAGGAACACCTCAACAACACCCCCAAGCACGTCGCACTCCAGATCGCCCTGGGCTACCCCATCCCAGCCTTCGCCCACATGCCCCTCATCTTCAACGAGCAGGGCGCCAAGATGTCCAAACGCGAGCGCGACCAGACCGCACGCAAGGCCGTCAAGGAAAAACAACTCACCCACACGCCCCTCCCCGACGCCGAAGGCCTCGACGACGCCGCGTTCCAAGCATGGCTGAAGGACTCCGCGCGCCAGCTCGAGACCAACGCCCTCGAAGCCCTGGCCGCGCACATGCACCTCGCGCTCCCCGAGGTCAGCGTCGACGACTTCCGCCGCGCAGGCTACCTCCCCGAGGTCATCACCAACTTCATCGCGCTCCTGGGCTGGTCGCCGCCCGCAGAAGCCGGCGAGAACGTCGAGAAGTTCGACATGGCCTTCCTCGAGAAGTGGTTCGCACTCGAGCGCATCGGCAAGTCCAACGCCCGCTTCGACCGTAAGAAACTCCTCTCCTTCAACACCGACGCCATCACCGCCATGTCCGACGACGACTTCGAGCGCCGGTGGCGCGACTGGTGCAAGGGGCACGCCAAGGAAGTCCTCGGCGTCGGTCCCGACCGCTTCAAAGCCCTCGCCGCCGCACTCCGCCCCCGCTCCAAAACCCTCAAGGACGCCGCCGACGGCGCACACTTCGCCGTCATCCCCGACGAGGGCGTCGTCTTCGAGTCCAAGGCCGTCGAAAAGACCCTCAAGTCCAACCACAACGAAGGTCTCGCCGTACTCAAAGACCTCCGCACGCGCATCAACGCGCTCCACGACCTCGAAGCGCCCGCCGCGCACGCCCTCATCGAGGCCTACGCCGCCGAGAAATCCCTCGGCATGGGCAAAGTCGCACAGCCCCTCCGCGTCGCACTCACCGGCTCAACCGTCAGCCCGCCCATCGACGCCACCCTCGCCATCCTCGGCAAGCACAGCGTCCTGCGCCGCATCGACCGCTGCCTCGAAACGCACTCCGCCTGACCCGCACGAGCCGCGCCCGCCGATTCCCGCTACTCACACACCGTGCCGAAGTTCGACAGCACGAGGTTGAGGTCCGCGAAGTTCACGAGCCCGTCCCCGTTCGAGTCCCCGAACCGGAACAGCCCCGCCTGTCCGAACTGCGACAGGATCTGGTTGAGATCGTTGAAGTTCACCTTCCGGTCCCACGTCCCGTCCCCAAGGCAGTACCCCGTCGTGCCCTGCTGCGAGATGTTCTGCGCGAAGATGTCCCCCGACGCGTCGTTCCGCGTGTCCCCCTCCCACGCAACGCGCAGCATCCCGTTCGCCGCAAGCGCGGGCGCCAGCCGGAACCTCGGCCCCGTCATCGGGCTGATCGCCACCGGGCTGCTTCCCCACAAGCTCGTCCCGTCGTTCCGCAGCCTCCACGCGTACACCGTCGAGTCCGTGGACCCGAACTGCGTCAGCGTGTACGCCAGCATCACGCCCCCGTTCGGCGCCCAGAACGTCCGAGCCGCCGACAGCGAGTGCTGCGAGCGCGGGAAGAGCTGCACCCCGTCGTCCGTCAGCATCCGCGCTCCCGCCGCGCTGATCCGCTGCGCGATGTAGTTGAACTGGCTCTGTGCCGAGTTCGTCGACCGCGCCACCACGAACACGTCCCCCGTGGCGGCGTCGAACGTGATCGACGGATCAAGCTCCATCTCGCTCGCCGTCGTCGCGACCGCGACGCCCCCCTGCGCCCACAACTGAGCGCCGTTCGTATCGACCCGCTGCACCCACCCGTCAAACGGCCCGTTCCGCGTGTCATGCCACGCGTACACCGCGCCCCCCGCCCCGTCCGAAACGATCCGCAGCCGATGCGCGATCGGCACCGCCGTCGTCGACAGGATCACCGGCGACACCGCGTTCCACATCGGAAACCCCGCCGGCGTGAACTTCTGCGTGTGCACGTGCCTCGGCGACGGGAAGCTCGTCGTGTCCTTCTGCCACACCACGATCACCGATCCGCTGTCCGACGCCGCCACTTCCGCGAACGCCGGGTTCTCCCCCGCGAAGATCGTCAGCTTCACCCCGTCCGCAGCGAGCTGCTTCGCGCCCGCCGCGTCGAGCCGCTGCATGTACAGCCCCCGCGTCTCCGCCGCCCCGCCCGTCCTGGGCCACACCACAACGAAGTCCCCCGTGCTCGTCTCCACCACCCGAGGGTCCGGCTCAAAGTCGTCGTTCGCCGAGATCGTCACCCCGTCCGCCCCCCACAAAAACTGCCCGCTCGACGAGATCCGATACGCGTAGATGTCCCGATCGCTCCCCGCGCGCGTGTCGTTGAACACCAGCACCGCGTTCCCACCGGAGTCCACCAGCATGTCCCAGTCCGTCAGCGACGTGCTCTGCGGGTGCGCCGACACCACCAGCCCGTTGTGCGCGAACGTCTCGTTCCCCTGGAAGTCCACACGCTGCACCCGCACCTGATACGAACCCGTCGTGTTGTCGAACCACCCGAACCACACCGACCCGTCCGGCCCCGACGCCGCCTTCGGCACGGCCTGACTCCCGCTCGCCTCCGCAATAGCAAGGTTCAGCGTGGGGTCCGAGGGCCACGCCCCCAGGGCCGAAGACAACACAAGCACGGACAGCGACGACAACACCATGGGCGACTCCTCTTCGGTTGAATGAGCCCCCGAGTGTGCGGCCTGGCGCCCGACCATTCAAGCCAAAAGAACGCGCTTCCACCCTTTTTCGCCACGCGACCCTACTTCACCGCCAGCGGCGTCCCCCGACCCATCATCGCCACCACCACCGCAGCAAAGATCAGCCCCATCGCCACCATCTCATTCACCCGCAACCGCTCCCGCAGCACCACCGTCGAGAACGCGAAGAACACCACCAGCGTGATCGCCTCCTGCAGGATCTTCAGCTGCGGCGCCGACATCGGCCCCCCGAAGTTCACGTGCCCCAAGCGGTTCGCCGGAACCTGCAACAAATACTCCGGCAACGCGATCATCCAGCTCACCCCGATCGCCATCACCAGCGGCCACGCCTTCTGCTTGAGGTGGTAGTACCACGCGAACGTCATGAACGTGTTCGAGGCCGCAAGCAGCAACACCGTCACAACCACGCGCGTCATCGATCGCCCTTTCCGCCCATGCAAAAGCCCGCGCGAGCGCGGGCCGTGCGACTGCCGACAGAATATCGAGACGACCGCCTCAGTTCTCCGGCGCGCTCTTCGACACCACGTCCTTGAACGCGGCACGCAGCTTCGCCGTCACCGCGCCCTCCTTGCCCGTCCCGATCTTCACGTCCTCCACCTGCGTCACCGCGATGATCTCCGCCGCCGTCCCCGTCAGGAACATCTCGTCCGCCCCCTTCACGTCCTCCAGACGCAGCCGCTTCTCCTCGATCGACACCCCGGCCTTCGGGCCCAGCTCCTTGATCACGAACGCCCGCGTGATCCCGTCCAGCATCCCCACGTCCAGCGGGCTCGTGAACACCTTCCCGCCCTTCACGATGAACAGGTTGTCCCCCGTGCACTCACCCACGAACCCGTCCACCGACAGCATGATCGCCTCAAGACATCCCGCGTCGATCGCCTCCACCTTCGCCAGAATGTTGTTCAGGTAGTTCAGCGACTTCAGCGACGGATCAAGGCACGCCGTCGGCGTCCGCGGCCGCTTCGCCACGATCACCTTCATCCCGTCCCGGTACATCTCCGGCGGATACAACGCGATCTGATCCGCGATGCAGATCACCGACGCCTTCGGGCACTTGAACGGGTTCAGCCCCAGCGTCCCCACGCCCCGCGTCACCAGCAGCCGGATATACCCGTCCCCGATCCCGTTCGCCTCGATGCACTCCCGCATCATCTTCGTCATCGCGTCCCGCGTCATCGGAACCTCGATCCGCAGACGCTCGCAGTTCCGGTAGATCCGCTCCAGGTGCGAGGCGCACTTGAAGATCTTCCCCTGATAGATCCGGATCCCCTCGAAGCACCCGTCCCCGTACAACAACCCGTGATCGAACACCGACACTTTCGCCTGCGACTTCGGCAGCAGCTCCCCGTCGATCCACACGAGCGGCCGATCCGTCGCCTCACGCGTCGGGCTCGTCGAAACCGCGGGGCGTCCGGTGTTCATCGTTGTCATGCTGCGCTCCATCTGCGAGGCGTGCGGCCCGTCGAACCGGCGTCCGACAGCCACGATCATAGCGGCCGCGAACGCCGCGACCCTCTCTTCGACAACCCACGCAGCCCCCTCGATCATCACGCACACACAACATTGTGTGTGTGCGTGCCCCACGAGGGCCACAGGAGCCGCCGCACGCTCCTACTCTCCTCCCCCGATCCCGGTTCGTCTCACACGCGCCGTTCCGCGCCCAGACGCTCCCCACACCGCGCCACCAGCGCCTCCACCTGCCCGTCCACCTCCTCGCGCCGCAGCGTCCGACCCCGGTCCCGGAACACCAGACGCAGCGTCACCGACTTCTTCCCCTTCCCAACCTGCTTCCCGCGGTACGCCCCGACGAACGACACGCCCTCCAACCGCTCCAGCCGCGCGCCGCGCACCTCCTCCTCCACGCGCGCCCAGCTCACCGCCTCATCCACCACCAGCGACACGTCCCGCTCCACCGGCGGATAACTCGCCAACGCCTCCGCGCGCCCGCTCGCCGGATACATCCCCACCAGCGCATCCAGACCGATCTCCGCCACCGCCACCGGATGCTCCAGATCAAAACGCGCCCGCGTCGACTCCGTCACCAGCCCCACGTACCCCCGGCATGACTCGCCCGCCCGCACTCCCGCGCACGCGCGCCCATCCATCGACTCGCACCACGCGCCCATCCCCTCCACGCGCACGCCCTCACCCGCGCCCCGCATCGCGCGCACCACGCCCTCAATCGCCCCCTTCACCACACGCAGCGCCCCCTGCGCATCACCCCGCTCCCCCTCCGCCAAAATCGCCAGATTCCTCCGCTCAACCGTCTCCCCCTTCTCCCCCTCCGCGAACACCGCCCCCATCTCGAACAACCGAATCCCACCCTCCGGATGGTTCTGCGCATGCCGGTTGTCCATCGCGCACTTCAGCAACGACGGCACGACGCTCGGCCGCAACGCCGGCTCGCCCTTCCGCCTCTCCTCATCCACCGCCAACACCTTCATCCCCTGCGGCAGCCACAGCCCCGCCTCCTCCCGCGACAAGAACGAGAACGTCACCGTCTCGTAAAACCCCCGCGCCGTCAGCGCACCCGCAACCTCACGCACCGCCCGCTCCCGCTCCTGCGGCGGCTTGATGTCCACACGCAAACTCCCCCGAACCTCAATGTCATCCAACCCCCGCGCTCGCCCCACCTCCTCAATCAAATCCACCTCGCGCGTCAAATCCGGCCTGTCCGCCGGAATCACACACTCAAGCGCTCCCCCCTTCGCCGTCGCCTCAATGCCGAACCCCGCAAGCATCAGCGGCATCTGCGCATCCGGGATCTCGATCCCCAGCAACGCCCGCGCGCGCGCAGGCCGCATCGAAACCACCGTCCGCTTCTTCAGCTCCACCCCGTCCTGGGCACACCCCGCGAGCACCTTCCCGCCCGTCAGCTCCGCGATCAACCCCGCCAGCCGCGCGCTCGCAAACGCCGTCATCCGCGCATCCACATACCGCTCGTACCGATGCGAAGCGTCCGACCGCAACTGGTGCCGCCTCGATGCGCGCCGCACCGTCGCCGGGTCCCACGTCGCCGCCTCCAGCAGCACATCCCGCGTCCCCTCCGTCACGGCCGTCTCCAGCCCGCCCATCACCCCCGCCAGCCCCACCGCGCGCTCCTCATCCGCCACCACCAACTCATCCCCCTTCAGCTTCCTCTCCTTCTCATCCAGAGTGACCAGCCGCTCCCCATCCTTCGCCCACCGCACCACGATCTTCCTGCCCCCGTTCGACAGCTTCGCCATGTCGAACGCGTGCGTCGGATGCCCAAGCTCAAACAGCACGTAGTTCGACGCATCGACCACGTTGTTGATCGACCGCTGCCCGATCGACTCCAGCCGCTCTGCCAGCCACTTCGGACTCGCCCCCACCTTCACGCCCCGGATCACCCGCGCCGTGAACAACGGACACGCTTCCTTCGCGCGATTCTCCACCGACGTCGCGCCGCGCGCCGACTCACCCCCAGGCGTCTCGACGAGCTTTTCCGGGGGCGCCACAAATTCCCGCCCCGTCGCCGCCGCGATCTCCCGCGCGGCCCCCGCATGGCACAGCATGTCCCCACGGTTCGACGTCACCTCCATGTCGAGCCGCACATCTGTAGATGGTTGTGCGCCGTGGCCGCCGGGGGCGGCGGAGCCGGGGGCCACGCCTATCTGAACCTCCTCGCGCGACTCAATCGGAAACCCCACCGCCGTGAGAACCCGATCCGCCTCCTCGGCCGTCAGATCACCCGGACGCAACATCGAATTCAGCCACTTCAGACTCAGCAACATGGGGCGAGAGCATAACCCCCCCTTCTCCCCCCCGAGGGAGAAGGCGCCAGGCCGTAGGCCTGTCGGATGAGGGGGCTCCGCCTCCCTCCACCGACCGACACCACCGCCACATCTCCCCCGCGCCCGCTCCAATGGCTCACCGGAGCCGCGCCCGTCAGGAAGCGGTCTCGCGACATGGGCGCTCAATCATCCACCGACCGACACCACCGCCGCCTCTCCCACGTCCCGCCCCTCGGCTCCTTCGTCGCCGCTCGCGCGGCTCTAACCCCTCCTCCCGCTCGCTTCGACAGAAGCGAGTGTGGAGGAGGATGTCGCGCAAGCGACAGGTGGAGGGCTGTCTTCTGCAGTGTTTCGGTGGGGCTTTCCGTCCCGCCCGCCACTTCTTCCCCCCGCGCCCGCTCCAATGGTTCACAGGAGTCGCGACCGTCAGGAAGTGGTCTCGCGACATGGGCGATCAATCATCCATCGAACCTCGCCCCCGCCACCTCTCCCGGTCGCTTCGACCGGGAGAGGGTAGGGAGAGGGCTACTGCATCGCTTCCTCGACTACAACGCCTCGCAATCCATTCATCTCCGTATCGCGAGCGATCTGATCCGATCGGCCTTTCGTTTCGCGCATGATTCTCCAGACGCCCCATTTCCCCCGCGCCCGCTCCTCAGTTCCTTCGGTACCGCACGCGCAAGCGTGCGGCCAACACCCACCGCACATCGACTCCGCCCCGCCACGCTCACCGACCGCTACCCGTGCCCCCTCTCCCACGTCCCGCTCCTCAACTCCTTCCGAGCTGCGAGCGGAAGCTCGCAGAGAACGATCAACGAGCAACATCCCCTGTGCCACCTCTCCCATCCGCGTCCTCGCAGATGGGAGAGCGCAGGGAGAGGGCAACATCCGGGGGCTGCATCGCTTCGGTTCTACTCTGCCTCGTAGAGCACTGTGCCACCACAACCTCAAGCGATTGGTGCAAATCGGCCTTTCGATTTTCCGGGGGCTGCGGATTGCCTGCCCCTCCACGCACCCTCAATCCCACGCCCACCAACCCCGCCCCGCCACGCCTCTCGACCGTCGCTCCACCTTCCTCTCCCGCGAGCCGCGTCCTCGCGGCGAGTGGGAGAGGACCGAGGTGAGGGCTATTGCATCGCTTCATCGTCCTCGCGTTCTGTGAATCGCCATCAACCCGCGACTCCATTCCGAAAAGCCTTCCCGGGGGTCGCAGGGGGCTCGCCCCCTGCACAGCGAAACGCCTCTGCACACGCAGCGCCTTTCCTCCCAACCACGCGTCTCCGCTCTTCAGCTTCACATGTGTGACACGCCACACGTTCTCTCCCTACCCTTCTCCCGCATGCCTCACACCGATCCCACCAACCACAAGAGCTCCACCGTCGTAGGCATCGACCTGGCGCCACCAACTCCCCCGCAACCTCTCCCAGTCGCTTCGACTGGGAGAGGGTAGGGTGAGGGCTCCATGGTCTCTTTCTCCTCTTCTCCTAGGCCTCAAATGATTCAGCCACCGACTTCCGCGACTTCGTCACCCAGCACCGCCGCGCACGCTGTTCCTGCTTCACCATGACCTCCCCCAACCCCATCATCGGCATCGACCTCGGCACCACAAACTCCCTCGTCGCCTACTGCGACTCCAAGGGACCACGAATCCTCGCGCCCTCAGACAACGACCAGCTTCTCCCCAGCGTCGTCCGACTCGCCGAAGACGGCCGCACCGTCGAAGCCCTCGGCCAATCCGCCCGCGATCACGCCACCACCTACCCCACTCGCACCATCGCCTCCGTCAAACGCCTCATGGGCCGCTCCATCGACGACGTGAAAGCCGACCTGCCCTTCCTCTCCTACGAAGTCGCTCCCTCCCCCCAGAACGCCGCGCGCGTCAAGATCAACGAGCACCTCATCACACCCCCCGAAATCTCCGCACACATCCTCCGCGCCCTCCGCGACCGCGCCGCACAAGCCCTCAACACCGACGTCACCCGCGCTGTCATCACCGTCCCCGCCTACTTCGACGACGCCCAACGACAGGCCACCCGCGACGCCGCCAGACTCGCAGGCCTCGAAGCCGTCCGCATCGTCAACGAGCCCACGGCCGCGGCACTCGCCTACGGCATCGGCGCACGCCAAACCAAGCCCCAAACCATCGCCGTCTACGACCTCGGCGGCGGAACCTTCGACATCTCCATCCTCCGCGTCACCCCCTCCACCAAAGACAACCCCGACGCAACAGAACCCGCCTTCTTCGAAGTCCTCTCCACAGCAGGCGACACGCACCTCGGCGGCGACGACGTCGACCAATCACTCATCCACCTCCTCCTCTCCCGCCTCCCCGATGCCACCCGCACGCAACTCCTCTCCTCCCCCTCGGCCCGCCAATCACTCCGCCACGCCGCCGAGCGCGCCAAGATCGACCTCTCCGACAAAGACACAACGCACGTCAGCCTGCGACTCGATCAGCACCACGAGATCGAGCGCGACGTCACCCGCGCCGAACTCGACGAACTCCTGGCGTCTCTCATCGCGCGCACCATCGACCGCTGCAAGCAGGCCTGCCGCGACGCGAGCATCAAGCCCGCCGAAATCGATCGCGTCGTGATGGTGGGGGGCTCCACGCGCATCCCCGCCGTCCGCGCCGCCGTCGCCAACCTCTTCAACACCGAGCCCTACACCGCGATCAACCCCGACCTCGTCGTCGCCCTTGGCGCCTCGGTCCAAGCCTCCATCCTCGCAGGCCACCGCGCCGACGCCCTCCTCCTCGACGTCATCCCCCTCTCCCTCGGCCTCGAGACCATGGGCGGCGGCGTCGCCAAACTCCTCATCCGCAACCAGTCCGTCCCCGCCCGCGCCGTCGAAACCTTCTCCACCAGCGTCGACGGCCAAACCTCCATCAAACTCAGCATCCTCCAAGGCGAGCGCGAAATGGCCGCGGACTGCCGACCCCTCGCAACGCTCCACCTCTCCGGCATCCCACCCATGCCAGCGGGCATCCCCGTCCTCGAGGTCGAGTTCCTCGTCGACGCCAACGGCGTCCTCAACGTCTCCGCCCACGAGAAACGCTCCGGCAAGCGCGCCGCGCTCCAGGTCCTTCCCGCCCACGGCCTCACCCGCGACGAGGTCGAACGCATCGAGCGCGAGTCCCTCGAGCACGCGCGCGACGACATGACCCGTCACCGACTGGCCGACCTGGCCACCTCGGCACGACTCGACGCCAAGTGGTGCGAGGACGCCCTGGTGCGCACAGAACGCGCTTTGGACGACGCGTATGTCGCGGAGTTGCGCGCACGGATCGCGGAACTACGGGCTCTCGGCCAAAAGTCGGAGAACGACTGGAAATCGGTCGACCCGAACGAGTTCCAACGCGCCAAAGAGGCCCTGGATCGCGCCAGCATGCGCCTCCACGAAGCCGCTATCACCCAGAGTTTGCGCACAAGCGAGGGCGGTTAGTTCCAGTGAACGCCCTTGGGCGCCTTCGGATCCACCTGCAGGTCCGCCCGCCGAATCATCCCCACCAGATGGCCTAACTCATTCTCGATCAAAGACATGCGATCCCCCGCGTCCGGCTCGGCCAGCACGCCGTACCGCAGCCTGGGCTCCTTCACCATCAGGTGCGCCACCAGGTCCGCCACCACCGACGTCGGCACGTCCTGCTCCTCCCGCAGCAACAGGTCGGCAAGCCCTTGCGCAAGCGAATGCCCCTGCGGGTCCACGAATCGCGCAAGTGGCGGCAGCAACAGGAGTTCCCGCAGCCGCTCCCGCGAGCCGGGCTCCGGCGTCTCGTCCCCGACCCCCATCGGCGCCAGCATCGCCTGCCGGTACAGACAATCGTCGTCAGGAGGGATTTCCTCGACGATTCTCGCTCGGCACACGCCCTGGACCAGGATGTTGTAGCGCCCGTCCGGCAGCCGCTCGTGCTGCGCGACGTGGCCCACGCACACGCACGGCTTGATCGGCGGGCGGGCGTGATACTCCTCGCGCCAGCGATCGCCCTCGAACACGGCCAAGGCGATCTGGCCCGATTCGTCGAGCGCATCGCTGACCATCTGCCGGTACCTGGGCTCGAAGATGTGCAGGGGCACGACGGCGTGCGGGAAGAGCACGACCCCGTCCAGCGGGAAGACCGGCATCGGCCTGGCAAAGTTGACCCGGATGGTTGGCGCGTCTTCGGACATGCGTGACGCAATCGTAGGCCCCGCGGCGCGGCGCGCTACTGGTCCAGCCGTTCCCGCTTCAGGAGCGCGAGATTGCGCGCGATGGCGACGCACGCGCCGTCGTCTTTGCGGGCGGCGATGGCGCCCTCGATCACGGCGTGGCCCAGTCGGTCGTTGAAGCCGGGGCCCGCGCGGAGAAGCGCGTGCGATCCGTCGCGGATGCGGGCAGAGAACGTGCGTCCGCCGGGGTTTCCGGAGGGGAGCAGGAAGCCGCCGCCGCCGTAGAGCCCGGCGAATCCGAGCCCGCCCTGCGGGTTGGGGACGAGCACGAGGTGCTGGACGGTGGCGTTGGCGGCGCGTGTGTCGATGGGCGTGCGCCCGGCCTTGGGCGTGAGGAAGTAATGGATGTGGATGATGCTGCCGGGGTGGGCGTCGAGGGCTGCGGGGTCTTCTGCCGCGAGCAGGTCGAGGGGGAGATCGCTGAGGTAGACATCAGCGGTGTTGGGGTCGTCGGAGGTGTAGACGGCCGTGAGCCAGTCCGGGGCGAGCGAAGCGTCCGAAGAGCGGATTTCGAGGGAGGCGGGCGCCGAGGAGAGGAGCAGGGGGGAGCACGAGGCGGCGAATGCTCCGGCGAGCGCGAGCGGGAGGAACAGCGCGCGTCGGGTTCGGTGCGTGCTCACAGGGCGCGTGTGGTCGTCGGTGCGGGATTGGTGGAGGAGCGGGGACGCGAGGGGGCGACGGGCGCGTCGATGGAGAGGGTTTCGAGGGCGTTGCGCTCGACGATGGTGCGGATGGCTTCGCGCGGGATGCCGGGCAGGCCCGAGGCGCCGCGGAAGGTGTTGACGGTGTAGAGGCGTTCGATGGCGCGCTCCGGGGTTTCGAGGGGGAAGCCGGAGGCGAAGAGGAGCTTGTGCATGACGCCGCGTTCGTGGGCGTTGAGGAGGGTGGTGTAGAGGGCCCAGGTGCGGCTGACCACGGAGGAGATCTCGGCGAAGACCTTGTCGTGCTTGGCGATGAGGACGAGTGATTCGTCTTGGAAGGCCTGGCCGAGGTCGCCGAGGATGAGTGTGAGGTCGGGTGTCGTGCGGACGGCCTCGTCGAGGAGGGAGGGTCGTGCGAACTCGAGGACGCTCTGGGGGGCGGTGAGGCAGGGGTTGGCGACGAGGACCGGGAGTTTGCGTCGGGCGGCTCTGGCAAAGAGGGCGAGCGCGCGGTCGTCGGTGGGGCGGATGCCCTGGTCTGCAGGGCAGAAGGTGAGGCCGGCCATGCCCATCTCGAGCGCGGCGTCGACGTCGTCGAGCGCGGAGTCCGAGGTGGCGTCGACGGGGGCGAAGCCGAGCCGGTATTCGGGGGCCTCGTTGACGGCGGCGGCGATGTGTTCGGAGGGGAGGTGGACGCCGAGGCGGTCGGACCGCCAGCCGACGACGATGGCGGCGTCGACGAGGTGCATCGCTCGCCGATGGGCGTCGGAGGAGGCGTCCACGTCGGGCTTGGTTTTGAGGTGTGAGCCGGCCGAGGCGATCGGGTCGCGGCCGGTGAAGAGGCGGGTCCGGATGTCAACGATCATGCGTGAACTCCGATGGGCGCGAACGCGGGAGCCGACGGGCGCCCGGGGCAACATGGCCCGGTGGTTGGTAGGGGGGAGGTAGGCTGCGCGTCGAGGCCTGACGGGCCTCGTCTGGAGGGGAAAGGGTAGCAGGAAAGAGCATCGGCGTGTTGGGTTCGCGGGGGCCAGAGAATGGGGGAGCGGCGTTGAAAGGGTTCGTGGGGGTCGGTGTAGAGGTTGCTTTGCGGGCGGGTGTCGCTACACTTCTCCTCCCCCTGGCGCGAGGTGCGTTCGGGGAGACAAGCGAAGACCGTACGAACCACCGAGTCCGCGTCCCTCCTTGGCCGGAGGACGTTTGCGGGGCGAAGGCCCCGGGGCAGGTGGGAGGTGGAGCAGCATGGCCAAGAAAGAAGTCATCAAGCGCTTCAAGATCATGGCCCCG
The DNA here is from genome assembly GCA_964410465.1 of uncultured Phycisphaeraceae bacterium. Taxonomy (GTDB): domain Bacteria; phylum Planctomycetota; class Phycisphaerae; order Phycisphaerales; family UBA1924; genus CAYPGJ01. The sequence continues at coordinate 7,775 of CAYPGJ010000001.1, read as the reverse complement.
GGTGGCAAGGCGACGCCTGCGCCTCCGCTGGGACCGGCCCTGGGCGGCAACGGGGTGAACCCGGGGCAGTTCATCCAGCAGTTCAACGCGGCGACGGCGAAGCTGAACGGCAAGATCGTCGGTTGCGTGATCACGGTGTTCAACGACAAGTCGTTCGCGTTCGAGATCAAGGCGTCGCCCGCGGCGGTGCTGATCAAGGAGGCGGCGAAGGTCGAGAAGGGCTCCGGGAAGCCCAACAGCGAGAAGGTGGGCAAGATCACTCGCGATCAGGTGAAGGCGATCGCGGCGGAGAAGAAGGCGGATCTCAACGCGCACACGGTTGAGGCGGCAATGCGGATCATCGAGGGCACGGCCCGTTCGATGGGCGTGACGGTGGAGGGCTGAAGCGATGGCGAAGAAGGATCCGACGCTGAAGCTGGCCCGTCGCATGCGGGAGAACGCGAAGTCGGCGCCGCAGGAGCCGCTCCCGGCTCCGGAGGCGGTGGCGGCGGTGAAGAGGTTCAAGGGCCCGAAGTTCGACCAGACGGTGAACGTGGTGATGCATCTCGGCATCGACGTGAAGCAGGCGGATCAGTCGATCCGCGGGTCGATCGCGCTGCCCAAGGGGATCGGCAAGAGCAAGCGAGTGGTGGCGTTCTGCGCGGTGGACAAGGTGAAGGCGGCGCAGGAGGCCGGGGCGATCAAGGCGGGCGGCGAGGAGCTGGTCGCGGAGATCGAGAAGGGGTGGATGGACTTTGATGTTGCGGTGGCGACGCCGGACATGATGCGTGTGGTGTCGAAGCTGGGCAAGGTGCTTGGGCCGAAGGGCCTGATGCCCTCGCCGAAGGCGGGCACGGTGACGGCGGACGTTGCGACGGCGGTGCGTGAGTACTCGGCGGGCAAGCTGGAGTACCGCAACGACAAGGGCGGGAACGTCCACGGCGTGATCGGGAAGATGTCGTTCTCCGAGGGGGATCTCGCGGAGAACCTGGGCCACTTCATCCACGCGATCGAGCGGTCCAAGCCGTCGAGCGTGAAGGGTGTGTACATCAAGCGGATCGTGATCTCCGGCTGCATGACGCCGGGCGTGCAGGTGAAGTACACGCCTGTCGTGACGGAGTGACGCGTCGGTCAATCAGCGGGATCAAGCGAGGTCAATCATGTCGGCGACCACGAAGAAGTACATCATCCGGGATTACATGAGTCGGTTCGGGGAGGCGCAGGACGCGTTGGTGCTGTCGGTTCGCGGGGTTCCCGCGGGCGACAACAACCGGATGCGTCTGGCGTTGGGTCAGAAGGACATCCGCATCACGGTCGTTCGGAACAACCTGGCGCGTCACGCGCTGAAGGAGACGCCGATCGGGCCGCTGTGCGATCTGTTCCAGGGCCCGACGGCGCTGGCGTACGGCGGGACGAGCGTCGTGGACGTGGCGCGCGAGGTGATGAAGTGGGCGGAGCAGCTGCAGCAGCTGGAGCTCCGCGGCGCCATCCTCGACGGCGAGGTGTTCTCGGGCAAGGAGGGCGTGCGTCGTCTGAGCAGCTTCCCGACGCGGGTCGAGGCGCAGGCGAAGGTGGTCACGCTGGTGCTGTCGCCGGCGCAGAAGGTGGTGGGTGCGGCGAAGGGCCCGGGCTCGAAGGTGCTCGGGATCGTGAAGACGATCGAGGAGAAGCTGGAGAAGGGGGAGTCGATCGCGAAGATCGGCTGATCGGACGACGGACGCGAAACATCCGATCTCGGACTGGCCCGCGGGTTAAAAGCCGAACGTTCGGCTCCTCTCCGAGACGCTTGTGCAGATAGTGAGACGAGCAACATGAGCGACAAGGTTCAGAAGCTGGGTGACGAGATCGCATCGCTGACGCTGAAGGAGGCGGTGGATCTCGCGGAATACATGAAGACGACGTACGGCATCGAGCCGGCCGCGGGCGGCGCGGTGGTGATGGCCGGTCCTGCCGCCGGCGGCGGCGCGGCCGCGGCTGCCGAGGAGAAGACGTCGTTCGACGTGGTGCTCGCGAACGCGGGCGAGAAGAAGATCCAGGTCATCAAGGTGGTGCGCGAGGCGACGGGTCTTGGCTTGAAGGAAGCGAAGGACCTGGTGGACGGCGCGCCGAAGCCCGTGAAGACGGGCGTGCCGAAGGAGGAGGCGGAGAAGCTGAAGAAGTCGCTCGAGGAGCAGGGCGCGAAGGTCGAGCTCAAGTAAGAGCGCGGCCGGGTCCCTCCCGATCGACGACAGGACGAACGGGGGCCGCTCCAGCGGGGGCGGCCTCTTTTTTTCCCTGGTCGGCGTCGAGCCCGAACGGATCACGAACCGGATTGGGGGTTTTGTGGTCGGGCTGGGTTGCGGTCGGGGTTCAGGGCCCATAGGATTGGCGGCTTGTTGACAAAAGGGTGCGAGACGGTCCACAAACGGCTTTAGGCGGGTGTTCCGAGGCGCTTTGACGGCAGACGTGCCAACTCTGCGGCTGTGATATCCATCGTGAGGAGTCCGATGGCGACGATGAACGTGCGCAATTTTTCCAAACGCGGCGACGCGATCCCTGTGCCTGACCTGACGAGTCTGCAGCGGGACGGGTATGACCGGTTTTTGCAGCTTGTTTCCTCGCCCCAGGAGCGCGACACGCGCATCGGGCTGGAGGCGTTGCTGCGCGAGGTCTTCCCGATCAAGTCGTACGACGAGACGATGTCGCTGGAATACCAGTACTACACGCTGGAGCAGCCGCGCTACACGCCGGACGAATGCCGCGAGCTTCGGCTGACGTACGGGATGCCGTTCCGTGTGTGCCTGCGGCTGTCGCGCCAGAACCATCCGGACCTTCCGGAGGAAGAGATTTATCTGGGCGAGATCCCGATCATGATGGGCGGCGGCGAGTTCATCGTGAACGGCGCCGAGCGTGTGATCGTGTCGCAGCTGCACCGCTCGCCTGGCGTGGACTTCAGCGTGGCGTCGATGGAGGCGGATCGTCCGCTGCACTCGGCGCGGGTGATTCCCGAGCGCGGCTCGTGGATCGAGCTGGAGGTGACGAAGAAGGACGTTCTGGCGATGCGGATCGACCAGAGCACGAAGATCGCGGCGACGACGTTCCTGCGCTGCCTCGACGAGTCGGTGTCGTCGACGGAGGCGTTGCTGAGCCTGTTCTACGCGGTGGAGGAGATCCCGGTCGAGAAGCTGCGTCCGGAGCACTGGGCCGCGGCGTCGATCGTGGACACGGAGACGGGCGAGGAGCTGATCTCGGTGGGCCGGCAGCTGGGCGAGGCCTTGGAGGCGATCCAGGCGTCGAAGCTGAAGAAGGTTCGGGTGATCCAGAACCCGTCGGACCCGCTGCTGCTGAACACGGTGGCGGAGGAGAAGCTGGAGCAGTTCCCGGGCGACACGGAGTACGAGCGGGCGCTGGTGAAGATCTACACGCGTCTGCGTCCGGGCAACCCGCCGCAGGTGGACAAGGCCAAGCAGCTCTTCAAGGAGAAGTTCTACGACGAGAACCGGTACCGTCTCGGGAAGGTCGGTCGTTTTCGGATCAACCGGAAGTTCGATCTGAGCGTTCCGGAGACGGAGATGTTCATCCGCGCGGAGGACTTCCTGCGCGTGATCCAGTACATCTTCGACCTGCGGAGCAAGCGTCCGGACCCGAAGACGGGGCGGGCGATCGCGCAGGTGGACGACATCGATCACCTGGGGAACCGTCGCCTGCGGACGCTGGACGAGCTGGCGTGCGAGGAGATCCGCAAGGGCTTCCTGAAGCTTCGCCGGACGGTGCAGGAGCGGATGAGCGTGAAGGACCCGGACGAGATCGCGAAGATCTCGGACCTGGTGAACAGCAAGGCGATCTCGTCGGCCATCGAGTTCTTCTTCGGCCGGTCGGAGCTGTCGCAGGTCGTCGACCAGACGAACCCGCTGTCGAGCCTCGTGCACGAGCGTCGCCTGTCGGCGCTCGGGCCCGGCGGTTTGAATCGCAAGCGAGCGGGCTTCGAGGTGCGCGACGTGCACATCTCGCACTACGGCCGCATCTGCCCGATCGAGACGCCGGAAGGCACGAACATCGGTCTGATCGCGTCGCTGGGGATCTACGCGTCGATCGACGAGTACGGGTTCCTGCGCACGGCGTACCGGCAGGTGAACGAGGGCAAGCTGACGGGCAAGGTGGTGCACCTGCGCGCGGACGAGGAGATGAAGGCGGTGCTGGCGCCGAGCGACACGCTGGACAGCGCGGGTCTGCTCAAGGGCGGGCACATCCTGGCGCGTGTGGACGGCGAGCTGGCGGAGGTGTCGGCGAACCAGGTGGACTACGTGGACATCTCGCCGAAGCAGATCGTCGGGATCTCTGCGGCGCTGATCCCGTTCCTTGAGCACGACGACGCGAACCGGGCGTTGATGGGCTCGAACATGCAGCGCCAGGCGGTTCCGCTGATCAAGGTGGACCCGCCGGTGGTGGCGACGGGTCTGGAGCAGGACGTCGGCCGTCACTCGGGGATGGTGGCGCGGACGCGTCTTGGCGGGACGGTGACGTACGCGGACTCGGAGCGCGTGATCGTGGACAACGCGGAGGAGATCGTGCTCCGCAAGTTCGTCGGTCTGAACGAGCGGACGTGCCTGAATCAGCGTCCTGTGGTGCGTCCGGGGCAGAAGCTCAAGAAGGGCGACCTGGTGGCGGACGGGGCGTCGACGCGACAGGGCGAGCTGGCGCTGGGGAAGAACGTGCTCGTGGCGTTCAACACGTTCGACGGCTACAACTTCGAGGACGCGATCGTGATCTCGGAGCGTCTGGTGAAGGACGACACGTTCACGTCGATTCACATCGATTCGTTCGACGTGGAGATCCGCGAGACGAAGCTTGGTCGCGAGGAGTTCACGCGCGACATCCCGAACGTGTCGGAGAAGATGCTCCGGAACCTGGACGAGCACGGGGTGATCCGTCTGGGCGCGCGGGTCGGCCCGGGGGACATCCTCGTGGGCAAGGTGAGCCCGAAGAGCAAGAGCGAGCTGACGCCGGAAGAGAAGCTGCTGCACGCGATCTTCGGCCGCGCCGGCGAGGACGTGAAGAACGATTCGCTGGAGGTGCCGGCGGGCGTGGAGGGGATCGTGATCGGCGCGTCGCGGTTCTCGCGTCGCGTGCACATGACGGACGAGCAGAAGAAGCGTCTGAAGAAGGACATGGACGAGTACAGCGCGTCGATGGACGAGAAGGCCATCGCGTTGTTCCGTCAGATGGTGAACCAGATCAACGACGTGACGGGGACGCCGATGGTGGACCCGACGACGCGTCAGAAGGTGGGCGCGTCGGACATCCCGGACGTGCTGCTCGAGCAGATCGAGACGTTCGACCTGAAGTGGATCAAGGGCTCGAAGGAGACGCGCGGGCAGGCCGAGGTGATCCACGGGCAGTTCTGGCCGCGCATCCAGGCGGTTCGTGTGGAGAAGGAGCGGAAGCTCAACCACATGAAGCGCGGCGACGAGCTTCCCTCGGGTGTGCTCGAGATGGTTCGTGTGTACCTGGCGACGAAGCGTCACCTCTCGGTGGGCGACAAGATGGCCGGCCGGCACGGGAACAAGGGCGTGATCGCCCGGATCGTCCCGGAAGAGGACATGCCGTTCATGGAGGACGGGACGCCGGTGGACGTGCTGCTCAACCCGCTGGGCGTGCCCAGCCGCATGAACGTCGGGCAGCTGCTCGAGGTTCACCTGGGGTGGGCCGCGCGGGTGCTCGGATTCCAGGCGGTGACGCCGGTGTTCGACGGGGCGCACGAGGAGGAGGTGCACTCGGCGATCGAGGAGGCGAACGGGCACGTGCGTTCGCGTCTGGAGCACTACGAGAAGACGGGCGAGGCGCCCAGGGCGCGGGAGATGCTGGCGGCGATGCCGGCGGGCGGGAAGATCCAGCTGCACGACGGTCGAACGGGCGAGCCGTTCAAGCAGCGGACGACGGTGGGCTTCATGTACCTGCTGAAGCTGCACCACCTCGTGGACGACAAGATCCACGCCCGCGCGACGGGGCCGTACTCGCTCATCACGCAGCAGCCGCTGGGCGGCAAGGCGCGGACGGGCGGTCAGCGGTTCGGCGAGATGGAGGTGTGGGCGCTCGAGGCGTACGGCGCTGCGTACGTGCTGCAGGAGCTGCTCACGGTGAAGTCCGACGACATCGAGGGCCGCACGAAGATCTACGAGTCGATGGTGAAGGGCCAGAACACGCTGGAGGCCGGGATGCCGGTGGCGTTCGACGTGCTGTGCAACGAGCTGAAGGGCCTCGGGCTCAACATCACGCTCGAGAAGCAGCGTGCGGAGGGCGGCTCGCTGCTGTGAGGCGGCGTGTCGGCTGAGGCGCGGCGAGGACTTGGAACGGCGGGGACGGGATCGAGAGACGGCGCGGCGGTCAGGCCGCGGGGAGCGAATCGAACATGGCTGAGAACGTGTACGACCGGATCAACGACTACGGCTCGGTGAAGATCACGCTTGCTTCGCCGAACGACATCCGGTCGTGGTCCTTCGGCGAGGTGAAGAAGCCGGAGACGATCAACTACCGCACGTACCGCCCGGAGAAGGACGGCCTGTTCTGCGAGCGGATCTTCGGCCCGGAGCGCGACTACGAGTGCGCGTGCGGGAAGTACAAGGGCACGAAGTACAAGGGCATCATCTGCGATCGTTGCGGTGTGAAGGTCACGCACTCGCGCGTGCGTCGCAAGCGGATGGGGCACATCAACCTGGCCGCGCCCGTGGTGCACATCTGGTTCTTCAAGAGCCTTCCGTCGCGTCTGGGCACGCTGCTGGGGATGAAGACGAGCGACATCGAGAAGATCGTCTACTTCCAGGACTACGTGGTGATCGAGCCGGGCGACACGGACCTGACATTCAAGCAACTGCTGACGGAGGACGAGCACCGCCAGGCGGTGGAGAAGCACGGGAGCGCGTTCCGTTCGCTGATGGGCGCCGAGGCAATCCGCGAGCTGATCGAGCGGACGGACCTGGACATCGTCGCGCGCGATCTGCGCGAGGAGCTGCGCACGACGCGGAGCAAGCAGAAGACCAAGGAGCTGGCCAAGCGGCTCAAGCTGGTGGAGCAGATCCGCGGCTCGGAGAACGACCCGTCGTGGCTGGTGATGGACGTGGTGCCGGTGATCCCGCCGGACCTGCGTCCGCTGGTGCTGCTGGAGTCGGGGAACTTCGCCACGAGCGACCTGAACGACCTGTACCGGCGCATCATCAACCGGAACAACCGGCTCAAGAAGCTGATGGACCTGAACGCCCCCGAGGTGATCATCCGCAACGAGAAGCGGATGCTGCAGCAGGCGGTGGACGCGTTGTTCGACAACGGCCGCTGCCGCCGTCCGGTGCTGGGCTCGAGCAACCGCCCGCTCAAGTCGATCACGGACATGATCAAGGGCAAGCAGGGCCGCTTCCGCGAGAACCTGCTCGGCAAGCGCGTGGACTACTCCGCGCGTTCGGTGATCGTGGTCGGTCCGGAGCTGAAGCTGAACCAGTGCGGCCTTCCCAAGAAGATCGCGCTCGAGCTGTTCCAGCCGTTCATCATCCGCCGGCTCAAGGAGCACGGGCTCGCGGACACGATCAAGAGCGCCAAGCGCATGCTGGAGCGGCGCGACCCCGAGGTGTGGGACATCCTCGAAGAGGTGATCTACCAGCACCCGGTGCTTCTGAACCGCGCGCCGACGCTGCACCGGATGGGCATCCAGGCGTTCGAGCCGGTGCTGGTCGAGGGCAACGCGATCAAGATCCACCCGCTGGTGTGCACGGGCTTCAACGCCGACTTCGACGGCGACCAGATGGCCGTGCACCTGCCGCTGTCGGTGG